>CAZPWJ010000118.1:0-13365 GCA_964590195.1 uncultured Rhodospirillaceae bacterium | reverse complement strand
GGGTACCATTAATGGGTGGCCGGGAAGGGGAAGCGGGTGGCTTGGCGATTCGATGAAAATCGAAAATGGCCTAGCCGTCAGACAAAAGCTTCCTCGTACAAGCCAGTTCGGCGCTGACGCAGAAGACTTCCATGGCCTGGGTGACCTCGCCCAGGGTTGGAAAGGTTGGCGCCAACCTGAGTGTGCGGTCGTGCGGATCGTCGCCATAAGGGTGGCATGATCCCGCCGGCGTCAGTTTCACGCCGGCTGCCTCGGCCAGGCGCACCGTTTCCGATGCGCAGCCGTCCAACAGGTCGACGCTGACGAAATAACCGCCCTTAGGCGCGTTCCATTGCACCATGTCCCTGCCGCCGAAAGCACCTTGCAGGGCATCGCTCACGGCCTTGAATTTGGGCTGCAGCAGTTCGCCATGTTTGGCCATGTGCTGCTTCAGGCCATCGGCGTCGCCAAAGAAACGCACGTGACGCAGTTGGTTCAGCTTGTCATGGCCGATGGTGGCAATGGCGGTATGGCGCAGGATGTCGTCCATGTTCGCGCTGGAGCCCGCGATCACCGCGACGCCGGCGCCCGGCAGAGTCACTTTCGAGGTCGAGGCGAACAGCAAGGGGCGGTCCGGGTTGCCGGCCTGTGCGGAGAGCGCCAGGATGTCGTCTATTTCGGCCAGCTCACCTTCGAAATTATGGAAGGCATAGGCGTTGTCCCAGAAAATCCGGAAGTCCGGCGCCGCCGTCTTCATTTCCGCCAGTCGCCGGCTGACCTCCGCCGAATAGACGATGCCCGAGGGGTTGGAATATTTCGGCACGCACCAGATGCCCTTGATGGCCGGATTGTCCGCGACCAGGGCCTCCACCGCATCCATGTCGGGGCCGTCGTCAGCCAGGTCCACCGGGATCATCCTGACGCCCAATGTTTCGCAAACCGCGAAGTGGCGGTCATAGCCGGGAATGGGGCAGATAAAGCTGACGTCTTCAACATCCCGCCATGGCCCATCGCCGCCGGGCACACCGAACAGCATGGCCCGTGACAGCGCGTCATACATCAATTGCAGGGACGAGTTGCCGCCGATGAAAATATTTCCGACCGGCAGGCCCAGAACGTCGGCGAAAAACGCCTTGGCTTCGGGGATGCCCGATTGGGCGCCGTAATTGCGGTAGTCCTCGCCATCCGCGCCGGTATAATTGTCGGCGGATACCATTTCGAACAAGCCGTTGCTCAGGTCCAGCTGCGCCGCCGAGGGTTTGCCGCGGGTCATGTCGATATTCTGATTGCGGCCGCGCAGGGCCTTGTGCCTTTCAACCAATTCGCCTTCGTGGCGGCGCAATTCCTCTGGCGGCAGATCTCGCAGTTCCGACATGATACAGACGTCCTCCTGGCAAGCGTTATGACTTATACCAAATTGCGGTGATAGAGGCCCATATAGATCGTTTCAGGAGCCCCTCGGGTAGGAGTGGAAGCGCTGGCGGTACCAGTACCTTCAAGCTTTCACGACGCCGCCGAGGGGCTCCTGAAATGACCGAATTCGGCGCTTTATGAAGGCTTTCGGCGGCGTCGCGCGCCGCTTGTGGTACTGGTACCACGGCGCAACACGCTCCTACCCGAAAGCCTTCATAAAGCGTCTATATGGGTCTCTATCGCCGCAACTTGGTATTAGCCTCTATCTAAGTAGCGTTGCGCCGGGACGCAACAGACTGAAGGATTTGCCGCCCTAAAAAATGCCGGCTTCCAGGCCGGCGGCCATTGCCGCGCCCAGCTCGTGGCATTGTTCGACAAAGTCTTCCCGCCAATCGCCACGCAAAATGATCGGTTCCTGCACGGCGCGCCAGCGCAAACCGGTCACGATGGTCTCCACACCGCGCCTGGTGCCCGTGCCGTCGTGGCCGGCGCGGATGAACAGGCAATAGGGTGTGCCTTGGGTCTCTTCCAGGCAGGGATAATAGCTGCGGTCGAAAAAATCCTTCAGGGCGCCGCTCATATAGCCCAGGTTTTCCGTGGTTCCAAGGATGATGCCGTCCGCCGCAAGCACGTCATCGGGCCCGGCCTCGAACGGGCTGCGCGCAACGATTTCGATCTCACCGCTATCGCCGGCACCCGCGACCACGGCGTCGAACAACCGCTTGGTATTCGGTGAAGGTGTATGCACGATGATGAGAAGCCGGCTTTTCATCGCCGGATAATACTAGACCACGTTTACAGAACATAGATCCGTTTGATGGCGTGTGGAGGTTATTCGGGTAGGCGTTTCGCGCAGCGCGTAGTGGGACTACGCGCGGCAACCTTCGCCTAGCCACGAAGCTGGGAAGCACGGTCAAACGGGTCCATGTTCTGTAAACGTGGTCTAGGCTTCCAGCTCCGTATCCCAGTAGAGAAAATCGCTCCAGGATTCGTGCAGATAGTTGGGCGGAAAGGCCCGGCCCTTGTCGTGCAGCTGGCGCACCGTGGGCTGATGCGGCGCGCTGCGCGGATGCATGGCGCAGGCCTTTGGCATGCGCCCGCCTTTGCGCAGATTGCACGGCGCGCAGGCGGCGACGACATTTTCCCAGGTGGTGCGACCGCCCCGGCTGCGTGGAATGACATGGTCGAAGGTCAGATCATGGCTGGCGCCGCAATACTGGCAGACGAACCGGTCACGCAGGAACAGATTGAAGCGCGTGAAAGCGGGATATTTCGCCGGCTGAATATAGCGTTTCAGGGCGACGACCGAAGGCAGTTCCATGGCGAAGCCGGGCGAGCGGATAATCCGGTCATAGGCCGAGAGCACCTGTACACGTTCGAGAAACACCGCCTTCACCACTTCCTGCCAGGACCACAGGGACAAGGGGTAATAGCTCAACGGCTGATAATCAGCGTTGAGTACCAGGGCGGGGCAACGATCGAGTGAGGCCTCCATTTCCTTCCTGCCTTAATCAGTCAAAATTCACCACAAACTCATGACAACCATGCGACTCAGATGATTTTCGCAATTTGACAGCGATTATGCCAGCGCAAATTACCAAATGCAGGGTTGAAGCATGGAGGACATACCAAGTGTCGTGTTTTAGCCCGCCGTCTCGCGCCGGGTGATGTGGCGATAGTGCAGCCATAACAGGCGCGCGGCATAGGTGCGGTAGGGGCGCCAGGGTTCGGCCAGGGGCCCCATCTGCTTGATCGTGGGCCTCTCCGCCAGGCCAAGCAGGTCGCGCGCCGCCTCCATCAGGGCGACATCGGCGGCGGGCCAGATATCGGGCCGCTGCATAACGCCGAGCAGATAGACCTCCGCCGTCCAGCGGCCAATGCCCTTGATCTGGACCAGATCGGCGATCACCGCTTCGTCCGCCATGCCGCGCAGCTTGCGGAAGTTCAAGCTGCCTGACGCCACCGCCTCGGCCAGGCTGCGGGCATAGGCCGCCTTTTGCCGGGACAGACCGAAGGCCCGCAAGGCTTCTTCATCAAGTGCCATGACGGCGCCTGGATTGACCGTGCCGAGACCACGGCGCAGCCGGCCCCAGATGGCATCGGCGGAGGCGATGGAGACCTGTTGCTGGACGATGATTTTCAACACCGTCTCGAAGCCGCCCGGCCGCTTGCGCGAGGGTGGTTCGCCATGGCGGCGCAGAACCTCGGCAAAGCGCGGCTCCAGCAGCCCGACCTGGTGGAAACCGTCCTCTATCGGTTTAGTCGTCATCGGCGGGCGGTGGCCCTGGCGGTCGGGCGCTGTCCAACAGTTCGAGGATCTGGCTCAACAGGGCGCCGGTCTTTTTCTGGTAGTCGGGCAAATCCATCGCGCGCCAGTCATAAAAGCCCTTGCCGGTCTTCGCGCCGATGTTTCCGTCGGCATATTTCTTCTGTACCACCGGGCTGGGATCCCGGCTGAGATGCAGTGTCGGGATCAATTCGCGCTGCGCCAGGGCGTGGGTGTCCAGGCCGGAGATATCTTTTTGCTCGATCATGCCGGTGACGCTCATGCGCGGGCCCAGCAGCTGCTTGGCGGCCAGGTCAATATCGGCGGCGGTGCAGATACCCCGGTCGATCAGGCTATAGGCCTCGTGATAGATGGCTTGCTGCAGGCGGTTGATCAACAGCCCGTCGACCGGTTCCGACAGCGCGATGGGCTGTTTGCCGGCCTGGCGCAACAGGCCCAGGGCCGTTTCAATGGTGGCTTGGTCGCTTTGCGCCACGGCGGCGACCTCGACGATGGGGGTGACGTCGGCGGGCTGGAAATAGTGCATGCCGCAGAATTTCGCCGGATAATCAAGGGCATCCGCCAGGGCTTGCAGGGGCAGGGACGAGGTGTTTGAGGCAATAATAGTATTGCCCTGATAGGCCGCTTCGATCTGGGCGTTCAGCTCCAGTTTCAGGTCCATCACTTCCGGAATGGTCTCGATGATCAGCTGCGGTGCCGCCTCGGGCAGGGCGCCCAGGACGTCCACGCCCGGTTCGACACCGCTGACAGCGTCAGGGTTGCGGCTTAAAATCGCGGTCTTCAGGCCGGCCCGCGCGAATGACAACGCAATGCCTTTTCCCATCACCCCTGAACCTGCAACCAGTACCGCAATCGTGCTATCTGACATGTTAGTCTCCCTGAATCATTTGTTGCGTCCCTGATAACCCAATAGGCCCGTCCTTGTCACCGACCGACGTTTTAAGATTTGCCCCCAGCCCCACCGGCCCCCTGCATCTGGGTAACGGTTTTTCGGCCCTTTACAGTTTCGCGGCGGCGCAACGTTTGGGCGGGCGGTTTCTGTTACGGGTCGAGGATATAGATCAAACCCGCTGCCGGCCCGAGCACGAGGCCGCGATGCTGGCGGATCTGGCCTGGCTGGGGCTAAGCTGGGAAGAACCGGTGCGCCGCCAATCCGAACATATGGCGGACTATGCCAAGGCGCTTGCAACCCTGGCGGAGGCGGGCCTGAGCTATCCCTGCTTTTGCACCCGAAAAGACATCGCCCGGGAAATCGCCGCCGCGCCATCAGCCCCCCATGGGCCCGACGGCGCCCTCTACCCCGGTACCTGCCGGGGACTCTCGGTCGCGGAGCGCGAGGACCGGATCGCCGCCGGCGCGGCCTATGCCATCCGTCTGGACTGCGGTCTGGCCGCCGGCCGGGCCGGCCCCGGTCTGCATTGGCACGACCAGCAGCAAGGCCGGCAGGATTTGCAGCCCGGCCTGCATGGCGATGTGGTCTTGGCCCGCAAGGATACGCCCACGTCCTATCATCTGGCGGTCACCGTGGACGATGCCTTGCAGGGCATCACCATTGTGACCCGTGGCGCCGATCTGTTCGCGGCGTCTCATGTGCATCGGCTGTTGCAAGCTCTGCTGGGCCTGCCAACGCCTTTGTATGACCATCACCGCCTGCTGCTTGATGACGAGGGGGCCCGCCTAGCCAAGCGCCATGGCGCTATTAGTCTGGCGCAATTGCGTGATGAAGGCCGGGATCCGGCGGAATTACGCCAAACCCTGGGGTTCGAGGGGATGCCGCATGCCTGAGGCCCTGGTGATACCGCCCCATACGGAAATCGGCGCGGCGATGATGGCGGCGGCCGCAACCCGGCGGCTGATCTTTTTCGCCGGCCTGCCGGGGGTGGGCAAATCGCTGTTTCTGCAACAACAGACCCTGATGGCGGCACGGTCGGGCCGGGTGGTGCATTTGCTGCAATGGGATATTGCCCGGGCGGCCTTCGAGACCGAGGCTGTTTTGGCCAAGTACCCGGAGGTTGATGGCTTTACCCATCCCATCATCCGCAAGGCAGCCGGCCTGTGGGCCCGGCACGCGGTGGAGAAATGGGACCAGGCATTCACCGATCCGGAACATTTACTAATTGGCGAAGTGCCGCTGGTCGGCAATAGGTTCGTCGAACTGGTACAACGTCATGTCGATCCGGTGGAGCCGCTGTTGGGCGGGGAGGGGGCCATATTCTTCGTGCCCGTGCCCTCGGCGACGGTCAGGGCGGAGATCGAAGCCAAGCGTCAGGCATCAATCGCCAATCCGAAGCATGCCAATGAAAGCCGCGATGCGCCGATCAACGTGCTGGAGCAGATCTGGCACGATGCCAGGAACACCGCCGCCGCGCTTAGCCTGGTTCCGGAGGCGGAAGCGGCGGCCGGGGACAGCTATAATCCCCTGACTTATGAGCGCCTGTTCGCTCATATGCTGCAACACCGGAACCGCCATATATTGCATGCGGATACGCTTTACCCCGCCGCCGCCTCGGTTTACGAACTTGGCGTGCCGACCCGCGAGCTTGCCGCATCGCCGGCGGAAATCTCGGCAATCATGGCGGATTTGGAGAATTCCTTAGGCCTGGCCATGATCGCTAAATCTGTCGCGGACTGGCATCAAGTCTGACGCGCCGCCCCTTGTGCCCGCAGGATATTGGCGGCGGCGCTAAAATCATCCCGGTGCTAGCTCGCTGTAAATTCACACTTGGGTGGTATTTGCCATAATAATTGACTAGCATTGACAACAATATTCGGGGCCTGGGGAGGCAACAATGGGGGCAAGAGACATGGCGCCATCACGCCGGCAATTTCTGCTCGCGACGACCGCCGCGGCGGGCATGGCCGCGCTTTTGGGCCGGGGCACCTTTGCCCAGGCCGCCAATCGTTCGCATGCGATGCCGCCGCAAGTGCGCGCGGATATCGGTGCCGGCAAGAGCGTCGCGGTCATTGGCGCCGGCATCGCCGGTCTGACCTCGGCCTATTACCTGGCCAAAGCCGGCTTCGAGGTGACCGTGTTCGAGGCCAACGACCGCTATGGCGGCCGCAGCCTGACGCTCAGACCGGAAGCCGAGATCTACAAGAAATACAACAAAGAGCGATATGGCATCGGCGCGGACACTTACGCCGACCGCTTCCAGGAAGTCGGCGGCCCGTTGCAGATTTGCCGTTTCTTTGATGACGGCTGGGACCGGCGGCCCGGAACTTATCCGGAGGAGCTGTTTCTCAACGCGGGGCCGGGGCGCATCCCCGGCTTCCACATCGCGGTGCTTGGACTGGCCCGTGAACTGCAGGTCGAGATGGAGCCGTTTATCTTCGCGACACGGGCCAATTTACTGCAATCGAACGCCTTCAACGGGGGGCAGCCGATGCAACTGCGGCGGATCAAGCATGACCTTCGCGGCGAGATCTCGGAGTTGCTGGCGAAACTGGAGGGTGACGGAAAGCTGGCGCCCTATCTCGGCAGCGCCGACCGGCAGTCATTTCTGCGAATGGTCAAGGAATTCGGCGATCTGAAAGGTGATCCGGAAGACGCCGGCGAATATTTGTACTACGCAGGGACGAACCGGGCCGGTTACGCCGTTCTGCCAGGGGCCGGCCGCCGACCCGGAAAGCTGCATCCGCACGTCGGCTTGGAAGAGATTCTGGCCTCCGGCTTCTGGAACAAGGAGATTTTCAACGACATGCGGTCCTATTGGCAGACATCCCTGCTGCAACCCAAGGGCGGCATGGACATGCTCTGGCAGCGTCTGCTGAAACAGCCGGTTGGCGTCGACGGCAGGCGGCGCGTGCAGGATTTGGTCAAACTGGGCAGCCCGGTCACGACCATTGCCAATGTGGCCGATGATGGGAAAGTGAAGGTCGCATGGTCGGGGCATCGTCCGGGCGAGAGGACTTTCGATTTCTGCATATCGACCATGGCGCCGAACCTCCTGGCGCGGGTTGCAAAAAATCTCCCGGCGGATTTTACAAAGGCGTTGTCACAGGTAAATGAAATGGCGGCCTGCAAGGTTGGCTGGCAGGCGCGCTACCGTTTTTGGGAGCGGGAA
Source organism: uncultured Rhodospirillaceae bacterium (assembly GCA_964590195.1). Lineage (GTDB taxonomy): Bacteria > Pseudomonadota > Alphaproteobacteria. The sequence goes on along the minus strand of CAZPWJ010000118.1, from coordinate 5,622 downwards.
AATCGAATCTACGGCGGCATAAGCTGGACCAAATCGCCGATCAGCCAGATCTGGTACCCGTCGGATGGATTTTTCAGCCGGACAGGTACCTTGACCGGTGCCTATAACCGGGGCGAACCAGCAGCCAAGTTCGGCGAACTGAGCCACCCCGAACGCCTGGAACGGGCATTGCGGCAAGGTGGGCAACTGCACGATAGCTTCCGGGACAAGGTCTACCCGGAACGCGGCGTCTCGATCGCCTGGCAAAACATGCCCTATTTCGCCGGCGGCTGGGCGGATGAGACGGCGGAAAGCCAGCCCGATATCTATCGCCGCATTACGGATCTCCCACAGGGCCGCGTATTTCTTGCCGGTGACTTTGTTTCCTACATGCCCGGCTGGATGGAAGGGGCGGTGCGTTCGGCTCACATGGCCGTCGAGGGCATCGCGAACCTGGCGGCGGTGGCGAAAGGCAAATAGAGCGCTCGTTAACGGGCACCGGCGGCACGCAGCAGGGCGATGATTTGGGTCTCTTCCTGCGATTTGGCGCGGCGCAGGGCGTTGATCCCGTAATTATCGGTGACATGGACATCCGCCTTGCTGGCGATCAGGTCCGCGACAATATCTTCATAGCCATTCCAGGCGGCCCGCATCAAGGGGGTCAGGCCGCCTTCGCCCCGCACATCGACCAATGCCGCTTCCCGCAGCAGCGTCTTGATGATGCCCCCATAGCCATTGATGGCGGCCCAGGATAATGCCGTGCGGCCTTGATTGTCCGCCGCATTGATGTCCACCCCGGCATCCAACAGGGAGCGGAGTACACGATGATGGCCCCGCCAAGCCGCCATGATCATGGGGGTGCGGCCTTCGTCATCGATCGCATTGGCATCCACGCCCGATTGTAATAATTCCTCCACCGCCTCCAAATTTCCCTCAGCTGCGGAAAGCTGCAAATCCCGCTCCTTCTGGGGTTGGTTGCTCAGATCCATGGGCGGCATCATCTCCCGCATGGCCCGTGTCCGATTACGGGATTCTTCAAGCTTGGCAAGCTCCATATGCGCGCCTAGCATCGCCTTGGCTTTTGCGGCGCCCTTACTGCCCAGGTTTGCGGCTAAACTGTAAAGGACGTGGGCTTCGACCATTTCCTCGCCCTTGCCGTCGTCCTCGCTCTCGCCGCCGCCCGCCAGCTTCATTTCGGCCAGGCGCAACATTGCCGGCACGTTGCCTTGTCTGGCGGCGTTGCGGAAAAACTCCTCCGCCCGCTTTCTGTCCTTCGGGACGCCGCGCCCCTCGGCCAGGGCGCGGGCCATGTTGTATTGCGCCATGACATAGCCGCGCTCGGCGGCGCGTTCATACCGCTCGGCCGCCTTTTTCGCCGCGTGTGAGTTGCGGTCTTCTTTGGACATGGCATAGCCGTCGTCTTCGTGGCCCATGCGGGGTTCGTTGTTCCTGGCGGCGCGGATCGCCCCCGCTGCAGAGGGCTTAATCGGGCGATCCAGATACGGCACTTTTCGATGGATAGGCCGGCGGTCGGCTTTAAGCTCTGGCACTGACTCTGGCTCTGGCTTTGGCTTTGGCTTGGCGATGGTTTTCGCCGGTTTTGCAAGCTTGTCGGGAGGTGGCACTTTCCGTTTTGCGGGCTTTTCGGGAATCTTCTTGGCCGCCGGTTCCGTCTTGGCCCGATCTATCTTGGTCTCCAGCGTGGTTTTCGCTATTTCTTCAAGGGGCTTCTCGACCTTCGGATCAGGCTCGGCCGTCTGATCAGGCCTGGGTTCTTCTTGCGGCGTCGGTTGCTCCGGGCTCGTTAGCTGTTCCGCTTTCGGTTTCTCGAAAACCATCGAGATTTCGATCACGTCCAGCAGTTGCGCGGGTGGCGGCGCGAAAAAGACAAACGGATATAAAATGAGGATGTGCAGCATGAAGCTTGCAAGGTAGGCCATCGGCCAATCCGAGAAAGACGGAGGCCTGCCCCGAAGGCTGTTGTTATCCGCGGTTGTCATCGATACTGAACCAAGACTACTACCATTTACACGCGACAACGCATTGGCCGTATGGCCAATTTTATGGATAGCCCTCAAATCCAAGGATGATTATATCACAATTTCTTGGAAAATGTAACGGTTTGTTAATGTTTTATAAAAACGAATGCATCCGCCGGCGTTTTGAACGCCGTCACCTGGGCCGCCTGAATTTTATGGGAAAGCGGCGCGGATCATGCCCTGACACCTCTGGACCGCCGCCGCCTGCGCCGGAGGAAGGGTAACGGGGACGGCCACTCTCACAAGAAGCCTGGGGCACTGATCCGCGCCTGTTGATAAATTTAGTATCGCAATGATTGCCGGACATTGATGGTCATCACACTTGGGTTCGAATTTTCCTGGGATTTTGGAATTTACCTGTCCGAAATAGGCAACGGCGGCCGACGAATTCGTCGGCCGCCGTCAGGTACAGAGGCGGGTCAAAATCTGGCCCACCGATGCCAGCGGGGAAGGGTACTCGACATCGGGCCCCTGAGCCGTTAATCACAAGACCTAATCGTTTTGTGCCATTAGCAGATGGCCCCGTCGGCGAATTTGACGAGTGACCGCGATCACCGTTTGGCCGCTTTCATGGCCGCCGCCGGGGCGCTCTGATCAGGAAAATTTGTTCAGGAAGAGTTGAGGACAATCATGCAAGCTGCTCACGCCCGGGATGACGTCATCGCTGTCGAGGAATTATTACCGCTTTGCCGATCGGCCCTGGGGGCGGCGGATGATCTGTTGGCGCGGGCCCGCCAAGGCGTCCGCGCCATGGTCTCGAAAGATGGTACTGTTGACGCCGGCCTAATCGAAGGGCAGCAGTTCGCCGTGCACGGCCTGGCCTGGCTGGCGACCTATAACGAGGCCCTGCGGCAAAGCCTGGCCTGGGCCGGGCAATTATCAGAGGACGGCAAATTCGGCGGCCTGGAGCAACTGTTGCTGCAATTGGGCTTCGGCGGCTATCTGTCGGAAATGGCCAGCGGCATTGCCATGAGCCAGATCGAAGTGGTGCGGCCCGCCGACCTGGGCCTCGACGGGGACGACATGGCGGCCTTTCGCACCGATGCGGTGGAGCGCCTGATCGCCCAGGGCAACACCCAGGCCGGGCGTGACCGTTTGGCTCTCATGCTGGTCGAGGCCGCGGGCGGTGCCGAGTTTGGCGAGCTGGGCCTGGACGAGACGCTGTCATTGGTGCGCGATCAATTCCGCCGCTTCACCGAGGAAAACGTTACCCCCGATGCCCATGGCTGGCATATGCGCGACGAGCTGATCCCCATGGACGTGGTCAACGGCATGAGCGAGATGGGCGTTTTCGGCCTGACCATCCCGGAACAATATGGCGGCCACGGCATGGGCAAGACCGCCATGTGCGTGGTCTCCGAGGAGCTTTGCCGGGGCTATATCGGCGTCGGCTCCCTCGGCACCCGATCCGAGATCGCCGCCGAGTTGATCCTGCATGGCGGTACGGAAGAACAGCGCCAGCATTGGCTGCCAAAGATCGCCTCGGGCGAGATATTGCCCACCGCCGTTTTCACCGAACCCAATGTAGGCTCGGACCTGGGCAGTGTCGGCACCCGCGCCATCCGCGACGGTGATGTCTACAAGGTGCAGGGCAACAAGACCTGGATCACACATGCCGCCCGCGCCGACATGATGACCTTGCTGGCGCGCAGCGATCCCGACCAGCCCGGCTATCGCGGCCTGTCCATGTTCCTGGCCGAAAAACCCAGGGGCACGGTGGGCGAGCCGTTCCCGGCGGAAGGCATGTCCGGCAGCGAGATCGAGGTGTTGGGTTATCGCGGCATGAAGGAATACGAGATCGCCTTCGATGGCTTTGAGGTCGGCGCCGACAACCTGTTGGGCGGTGAAGAGGGCAATGGCTTCAAGCAACTGATGGCGACCTTCGAATCCGCCCGCATCCAGACTGCCGCCCGGGCCGTGGGCGTGGCCCAGAACGCGTTCGAGCTGGGCCTGAACTACGGTATCGAGCGCCAGCAGTTCGGCGGCGCCATCGTGCGTTTTCCGCGCGTCGCGGGCAAGCTGGCCTGGATGGCGGTGGAGATCATGCTGTCGCGGCAATTGACGTACTATGCGGCGCGGCAAAAGGATCAGGGCCGGCGCTGCGATCTGGAGGCGGGCATGGCGAAACTGTTGGCGGCGCGGGTGGCCTGGTCATCGGCCGACAATGCGGTGCAGATCCACGGCGGCAATGGTTTCTCGCTGGAATTCCCCATCAGCCGGGTGCTGTGCGATGCGCGCATTCTGAATATTTTCGAAGGTGCCGGTGAAATTCAGGCACAAGTCATCGCCCGGCGCCTGTTGGAAAGCCATAATTAACGCAGGACCTTATATACTTGGGCCGATTGCGCTTTTCAGAACGGCTTTGTTTTGCTAAACGCGTGCGGCAAGGTCAGGTTTGGCGAAACACGGATGGGTGCGAGAGTGGTTGAATCGACCGGTCTTGAAAACCGGCAAGGGTGAGAGCCCTTCGTGGGTTCGAATCCCACCCCATCCGCCATTTATGATATTTAACTATTTGAAATTATTGAATAAAATTACTAATACGCTCTATTAACCCCCAATATTACCCCCAAGTTAATTTTCCCGCTCTTGGGTGAGCTGCTTTTTTTGGGGCCAGAAAATGACGGGATTTATCGGGATATAGCGGGATATTTCGGGACGGCGTATAGACCGTTACGCTACGATTACCCCATGACGCCGCGTGCAAAGAAATTCACCATAGCTGGCTCCATCTTCGCAGCGATGGCTCTTGGCCATATTCTAGAACAGTATGTGGGCTGGGATGGTGCCTTCATGACCATTGGCAGCATTGCGGTTGCGGTCTGGGCCGTTTGGTTGATCGCCGTTACTTTGGATCGGCGCCGCTAAGCTGTTGCCAACGAGACGATTGGGACTTGGTTATTTTCAGGGATTTGAGAGTGGCAGCTTGCGACCCCGATTTCTGGTCGACATGCCCTGTGTGCCGTTCCATCACCCCCAGCATTTCCCCGGCCCGGCGTCCAGGGGTGTTGCGCCCGCGAGAACATCGCCAGCAAGCTCGGGGGCGAATTTGATAACGGTTCGGGCCACCTGAAGGCTACGCTGGGAAAACCCCGAAATTTCTGCGAGGTTTCCACTTGTCTTCTTTCCGCGCCCGCCCTTATCCGAATCTGGATAAATTGTCGCAACAGCCATGGCTCTCTGACCCTTGGTCATATGGCGACGGTGGATGTTGCTGGACAGAACGAAGGCGACGGGAATGGCATTCAAATGCGCAACGGTTGCGTATTTGGCCATGGCTGGGAAAGTTGTTGGCACTAAGATAACAGAAGTCAGCACACAGCGGCATACCAATTGAGCATGCAGATCGAGCAGGTCATTGGTTGAGCGCAGTATCCGGGCCCGTGATTGATCCCAGCTTGCTGCCATTCATCTAGGAGGCGCTGCCAATCGTCGGCAGAATAATCCGATTGCCGCCTTACATTGATCGGTTCAACTTCATATTCAGTATCCGATTCAATTGTCGTCATTGATCATATCCTTTGGTGGTTTGCTCCTAATACCAAGTTACGCGGCATAAGACTCATTTTCTGCCTTTCCTGGCGGCTTGATTTCTGAATCAATG
>CAZPWJ010000117.1:0-13365 GCA_964590195.1 uncultured Rhodospirillaceae bacterium | reverse complement strand
GAAGCACCCTACATGAAGTGGGTGTCTGCGTTAACCGGATAGGCACGGAACGAAGCAGGACAGGCTCAACTATGTCGTCCGCAGGAACGTCAATCTCATGCATCAGGGCGAGGAATTGACCGTCGTCCGTTTCGAACTTTCCGACGAGGCCCGGCTGGTACCGGGAAGTATCCACGAGATGCCTCGAAGGCTCCGTAGCGCATCGCGCGTCAAATAGCCCAGAGGTGTTGGCCGAATGGATATGATATTCCCCATGTTTGCCGTTGGCGTCGCTCTCGTCACGACCCTCGTTTTAATCGCCAATGCCCGTTTTCGGCCGTTCAGAGTCCGCCTTGCGGCTTTGGCCTGTGCTGCCGCCCTGATGACCCTGGGTTACACAGGTTCCGTCGAGATTTTGGGCCGGGCCAAGCCGGTTTCCAGCGAATGGGCAAAGCGTGCTGTAGAAGAAGCGACGGTACTGGCCTCAAACCTGCGCGAGGGCAAAGCGATCTACCTCTGGCTGGAATTTGACGACTCTGATGGGCCCAAGGCCTATGTTCTGCCCTGGAGCAAGCAGGCGGCCAAGCAGTTGCGCAATGCCCAGCAGCGAGCCAAATCAATGGGCACCCGGGTCCGTGTCAAGCGGCCCTTCGAAAAGAGACTGGAAACGTCGGAGCCACAGTTCCACGCCGAAGCGCGGCCAGCCCTGCCCGAAAAAACTCTTGCCAGACGTGATGTTCCAACTTGAAACGAATATCCGGGCTTTCACCAATCAAGCCCTGCTCTTGTGATGTCTGCATGGCGACGCGGCTGAAACACCATGTTTCGGCCTTGTGATTAGGTGTCCTTCGCCGTGTATTCCTTGATCACATCCAAATCCGGATCCAGCCCTAGGCCCGGCCCCGTCGGCACTGTGATGTTGCCGTCCTTGGCGACTATGGCATCGCCGTACAGGCTCGCTTCCAGGGTCTTGTAATAGAAGGTCTCGGCCAGGCATTCGTCGGGCATGGTGGCCAGCAGTTGCAGGGTGGCCAACAGGCCCGGCGCGAAATAAGGCGCGTGGGGCATGACCGTGGTGCCGTTTAGCTCGCCTAGGGTGATGATCTTGCGGAATTCCGTGATGCCGCCGACCTTGGTGACGCTGGGCTGGACGTAGGTCACCGCCTCGGCCTCGATCATCTGTTTGAACTCGAACGCGGTGCAGGCGTTCTCGCCCGCCGCCAGGGGGATATCCACCTCCATGCCCAAGCGATTGAGGCTTTCGAAATCCTCCGGCGGGAAAATCGGCTCTTCCAGCCAATGCAGATCATAGGGCTTGAACGACAGGGCCGCTTCCTTGGCCTGCCAGGGCGTCCAAGGGCAGTTGGTATCGACCATCAGAGGCACGCCGTCGCCCATGGCCAGGCGGGCGGCGCGCACCGCCGGCTCGGTGGTTTCGTGCAGCTTGACCGAGCCATAGCCCTCGCTCATGGCGCGCTGGCAATGTTCGGCCACCTGATCTGGATCGGTGTAATTGAACAGGGAGGCATAGGCGGGAATTTCCGACCGCCTTGCCCCGCCCAACAGGGTCGAAATCGGCACGCCCGCGGCCTTGCCCGCCAGATCCCAAAGCGCGATATCGATGCCGGAAATGGCGAACATGGTAATGCCGTAACGGCCAAGGAGGTGGTTGCCCTGTTGCAGGAAATAGGACAGTTGCCCGATGGCGGAAGCATCCTTGCCGATCAGCGAGGGGGCGATCCTGTCATCCACCAATGCCTTGACGGCCCGTGCGATGCCGCCATAGCCAAAGGCATCGCCCCAACCGACCATGCCGTCTTCGGTCTCTATGCGGATCAGAACATAGTCCAGCGTGGACCAGTCCATGTTGCCGATGTTTCCTGTCCCGCCCGTGCTGTAGGGCAGTTTCACAATTATCGAATCTATTTTGCCGATTTTCATTGTTTCAAATCCTTTAACTGACGAACCGCGCGAACAGCACCCCTTTGTCATGCCCGGACTTGATCCGGTCATCTATCGATGCCACGGGCACCTGTGTTTGGGACTGCAAGATTGCCGGGTCAAGCCCGGCAATGACGAAGAGAGACACTTGCAGCATATCCTATTGCCCATCAACGCGGTAACGCGCGATGGCGTCCCCGTTGAATGTGAAGCCCAGGCCGGGGCGGTCCGGGATCAACAGATCGCCATCCACCAGCTCGGTCCGTTCGTTATAGAGATTGCCGAACCAAGGCATCATCTCGCTGTATTCGATATTGCTCAAGGCACCGCAGAGCTGCAGGCTTTGTTCGGTATAGACATGGGGCGAGACGGGAATGTCAAAGGCGTCCGCCATATGCGCCACCTTGACGAATTCAGTGATGCCGCCGACCCGTTCCAGATCCGGCATCAGCACATCGGCCGAGCCCCGCTCGATCATATCGCGGAAGCCATAGCGGGCGTATTCGGTCTCGCCGCTGGCGATGGGCGTATCGATCTCGGCCGCGACACGGGCTGAGCCGGCCAGGTCATGGGCCTGCACCGGTTCCTCGTACCAGACCAGATTATATGCTTCCAAAGCGCGGCCCATGCGGATGGCATGGTTGACGGTGAAGCCCTGGTTGGCGTCCGCCATCAGGTCAATGTCCGGGCCGATCACTTCGCGCACTGCCGCCACCCGCTCGATATCCTCCGCCACCGACGGCTTGCCCAGGCGCATCTTCATGGCGCGGTAGCCCTGGTCCAGATAATCCCTGGCCTGTGCCTGAAGTTCATCAGGGGTGAGGGAGACCCAAAGTCCGCCCGAATGATAGGCCCGCACCCGGTCCCGGCTTTGCCCCAGCAGTTTGCAGACGGACATATCATGGGCCTTGCCCACAAGGTCCCACAGCGCCATGTCGATGGCGGCAATGCCGAACAGGGTAATGCCCTTGGCGCCAAAAAATTCACATCGGCCCACATTTCCGACCACAGGGCGGCATGTTCATGAGGATCGCAGCCAACCACCCGTTGGGAGAGGCTGTGGATCATGGCGTCGAGCACGGGCAATCGAGCGGGGTTCATGCACCAGACCAGGCCCTGGCCCTCCAATCCTTCGTCCGTATCGATCCGTAACAGCACGCAGCAGACGGCCTCGATATGGTGGATCGCGGTGCGGATCGGAGTTTCGAATGGAATTCGAACGGCTTCGGTGCGCAGTCCCGTAATCTTCATGACAGGTCTCTTTCAAGTTTTCGTGCCGCGCCATCGAACAGCGGCAGCAGCAAATAGCCGGCCAGGAAGCCGCCGATATGGGCCTCCCAGGCGATCGCCCGAACCGTGCCCGAACCCGGCAGGCCGGTGTAGCCAATAATCATATTGCTGATGATAAAGAGCGCGATGGCCGCCAGGGCCCGGCGCGTGGTGACGCGCAAGACGGCGCCGAACAGGCCCGAAATGGCGCCCGAGGCGCCAACGATAATGGTCTGCTCGTGGCTATAATAGAACAGCGCGACCGAGGCCGCGGCGGCGAATAGGGCGCAGATCAGATACAGCGCAATAAACCGTGGCCACCCCAGGCGCCGCTCTATCGCCGTGCCAAAGGCCAGCAGGAAGGCCATGTTAATGGTCAGGTGCAACAGATCCGCATGCAGAAAAGCGTAAGTCAGGGGTGAGAGCAGCTGGAAAATAATGTAATCCGGCTGCGTCCCCATTACCGTGGCCATGAACCATGGCGCGGAAAACCCGCCCAGGGTGGCGGCGATGGCCGACCATTGTTCGGGCAACAATAAACGAATCACGTGAACGCCGACGTTAATGGCGATCAGGGCAAGCACCACCGGCGTGGCATTGATCATGGGTTGGCTGGTTTGCGACAATGGGCTCTCGTTTGCTGGGCGGCTATGAGGTTGGCTGCTACGGGCGTTGGTTCAGCATAAGCGCTGGGCGGGCGCAATCAAGGCTGGTGAAGGGGCGGCAGTCGGGTTATTACGCAGGTCCACGGACAAGAGAAGAGGGCACATCATGAGCGATATCGATTATCAGGCAATCCTGCCCGAGGGCTGGAACCGGGCGAGGGGCTTTTCCTACGGCGTGGTCGCCACCGGCTCCAAAGTCTTGCGTATCGCCGGCCAGATCGCCGCCACGGACGGCAACAAGGCGGTGGACCCGGCGCTGGATTTCGGCGGGCAGTGGGAGCGCGCCATGGGCAATCTGGTCACCGTCCTGCGGGCCGCCGGCGGCGAGCCGGCCAATCTGGTGATGATGCGGGCCTTCGTCACGGACATTGACGCCTTCAACAGCGCCGGCGCCGCCGTGGGTGCTGCCTGGGGCACCCACCTGGGCAAGCATTTTCCGGCCATGACCCTGGTCGAGGTCAGCCGCCTGATCGACCCCAATGCCATGGTTGAAATCGAAGGCGAAGCGGTCTTGCCCTAGGGCAACCGGGAACAGTCTGGCAATGACGGATATTGCGTTGGTATATCCATTGGGTATGCTCATGTTTGCGGCTAGGGGCACGGAAGAGAATTAATGGCGGATCTTGATCGCGACACATTTGAGCGGCGGACAGGTATCCGCGCGTCGGACTATGATCAGCTCAAGCAGATCCCCCTGTTCGCCGGCATGGCGGATGACGCGGCCATGAAATTATTACTGGATGCCACGGTTCGGCGCTATCCGAGGGGCACCGCGCTGTTCATGCAGGGGGAGCCGGCGGACAGGTTTTTCATTATTCTGGAAGGCTGGGTAAAGGGGTTCCGTCAGGCCCCGGACGGCCATGAAAGCGTCATCGCCGTCTTCGGACCCGGCGAATCGTTCGCGGAAGCGGCCATGTTCGTTTCCGGTAACTTTCCCATCAGCTCCGAAATCGCCGCCGACGCGCGTCTTTTGGTGATCCCGCGCAGCGGCATTTTGAAGCAGCTGCGTGATGATCCCGACATTGCCCTGAAGATGCTGGCTTCGATGTCCCGTCGCCTGCGCGGCTTCGTGCAGCAGGTGGAACAGCTGACGGTTAAATCGGCGACCCAGCGTCTGGCCTCGTTCCTGGAAAAACTGGTGGATGTGGACGAAGGCTCCGACGAATTCGAACTGCCCTTGGACAAGATGTTGATCGCCGGCCGTCTGGGTATGCAACCCGAAACCCTGTCCCGGGCATTGTCGAAATTGCGTTCCATTGGCGTGGCCACCGAAGGGCACAAAGTGATCATCAAGGATGTCGCCGCGCTGCACGCTATCAATGATGACGATGAGTAGATTCTAACGCTAAAACGGCCGTCGATATGGTTTGTTGTCCAGGCCAATAGTATGATGTATATATTGTTGGGTACGCAAACAAATAATTAGGTGACGGTAATGACCACGACTCGGAAGGTGCCGCAGTATTGTTATCAATGCGTTGCAGGGCCGGACTTCCTGACGGTCAAGGTCGAGGACGGCGTCGCGACCGAGGTTGAGCCCAATTTTGCCCTGGCCGATGTTCATCCCGGCGCCGGCAAGGCCTGCGTCAAGGCCTACGGTCTGGTCCAGAAGACCTATAATCCCAACCGCCTTCTGACGCCCATGAAGCGGACCAATCCAAAAAAGGACCGCGATGAAGATCCCGGATTTGTGCCGATTTCCTGGGATGAAGCGCTGGATCTGGTGGGGGAAAAACTAAACGAGATCAAGGCCAAGGGCCTGCGCGATGAACTGGGTTATGCCAGGGTCGCGGCATCCTTTGGCGGTGGCGGTTCGCCAACCTATTACATGGGCAGCTTTCCGGCGTTCCTGTCGGCCTGGGGCGCGGTGGATTTCAGTTTTGGTTCCGGGCAGGGGGTGAAGTGCACCCATTCGGAGCATCTGTACGGCGAATTATGGCACCGTGCCTTTACCGTCGCCTCCGACACGCCGACCACCAACTATATCTTATCCTTTGGCGGCAATCCCGAAGCCTCGGGCGGCGTCATGGGCGTGACCCGCCATGCCGATGCGCGGGAGCGCGGCGTGAAGCGGGTGCAGATCGAGCCGCATCTTTCAATTACCGGCGCCTGTTCCGCGGAATGGGTGCCGATCCGGCCCAAGACCGATCCCGCCTTCATGTACGGCCTGATGCACGTGATGTTGCATGAAATGCCACGGGAACGGCTGGATTTGGAATTTCTTACCGATCACACTGGTTCCCCCTATCTGGTGGCACCGAACGGCTACTTTTTGCGCGATCCGGTCAGCCACAAGCCGCTGATGTGGGACAAGCGCACGGGTGCAGCGCTGCCCTTCGACACGGATGGCATCGAACCGGCGCTGGAGGGCGCCTTTACCGCCTCGGGCATCGAGGTCGGGGCCGACGATGAAGAATGGCGACACGAAGAAATCCAGGTACAGACGGCCTTTAGCCATCTGGTCAGCCAGATGGCGCAATACACGCCCGAATGGGCCGAGAAGATCTGCCAGGTTCCCGACGGCTGTATTCGCCGTATTGCCGACGAATACGTCAGCCATGCCCAGGTCGGCGCAACGACCGAGATCGATGGCGAAATTCTGCCCCTGCGCCCGGTTTCGGTGGTCCTGGGCAAGACCGTCAATAATGGCTGGGGCGGCTACGAATGCTGCTGGGGCCGTACCCTGCTGGCCTGCCTGGTTGGCGCCCTGGAAGTACCCGGCGGCACCCTGGGGACCACGGTACGCCTGAACCGGCCCGCCACCACGCGCCAGGCCTCGGTAATCGGCGGCCCGGACGGCTTCATGCAATTTCCCATGAACGCCACCGACAAGGATGGCTGGCAGGAATCGCCCAAGGCCCGCAACGCCCACGATACCCTGGTGCCCCTGTCGGCCAATTCACCGTGGAGCCAGGCCCTGGGGCCGACTCATTTGGCCTGGATGTTCCGCAAGGAAAGCCCGGAGCATTGGCCGGAAGTCTCGGCGCCCGATCTTTGGTTCGTCTACCGCACCAATCCCGCCATCTCTTTCTGGGATACCAAATCGGTGACCGAGCGGATCGCCGAATTCCCATTTATAGTTTCGTTCTGTTATATCCGGGACGAAACCAATCACATGGCCGATGTGCTGCTGCCCGAACGCACGGATTTCGAAAGCACGCAGTTGATCCGTGTCGGCGGCACCAAGTTTTCCGAGGCCTATTGGGATCACGAAGGCGTAGCCTTGCGCCAGCCGGCCATTGAACCCCTGGGCGAGACCCGGGATTTCACCGATATCGCCACCGCCTTGGCCGAGCGGGCGGGCATTCTGGACAAATACAATAATGCCATAAACAAGGGCGCCGCCGGCGTACCTTTGAGCGGCGACAATTACGATTTCAAGCTGGATCCGGAGCAGAGCCACGGGGCGGAAGATATCTGGGAGTCCATGTGCCGTGCCGCCTCGGCCGAATTGACCGATGGGGCCGAGAGCGACGGCCTGGATTGGTACAAGGAACATGGCATCCGCACCCGGCCCATTTCCCGCCTGATCTGGTATCTGTTCCCCGAAATGCGCAAAAAAGGCCTGCGCTTCGAGATGCCCTACCAGGAACAGCTCTACCGGATCGGCAAACAGCTGGGCAACCGCCTGCACGAAAAGGGCATTGAGTGGTGGAACGAGCAGCTCAAGGAATACGAGGCGCTGCCGCCGTGGAAGGATTTCCCCGGTATTTGGGAGCAGGCCACGGTGAATTCGGGCGGTGAATTGAAGGACTATCCCTTCTGGCTGTTGACCTCGCGCAGCATGCAGTTGGCCTGGGGTGCCAACAGCTCGATCCAGATGATCGACGAGGTGGCCAAGAATGTGCGCGGCCACCGTGCCGTGGTGATGAATACGGGCCGGGCCCAGGAAATGGGCATCGAGGATGGCGATCTGGTGGAGATCAAGTCGACCCTGCGCGGCACCAAGGGCCGGGTGGTCTTGAAACAGGGCATCCGCCCGGACACGATCCTGATCCAAGGCCAGTTTGACCACTGGGTAACGCCCTATTCAAAGGACAATCCGGCGCCGAGCATGAATACCGTGGTGCCCATGTCCCTGGCGTTGACGGATTCCACCGGCTCCTCCGCCGATATCGTCCGGGTTGCGGTCAATCGCCTGGAAGGTGGCGCATGACCCGTTATGTGATGGTCGCCGATCTGCGCCGCTGCGTCGGCTGTCAGACCTGCACGGCGGCCTGCAAACATGCCAACGCCACCCCGCCGGGAGTACAATGGCGCCAGGTCCTGGATATGGAAACCGGCACCTATCCCCAGGTTCAGCGCACCTTCGTGCCGGTGGGGTGCATGCATTGCGCCGAGCCGCCCTGCGAGGATGTTTGCCCCTCCACCGCGACAAAAATTCGTGCCGACGGCATTGTTGAGATCGATTACGACCTCTGCATTGGCTGTGGCTATTGCGCCGTGGCCTGTCCCTACCAGGCCCGCCATATCGTTCACAAGCGCGACCTGGCCTACGAGAAAAAGGGCGCCATGCAGCATGAAGACGCACGCTTTGACGAAAAGCGCATGTCCGTGGCCATGAAATGCAATTTCTGCCAGGGCCGTATTGATACCGCCAAGGAAACCGGGCAGACCCCGGGTGTCGACCCGGAAGTGACGCCGGCCTGCGTCAATTCCTGTATCGCCGGCGCCCTGAAATTCGGCGACCGGGATGATCCGGACAGCAATGTCTCGGGCCTGCTGGCGGAGAACCAGACTTTTCGCATGCACGAGGAATTGGGTACGGATCCGGGCTTCTATTACATCTGGGACAAGAAATCATGAGCCAGATAGAACCGCGCCATCAGCTCAACTGGGATTGGCGCGCCGCCGGCAATTTCATCGGCGGCGGCAGCGGCAGCGGCCTGGTCATCCTGGCGGCCCTGGCCGCCGGCACCGGGGCGCCGTATTGGCCGCTTGGTTTCGCCGGCGCAATTCTGGTTGGCGTCGGCCTGCTCTGCGTCTGGATGGAGATTGGCCGGCCCTGGCGCGCCCTGCATGTGTTTTTCCATCCGCAATCGTCTTGGATGACGCGGGAGGCCTTCGTTTCAGCACTGTTATTGCCCGTGACCCTGCTGGCGGCATTGGCGGCGGCGCCATTTGTTTATCTGCCCGCCATCGCCGGTGGCGCCATCTCATTGGCGGCCCTGTTGGCGGTGGCCTATCTCTATTGCCAAACGCGCATACTGTTCGCCTCCAAGGGTATACCGGCCTGGCGCCATGCCAGGTTGCGGCCGGTGATTATCCTTACCGGCTTGGCGGAGGGCTGCGGCTTTTTGCTGATCGCCACGGCGTTGTTCGGCGGCGCCGTGGTATCGCCGTTGATATTGCTGTTCCTGCTGCTGTTGGGCCGCTGGCTGGCCTGGCGGCGTTATTTGGGCGCGTTGACGGCGGAAGGCGCGCCCATCAAGGCCCTGGCGGCACTGAACCAGGCGACGCCGATGATTAACGGACTGGGCCATTATGCCGCGGCGATCCTGGTTGCGCTGGCGCTTGTTTTGGCGGAATTCGGGCCCTGGATCGGCGCCCTGGCGGGCTTGGCCGCGATCGCCGGCGGCTGGCAATTGAAATTCGTCGTCGTGGCCCGCGCCGCCTTCAACCAAGGGTTCGCCCTGCCGCTGACGCCCGTGCGCGGTGTCGGTGCGCCGGGCCCAGGCGACAAACCTGGCTGGAGTAAGGGCGAAACCTGAGATGGCGGTGGAATTGACGGCACCGAATTGGCAGGCCGATGACGGCCACCACATTGATGTCCACGACCTGCCGCCGCCCGAACCCATGCTGCAAATACTGGCTCTGCTGGAAACGGTTCAGGCGGGCGACGTTATCGTGCATCACCACCGGGAGCCGGTCTATCTTTATCCGGAATTGGCGGAGCGGGGCTGGAGCCACGAAATCCTGGAAGACGCGCTTGCCGATGGCGGCGAATTCCGCCTGCGCATTTGGCGCGGCGGCGGCTGATGGCATCAGGCGCGACCGCATTCCTGGGCAGTGCATCGGAACGTTTACTGCCCCTGTCCCTGCCATTCCGTTTTTTTGCCGCGGCGGTGGTCTATCACATGGCCGCCTGGGCCGTATTGGCCCTCAGTGCCGGTGATCTGGCGGATTATACCGGCGGCGGCGGGCCGGTGCTGGCCGCCATACATCTGCTGACCCTGGGCGTCTTTATCATGACCGCCATGGGCGCCAGCCTGCAATTGCTGCCCGTGGCGACCCTGCAGGGCTTTGCCGCGCCGCGTTTGATCGCCGCCATCTGGTGGCTGTTCAACCTGGGCACCATGATCCTGGCGCTGGGCATGTATTACATTTGGCATCACGCCATGGCGGCGGGAGGTGCCTTGGCCGGCCTGGCGATCCTGCTTTATTTATGGTTGTTGCTGGGCAATCTGCGCCGGGGCGGCGCCCTGGCGGCTGTGGTGGCCCATGGCTGGTTGGCGGCAGGGGCCTTGTTGGCGCTGTTGGTCCTGGGCCTGGCGTTGATCGTCAATCAGGAACACGCCGTTTTTGCCGATGCCCAGCGCGGCGCCGTCAGCCACATGCTGCTTGCCGCCTATGGCTTCATGGGACTTTTGGTGCTTGGTTTTTCCTATGTGTTGGTGCCTATGTTCGCATTGACCCAGGTGCCGGGGCCGAAATGGGCTTTGGCTTCGCTGATCGCCGCCGCCATTGGTTTGGGTTTGGCATTAGCGGGCGTTTGGTTTGGCCAGGATATTTGGGCCGCGGTTGGCGGTGTCGTGGGCTTGGGCGCGGTGGTGATCCATCTGAGCCTGATGCTGCAGGCTTTGCGAAAACGGATGCGGAAACGGCTGGGCCCGGCATTTATTCTGATCCGCCTGGCCTGGGTCCTGCTGCCGCTCTGCCTGATATTCGGTATCGCCTGGGCCGTTGATCTGCTGGGGGAAAGAGGCGGGGTTGTCTTCACCCTGTCGCTGTTGGCCTGGTTGTTGACCATGCTGTTGGCGATCCTGCAGCGTATCGTGCCGTTTCTGGCCTCTATGCATGCCGCCATCGCCATAAAGCGCCGGCCCCCGACCGTAACCGCGTTAACGGCGCAAACACCCTTGAAT
Organism: uncultured Rhodospirillaceae bacterium; assembly: GCA_964590195.1. Taxonomy (GTDB): domain Bacteria; phylum Pseudomonadota; class Alphaproteobacteria. The sequence goes on along the minus strand of CAZPWJ010000117.1, from coordinate 2,426 downwards.
ATCCATATGTATTGTCATTGTGCGGCGGTCCTGTTGCTTGGCGCCGGTGTCGTCTGGCCGCAAGATCTGATTGTCATGTTGGGTGCCCTGGCCGGGTTTGCCGGCGCCGTTGCGTTCGCCTGGTTCTTCCTGTCAGCGGTGCGGAAATATCGTGCGGCATTGGCGACTGCTTGATCAGGGTCAATGAAACTGGTACCGCGCTACCATTATTCTAGGTCTCGCAAATGTTAACAAGAGACGTAGGATCGCCGCATGTACCTAGATAGCCAGATTGCCCAATTGCTGCACGACGAGCATCAACGGACCCTTGATCTGATGAACCGCCTGGAAGAGGCCGTGACCGGGCGTAAAGCGAAGGCGGCACCGGCCAGCGACGATGCGGCGGCAAAGGCTTTGTTGGCCGATATGCACGCGGAATTGCAGGCGACGACGGGACATCATTTTAATTTCGAGGAAGAGAACATCTTTCCCGCCCTGACCGCCATTGGCGACGTGGCGATCCCGCACATTCTGCGCCAGGAGCATGATCTGTTGCGCAATCTGTCCGAATATCTGCTGCCCGTGGTGGAAAAGGCCCGCGCGGACGGTTTCACGGCGGAAACCTGGAAGGAATTCTGCGAACTGGCCCTGGAGCTGGTGGAGCGCCAGATCAGCCATATTCAGAAAGAGGAAATGGGCCTGCTGCCAACCCTGAGCGGGCTGTTCGAGGATGACCGCGACGGTGAACTGGTCATGCTCTATGCCGAGGCATCCTGACGCCAAGAGCTTGTTTTAGCGGCTGGCGGCACCCGCGCGTTTTGCATCATCACGGTCTCTATTGCTAAGCTCGGCCGGGTTTGAGCATGAGTGAGGAGAGGACGGATGAGCTACGAGAACATTATCTACGAAAAAAGCGGACCGATCGCCTATATCACCCTGAACCGGCCAGACAAGCTGAACGCCCTGTCCGACGACCTGCAATTCGAAGTCCGCGAGGCCCTGGAAGATGCCGGCTGGGCCAATGAGGAAATTCGCGTCATCGTCTTGAAAGCCGCCGGGCGCGCCTTTAGCGCCGGCTTCGACATTACCTCTTCCTCCAAGACCAATGCCATGCAGTTGCGGGCCCGGTTCCTCAAGGGCAAGACATTCAGCGGCTCGGCGTGGTGGGATGTGTTCTGGAATAATCCAAAGCCGATCATCGCGCAAATACACGGGTTTTGTATCGCGGGCGGGTTGGCCACCGCGACCTTCTGCGATCTGCGGATCTGTTCGGAAGACGCCAAGTTCGGCGCGCCGGAAATCCGCACCGGCGGGCCCTACATACCAGCGGTCTGGCCCTGGGTGGTCGGCATGACAAAAGCCCGCGAGCTGCTCTACACGGGCAACCTGATCGATGCGGCGGAGGCGAAACGGCTGGATCTGGTAAACGAAGTGGTCCCGGCGGACGAGTTGGACGCCGCCGTGGAGCGCCAGGCCTTGACCATCGCCAAATTGCCCATCGCCACCGTCGAGTACAACAAGAAGCTGATCAACATGTCTTACGAGTTGATGGGCGTCCGCCAGGTGATCGAGCGTTCCATGGAGCTTGAAGCCATGGCGCTGACGAGCAAGGACACCCTGCCCGAGATCAATGAGTTCAATGAAATCAGGGCTAAGGACGGCCTGAAGGCCGCACTCAGCTGGAACGCGGCCCGTTTCGCGGAGGAGGATGCCTGGTTCAAGAAATCGCGCGAACGCGGCTAAAACGAAAGCGGTGAAATCGTTGCGGTGATGGTGTCCCGGTACTGGCCGGATTCCGGTGCGGCTGCTGTCAGTTGGACCTGCATGGTTCGATCGGATGGTGTGTTGGCTTGCAAGGTGAATTCAACCACCAATCCCGTCGCGATGTCCCCCGAGGTATCGCCGGCGCCACTGAAATTGGCGGTATAGACGACTTCGGCGGTACCGTTGGACAATTTTCCGCCACCCGACGACGTCACGACGACGGTCTGCGAACCTGAAAAATTGCACATCAGTTTCAATACGGCGGTGTCCTGGGCCGCTGAGATATCGCTCATATTCAGGCTGGTGCATTGTCCGCCGCTGCAATCATGGGCCAGCACACAGGACGGCACAACTTCGCCGCCGATTTGAAATGTTGCGCTGTCTTGCGCCATGGCGGTCCCCAGGCCCAAACTGGCAGCCAGATAAAAGGCAAACACGGCTATGATGCGAAAGCGCATTTCGGCCTCCCTGTGAGTGTGCGAAAAAACATTTCTAAAATTTCAATTTATCGTGTCACCACACGGCATTCGATGCAGGCATGGCCGCCGCCCGCAAGGCAGAGGCAATATCTGTAATGATGGATTGCTGCCGCGAAACGTCAAATATTTGCCTTCGATTTCTACCTTGTGGGTGTCCGTCATCAAAACATTTGGGACATGTGATCCTGTTTCCAAAGGGAGGAT
>CAZPWJ010000116.1:0-13506 GCA_964590195.1 uncultured Rhodospirillaceae bacterium | reverse complement strand
TCCTCCCTTATGAAAACACTTCAATATGTCCCAGGGGTGCTGACGTCAGACAGGTGGCGCCATGTTCCGGCAGCTCGATCAGGGTCTCGACCTCGATCTTCAGTGCCTCGCGCGGTTCAACCAATAAGGCCCTGATGTCGGATATGATGCGGTTGGTGCGCTGGGCGCCCAAATGGTCGCCGCCGATTTCGGCCCATTCGACGGTCTGCTGCAGTTCCTTCAGGGCCAGATCAAAGTCGCTCATGCTGGCCAGGCCGCCGCGGGCGAAATGTACATAGCCGATCATCGAAGGTTGCCGCAGCCCGTGGCTCAACTCGTCCAGCGCCGCCATCAATTCATGTGCGCGCTCGCCATTGCGCGTGCGCGCTTCGACAAAGGCGGCGATGCTCAGATCAAACACCTGGCAGGCCAGGTCATCGTGGGCCCGCGCGTCCGATATGGCGCGGTCATGGTACAGCCGGAATTTGTCGGTTTCGCGCAGCCAGAACGCCACCATCCCGGCGATATGCGCCAGCCAGCCCCGGCTGCTGTCGCGCCCGGCCGCTTCCAGTGCGAAGCCGCGCTCGATGTATTCCCGGGCCAGCGCCGTATCACCCAGTTCGTGAAACGCGTGCGCCGCACAGCCGGCCAGAAGCAGCGGGCTTCCCGGCAAATCATCGGCGCCGGGCTGTGACATGATCCGCGTTGGCCAGCCTGCGATCTCGGATTCACGATGCAGGTAGGTGTAGACCAGCAACGGCAGCGTCAACCGCGCCGCCAGGTCCAGATCGTGTGCCAACGCCCTTTCGAACGCGGCCCTTAAATTGGGCAAATCGTCCTGAATGGCACTCGCCGCGGCCAGTTGTTCATTGCTGATGAATTGCTGGCCCCGCGCGATGTTCCGCGCCGCGAAAACCTCGCCATGACGTTTTTCGATCTCGTTAAGTGTTCCGGCCTCCTGCAGCTTGTCCCGGCCAAACGCCTGGACGGTGCGCAGCATCAGCATATGACGCTCGCCATTGATGCGTGTGGCCAGAAGCGAGGCATCGATCAACTCGTCCATGCCGTCAAGAATTTCAACTTCGTCCGGCATATCCGCCGCGCACACCTCCAGTGCCTGTTCCTCATGAAACGGACTGGAAAATACCGACAGCTGTTGCAATACGGTCTGGCTGGCGGGGTCGATCAGATCATAAGACCATTCCAGCGTGCGCCGCAGGGTTTGCTGACGCTCGCTGCGCCGCTGCGCCTTGCTGGGCGTCAGGTTCAGCGGATTTTCCGAATCTTCGGCAATCCGTTGCAATGGAAAGCGGCGCAGCTGACCGGCCGCGATCTCGATCGCCAGTGGCATGTGATCCAGGTTCCGGCAGATGGTCTGTATGGTGACAAGCTCGTCGTCGTCGGGGGCAAAGTCATGGCGGACCAGTTTTGCCCGTTCGACAAACAGTTGCACGGCGGTACTCTGGCCGGGCTCTTCCCCTGACTGGGGCTCGAGTGGCGGAATTTCGTATTGGGTTTCACCGTCGATCCCCAGTACCTGGCGGCTGGTTGCAATCACGGACAATTCGCGGCAGGCGGCGCATAGATCCGCCACCAGATCGGCGACTTCGTCCAGAACATGCTCGCAGTTGTCGATCAATAGGATTGTCCTGGCATCGTGTAGCCGGTGCATGACCTGTTGCCGCCTGTTGGCGCCCGGCACGGGACTGATCTCCAGCGTCGAGGCGATCACCGGCCATAGATCAGTTTCCCGCTCGAGCGAGGCAAGGTTCAAGAACCATGCGCCGCCCGGAAAGCCCGTCTCTAGCGAGCGCACAAGCTCCAGCGCGACCTGGGTCTTGCCGATACCGCCGGGGCCGACAAGCGTGATGATCCGGGAACTCTCAGCCATTCGCCCCAGCTGCGTCACTTCTTGCTCGCGGCCAAGGAACGAACTCAGCCGCGCGGGCAGATTACCGTTCACCGTTTCGCGCTTGCCCGCGATGGGCGCGAATTCGTTGGGCAAACCTTCAGCCAGCACCTGATAGACCTGAAACCGGTCCACGCCCTTGAAATGATGTTCGCCCAATTCCGAAAAGGCAAATGGGGCATCGCCCGCCCCTATCCGGATGCGTTTGACTGTCGCTTCCGAGATCAGGATTTGATCGGCATTGGCGGCGCCTTCGAGCCGGTGCACCGCTGACAGGGCCGGTCCGAAATAGTCGCCCCCACGGGGCCGGGCCAGGCCGAAATGAATGCCAGTTCGCAACTGCAGACGCCCCGTGGCGCCCCAGGATGCCGCCCGCATGGCCAGTTGCGCCTCGACGATCGCGCGCACCGCATCCTCGGCATGCTCGAATGCGGCCAGTACGCCGTCACCGGTATGTTTGAACGGGTCGCCGCCTGCCCGGCGGATGGCGCCATGTACGATCTCGTCATGCAGATCCATCGCCGCCATCATGTCGCCCGGATGGCGCCGGTGCAGTTCGGCGCTGCCAACGATATCCGTCGTCAGAAATGTTAACTCCTGAAATCCGATATCCTCGTCAAAAGATTTTGCATCGGCAAGCGGCATCGCACCATCTTCATGGTCTCGTTATGGTCAAGAACTACCCGGATACATGAAAGCGCACGGCAAACCCCGACATCAGATGGGCCGTTGGAATGCGCTAGGTACTTTAGAACTAGAATAAAAAAATGGCGAAACGAAATGCAATTGTCAACGCCGCCGCCAAAACCGCACTACGGAATCACATCAGATCGAGCGGCCCGGCGGAGCCAAGTCCCAGCCGGGTGGTCTCCGTCTCGATCACCACATCCGGGGTTACATTTCCCAGATTGACGTCCGGGCCGAAGGTTTTGATCAGGAATTTCTTGGCCGCGTATATTTCCGGCGTCGTGCTGCCGACCCTGGGCGTGGCCAGTTCGAACATGCAGCGGTCAATGTCGACCTCGCGCTTCAGGGTCAGGATCAGATCCTCATTGGGCTGGCCGTCGAGCATCAGTTCGGCCCCTTCGATCAAGGCCAGTTCCGCGCCTAGTCCAAGGACCTCTTGAACCTCGGCCACGATGGCCGCCGCCGCCGAATGTTCGCGCTTATCGCCGATCTCGCCCACCGGCGTCAGGCCGGCGTTGCGAACGGCATCGAACAGCCGCTCGCGGGTACCGGGACCCAGATCAACCACGTTGTCGGAAATTTCGATCAGATCGAAACCGACGGCGCGGGCTTCCTTCAGGTGCCGGGGAAAGGCATCTAGCCCCATGGTATGGAGGACGTATTCCTGGAATTGTCCGCCAAGCAGGGAACGCACGGAATGGCGGCCAAGAAGGTCCAGTTTGGCGATCAGGTGATCACGCTCGAACAGCCGCGCAGTGCCGGTCGCTACCTTGAAGATATCCATATAGTCCCCGCCAACCTCGAGCAGACCCTCCAGATCGGCCGGGCTGAGCTGGTAGTCGGAGACCATGGTCAGGCCGGCGCCGCGCGGTTTGTCGAGGCTGCGGCGCGGATCAAGCGGGATAAAGGGAAAGGCGGGCGAACGTGGCATGGCGCATCTTTCTGCTAAACAACTAATGTCATACTAATCGAAAAGCGGCTCTAAATCCGCGCCAGAACATCCGCCCCTTTCCAGCCCGCAAGTTCGCCAACATAGGGCACTGGATATGTGTGGGAGGCATCCTGGTCGGTGGGCACCTGCACGATCGCCGGTTTGCCCTCGGCGCGCGCTTGCCTGAACGCGTCTTCGATGGCCGCCGCGATGTCCTCGCGCCGTTCCGCCCAAATGCCGATGCCGCCCATGGCCTCGGCCATTGCCGCGTAATTGACCGGGCTAAAGGCAACCTGGATCTCGTGGCCGATATGCTGCATATGCTGGGCCATTTCCGCGCCCAGCGCCTGATCGTCGTTGAGGACAATAACGATGGGCAGGCGGTGGCGTACGGCGGTTTCAAAATCCATGATGTGAAAGCCCAACGCGCCGTCGCCGGTAATCAGGCAAACCGGCTGATTGCGCCCGGCTGCGGATTGGGCCGCCAGTTGCGCCCCAATCGCCAGCCCGATGCCGGAGCCGAGATGGCCGAAGTTGGCGGTGTAAATGAACTCAGCGGAGCGTTTTTCGAAGAAGGCATATTGGTAAAGCATGGTCAGCCCGCCATCGACGACGACGGCCGCATCATCGGGCACAGCCTTTCGGGCCTCGAGCATCAAATGTCCGGGATGCAAACGGTTGCTGCGCGGCAGGTTCTCGGCCAGCGTCCGATCCTCGGCTTTCGAGGCCTCTCGCCATTTTTCAAGATTGGCGTTTTTCTCGAACCCTGCGCCATCGCCCACGGCCTCGAGCAATTGCGCCAGCACCAGATCGACCTGTCCGATCAGGGCCAGATCGACGGGGCGGTTGACCCCGACGGCGGCGGCATCGGCTTCGACCAGGATGACCTGGCGGCCTTCGTCATTGGCCGCGAAGTTTTGCAGACGGCCATAGTTGGCGGTTTCCGGTAAACAGGTTCCCACCGCCAACAGCAGATCCGACGCCGCGATGGCCTCGCCGCCCGCCTGGCCCATATAGCGCAGCCATTGCGCCTCGGTCTCGGGGAAGGCGCCGGCACCGCCCAGCGTGGTGAGCACCGGGCATTTGAGCCGATGCGCCAATTCAACAAAAGCGTCCTGGGCCCGTGAACGCTGCACCCCTTCGCCGGCTAGCAATATGGGGGCCCGCGCTGTTTGCAGCATCCGGGCGGCGCTTTCAATTGCCGCTGCTGGCGCCGCTTGCCCCGGTGCGCGGTACCGCGCGGGCGGCAGTAGTTCGGGGAAATCCGCCGCCCTCTCGTTTAACTCGGCATCATATTCGATATAGACCGGCCCCGGCGTGCCGCTCAATGCCTGGCGGAAGGCTTCCTGCACCACTTCGTCAAGATGGCTGAGCTGTTCCAGCTTGGTTGCGAATTTGCAGACCTCCCTGTAATTCGGCAGTAGCGAGGCGTACAGCCAACGGCCACGGCGCACGGCGGTGTCGACCGCGTGCTGGCGGCGGGCGCCAAGGATAATGACCGGAATATGTTCCTGGGCGGCGGTAATGGCGGCGGGCAGCAAATTGGCCTGGCCCGGACCCGGCGCGCCAATGGCGACCTGGGCCTTCCCCGTCATGGCGTGATAGCCCATGGCCATGAATACGGCGGAGGCCTCGTGACGAGGGCCGACGACTTTCAAGCCCTGGGCTTCGGCATGCAGCTGAATATCCTTCATGGAGAGGTCGCCCTGGGAGAATATCGCCTCGACGCCTTCCTGCTTGAAGATGGCGATCAGGCGTTCACCAAAGCTAAGCCGCGTTCCACCCATCAACCTCTCCTTCAAAACCTCGACAATCACTCGACTGTCGGGCAGCGGAGCACAATTGGCCCTTCGCCGCAATATGACGCAAGGAGATGGTCCGGAAGGATCTTATTGTTTGACGCGGTAGGCGACGCAGTCGAGGCCGTTTTCCTTGAGCGCGTTGCAGGCCTTGTTGGCGGATTTGCGGTTTGGGTATTCGTTGACGACGATCAGGGTAAATGTGTGACCTTTTTTATTCGGCCTGGAGGTGACGTAATGCACGGTGGCCTCGGTCAGCTCAACCGCCAGGGGGTTGGCCAGAAACTCGCCCCAGGATACTTCCGCCCCGGCCCTGGTTCTATAGGCGCCTAACTGAACGCCCCAGAAAGATTTTTTCGGTGCCGCCACCAGCTGCTTGGGGGTACTGGCTTTCTTCGCCGGTTTGCTAGGCGCCGTGGGCCTGGCGGAAATTATGCCAAGCTTTTCCTCGGTCTTGTCCAACGCCAGTTCGAGCTCCGCCAATTTTGTCGGCACGCTTTCCAGTCTTTCCGTCAGGCCATGGACGCGTTCGGAAAGATCCTTCACACGTTCCGAGAGGTGATGGAGACGCTCGTTAACCGCCAGGATTTCCTCGTCAAAGAATATTCTGGAAACAGTCTTAACCTCTTCCGGATGCGCCTCGGCCTCGGCTTTGTCGCGCTCCAGCTGCGCCTTCATGGCAAGGTAATCCTTGTCCTCCGCCTTTTCTTCCTCTCTTTCCTTTTTCAGCTCCACTTTTTCCTTTTCGTGGGCTTTCGCTTCTTCCTCATGGGCTTTCTTTTCCGCCTGTTCCGCCGCCGCCACCTTTTTCGATGTATCTTCCGTATTTTTCGCGGTCATGCCGGTGCTGCTTAGCGCCTCTTCCATGGTTGGCATGCATGCCGATAGCGCAATGGTCAGCCCCAGGGCGAGTGGCAACGCTTTAAGCCGGCGATTTCTCATAATATTCAATAGATGGCGCACGGAAATTCAGCTCCCATTCCGTCTAAAACTTTGGAGTCAGCATTCGGGAATTGTTAATGGATCATGGTAAATCAATGCTTAATTTTCAGGCATATTTAACGGTTGTTTTGAGTTTTCGTGCGGTTCATGAATATATTTCGGTACGGGCAGCGGCGCGTTAGGCTGCGGTAAAGTTCATTGAGGAAGTATCACCATGTTTGATGCCAAGACATTGTCCCAGGCTGATCGGTTGGAGCAGCAATGGGCCGAGAAATACGGCAGGATCGTCGATAAATTCGCCGCCGCCGCGCCGGCCCGGGCGGCCGGTGCCAGGACGATGTCCGGGCTGCCCTTGAAGAACGCCTATTTCCCATCCGACGTGCAGGATATCGCCTATGAGAATATTGGCGCGCCGGGGGAATATCCCTTTACGCGCGGCAATCTGGCGGCCCAATACCAGTTGATGAATTGGGCCAATCAACCGGTCATCGGCTATGGCCTGCCCGAGGATACCCGGGCCCGCATGGAGGCCCTCAGCGGCCAGGGCATGACCGGCTATTTCGGCCAGTCGTTTTACAATCTGCTTTATGATCTGGTTTCCCACGAAGGCCTGGATCCCGATGATCCCGCCGCCCGGGGCCGTATTGGTCAATGTGGCATGGCGGTCTATTCCGTGGCCGACATGGCGCGGCTGTTCGACGGCATGGACCTGGCCAAGATGAATGTGGTGCACATCACCGACTATCAGGTGATCCCGGCCCTGGCGCAATATATCGCCTATGGCCAACGCCAGGGCGTGGCGGCCAGGGATCTGCGCGGCAACACCATGAACTATTATCACCAAAGCGCCTTTTGCGGCATGTCGGCTTTCCCGCCCGAACAGGGACACAAACTGGCGGTGGCGCTGATCGGCTATTGTGCCGAACATATGCCCAGTTGGAACACCACCAACTTCGTCGGCTATGATTTGGAAGAGTCAGGCGGCAACGCGGTGCAGGAGGCCGGCATGCTGCTGGCCTATGGGATCGAGCTGGTACGCTCCTGCGTCGAGGCCGGCATCGAGCCGGAGGCGGCGCTGTCGCGCTTTGGCTTCCAGATCGCGCAAGGCAACGATTTTTTCGAGGAGATCGTGAAAATCCGAGCCCTGCGCCGGATCTGGGCCACCACCATGAAGGAACGCTTTGGCGTCAGTGACCCCCGCGCCATGCATGTGCGCATTCACACCCATACCTCCGGCGCCATGCTGACGGCGGAACAGCCCCTGGTGAACCTTGTACGCACAACCCTGCATGCCTTTGGCGCCGCCCTTTCAGGGGTGCAGGCCATGGAGGTCGCCGCCTATGACGAGGCGCTTGCCATTCCGACGGAAGAATCAGCGACGCTGACATTGCGCATCCAGCAGGTTATTCAGGAGGAAACCAACATTACCGCCGTCTCCGATCCTCTGGCCGGCTCATACTTTGTCGAGAACCTGACCGAGCAGATGGCCAAGGCGGCACTGGCCCTGGTCGACCAGATCGAGGACATGGGCGGCTACATCGCGGCCCAGCGCCAAGGCTGGATCCGCACAGAGATCGAGGAGAATGCCGAACGCTGGCGCGATGATGTCAGCGCCGGCCGGCGCGGCGTGGTCGGTGTCAATTGTTACAAGACCGAAAGCGCCGAGGAGCCGGAGCTGTTCACCGTCGACGAGGAGGTTGAGCGGGTGGCCATCGAACGGGTCAAGGCCCTCCGGGCGGGGCGCGACGGGACGCGCTACGATGCGGCCATGGCGGCCTTCGCGGATGCCATCGGTGAATTCGCCTCCGCCGGCGTGGCCGAGATAAATCCCGACAGGCTGATGAATACGGCTATTGAAGCAGCCCAGGCGGATGCCACCACGGGCGAGATGATGGCCGTGATGAAAGACAAGCTGGGCTGGGACGCGCCTTATAATTACGGGCCATAGGAAACCGAGATGACTGAAATTGTACGCGTACTGCTCGCCAAACCAACCCACGACGGTCACGACCGCGGGGTCCGCTATATTGCCCGCAAGTTCCGCGACGCGGGCTTTGAGGTGATCTTCACCACCTTTCTGCTGGCCGATGAAGTTGTCGCCATGGCGATCGAGGAGGACGTCAATGTTATCGGCATATCCTCGTCCTCCCATGGCCATATGGCGGTCTTCGAAGACCTGTTCGCCAGCCTGAAAAAACACGGCCTTGAAGACGTCCTGGTCATCGGCGGCGGCGTCATCAGCGGCAAGGATCAGGCGGTGCTGAAGGAATGGGGCGTGGCCAGGGTGTTCGGGCCAGGTTCGGCCTCGGAGGATTCCGTCGCGTTTATCCGGCAACAGGTCTCTGTATGAGCAAACGCCTGCGCATCGCCAGTTTTAATCTGGAGAACCTGGACGACAAACCAGGGCAGTCGCCGGATCTGGCGTCGCGGATCGCTATTTTGCGGCCTCAGATTGAGCGCTTGCGCGCGGACGTTTTGTGCCTGCAGGAAGTCAATGGTCAACACATCAGAGGGCATGCCCGGCGCCGCTTGACCGCGCTTGATACCTTGTTGGAGGGAACGCCCTATCAAGACTTTAATAGGGTGGTTAGTGAAGGCGCGCACCATGGTCCGGCGGATGTCCATAACCTTGTCATTCTGTCCCGGTTTGAGGTGCTCGATAAACGGCAATACCAAAACGATCTGGTGGAGGCGCCGCGCTTTCGCGCGGTAACGGCGACGCCGCCGATTGCCGATGCCCAGCCGGTCGTTTGGGATCGGCCAATTCTTTATGTGCGCCTGGCCGCCGGGGCCGGTCGGGCGCTTGATCTATTCAATGTGCATTACCGGGCGCCGTTGGCGGCTTTCATTCCCGGCCAAAAAAGTGATCCGTTCGCCTGGAAGTCCGTGGCCGGCTGGGCGGAGGGCTATTACCTCTCCGCCATGAAGCGCAGCGGCCAGGCACTGGAAACACGTTTGGCCATGGAGGACTGTTTCGCGCGAGATGGCGAGGCATTGATCTGCGTTGCGGGCGATTTCAACGCCGGCCTTGATGAAATGCCCCTGCGTATCGTCATCGGCGCCGAGGATGACACTGGCAGCGGAGCTTTGGCCGGGCATAGCCTGGTTCCGTTGGAGCTTTCATTATCGGTGGATCGCCGCTATTCGGTCATTCACCACGGCAAGCGGCAAATGCTTGATCATGTATTGGCCTCCCGCTCCCTGGCGGGCCACTTTCGCGGCTTCGAAGCTCACAACGAGGCATTGGGCGACGAGTTGGCAGGCTATGCCAATGTGGCCCATTCCCCCTCATCATACCACGCGCCCATCGTTGCGGAATTTGCCTTGCCGGACTGAGCGCGGCATTCCCGGTAGCGCCAATGACGCGGGTTGGTATAAGACAATCGACCATGCTTGACCTCTTGCCCTTGTTTCTAAAAGCCAGCCTGGCCGCGTCCGTCGTTGTTGTTGCGACCATGGCGGCGGAACGTTCCGGGCCTTTTTGGGGCGCGTTAATTACCTCGCTGCCCGTATCCATCGGGCCGATCTATGTGGTCATGGCCATGGACGCCTCGGCGCAGTTCATTTCCCTGGGTTTGCTTAGCAGCCTGGCAACCAATGTTTCCACCATCTGCTTTCTGGTCGCCGCCGCACTTGCCGCGACGCGGGCCGGGGCGGCGGCGGTGGTCGCGCTGGCCATTCTAACCTGGATCGCGGTAACGGCGTTAATCCACCAAATCGCCTGGTCACCATTATCAGCCAGCCTGCTCAATATAGCCGCGCTGGTGATTGCCTTGGTCATCCTGCGGCAATGGGTGCGGCCTGGCGGGGCGGCGCCGGCGCCACGGCGCTGGTTTGATCTGCCTTTGCGTGCCCTGTTGGTTGGCTCGCTGACGGTGTTCGTCGCCCTGACCTCCGAAGCCTTGGGGCCGAAGTATTCGGGCATCCTGGCGATTACGCCGGTTGTCTTCATTTCCACAACCATCGTACTGCTGAAACGTCTCGGCGGCCCTGCAACGGCGGCGACCCTGGCCAGTGCGGTGCTGCCCATTGCGGGCTTTGGTCTTGGTCTGTTGGTGGCGCATCTGGCGACGGCGCGGTTGGGCTCGCCGTCCGGCCTGGCGTTGGGCCTGGCAACCGCGCTCGGCTATTCAGGTTGCCTGGCCGTTTGGCATTTGCGGCGAACGGGCCGGATTATAAGAAGTCGAGCAGCTAAATATTGACCGCCGGAGTCCGGATATTAAATTCCGAAATCCGGCGGCCTATGGACTCTTTGCTTGGCCCGGATGGTTCAGGCTTTAGCCGGCGCGGACCTCGCCCAGGAAATCCGACACCGCATCGTTGAGTTGACCTGCTTGTTCCGCCAGCTCTTTCGAAGCGGACTGCACCTGTGTCGAGGCGGTACCGGTCTCCTTGCTTGCCTCGCTGACCGAGGCAATGTTTTGGTTGACCTCTTGCGTGCCTCTCGAGGCCTCCTCCACATTGCGGGTGATCTCCTGGGTCGCCGCCGACTGCTCTTCCACGGCGGAGGAGACGGAGGTGGCGATTTCGTTGATCTTGCCGATGGTATCGGTAATGCCGCTCAAGGCATCAACGGCGGAGTTGGTTTCCTGCTGCATGGCGGCAATCTGGCCGCCGATTTCCTCGGTCGCCTTGGCCGTCTGATTGGCCAGGTTCTTAACTTCCGAGGCCACCACCGCGAAGCCCTTGCCAGCTTCACCGGCGCGGGCGGCTTCGATGGTCGCGTTCAGGGCAAGAAGATTTGTTTGCGAGGCGATGTCGTTGATCATATCCACCACGTCACCAATTTTCTGTGCCGCCTCGTTCAACCCGGCCACTGAATGATTAGTCTTCTCGGCCTCGACCACTGCTTCGGAGGTGATGCGGGATGATTCCAATACCTGACGGGAAATCTCCGAGATTGAGGAAGACAGCTCCTCGGAGGCGGAAGCGACAGTCTGCACGTTGGCGCTGGCCTGTTCCGAGGCAGAGGCAACGGCGGTGGCCTCATTCAGGGAGCGTTCGGCCATTTGCGACATGGCGCCCGCGGTGGAGTCCAATTGACTGGTCGCGGAGGTGACGCTTTTCAGGACGTCGCCGACGTTGGCTTCGAACTTGTCCGCCAGATCCTCCATCGCCTGCTTCTTCTCCTGCTCGGCCCGGATTTCGGCTTCCTTGGCCGCCGCCTCAAGGCGCTCGCGCTCGAGAGCGTTGGCCTTGAAGACCTCGACCGCGCCGGCCATATGGCCGATTTCGTCGCTCCGCCCGGCGCCGCTGATCTCAATTGTCAGATCACCTTCGGCAAGGGCTGTCATTTCCTCCGTGATCGCGGCGATCGAGCCGACAACGCGCTTGACGATGACAATGGTCGCGGCCAACGCAATCATTATGGCCGCCAACATGACGATGATGTTGATGATCAGGTCGCTGAATGCGGCGGCAACGCTTCTGCCCGTTTGTTCCAGCGCAGCCGTGGAAATCGCCGTTTGAATAGCCAACAGCGTATTAATGGCCGCCGTTGAACGTTGGATCCAATCACCACCCGACAAGGGATAGGAGGCGGTGCCGCTGGAGGCGGCATAGACTTTCTTGCGCAGATTTTCAAATTTGCCGAAATAGGCTTTTCTGGCGCCGGCAATCGAGGCCGCAACCTCGGTCAGTCCGGGATTGGCCTTGACCGTGCGGAAGACGTCCTCCCAGGCTGTCAGAACCCGGCCACGGAAGATCGACAAGGTCGTGCGTTGTTTTGGCGTCAGCGGTTTGCCGGAGGCGATAACCCCTCCCATGACTGCGCGTTCCCGGCCGGCATATTCGGCCATGGTCCAGCCAGCATGTTTCATCCGCAGGAATTCGCCTACCTTGATGTTCCTTTGCGCCGCCGCTATGGTCGCCCGCAGTCGCAAATCGGCGGTTTTCATGATGGCGCCACTAATTGTCGACACCCAGTTTTTCACCACAGCCGCGTCCCGGTTGCTGGCGTCCTGGCGCAATGCCCCATCCACGCGGGCGCGAAATTTCATTAGCTTGCCATGGGCATTGGAAAGCGCGGCGACGGTATCGGACTTGCCCTTGAATTCAGGCCATGTCCGCAACAGCTCCGAAGCGGCGGCGTAAGCGGCATCGCCGGCCTTGCGCCGTTGCTCGATTACCGTTCGGATTTGTGCCGAGACCGCCGTAGCAGCCTTCAGCGCGGAATTGGTGGCTCCCCGTTCGACGGCCCAATTACTGGCCGCCGCGATCAGATTGCTGCTCAGTGCGTTGGCGTCTTCTTCGGCGTCGTAAACCGTCCAGGCCTTGGCGACAGCTTTGTTAACTGCCAGCAGCGAGTTGATGCCAATGGTCGCCTGTTCGATCCAGGCCGGTACCTCAACGGGATATTTGGCTGATGCGGTGCCGGCGGCATAGACCTGCAAGCGCAATTTCTGGAAGTCGCCGAAGTAGCTGGTGTTGGCGGCCTCCACGCTCGCTTTGATGTCGCTGGACATGCCTTCGTTGCCTGCGGCACCTTGAATAATCTTCCAGGCCGCTTCCACCCGACCACGGAAACCCGAGAGCAGGGAAAGTTTTTCCGGGGTAACCGGCTTGCCTCCGCCAATTGTGCCGCCCATCACGGCGCGCTCGCGGCCGGCATACTCACTCATCAACCAGGCAAAATGCTTCAGCGCAACCAGTTGCGTCGCCTCGCCATCCAGGTCAATGCCCTGGAACAACATGCCGCGGACATCTTGTGACGTTATGACCAGCTTGGTCATGGCCGGAACCCAGCCCCTTGCAACCAGTCCGTCTCGTTCGGCCTTGGATTTCGCGAGCTCGCTATCAACCTGTTGGCGATACGAGCCGATGTCGGCGAAGTTCTTTTCGACCGCCGCCAACCGTGTGGCGGGAAAACCATCGGCCCCAAGGGCGGCGATCGCTGTCGTGAAGGCTTGGTCGGCTGTAGCGCGCCGTTTATCAATAATACTTCGAGTTGCGCCGGCGACGGCGCCGGGCCTGTTCAAGGCAGCGTTCGTGACACCGCGTTCCACGGCCCAGTTGTTGGCCGAGGTCAGTAGCAAATCGGCGATCTTGGTTAGAGCCTCGACTTTCTTTCCGTTCTGCAGGGTGCCAAATGCGGTGAACGAATTTAGGGCTGAAAAGCCCAAAACCATTAATACCATGACGGCCAAAATGCCAAACAGAGTATTGCGAATACTAAATATCGACGTTGCCACGATGTTGCCCTCTTCCTCCTGAATACGGGTTGTTCCCGCGTATTAGATTTCATTACGAAATGGATGAAT
>CAZPWJ010000115.1:0-13594 GCA_964590195.1 uncultured Rhodospirillaceae bacterium | reverse complement strand
ATCTACACCCATATTCTGCAAGAGAGGTTGCAGGAACTGGTCAGGGCCAACCACCCTCTTGCTGACTAACGGGTGGATTAAGCGGCTGACTATGCGGGCTGACGAAGCGGATTGAAGAAGCGGACTGGCCTAGTCGGCCGAGCAAGCGCGCCGATTGAAATGGTGGAATATGAAAGATGATTAGTTTCCTCGATTTCGAAAAGCCCATCGCCGAGTTGGAGGCGCGGATCCACGATCTGCGCCAGCTGGATGGCGAGCAAGAGGGCGGTGCCGATATCGAGGATGAGGTTGGCCGCCTGCAGGCAAAGGCTGACGAGTTGCTGCGCGAGACCTACGGTAAGTTGACGCCGTGGCAGAAGGTACAGGTCGCGCGCCACCCTGACCGTCCGCAATTCAAGGATTTCGTTGCTGGCCTGATTGACGGCTTCATGCCTTTGGCGGGCGACCGGGCCTATGCCGATGACAAGGCCATCGCAGGCGGCATAGGCCGTTTCCGCGGCCGCGCGGTCATGGTGATCGGGCACGAAAAGGGCAGCGATATGCAAAGTCGGGTGCGTCATAATTTCGGCATGGCCCGGCCCGAGGGCTACCGCAAGGCAGCCCGCCTGATGCGCATGGCGGACCGCTTCGGCCTGCCGATCATCACCTTGGTGGACACGCAAGGCGCCTACCCAGGCGTCGGGGCGGAGGAACGCGGCCAGGCCGAGGCCATCGCGCGTTCGACGGAAACCTGCCTCGATATCCGGGTGCCGCTGATCTGTTGCGTGGTTGGCGAGGGCGGCTCGGGTGGTGCGGTGGCGCTCGCCGCGGGCAACACGGTGATCATGCTGGAGCATGCGGTCTATTCGGTGATCTCGCCCGAGGGCTGTGCCTCGATCCTGTGGCATTCGTCCGAGCGGGCCCAGGATGCGGCGGATGCCATGAAGGTGACCGCCCAGGATCTGGTCAAGCTACAGGTTGTCGACCGCGTGGTGGAGGAAGCCATGGGCGGGGCCCATCGCAATCCCGCCTCGACCATTGCCGCCCTGGGCGATGCCATTGCTGCCGAGTTGGTGGAATTCGACGGCAAGGACGGCGGATATGCCCGCCAGCAAAGGCGCGACAAATTCCTTGCCATGGGCCAGCACGGCATTTGATACCGGGCAGTGTTGACGTTGCCGCGATAGGCGGAAACTTTGCACGTCCAGGAATTTTCGGACTATGGTTCCATTATTCAGGATAGCGCCATTGCGCTGCTGGTCATTGGGAAACGCCGCATGGTCAAAAAAACAACGCACCCCGTTCAGGACAAGGCGGAGGTTGCCATAGATTTCCCCGATAAGGTTTATATGGGCTCCTTCTCGCGCGGCTCGAAATTCGAGGCGCGGGCCGAAAACGATGGCCTGTACATTAAGCTGTTTCGCGGTGGCGAGGACAGCCGCGAGGCGGAAATGCATCTGCATCATTATTTACTGGCGGACATCCTGAGCGAATGGGCCGCCTCGCTTTCCAGGGAGCCGGTGACAGACGAAGGCCATCGGGATAATCTGCGGGAGGCTGTCGCCAAGGTCGATAAGGCCCTGCAAAAGACCTAGTGGGGCGGCCTTGCGGATGCGGGAAGCAGAGATGCGATGCCAGCCGTGAAAGAAAACAAGAGTAGAGTTCGGCCATGCAGGGTTCGCTAACGGATATCAAGATTCTCGACATGACCCATGCCCTCTCGGGGCCGTTTTCCACCATGCTGCTGGCGGAGTTGGGGGCCGATATTATCAAGATCGAACCGCCGGGTGGCGATCATTTCCGGTCTGCTAACGGTGGCGCGACGTCTTCCGTTGTTAACAGGAACAAGCGCAGCCTGTGCATCGATCTGAAGAAACCGGAGAGCCGCCGGATAATGGAGCGCCTGATCGATCAGGCGGATGTTTTCCTTGAAGCCTTTACCCCCGGTGCGCTGGAGCGTTTGGGTTATGGTTATGACGCCGTTGCGGCACGGATGCCGGGAATAATCTACTGCTCCATTTCTGGCTTTGGACAGACCGGCCCATACCGCGAACTGCGCGGCTATGACGCCGTCGCCCAGGCCATGTCCGGTATCATGGCCTCGACCGGCGAAGCTGACCGGGCGCCGGTCCGCGTTGGCCCGTCGATGATCGATATGGGTACAGGCATGTATGCAGTGATCGGTATTCTTGACGCGTTGCGGCGGCGGGATAGGACCGGCGAGGGCGCCCGGCTGGAATTCAATCTGTTCGAATCCGCGCTTTCCTGGATGTCGCAATCCATTGCCCGCTATTCGCAAACGGGGGTGGTGCCGCCGCGCACGGGTTCGGCGCTCGCGACCTTTTCCCCCTATCAGGTGTTTCAGGGCCGGGATGGACAAATTTTTATTGGCGCTTCAACACAAAAATTCTGGCAACGTCTGTGCCGGGCCTTGGCGCTGGAAGAGTTGCAACGGGATCCGCGTTTCATCGACGTTCCCGACCGGGTGGCAAACCGCGATGCCTTGACCGCTCTGCTGGAAGCCCGGTTGGCCGAAATGAGCGTCGAGGAAGCCCTCGACCGGATTCGGGCGGCACAAGTCCCTTGCGCCCCCGTACTGGCTGTTGATGGCGTCGTCGCGGACCCGCATGTGGCCGATCGCGGTGTCTTGATGCAGTCGAAGGATGCCGCCGGTCAGCCCATTCTACAAACCCGCATGCCCATTGGCTCGGGCGCGCCCGCAAAAGCCGCGCCGGAGATAGGTGAAAACGGCAGGGACATCCTTGGCGAATTGGACTTTTCAGAAGAAGAAATATCCAAATTCATCGACAGCCAGGTCATCATGGAGGCAAAAAGCTAAAGCGCTAGCAGGCTACTGAAAAACTCGAAAATCATTGCTCAATCGTCATGCCCGCGAAAGCGGGCATCCAGATCGCGCCATAAAATTCGCTATTTCCAGCGGTTTCCTGGATTCCCGCTTTCGCGGGAATGACAATTTTGTAAGAATTTTAGGTACTGAAAATAGTTATTCAGCAACCTGCTAGTCCCGGCTATCGAGGACCTCGCGCACGCGCAGGGCCAGCTCCCGGGGCCGATACGGTTTGCTGATAAGCGCCACGCCCGCATCAAGCTGGCCGCGGTTATTGAGGGCGTCCCGCGTGTAACCGGATGAGTACAGGACGCCGGCGTTGGGATATTTTTCGCGGAACTTATTGGCGACCTCGCGCCCGCCCATCTGCTGGGGCAGGACCACATCGGTCAACAGCAGGTCGATCTTGGCGGTTGATGCCATGGTTTCCAGCGCCGACGGCCCGTCCTCCGCCTCCAGCACCGTGTAGCCCAGGCGGCCAAGTACTTTCACGAGGAAGACGAGAAGATCCTTGTTGTCCTCGACCACCAGGACCGTTTCAGTCCCCGTCGGCCTGTCCTGATCGGGCGCCTTGACGATGTTCCCGGCTTTACCGCTCTGTTTCGTCCTGGGAAGATAAATACGGACCGTCGTGCCTTCCCCTTCAACACTGTCGAGCAAGACCTGGCCGCCGGATTGTCTGGCGAAGCCGAAAACCATGCTCAAGCCCAGGCCGCTGCCCTTGCCCACATCCTTTGTCGTATAAAATGGCTCAAAAACCCGCTCCAGTACCTTCGCCGGCATGCCGGTGCCATTGTCGCCGACGGCGACCATCACGTAGTCACCGGACTTAAGGTCCTCATACACTGCCGCATCGTCGTCTTGCAGCACCTGATTGGCGGTCTCGATGAGTAACCGCCCGCCGTCCGGCATGGCATCACGGGCATTGATTGCGAGGTTTAAAAGGCTGTTTTCGAACTGACCGGCATCGACCAGGGTCGGCCAAAGGTCCGCCGCCAAATTCAGCTCGATGGAGATATCGGCCCCGATCGTGCGTTCGGCCAGTTGCAGGAACTCCGGCAACAATTCGTTGATCTGGGTTTCCTGGGCGTCCAGCGCCTGCTGCCGCGAGAATGCCAGCAGGCGATGGGTCAGTTCAGCGCCCCTAAGCGCCGCCCTGCGGGCCATGGTGACGCTCTCCATGTCGGTTTCAACGACAACCGCGTTATCTTCAACCAAATCAAGATGGCCGATAATGGTCGCCAGAATGTTGTTGAAATCATGTGCGATGCCGCCTGTCAGCTGTCCCACGGTTTCGATCTTCTGGGCCTGGCGCAGCCGGTCCTCGCTGTCGCGGATCGCCGCCGCCGCCCGGCGTATCTCCGTCAGGTCGCGTACCCGCGCGACCCGCCTTTGCCGGCCCTGGTACATGATGGGCGCGGCCTTGATCTCGACAGGAATACGGCTTCCATCCTTGCGGATGCTGATGTTTTCATAAGCGTCATTCTGGTTCCTTGCCATTCGATCAGATACTTCCCGGCGATACTCCGGCGCGATGAAATCCACGACCGTTTTTCCGATGAATTCCGAAACCGAATAACCATAGATATCCGCCACGGCCTGGTTGGCTTCCACAATTCTGCCATCCTCGACGATGGCGACGCCTTCGCTGGTCAGATCGGAAAGCGCCCGATAGCGATCCTCGCTGGCGCGCAACGCATCTTCCGCCAGCTTACGGTCGGTAATGTTGAGGCTGGTGGCGCGATAACCGAGGAAGCTCCCGTCCTCGGCGAAAAACGGCACGCCATTGGACTCGATCCAACGGTGCACGCCGTTCTCGATCCGGTGCGAGAGGAAATTGCGAATTGGGCGCCGGGCTTCAAATGCGTCGTAGAATGGCTGCCAATCAGCGCGATTGTAAAACTGTTCCACGACGTCATCAAAGCTTGCGCCGTCGTACAAATCCGGCGTCCGGCCAAGCTGCCGAACCGCCTGGGACATAAAGGTATAGCGGCGTTGATCATCAATCTCCCAGTACCAATCCGACGCGGTCGAGACAAAGTCCTGAAAGCGGGCTTCACTTGCAATGAGATCGGTGGTGCGCAGTCGGACCTGCTCTTCAAGTTTATCGTTCGTTTGCTCCAGAATGTCCCGCGTCCGCTTGCGCTGGGCCATCAGGATCGCCGTCACCCAAATGGCGAAAATGGCCAGTCCGCGGTTGGTCAGAACCACCCATGCCAAGCCGCCCGCAGGCGAAAGAAAATAACCCGCCACGGTGAGGATGGTCCCGGTCACCGCGAGCAGATAGATCGAGCGTTCCGTCTGCATCCACGGACCGACGAGCACCAACGCCACGTAGGGGACACCACCGGCGACGCCCAGCGGCATTGTCAAATCGAACACAAAAACCGAGGACGCGATGGCGATACAGAGCAGCAGTATCCGGAAGTTGGGCCGTTCAGTCATGGACATTCATCTTACTGGCGCGCCCCGCAAAATCATATCCGCCGCCTTTTCGCCAATCATGATCGAGGGTGCGTTGGTGTTGCCGGAGGTCAAGGTCGGCATGATCGAGGCATCGGCCACTCGCAATCCTTCCAGACCACGAACTTTTAGCTGATCATCGACCACGGCCATGGGATCGGCACCCATTTTACACGTGCCAACCGGATGATAGGTGGTCTCGCCGACCTCTCTGACCCAGGCCAGGACCTCCTCGTCAGAGGCCCGGTCCGGTCCGGGCGCCAGTTCCCTGGACTGCAATGCCGCCATCGCCGGTGCCGTCATCAGAGCGCGGGCAATACGGACGGCCCGGATGGTGATTTCCACATCAAGGTGGGAGGAGAGGAAATTGAAATTGATCGCCGGCGGCGTCCTCGGATCGGCCGAGGCGATGTGGATATGGCCGGTGCTATCGGGGCGCATGACGTGGGCATAACAGGTTATGCCGGCGGTGGCGGACAGCTTGTAGCCCGGTTCGTAAAGCATGGGCACGACACCAAGCAGCACATCCGGTGCGTCCAGTCCATCCCGGCTGCGTACGAAGGCACGGATGGGCGCGGCGGGAATTCCCAGCATGCCTTTGCGCATGAACAGATAACGCATGGCTTGTTTGACCAGACCCAGGCCACTGCCCATGTCGTTGTAGGTCACCCCCGGTTCATCAATGGCCCAGCGGGTGCGGGGCGCATAGTGATCGCGCAAATTCTCGCCAACTCCCGGCAAATCATGGTGGACCTGTATGCCCAGGTTCTGTAGACGCGCGGCCTGCCCAATGCCTGAAAGCTCCAGCAATTGTGGCGAATTGATGGTGCCCGCGCTGATCACGACCTCTCGCGTAGCGTTGGCCTGACGCGGCTTTCCACCCACGGAATAGCGCACGCCCGTACAACGTTTGCCGTCCAACACCATGGCTTCCGTCAAGGCGCCGGTTTCGATCGTCAGGTTGCCGCGCTTGCGGGCCGGCTCCAGATAGCAATGAGCGGTGCTCATGCGGCGGCCATTGGAAATGGTCGCCTGGCTCATGGCGATGCCTTCCTGGGTGGCGCCGTTATAATCGGGATTGTGCGGTATGCCGATCTGGCCGGCGGCCTCGATCAGGGCATCGTATAGGGGGCCATGTTCATCGGGGTCGGTGACGCGAAGCGGCCCGTCGCGGCCGCGATATTCGTCCTCGCCGCCCTCGTAACTCTCCAACCGCTTGAAGAACGGCAGCACATCGGCATAGCTCCACCCCTTGTTGCCCAACTGCGCCCAGGTATCGAAATCCTGAGCCTGGCCGCGGACAAAGACCAGGCCGTTGATGGCGGAGGAGCCGCCCAGCAAGCGCCCGCGTGGCACCGGGATCTTGCGGCCATTGGTGCTGGCCTCGGGCTCTGCTGAATAGCACCAGTTGGAGGCGGGGTTCTCGATCAGCCTGGCGAAGCCGATGGGAATGTGGGTCCAGGGATGGGAGGCGGGGCCGGCTTCAAGCAGCAGCACCTTGTGAGAAGGGTCGGCGGACAGACGGTTGGCGACCACGGAGCCGGCGGAACCTGCCCCGACGACGATATAGTCATAGTCCTGGTCATCCCCGTCCCGCATGTTCCGCTCCATCAACTCTGCTCTACAGACAGCCCGGTGGAGCGGTCCGCCTATTAGCTTAAGCCATGAATGGGCCTTGTGTCATGGTCGCGGTGGAATGTCCCGATGCGCGATGCTTGCCAATGTCCATGGTGCCGGCAATTTGCCGGTTCACTCGTTTGGCGATTAGGACTTACAATTCAAAGGCGCCAGGGAAAAAAGGAAGGCAAAAGTCATGAAATTCGCCATCGCAATGCTGAAGCATGAGACTAATACATTTTCCCCGGTACCGACACCGCTCGAAAGCCTGGGCCCGGATGGGCCCCTGGTCGGCGACGCCGCGTACAATTATTTCAAGGGCACGGGCAGCCCAATCGGCGCTTTCATAGACATGGCCGAGGCCATGGGGGCGGATGTCCATATCCCAGCCGCCGCCCGCACCATGCCAAGCGGCCCGGTTCATCGGGCAGCCTTTGAGCATGTATCGGATCTGATCTGCGACAACTTAAAGGCGGAGGCCTATGACGCGTTGTTTCTGGACCTTCACGGCGCCATGGTCGCGGAGGGTTTCGAGGACGGTGAAGGCGAACTTCTGGCCCGTATCCGCGCCGTCGCACCCGACCTGCCAATCGGGATCGGCTTGGATTTCCATGCCAATATGTCCGACGACATGATCCGCAACAGCGATATCATTGTCGGCTACAAGACCTATCCGCATATGGACATGTACGAAGCCGGTCAAAGGGCGGGCGAGCTTTTGCTTGAGTTCATGGCTGGCAAAATTGCGCCGCGCATGGTGGTCGAAAGTTGCCCTCTTCTGCCCAATATCGTCCGTATGGCGACGGACGAGGCCCCCATGCGCGATATCATGGCGCTGGCAGAGAAGCTGGAAACCGGAGACATCCTCTCGATCAGTGTTTTTCCGGGCTTCCCCCTCGCCGACACATCGAAAACCCGGCTAAATGTGCTGGCCATCGAAAATGGCAACAGCGGTGCCGCGGAAGATGCCTGCCGGCAGATACTAGAACTTGCCTGGCGCGGGCGTGATGATTTCGCCTTCGACAGCGAGCCTCTGGAGGCTTCGATCCGCCGTGCCAAAGGCCTGAGCGCCAAGAACCTAGGCGAGGGACCGGTCCTTCTGATCGACCTGGCCGACAATTGCAACTCCGGCGGCACCCTGGACACCATGACGGTAATCGAAGAAGCCCTCAAGCAAGGCCTGGATAATGTGGTTGCCGGGCCGATTTGCGACCCCTGGGCCGTCGCCCAAATGATCGAGGCCGGCGTCGGCGCCCATGTTACGTTGCCCCTCGGCGGCAAGATGGATATGCCGTCGATAGATCAAAAAGCTCAGCCGCTTGAACTTACCGGCACGGTCAAGGTGATTTCCGATGGCCGTTTCATCGTGCGCGGGCCGGTGTTTACAGGCATGCAGGTCGAACTTGGCCGCGCCGTGGTGTTTGATACCGGCGCCATGGAGATATTGGTCAGCGAAGACCGCATTGAACCGCTTGATCTAGCCATGTTCCGTTTCGTCGGCATAGAGCCGATGGACAAATCGTACATAATCTTGAAATCAAAAATTCAATACCGCCCGACTTTTGGCGCCGCCGCCAAGCACATTATCGAATGTGACAGCGATGGTGTGGCTGGCCTCAATTTCGAGCGTTTTCCATTCAAGAATTTGGCGCGGCCAATATACCCCTTGGATGAAGATGCCACGTTCAAATGGAGTAACCGCTGACGGTTGCGATCCGTCTAGTCCGGGATTTCGACAGTCAGCAGTGGTCCGTGCTGTTGCGCGCCATACACATCCGTGTCGCCGAAACTGCCTGATGGCACAAGCCGAGGCACCGTCACCTTGATCGCCATGGCGACATCGTAGGGAATGATTGAAACCTCGTTCTGCGAGACTTGGTAGAGCGAGGCGATCAGCTCTTGACTAAGTACGCCGCTGTCGCGCACGCGCTCGTATGTCGCCTGATCCTCGAACATCAGATCCAGCGTACAAAGCAATGCCCCGGCGTTCTTGGAGCGCAGGACGGAGGTCAATTCCGACAGGGTGGCCATGTTAGACGTCCACCATTTCGATCGGGAAGGGTTCCAGCGGGTCGTCGATCTCCATGATGTGCCAGAGGTTGAACTCGTAGGTTTCGCCCACGGGAACATCCGAGGGCGAAAACGGAATGGCCATGTTGCCCGAGATGCATTTGCGTCCCGCGAAATCGGAATGCAGCAGCGCCAGGCGCGCCATTGCCATCACCGCCTTGGAGGTTTCTTCATCGTCCGCCAGGACTTCGGCCAGAATGCCCACTTCGTGCGGCGTGCTGTTTTGGATCGGCTCACGCGAGGCCATGGTGCCGGATTTGCCATAGATGTGAATGTTCAGTTGATATTGCTCTTCGCCGATATCCAATGCGCCGACCTGCCGGCGTACCCGTGCGCGGCAAGATTCGATGAAGTCATCAATAATGGCGATCAGTCCGGGGTCGCGCGCGCCGGCAATAAAAACCGTTCGAAAGCCTGCCCGGCGCACTCCTTCGAGTTTCACCGTATAGCGGTTCGAGCTTTCAAAGCGGCTGCCGGAGACCTTTACGGTACGGTCGTCGCACTGCTCATAAACGGAATCGACCGTTACCACCGTGCCGTCCGGTTCCTCCAGATGATACGGACTGGGGTTTTCGTACAGGGTATGCGCGGCAACGCTCATGCGCGTGCAGCGGCTGTCGGGATGGGCGGGGACGACCAGGAAATGATCGTCTTTCAAGACGCCGATCATGCAGTCCTGTCCGGTTTTCGGAACCGCCACCGCGCCGGCGCATTCAAT
Source organism: uncultured Rhodospirillaceae bacterium (assembly GCA_964590195.1). GTDB lineage: Bacteria > Pseudomonadota > Alphaproteobacteria. The sequence goes on along the minus strand of CAZPWJ010000115.1, from coordinate 3,899 downwards.
AATTTTCGACAGATGCCAGACCAGGCCCGGATCATAGCCGCGCATCAAAGGTATCGCCGAATAGATCGAGGCATCCGTGGCGCGCCCCGCCAGGACCACCTGCGCGCCGTCCCGCAGTGCCTGCTGGAACGGCTCAACCCCCATCATGGCAACCACCCGGTGGGTTTCCTCGATTGTCTCCGGCGTCGCTTCGTCGATCGGCCCAAGAGGTTCGATCTTGCCCGCCGTCAGCTTCTCGTGCAGATAGGCCTTGCTCTGATCCGCATGGATCACCGCCATTTTGAAGTGATAGCCGCGCTCCGCCGCGATCTCCTCGATCACCTCGCGTACCAAAGCTACCTGCGGTGCGCTGCCGCCGCCACCCGCCGAGCCGATTAGCATGGGCACGCCCTTGGCCAGCGCCCCTTCCAGCATCAGCCCGATATCGCGCTTGATCGCCTTGCGGCTGACAAACGGCACGCCTGCACCAAGATAATGGGGGCCTGGATCCATCGAGCCGGCATCGGCGGCAATGAAATCGAGATCCATTTCCAAACCGTGCCTGAAAGCATCCTCGCCAAAGCCATACCCAAGCAGGCCGGTGGTCGCCAACATGGAGAGTGAATCGCTCATAGATCGGTCTCCCTCAATTTTGCCGTAGTGTCGCACTGGCATTTCCAAGAGGCAATGTTGCCGGCGTGTCTGTTTTGTCCGTCATGACCCTGATAGGCTAGCGGACCGATATGGTTGGATGCGGCACTTATGAATAGGATTATGGAATGCCCGATACAGTGCGGATGAGCCTGGATGAAGTACGAACGCTGGCGACGGAGGCATTCCTCGCCAATGGCATGTCGCCCGCGAATGCCGAGATTATTGCCGGCGTGGTAACAGCGGCGGAAGCCGACGGCACTCATTCGCATGGGCTGTTCCGCATACCGGGCTATGTTTCCTGCATGAAAAATGGCCGGGTTGACGGCACGGCGGTGCCGGACGTTACCGATGTCGCGCCGGGCCTTGTCGCCGTCGATGGCAAGGGCGGCTTTTCGCCCCCCGCTATCGATGCGGGCCGGGCGATGGCGGTCGAAAAGGCCAAGGCGCAGGGTATCGCGGCCCTGGGGCTGCGCAACTGCGGCAACCTGAATGCCCTGTGGTGGGATGTGGAGCAATTCGCCACGGCCGGACTGATCGCCATGGCGATGTCCTCGACCCGTTCATACGTGGCGCCCTGGGGCGGGGATAAGGCGCTGTTCGGCACCGATCCGTTCGCCTTTGCCTGCCCGCGCCAGGGCCTGCCGCCCATGGGTTTCGATTTCGCCACCTCCGCCTCGGCGCGCGGCGAAATCCAGGTCGCGGCCCGAGAGGGCCACGCAATTCCCGAAGGCTGGGCCCTGGACAAGGACGGCAACGCCACGACCGATCCCAAGGCGGCCCTTGAAGGCGTGCAATTGCCGTTCGGCGGCCACAAGGGCAACGCCCTGATCATCATGGTGGAATTGCTGGCGTGCGGTTTGACGGGGGGTAATTTCTGTTTCGAGGCGGAGCAAAAAGCAGTGGCGCATGGCTCCGAAGATAGTGGCCCCGCCCATGCCGGCGAGGTGATTATTCTGATAGATCCCGCCGGCTACAACGGCTCTGTCCTCGAACGTATTGAAGGCCTGTTCGACGCTATCCTGGCCCAGGAAGGTACGCGCATTCCCGGCGACCGCCGCTATGTCGCCCGCGCCCTCTCCAAGGAACAGGGCATCGATTGCCCGGCGGCCTTATATAATCAGATACAGGACATGAAGGCGGGATAAGAAACCGCGGGGCAGGGTTCGAGTTGCACGATTAGCGGAGACAGCCCGGCACCGGCCACCGGCTGCTGTCTCCGCCCATGCGCCTTCGACTATGCCGCCTTGACGTCGTTAAGGAACGTCTCGACCGTGGTTTTGAGCGTGTTGGCCTGTTGAGCCAGATCGCCAGACGCTGCGGTAACTTGTGTCGCCGCCGTGCCGGTCTCCGACGTGGCCCGAGAGATGGTTTCGATATTGTTGCTCACCTCTTGCGTGCCCTGCGCGGCCTGATCGACGTTTCGGCTGATTTCCTGTGTCGCGGCGGACTGCTGTTCGACCGCCGAGGAAATCGTGGTGGCGATTTCATTAACCGATTCAATGGTATGGCCGATTTCGCTCAAGGCCTCGACGGCGCTGGAGGTCTCGGTCTGCGTGGCGCTGATCTGGGCGCTGATTTCATCGGTCGCGTTGGCGGTCTGGGTGGCCAAACTCTTGACCTCGGAAGCAACCACGGCAAAGCCCTTGCCCGCCTCGCCAGCCCGCGCCGCCTCGATCGTGGCGTTCAGGGCCAGCAGATTGGTCTGCGAGGCGATATCGTTGATCAGGCCGACCACATCGCCGATCTTTTGTGCCGCATCGTTCAGGCCCGCCATGGATTTATTGGTGTTCGCTGCTTGCGCCACCGCTTCCGATGTGATGCGGGCCGAATCCGTCACCTGGCGGGTGATTTCGTCGATCGAGGCGGACATTTCCTCCGACGCCGTGGCAACGGTCTGAACATTCTGGCTGGCCTGTTCGGACGCCGCGGCCACCGTGGTCGCCTGCCGCACCGTTTTTTCCGCCGTCTCGGACATGCTTTTCGCCGTTATGTCCATCTCCTCTGCGGCCGTCGAAACACCATGCAGCACCTCACTGACCGCGGAATCAAAGTTGGCGGCCAATTGTTCCACCTTGCGGGCGCGTGCCTCGCGTCCGGCGCGTTCCTCCTCCTGTTCCGCCATCAATTCGTCGTTGCGGATCATGTTGTCCTTGAAGACTTGTACCGATTGCGCCATCTCACCAATCTCGTCCTGACGCTCCTTGGCGGGAATTCCGATCGACTTGTCACCACTGGCCAGCTTCAGCATGGTTTGAGTGATCTGCCGGATCGGGATGACGATGCTGCGGGCGTTGAGCAAACTAACCAGGATCATGCCGATGCTCGCCAGCACGGCAAGAACAATGCCAAGGTTGGTTGCGTTCTGGGCAATCGCATCATATTGCTCATCGGCCTCGTCGGCTTCGGCAATAATTGAATCGCGGATTGCCACATAGCGTTGCGCCATGGTCCCCATGACACCGTCGACGCGCCCATCAAGGGCCCTGATCTCATCCGGTACGCCACCGCTCTGGCGTAACACCGGCAGCATTTCGTTTTCAAACAGATGGACGATTTCGTTGAAATTTTCGATGCCTTCGTTGCTCCACCGACTCTCCTCGTCGGTATCCACGGCCTTGGCGACCTCGGCGACGTCGCCGGCCATTTCAGCCTTGATCGCCTCCCATTGCACCATGGTTGCCTTTAGATCACGATTGATCACCGCATCGGCGATGATCTGATACATCTTCGGTACCGTGCCCGCGACCTCGGTCGCCAGAACAGCGTCGGCGGACCGTTGCGCGCCTTCATCCTGAAGGCCGGCGAGTCTATCAAGTTGCACTATGTTGAAAACAAGCAGCCCAACCAAGGTCAACACGTAAACCGTTGATGCCGCACTTAAACGCTTACCAATCGTCCATGTCATCTGTTTACTACTTCCGTTAGTTTGTTTGGGATGATCGCGGCGCGAGGGCAGGCCTTAAATCGGTGCTTTGCTTGCTTGGTCATCGCGATAATTCCAGAATTAAAAGTTGGATGTATATTGCCGAATACCATCGTAAGCGTGTGTATTTTGCAGTAAAAAATTGTAAATTAACGATATTTGGGCGATAATTGAAATAAAAAAGAGACAAATAATAAGTAAATATGACTTTTAATTATGGAAAATTATGTGTTTTCAATGCATTGTTTGGTATATTATGAAGAAATAATGATATAATCGGTTAACATTAATTCGTGCCTATCCGGTTAACGCAGACACCCACTTCATGTAGGGTGCTTCCAAT
>CAZPWJ010000114.1:0-13947 GCA_964590195.1 uncultured Rhodospirillaceae bacterium | reverse complement strand
TTGACGCAGAGAGACTTGCCCTTAACTTTGTACCCCGGAGCCGGAGCCTGTCCGCTGGCCAGCCTCTTGCTCCTGTAAAATCCCGATAATCTGTTCTTCCGTAAAGCGATTGCGCTTCATGAATCCGTCTCCCATTCAGTGACGGACTCTACTTCAAATTGGAGGGAAAATCGGGGAACACGTCACCATATGTTGTGTCTATTTCTTACTCCAGCTCGATGGTTCCCGGCGGCTTCGAAGTTACATCATAGACCACCCGGTTGATGCCGCGCACCTCGTTGATGATGCGGGTGGCGGTGCGGCCCAGAAATTCATGATCAAATGGGTAATAATCCGCCGTCATGCCGTCGGTGGAGGTCACCGCGCGCAGGGCGCAGATGTAATCATAGGTGCGTTGATCACCCATCACGCCGACGGTGCGCACGGGCAAAATGGCGGCGAAGGCCTGCCAGATGGCGTCATACAGGCCGGCCTTGCGGATCTCGTCCAGATAGATGGCGTCGGCCCGGCGCAGTATGGCCAGCTTGTCGGCGCTGATCTCACCGGGACAGCGGATCGCCAGGCCGGGGCCAGGAAACGGATGCCGCCCCACCAGACTTTCGGGCAATCCAAGGGTGCGGCCCAGATCGCGGACCTCGTCCTTGAACAATTCCCGCAGAGGCTCGACCAGTTCCATGTTCATGCGTTCGGGCAGGCCGCCCACGTTATGGTGCGACTTGATCGTCGCCGAGGGCCCGCCCGATGGCGAGACGGACTCGATCACGTCCGGATACAAGGTGCCCTGGGCCAGGAAATCGGCGCCGCCGATACGGTTCGCCTCTTCCTCGAAGACATCAATAAAGGTCGCGCCGATGATCTTGCGCTTTTGCTCCGGATCGCTGACACCATCCAGTTTTTCCAGGAACAGATCCGAGGCGTCCCGGTGCACCAGGGACAGATTGTAATGCTCCTTAAAGAGGGAGACCACTTCCTCGGCCTCGCCCTCGCGCAACAGGCCGTGATCGACAAACACACAGGTCAGCTGATCGCCAATCGCTTCATGCAGCAGGATCGCCACAACGGATGAATCCACCCCGCCGGAAAGACCGCAAATAACTTTGCCACTCCCCACCTGGGCCTTGACCCGCGCCTCGGCCTCGTGACGGAAGGTCGCCATGCTCCAACTGCCTTTGCAGCCCGCCACGTTGTGGGTGAAGTTGCGCAACAGGGCGGTGCCGTCCGGGGTATGGATGACTTCCGGGTGAAACTGCACGCCGTAAAAATGCCGGGCATCGTCGGCGATAATGGCAAAGGGGCAATTGTCCGAGGTGCCCACGACGCGAAAGCCCGGCGGCAGGTCAATAACCCGGTCACCATGGCTCATCCAGACCTGATGCCGCTGTTCGGTCCGCCACAGGCCATGGAACAAGGCGCAGTCATCGTTGATTTCAACAAATGCGCGTCCGAATTCCTGATGGTCCGAAGCCTCGACCCGGCCGCCCAGCTGTTCGCACATGGCCTGCTGGCCATAGCAGATGCCCAGTACGGGGATACCCATCTCGAACAGGCTTTGCGGTGCCCGCGGCGTATCGCTTTCCGTGGCGGAAGACGGTCCGCCCGAAAGGATGACCCCGTTGGGCCGGGAGGCGGCGAGGGCCTCTTCGCCCTTGAAATAGGGTACGATTTCGCAATAAACGCCGCTCTCGCGCAGGCGGCGGGCGATCAATTGCGTGACCTGACTGCCAAAATCGAGGATCAGGATGCTTTCCGTCGAAGATTTATTCATAAGGCAGCTTTACGACGGCCCTCGGCCCTGGCGCAAGGGCCTTTCGCGGGGCTGCGGTGAAGTGCCCTATTTTGGCCGGTAGGCGGCGACGGCGGCTTTCAAATCGTCATATTCCTGGCAGCCAAAAAAACAGATTCGATCCAGCGCCGCCAGGTGTTCCTTGGCTTTATCCAGATTACCCACCGCCAAATAGGCCTCGCCCACATACTCGTGTGCGCCCCGGTGTTGCGGGTTCATTTTCAAGGCAATGGCGTAATATTCAAAGGCTTTGTCGTATTGTTGCAAACCGCGATGGGCAAAGCCGAGATAATTGTACGTGTCGGCGGTAGCGGTTTTCGCCGCCACGTCGCGTTGAAACAGATTGATCGCGCCGCTCCAATCTTTTTCGGCGATGGCCTTGCGCGCGGCCGGGCCCCAGGGGCTGTCCTTTTTTGTCTCTTCATCACTGCCCGCCGCCAATGCCGTTCCGGACATCAGCATCAGCGCCATTAGACACGCCATGAAACATTTCATGATCAACCCCCATTTCTTTAACGGCTATTCCGGACCATAGCCAAGGGGCCGTTCAAACACACATCAAGTTTCCGCGCGCCGCTCCAGTATGGCGATGAAAAAACCGTCGGTGCCGTGCCTTGCCGGCGTCAGATGCAGGTAGGGATCATCGCTGGGGCATTCGGTACCCAGGGTTTCGTGCCAGACGCCGCCGACGGGCAAAACCTCGAATTCCGGCCGTTCTTTCAGGAAGCTTTCGATCTGGTCTTCGTTTTCTTCCATCAGGATCGAACAGGTGGCATAGACTAGGCGGCCGCCGGGTTTCACAAGCGGCGCGGCGCGGCGCAGAATTTCGCCCTGGGTGGCGCCGTATTGGGCGAGTTTTTCGGACGTCAGGCGCCATTTGCTTTCCGGATTTCGGCGCCAGGCGCCGGAACCGCTGCACGGCACATCCAACAATACCCGGTCCGCCTTTCCGTCCAGCGCGGCCAGGGCGGCAATGGCGGCGGCGTCGGCAAGGGCATGCACCTGAATATTCCGCGCCCCGGCCCGTTGCAGGCGCGCGCGCAAGGGGCGAAGCCGTTGCGGCGCGCTGTCAAAGGCGAAAATCTGCCCCTTGTTATTCATTTGCGCCGCCAGGCCGAGGCTTTTTCCCCCCGCGCCGGCGCAATAATCAATGACCTGCTGGCCTGGCTTGGCCGCGCATAGCAGAGCCACCAGTTGCGAACCTTCGTCCTGAATCTCGACCGCGCCGCTTTGATAAAGCGGGTGATTGATCATGGAGCGGCGGCTGTTCAGACGCAGGGCCGTGGGGGCGAGTTTGCCAGGGGTGATGGCGATATCGTCCTGGGCGAGAGCTTCCACGGCCTTGGCGATATCGGAGCGCAGGGTGTTGACCCGCAGATCGACCGCCCCCCGGCCCTGCATGGCCGCCATTTCCATCCCTAAGTTATCGCCGAACCGCCGCAGCAAGGATTGCTGCAGCCATTCGGGATAATTGCCCACAACCCATGCAGGGGCTTCCGGGCTGGCTTCTCGCGCCAGTTTCTCCAGCGCCGCTTTCTCATCGGCATCCAGGTCGGCGGGGCAAAACTTGGCGGCATCGAACAAAGCGGCCACCGCCTCGGCCTGGGCGTTGGCATCCGACATCAAATGCGCCAATACCAGGCGCCGGCTGTCTCCACCGCCAGCCCGCCAGGCATATTCACCCTGCCGGCGGAGGACGTCATAAACAGTTTCCGTCACCGCCCGCCGGTCCTTGGAGCCGGCATACCGGCGGGAGCGAAAATAATTGCCGACCAAACGGTCAGCCGGAACCGTAGCCGCGCCGATTTGGTCCAGTAGTTCGATGGCCGCCTGTATGCGGGCGCCGGGAATCATATGGGGCCTGTCTTTCTAGGATTGAATTACTAAGACTGGTTTATGGGATAATTCGGCGCTTCCCGCGTTAGGGAAACGTCGTGCACATGGCTTTCCCGGAAGCCGGCCTGGGTCACCCGGACGAACTGGCACTTGGTGCGCATATCGTCCAGGCCGCCGTTGCCCGTATAACCCATGGCCGCGCGCAGGCCGCCGATCAGCTGGTGAATGATATCAGAAACCGGGCCCTTGTACGGCACCCGGCCTTCCACGCCCTCGGGCACCAGCTTGATGGCGTCGCGGATTTCCTCCTGGAAATAACGGTCGGCGGAGCCCCGCGCCATGGCGCCCAGCGAGCCCATGCCGCGATAGGATTTATAGGAGCGGCCCTGGTACAAAAAGACCTCGCCCGGCGCCTCTTCCGTGCCGGCCAGCAGGGAGCCGATCATGGCGCAGTTGGCGCCCGCGGCAATGGCCTTGGCCAGATCGCCGGAATATTTGATGCCGCCATCGGCGATGACGGGCGTATCGTTTTTCTGCGCGGCCTCGACCGCTTCCATGATGGCGGTGAGCTGCGGCATGCCGACGCCGGCCACGATGCGCGTTGTGCAGATGGAGCCGGGCCCGATGCCGACCTTGACCGCATCGGCGCCGGCATCGATCAAGGCCTTGGCACCTTCCGCGGTGGCCACGTTGCCCGCCGCCAATTGGGTGTAATTGCTTAATTTCTTGATCTCATTGACGCTGTTCAGCACACCGGCGGAATGGCCATGGGCCGTATCGACAATGATCAGATCAACGCCGGCATCAATTAGAGCTTCCGTGCGGGCCAAACCGTCCTTGCCAATGCCGGTAGCCGCCGCCACGCGCAGACGACCCTGTTCGTCCTTGGCGGCATTGGGATAGGTCGTCGCCTTTTCCATATCCTTTACGGTGATCAGACCGACGCATTTATAATTCTCGTCCACCACCAACAGCTTTTCAATGCGGTGCTGGTGCAGCATGCGCTTGGCCTCGCCGCTATCAATGCCCTCGCGCACGGTGACCAGGTTTTCATGGGTCATCAATTCCTTCACCGGCTGGCGCTTGTCGGTGGCGAAGCGCACATCCCGGTTGGTCAGGATACCGGCCAGTTTGCCCGAGCCTTCCTCAACCACCGGAATACCGGAGATGCCGTGGTAGTCCATCAGGTTCAGGGCATCGTCCAGGCTTTGATCGGGATGAATGGTGACTGGATTGACCACCATGCCGGCTTCGAATTTTTTTACCCGGCGGACTTCCTCGGCCTGTTCCTCCGCCGTCAGGTTCTTGTGGATCACGCCCAGGCCGCCCAATTGCGCCATGGCGATGGCCAGGCGGTGCTCGGTCACCGTATCCATGGCCGAAGAGAGCAGGGGAATGCCCAGGGGAATAGCCTTGGTGACCTGGGTATTGGTGGTTACCTGGTTCGGTAAGACGGCGGATGCCGCCGGTTTCAGAAGAACATCATCGAACGTCAATGCCTCGGATATTTTCATATTGTTTCCCGCCTCCTGAAAATGGCGCGCACTATGCCATGTCCGTGCAAACAAAAACAGGGCGCATGAAGCGCCCTGTGATGAAATTTATTGGGTTTCGCACTGTCATCCGCCAGCCCGATCAGCCTCCGCCTCCGCTTCCATGTCGCCCGCGACGAAACGATCCGGATCATCGGCATACATGGCCGGATAATGCTTGATGAAGGAAGCCTTGATATCGTCGAACGGGGTATCGGCGAAGGAACCATGCTCGGTGATATACTCCATATGCTGGTTGCCGGCGGCATCGAAGGGGTGAAAGACCGAATCGGTGCGGCCATCGAATTCCAGGGGCAGGGTGCCGAATTTCTCGCAGAGCGAAAGATTGAAGGCCGGTGTCGCCTTGACCCATTTGCCTTCCAGATAGATCTCGACAAAGCCGTGATAGACAAAAAGATCGGTGCCCATCAGTTCGACCATGCGCTTCGAAGCCAGATGGTTGCGCACATCGGCGAAGCCCAGGCGGGCCGGAATTCCCAGAACCCGGCAGGCCGCCGCCATCAAGGCGCCCTTGGTGATGCAAAAACCATTGCCCCGTTCCAGCACGGAACTGCCCTTCATGCCGTGCTCGGTCATCTCCACCCCATAAGGGTCATAGCGGAAATCGTCGCGCACGGCGTAGTACAGGCGCACCGCCTTTTCCAGATCCGTGCCGTCCTTGCCGCCAGCGCGGTTGGCGAATTCAATCACCGCAGGATGGTCGCTGTCCACGTATGTCGCGGGCTCAAGATAGGGTTGGAAATCTTCACTCATAACACTGCTCTCCGCGGTTCGAGCTTTCGTATAGCGCAAAAAACATCCCGCGCCTACGTTGTTATGTCAGGTGTCGCCGCCGCCCCGGTAACCGGTTGCCACTACGTACATTTCCGGCGAGTCCGAGCGCGAGGCCTCCGGCTTCGCATGGCGGACAAAGGCAAAATCCCGCTTCATGGCGGCCAGCAGCTCCTGCTCCGCGCCGCCCTGCCAGACTTTGGCGACAAAGCCGCCGCCGGGCGAGAGCACGCTTTTGGCCAGATCCAGGGCCGCCTCGGCCAGGGCGATGATGCGCAGATGATCCGTGGCCCGGTGACCGGTGGCGGGCGGCGCCATATCGCTCAAAACCAGATCGGCCGGCCCGCCCAGAGCCGCGCGGATCGCCGTCTCGGTTTCCAGGTCCGTGACGTCGCCAACCAGGGTCTGCGCCCCGCCCATGGCATCCATCTCGGTCACGTCGACAGCCAGAACCTTGCCCTTTGCACCCACGGCGGTAACCACGACCTGGGTCCAGCCGCCGGGCGCGGCGCCCAGGTCAACCACCGCCAGGCCCTTTTTCAGCAGGCCGAATTTTTCGTCCAACTGCAACAGCTTGTATGCGGCGCGGGAACGGTAGCCGTCCTTCTTGGCGGCGATCACATACGGATCGTTCAGTTGCCGTTGCAGCCAGCGCGTCGACGATGTCTTACGCCGCCGCGCCGTGCGTACGCGGACCGACAGGTTACGCCCCGACGGCTTGGACTTGCCACCGCCACCGCCGCCGCCACCGCCTTTGCCTTTGCCGCCGCCGCCCGCTGGGGGTGTCATTGGCGTACGGCGTTGCTGGGCGCCGCCGCCGCGCGTTGCCGGTCCCAGCGCATCAGGGACAACAACAGGCCCTCGCGGACGCCACGGTCGGCGACGCGCAATTTCTCGCACGGCCAGGTGCGGCGGATCGCCTCCAATATGGCGCAGCCCGCGACGACCAGATCGGCCCGGCCACGGCCAATGCAGGGATGGGCCGCGCGCTGTTGCACATTCATGCGCCGCAACTGTTCAGCAGCACCGCAAGCATCCGTGAAAGACAGCCACAGGCCATCCACCTGGTCACGGTCATATTTCTCCAGGCCCAAATGCACCCCCGACAATGTGGTGACGGTGCCGGAGGTACCAATCATCTGCACCCTGCCCCGGCGGAATTTTTCATTGATGCCGTGGGCCGCTTCAAAGGCACGAAAATCAACTTCCAGGCGTTGCACCAGGGCTTCGTACTGGTCGGGGCTGAAATCGCCGCCGCCATGCTGTTCGGCGATGCCGACGACGCCGTGAGGCAGCGAGGTCATGGCGATGGGATCGATGCCGGTTTCGGGGTCATGTTCGGCCCAGACCAATTCGGTACTGCCGCCGCCGATATCGAACACCAGAACATGGCTGGTTTCCCGCTCCATCAAGGGCCGGCAGCCGGCGATGGCCAGGTTGGCCTCTTCCTCGGCCGAGATGGTTTCCAGATGCAGGCCGGCTTCCTTTTCGACACGAGAGAGGAATTCGTCACAATTGTCCGCCTTGCGGCAGGCGGCGGTGGCGACACAGCGGGCCCGGGTGACCCGGCGCCGGCGCATTTTATCGGCGCAGACTTTTAGCGCCGCGATGGTCCGCTCCATGGCCGCCGCCGAAAGCTGTTGGCTGCCGTTGACCCCCTCGCCCAGGCGGACGATGCGGGAAAATGCGTCGACCACGCGAAAGCCCTCGTCCACCGGCTTGGCGACCAACAGACGGCAGTTGTTGGTACCTAGGTCGATCGCGGCATAGGTATGTTCCGGCGGCCCCGCCATGGCCGCCTTTCCATTCCGTCCCCCGCGCCGCGTATCGCGTCGATTTCCACCCTGCGCTGACATTGCAGCCACCATCTTTAACTTTTTTTAGCACTCCCTATCTATAACTTGACTGTTTGGCGGTCTCCTTGCAATAGGCAGGATGCCCGACGCCATCGGTTGACATCGCGACGGCTGCTAAATAGGTTGCGCGCAGCCGGCGTAGCTGGGACAATTTCGCGTCCTATGGTCTTGGTGGGAACTCGTCTAATGGTAGGACAGCGGACTCTGACTCCGTAAGTCCAGGTTCGAATCCTGGGTTCCCAACCAACCAATATTTTTTGCAGTTTTTAGCCGATTATTGTGCCCCAAAGGGGCGCTGCGGGGACACGTTGCGGGGACACGTTCGGGCCAATAGAACAGCCCCACCAGGGGGAACCACGGCACTCCACCTCCGCGCCCCGATGAGGCATCTCTCGTAACCGCAACCCCCATCGGGTGGGGATCAGATGTAAAGTTTCTCGGCAAGCTCCTTGGAGGAGACGTCCCGCGTCTGGTTGATTTCCTTAGACGCCACTTCGATACCACCCCGTCGTAGCCTCGGTCAGCGGTGTCATTGGCCGCTCTACTGGCCAGCGCCTGACTACGCCCTGTGAATGGTCGCCCTAGGTTTGATCATTTGCCACATCGGGTATAACTTCCTATCCCGAACAACCAACAAGGGATCGACGCCATGTCACCAGGGACGCCTTGGTTTCTCTCCGCGTTTGTCATTGGCCTGCTCATTCAGCGGATCGCCCCTGGTCACTACATGGAGAGCGACCCGTGGTCACTCATACTTGATTTCCCTTGGGGGCTTATCCAGCTTGTCCTAGCGGGCGGTTGTATTGTCATGGGTTTCCGAGCCATCACGAAAGCCAGTCGCAAGGTCGCGGACCACGACCGCATCAGACAAAAGGAATGGGATCGCCTTGATAGGCAATCTGAAGAACGCCGGGAGCAGGTGAAATTTAGCACTGCCGCCCAAGGGCTGAATGATGAAGAGAAGGGTGGATAACGACATGGCGATTGATCGTGTGAAACTTCGTGGACTGTATGCGCGGCTAAAGGGCCTCGAAAGGGCTATCCCCTCAACCATCTATGCCAATGTTGGGATCGGGCAGGATATCAATGACATCGCAAACGGACTATTTGAGGTTACCGGCGAGACCTTCGAGCACTTTATGGTAGGTCCTGATGAAATCTTTCATCCGGACAAGAGGGAGCGTCGTTGGATTACTGGTGGCATCAAAGGTAAACTATACCAACTCACAGCGTACCTGGAGAATGTCTACCACGTTTCCAGTGAAATCATTGAGATTGGTACACTGTATAACTCCATAAAGGACGAGGAGCTTAAGGGCCGGTGCGCGGATTTACTGTCTGCCCCAAGCAACTTTGACCGGGCGATCAATCAAGCCACACAGGTGTTGGAAGATCGGATTAGGACCATGTCTAGCAGCAACCAAGATCTGACTGGCACACAGCTTGTGAACACAGTTATCAAGTCGGAAATAGGCAAGACAGTGTTGAAGGTGAGCGATGACGATGGTGAGCAGAAGGGTTTCGCAGACATCTGCCGGGGCGTGATGTTCGCTTTCCGCAATCCAACTCACCACCAGATCAGCGACAAGTTTGGCCGTGAAGACGCACTGAAAGTGTGCGCTTTCATTGACAGCCTATTGGGCGTCATTGAGAAAGCGGATGTCATCGACGCCAACAAGTAGTTACCAACATCTCACCGCACCCATGCCCGTGGACCGTGGCAGCGCACCACCAGGGGATGCCTACCCAGCCCCTACACCGCCGAAGACAACGACCGCCCCCGAACCGTTGGGGGCGTCCAGATAACCTCCCAGCGACCGAGGCTGACGAAGCAATCCCCCAGGATCTTCCAGGCGTCGTAGTGGGGAACCTTGGCGTAGCGGTGTACGTACAGGATGCCGATGACCCGGTTATCGATGTACATGTGGAGATCACGTTGCTCAACCAATTTCGCCGCGCCGCTTTCGGCGTTGCTATCCAAATCGAAAACATCCGCACTCAGATCATAGGTGATCGCCGTCTGGCGAATGACGAACTGAATGGCTTGCAAGATTTCCTCGATAGGCGCGTCCGGCGATGTGCAGCCGCGCGTGCCGTCGTCGAAGGGCGGATACGAAATCTATGTGCCGAGCAAGCGCGAAGCAGAAGAGCTTCGGACGGCTCTGGATGGCGGCTACAGCACTATCGTTCTTTGTTGGCCACGCCGACACGGCAAGACGCTGGCAACGGCACTAATCATTACATGGCGCTTCCTGACGCGGCAGACACAGACCGTTGCTATTGTCGCCAACAGTGCGACGCAATCCGTGGATACGGCTTTTCGCCTTGTCAAAACGGTTTTCGAGCAGACGCCCTATATGAAGGCGATGATCGATGCCAGGATGGTCAGGGTCGGAGCCGACTGGATCGAGTACGCCAAAGTCGGCAATCGGATACAAGGCTTCCCCGCCAACGCCGCCGCGCTTTACGGCAAGAAGTTGTCGATTGCCCAAGTTTCGGAACTTCATGCCGCCCGTGACGATACTGTATTTCAGACGTTGGCGTCGGCGACCATCGATAGCGACGACGGCATTGTCTTGATCGACAGCACGGTCGGGAGCCGCAACAGCCCGTTATTTACGCTGTATCAGGTTCATGAAAGCGGCGATGATCCGTCATTGTTCTACAGTCATATTCAGTATCGGCGATGAAATATCTCTCCCTGGTCTGGGCCGCGATAATCGGCTTCATGGTCTGGGGCGACGTGCCGGGCCCCATGAAGCTGTTGGGCGCGGCCCTGGTCGTGGCCGCCGGCATGTTCATCCTGTATCGCGAGACCAAACGCTAATGAGCACTATTCCGGTTTGGCCAGGCGGTAGCCGAGGCGGTGCATACATTGGGAGTAGAGCTTGCCGCGGATGGCCTTTTCCTCCAGTGAAATGGCCTCGCGGGCGCTGGCGGTCGTATCGCGGACCCGGCCCACGTTGGTACGCAATTCGATCTGCGGCGCGACGCCACCGCCACGCTTGCCGATCTGCATTTGCGCCTGGATCGAGGCGCCCCGGAAACAGGTCGATGAATCCTGTTCGAATATCGCCGCCGTGCCACCTGATTTATGCCACACGGCTTCCTGGGCGCAGGCCGCCAACAACAGCGATCCCGCGATCACCGTGATACCCGATGCAATCTTGCGCACGTGCTATTCTCCGCTGTCGTCTGGCTATCCAGAAGTGCACTATGCCATGGACCACGGAACGACCGGAAGTGCTATGGTACGGCTGCAAGCCAAATGCGCCGTCAGTGCGCAGGCCCAGTAGCTGTAGCTGTAGCCGCCGCGGCGGCGTCTCGCGGCACAGGAGGAGAGTTCCAGATGTTTCACCCTACATTCCACACCGAAATTTGCGATCTGCTGGGCATTCGCTATCCCATATTGCAAGGCGCGATGCAGGGCGCGGGGGGCCCGCGCCTGGTCGCCGCCACCTCCGAGGCCGGGGGGTTGGGCATCCTGCCCACATTTGGCGGCACGGAAGAGGCCTTGCGCGCCGATATCGAGGCGGCGCGCGGTTTGACCGACAAGCCGGTGGCGGTCAACATCACGCCCATGGGCAAGGCCTTTACCGAATCCAGAGCCCGCATCTGTGTCGAGATGGAGGTGCCCATTGTTACCACCGGCCGGGCCGACCCGGGCGAAGATGCCGTTGGCACCATGAAGGATGCGGGCATCAAGGTGATCCCGGTGATCCCCTCGGTGCGGCACGCCCTGCGCGTGCAGGCGGAAGGCGTGGACGCGGTGATCGCCTCGGGCAGCGAGGCCGGCGGCCATGTGGGCGGGGTGTCGACCCTGGCCCTTGTGCCCCAGGTGGTCGATGCGGTTGATATCCCGGTACTGGCGGCGGGTGGTATTGGCGATGGCCGCGGATTTTTGGCCATGCTGGCCCTGGGCGCGGTCGGTGTGCAGTTGGGCACGGCGCTGATCGCGACGGAGGAGGCGGATGTCAGCGATTGGTACCAGAACGCCATTCTAGAGATGCAGGCCACGGACACCATTGTCACCACAGCCCTGACCGGCGCCACGGTACGCTGTATCGCAACGCCGGAAATCCGTGCCTATGAAGAGGCCCGTCTGTCCGGCGCGCCCAAGGAAGAGCTGCAGCGCCTGCGTCAGATCACCCGGCAAAACCATGGCTATTCCGACAAGGCCGACAAAAACGAGCGGCGGCAGGGTGCCGCCGGACAGGTTGCCGGCATGATTACCAGGATCCGGCCAACGGCGGAGATCATAGAGGAGATGATCCGGGATGCCGCCGCCCTGAGCAGCGGTCTGGCGGAATTGGCACAGGCATCGGCGCCCGGTGCCGGGCGGGCGGCGGAATAGCGGCCCGCATTAGCGGGTTTCAGCCCGTATTTATGGCTTTAGCGATTGGGTAATCGCTTGCATGCTATTGTCTCCGAGGGCTGCGGCCTTTAAGACTGGAGCCCATTATTGGGGTGCCGGCAAACTTGGGATGCCATGAAACCGCGTATACTGCTTATTGTTCATCAGGAAACCTCTACCCCGGGCCGGATCGGCCAGATGGTGGAGGAGTTCGGCTATGAGCCGGTAATCTGCCGCCATGCCTGTGGCGATCCCCTGCCCGAACACCTTGACGATTATGCCGCCTCCGTAATGTTCGGCGGGCCTATTAGTGCCAACGACGATCGTCTGCCCTATATCCGCAACGAGCTGGACTGGCTGGAAGTGCCGCTGCGCGCGGACAAGCCATTTCTCGGTATTTGCCTGGGCGCCCAGCTGCTTTCGCGCTATCTGGGCGGCACTGTTTCGGGCCACCCGGACGGCTTTCACGAAATCGGCTTTTACAAAGTTACCCCCAGTGCCGCCGGGACGGAACTGTTTGATGCGGAAAACTATTTCTATCAATGGCACAGCGAGGGCTTCACCCTGCCCCACGGGGCCCAGCATCTGGCGGGCAGCGAATTGTTTCCCAATCAAGCCTTCCGCATCGGCAAGACCTATGGCGTGCAGTTCCATCCCGATGTCACGGGCGAAATGCTGTACCGGTGGAGCACCAAGGCGGCCCACCGCATGGTCCTGCCCGGAGCCCAGGCCCGTGATCGCCAGCATGCCGGCCATGCCACTTATAATGATCAGATCGAACGCTGGTCCCGGCGCTTTTTCGCCCACTGGCTGGCGCCGGTACAGCATCTGGTGGGCAGTCAGACCGGCGCGGAAGCCTTCGCCATGGCCGGCAGCGACTGAATATTTAGGGTAAGGGCGGGCGCGGCAGGCTGTAGACGGCCAGGGTCTCGCCGTAATAACGGTCGGTCTCGCCAAGGTGACGCAGGCCGAGTTTTTCCAGCACCCGGCGCGAGGCGGCATGTTTGGGCCGGGTAAAGGCCTGAATTTCGCGCACCGGCAGGTTGGCAAAGCCCCATTCCAGGACCGCGCCCGCCGCCTCCGTCGCCAAGCCCTGGCGCCAATGGCTTGACCCCAGGGCATAGAGCAATTCCACCGCCGTGATCCGGTCAGGCAATAGGCGCAACCCGCAATAGCCGATGGCCGGCTGCCGGCCGGATTGGCGTCCCTGATCATGCGGCACCACGGCCAAGGCGCCGCAGCCCCCATCACGCCATTCATCCGCACTGGCGGAAATGAAACTGGCCGCGAAATTGGCCGCGCCCCTGGCATCCAATGGCCCCACCGCCAAGTGCTTTCGCACCGCCTCATCCGCGAATAACACGGCCATGGCCGCCCCGTCGCCCGCGACCAATGGACGCAGGCATAACCGGGGTGTGCTGAGCTCGATCACCATTCCGAAAGTAGGCTACAGCAAAACGCCGGTCTTCACGATCAATTGAGAAAATTATCGTCGCCCAGGCCTTTTAATATCGTGCCATTGACCCCATATTATGTCTAATTCCGGCTTGCCGCCGTGCCGAGGACTGATAGGCGGCGGGCCGGATGATGCCCATTTTTAGGCATCGGGGCCCCGCGTGTCGCAAATAGCAATGCCCCCTCCTCTCCGGCAGCGACAGCGGGGCCCTTTCTTATTTCATGGCGGGTTTGGCGACCTCCGCAGCAACCAAATTCATTTTTTAGAGACATCGAAAGACAGATTTTGCAGCAATCGACATATTGCCCCACCGTGGCAAAACTTTGATTGAACCAAGC
>CAZPWJ010000113.1:0-14221 GCA_964590195.1 uncultured Rhodospirillaceae bacterium | reverse complement strand
AGTTAAAGATAGGGGCGCGGACGGCCTGCAACTTCTGGAACCGGTTCGTGGAGCCGAAGTACTCGATCGTGATCCGCCTCGGAACGTTCACGCACAGCGGCAATACCATCGCGAGCGCCTATGAGCCCTACACGAAAGAAGGAGTCCGTTACGGCCGGGTGGAGTTCAACACGAAGTATCTCGGGCGGTTCACGGAAAATGAAATCGCCGGAACGATCATTCATGAGATTGGCCATTCACTCGGAATTGGCTGGGACGAATGGAACGAGCTGTTCGACCGGGACACGGGCAAGTTCACGCCCGAGGCAGTGGGCCAACTGGCCGAGCTCGAACGGATGGAGGTCGAACTGGAGGGCGGCCGCGGCACCGCCTTCGCGCACTGGGACGAACTGAGGTTCGATAAGGAACTGATGACCGGTATTCAGGACCATGGAGAGTATGTGCTCCCCGTTACGATCGACCTGATGGAGGTTCTCGGCCACGCGGTGACCGAGCGCCTCGACGCCAGGATGGACCTTGGCGAGCTGCTGCAGGATGCCGCCAGCGTGATGTTTTCGCGTCAGGACGAAGCTCGCCACCTTGATCTCGCGTACTTTGAGGAGACTGACCTGCTTGAAATTATTCCCCACCCACGTCCCGTCGTCAGCGATGATGGAGGCGGGGACGAGAACAGATAGGCGTTCGGCGGCCTTCGCCTATCAGGCCGCGTCTTCGCCGGCGTTTTCGCGCCGGGGCAGTTTCCAGTTCGGGCGGATGAAATGGCAGGTATAGCCGTGCGGGATACGTTCGAGATAATCCTGATGCTCCGGTTCGGCCTGCCAGAAATCACCCACCGGTTCGACCTCGGTCACCACCTTGCCCGGCCACAGGCCGGATTCATTGACATCCCTGATGGTGCGTTCGGCCTCCGCCTTCTGGGCCTCGTCCACATAGTAGATGGCCGACCGGTATGAAGGTCCTAGGTCGTTGCCCTGGCGGTTCAGGGTGGAGGGATCATGGATCTGAAAGAAAAACTCCAACAGCGTTCGAAAGCTGATTGTCTCCGGATCAAAGATGATCTCGATGCCCTCGGCATGGTTGCCGTGATTGGGATAAGTGGCGTTTGGGATATCGCCGCCTGTGTAGCCGACGCGGGTGTCGATCACGCCCGGCAGGGCGCGGATCAGATCCTGCATGCCCCAAAAACAGCCGCCCGCCAAAACCGCCCGTTCACTTTTGCTAACCATGAGAAACTTCCCCTTCTTCAAAATAGTGCCCCAAAGACCGGCCATCTATTGCGCGGCGTCCACCGCCCCCGATGCCAAAGCTGGCGCTGAAGCCGGAGCCGGGGCAAAGACGTATGTGTCCATTGCCGCCTGCGCGGCGGCGCGCAGCTCGTGCCATTTGGCCGGCCCGCCATAATAGGCCAGACTGCCCGGCTCCGCATTACCTTCGCCGTTGTAATAGGAAACACAATCGCGCAGGGGGCGGGTGTTCAAATCCGCCAGGCGGCAGTGTTCGGCGTATTCGATTTCCGATTCCGGGGTGATGTCGACAATGCCGGCGCCTCTTTCCCGTAACGTAGATAGCATCCAGACCACATAGTCCGTATGGGCCTCGATCCCCCTGGTGAAATTGAACTGGCCGCCGCCGCCCTGTGGCCCCGACATGATCAGCATATTGGGAAAGCCATGGCTGTGCAGGCCCAGGAATGTCTTGGTGCCCTCGTCCAGCCATTTTTGCCGCAGGGTCCGGCCATCGCGGCCGATCACGCCCTCGAAGGTCGCCGTCGCCATCCATTGAAAGCCGGTGGCGTAAATCAGCACATCCACCGGATATTCCTTGCCCTCGTGCACCACGCCCCTGGTGTTGATCTCGCTGACTCCCGTTGGCGCGGTATCGACCAGGGTGACGTGGGGTTTGTTGAAGGTGGTCAGAAACTCGTCGTGAAAGGCCGGCCGTTTGCAGCCGTATGTGTAATAGGGTTTCAGGGCGGCGGCGGTTGCCGGATCCTCCACGGTTTCGTCCACGCGGGCGCGGATCTGTTCCATGATGCGGAAATTGGTGTTGAGCTGCTTTTCCATCAACTCCTCGGGCGACAGCGCCCGCGCATGTTTCTTGCGCGGTTTGAAATCCGCCACCTTGCCCGAGAGAAAATCGTCGTTGCCCTTCAGGGCCGTGCGCCCGGACGAGATTGTCGCCAGCCGCTCGCGCCGGGCCCGGGCCCAGCCGGGTTCCTTTTTCCAGACTTCGATTTCCTCTTCCGTGGTGGCGCGCTGGTCGCGTACGTCGATGGACGACGGCGTGCGTTGGAAGACGTAAAGCTCTTTGACGATCTTGGCGATTTCCGGAATGACCTGCACGGCGGTGGCGCCGGTGCCGATGATGCCCACGCGCTTGTCCTTCAGATCAACGTTGTAGTCCCAGCGCGAGGTATGGAAGGCATCGCCCTGATAGCTCTCCATGCCGTCAATGCGGGCCAGGCGCGGCGTCGTCAGGATGCCGTTGGCGAGGACCACATAGCGGGCCCGCATCCGATCCCCCCGGTCCGTGGTCACGGTCCAGCGGCCTGTTGCCTCGTCCCAGGTGGTTTCGCCCACGGTGGTGTGAAACAGGCAGCGTTCGTAGAAGCCGTATTTCTCCGCCATCTTCTGGCAGTATTCGAGAATTTCGAAGCCGGAGGCGAACTTCATGGTGGGGAAATATTCCATCTCCTCCAACAGCGGCAGATAGCTGTAGGATTCCACATCGCAGGCGATGCCGGGGTATCGGTTCCAATACCAGGTGCCGCCCACATCGCCGCCCTTTTCGCAAAAGCGTACATCGCTAAAGCCCGCCGCGCGCAGCTTGTACCACAGCATCAGAGCCGCGAAGCCGGCCCCGACCACGAGAATTTCGCATTCGTCCT
Organism: uncultured Rhodospirillaceae bacterium; assembly: GCA_964590195.1. Taxonomy (GTDB): domain Bacteria; phylum Pseudomonadota; class Alphaproteobacteria. Next base: position 11,334 of record CAZPWJ010000113.1, on the reverse strand, counting down.
CCAACGCTTCCCGTTCCACGGGCGCGGCGGAATAGACATCCTCGAGATATTTGCTGAACTCGCCTTCCATGGCCATGTAGTCGGCCGCGCCCTGGCGCTGTTCCTTGAATTCGCGGTACTTGGCCTGCTCCTCGGCGTTGAATACGGCGCCGGGCGGTGGAGGCGGCAGCGTCTTCAGGGCCTCGTCATTAATGACCGAATAGCCCTTGCCGGCGATGTTGGCGGAGGCCTTGGCGGCGCGCGTGTTGAATTTTTTCAGGCCTGTCGCCGGATCAATCTGGATTGGCAAGGTCGTATCCCCATACTTATTTACCCCTGGTCGTATTAGCTGATTATAGGAATGCGGGCATCCCTGTCCAGCGGCGCCATGGCGCGGCATAGCAAAGGGGGTCTTGCGGTTTTGCTCCCGGAACGGCACATTGCCCGCCGGTTAGCACCAAGTCGTGGTGCTTGTTATGGGGAAAGTTTGAATAGCATGTCGAATATACAGCAGATGCGGATTGATTTGGCGGCCTCCCTGCGCTGGGCGGCGCGGCTTGGCCTGAACGAGGGGGTGGATAATCATTTCTCCATGGCCGTGGCCGGCGATGACGGCGTGGTGCGCGGGGATAAATTTCTGATCAATCCCTACGGCTGGCACTGGTCGGAGATTACCGCCTCCTCCCTGGTGCTCTGCGATGCCGAAGGCACAGTTCTGGAAGGCGACAACGAGGTCGAGGATACGGCCTTCTATATCCACAGCCGGGTGCATCTGGCCTGTCCCGCCGCGACCGTCGCCATGCATACCCATCAACCGCAAGCCACGGCGCTGACCCTGCTGGAAGGGGGTCGGTTGGAAATGTGCGAACAGAACGCTCTGATGTTCGATGAACGCATCGCCTATGACGATGACTACGAGGGCCTGGCGTTGAGCGCCGAGGAGGGCGACCGCCTGGCCCAGAAAATGGGCAACCGCAGCCTGTTGATGATGGCCAGCCACGGCGTCATGGCGGTGGGGCCGACCGTGGCGGATGCCTTCAACGATCTGTATTACCTGGAACGGGCGGCGGAATTTCAGATCCTGGCGCGATCGACAGGCGCCAAAATGCGCACCATATCGCAAGAGGTCCGCGACCGGGTGCGCCAGCAAATGAGCACCGAGCGCCCCAAGGTAGCCGAACGCCACTTCGCCGCGCTACGACGCATCCTGGACCGTGAAGAGCCGGAATACCGGAACTAGACCTTTTCGGAATTGGCTTATCCGCCCGCTCCCCCTCCCGGCCACCCACGGGATCATACTCCCAAAGGCGCCTTGGGGGTGGCCGGGAGGGGGAGCGGGCGGCTCGGCGACGAAAATGGTCTAAATCACGCCGCTTTGCTCCAGCAGGCGGCGATGGGCCTGTAGACTGTCGGTGATCATCAGGGCGGCCTGGACTGCGTCCCGGCCCGCTTCGCCATTCACCGCCGGGGTTTCCTTGCTGCGCACGCAGCGCACGAAATCCGTGATCTCGTGGGCGAGAGCATCCGCCTGTTCGAAGCTGAATTCCTCGGTCTCGATGTTCGGTATGCCGGGGAACATCTCGCCCTCGCCCTTGCGCCGTGACGTTACCTTGCGCTGGGCCAGATCGGCCACCAGATAGGCGTCGGGCTGGAAAATGCGCATGCTGCGTTCGGTCTTGAGCGAGACCCGGGAGGCAGTCAGATTAGCGGCGCAGCCCGAACCAAAGCCCAGCCGCGCGGAGACGATATCCTCGCCCTCCGAGACCACCGCCGCGCCCACCGCATCGACGGATATCAGCGGTGATTTGACCAGGGCCATGATCAGATCGATATCGTGGATCATCAGGTCGAGGACCACGTTGACGTCCTTGGCCCGGGGCTGAAACGGCGCGATGCGGTTGGCCTCGATAAACAGCGGTTTGCCGACCCGTTCGGCCAGGGCGAAATAAGCTGGCGAAAAGCGTTCCAGATGCCCGACCTGCAGGGTCAGGCCCCTGGCCTTGGCGGTGGCGATCAGGGCGTTGGCGCTGTCCACGGTCTCGGTAATGGGTTTTTCCACCAACAGGCTCAGGCCCATTTCCAACAGCTCCAGCCCCACGGCATGATGCAGGCTGGTGGGCACAGTCAACGAGGCGGCATCGACCTGGCCGGCTAACTCCTTATGGTGCGCCAGTGCCTGGCAGCCATGGGCGGCGGCGATCTCGGCGGCGCGCTCGGCATCCTGGTCAACCACGGCGACCAGTTCCACATCATCCATTGCCGCGTATTTTTCCGCATGCAGACGGCCAAAATGGCCGACGCCGACAACCGCTACTCTTAAACGCTCAGGCATCCCGCGCCCCGTCCCATCCGATGATCCATGCATCGATGCCTAAACCATGCCGGGAACCATGTCGAGAACCATGTCAAAGCCGGGGCAAGGGGCGATTTACGTTTTTGCCAACCGCCGGTTTCCATCCCGCGAGCCGGGCGCTATAAGCGTTATAATCTAGTGATTCATTGGTAGATGTGGGGTTTTACGATGACGACTCATACTGGCTATCTCCTGATCGCCGATATCTCCGGCTATACCCAGTTCCTGACATCTTCCGAGCAGGACCACGCCAACCCCATTCTGCAATCGCTTTTGGGTTCCCTGCTGGAGCAGGTGGGCGAGCCGCTGCATTTCTGGAAAATGGATGGCGACGCGGTACTGGCCTATTCGACGCAGCAGGAATTTCCCACCGGCGAGACGTTTTTGACGATTTGCGAGAACCTCTACAACGCCTTTGCCGACTGCCGGCAGAACATCATCGCCAACACCACCTGTCCCTGCCAGGCCTGCGCCAATGTCTCCATGCTGGATCTGAAGATCATGGCCCATCATGGCGAATTCGAAGAGATGCAGATCGGCCCGGTGAAGGACATCTCGGGCGCCGACGTCATTCTGGTTCACCGCATGGCCAAGACGGATGTAAGCGAGGCGACCGGCGTACGCAGCTATGCCCTGTTCTCCGACGCGGCGGTCGAGGCCATGGAAATCAAGACGGCGCTGATCGGGTTCTCGCAATCGTTTGAGCATTTTGGTGAGGTTTCGATGCAGGTTTACGACCTGGCCAAGGCCTGGGAGGAAGTGCGTGCCGGGCGCGAGCGTTACTTCCTGGAGGAGGCGGACGGCGTCTGGACCTACCGCCGCCATTTCGAGCTGCCGATCGCGCTGGTATGGGACGCCTTGACCGCGCCGGAATTGAAACAGCGTTGGATGGCCGGCATGAAGGCGGTCAGTGTTGACCGCCCCGAGGGCCGCATCGGCACGGGCTCGGCCTATCACTGCGCGCACGAGGCGGCGGATTTCTTCTACTGGGTCACCGATTGGGAACCTTTCGCGTATTTCTCCACCCGCATCAATGATCCCATGCATGAAGGCTTCAGCCTGCGCGAAACCTATCATCTGACCGAGACCGAGACAGGGACGGAGCTGCGCTATACCATGGGCCAGTCCCATGACGAGGCGGGTAACCGCTCCGAAGAGTCAGAGGCGGGGACGTCGGCCTTCCTGTCGGAGTTTTGGCCGGCATCCTTCGACGAGATGGAAAAACAGCTCAAGGCGGCGGATTAGGCCCGCCATCAATCCCGGTCGGAGAAATACGGCGGCGCCATGATGGCGTTGGGGTGGTTCAGGACGATGCGCTCATCATGCGCGGGGTGTCCGGGGTCAAGCTCGCGGAACCAGGCCCGGACGTCCTCTATGCCGTGATGGCCGTTGCCGGCGTCCCAGCGCGCGTCGACGCGTTGAAAGCACTTCGTGCCATCGGCGCTGTCCGCTAGCTGCTTCACCGTGAATTCAAGCATGGTTTCGCATTGGCGCATGCTTTCCTTCAGGACCGATTTGATGCTGTCGTTTTCATCCACCGCCCAGCGTTCAACCGCATAAATCGGCCCGCTGTCGATGTCTTCGGCGATCTCGTGCAGGGTGACACCGTGATGGGTGCGGATATTTCGCCTGATCACGGGCTGGCAGTAAATGCCCCAGGCGCCCGGATGTTCGGGCGGGGCCGGGTGAATATTTACGGCGCCGAACGTTGCCCGGGCAAGATGGCGCGGTTTCAAAATAATGCTGCTGACATGGGAGATGATCAGGTTGTAATCGGAGGCGGCGATCCGCTCGAACACGCCGGCTTTTGTCTCCCTATGGCCCATTTGCCAATACAGGCTTTCAACATTGGTGAAATGCGCCCGCGCCATGGCCGTGATGTCTTCGATAATTCCCGGCACCGAAGTGAGCAAAAGCAGTTTGTAATCCTGGTTTTGGGCCATCGCTCCAAATCTGTTTGCGCGCTCCGGCATTTGGGGAATTGTAGATCGCGTGGGGCCCTTATTCGCAATCAAGCCCAAGCCATTGGTGAGCTTCAGTCAAGCTCCTAAATACCATCGTTTTGTCGTCGTCTTTTTTTTGAATGGCCTGATACATGCGCAACATCCCGAACTGAAAATCCTGGGAAGTTACAATCGCACACTTGGTATCTTTATCATAAGGCGAATGATGAGAAATTATCCGCATTTCAGCTGACGAAAGGTTCACTTCATCAACGTCTTGGAGGTTGGCGAGTAAATCGTAGGATGGGTCGAAATTCGGATCCGCTGACAATTCATCCTGATATATTCGCACACATTCGAGGTCAAGAACGCCAGAATAGTCACATCTCACCACACCAGCTTCTTGGTCGATATCATACGAGACAGGCATTTCTCTCCCTCTTCGTGACGCTAATATTAGCATCGCGAGATCATGCATGGAAGTGCAGGTGCCCTGGACGCCCCGATGATGTCTGCTTAACAATTCACTCCAGGTTTAGCAGACCTTGCAGTTGGTTTTCGCCTGTTCGATCAGGGCGGTCAGCTGGGCATAGTCGATGGCGCCGGGTACCAACCGTTCGCCGACGATCAGGCTGGGGGTGCCGCGAATGCCCATGCTGGCGGCGAGCTCCCGGTTCGCCTTGATAATTCGGGCGATTTTCGGGCTTTGCATATCCCGTTTCAGGCGCTTGACGTCCAGGCCGACGTCCTTGGCGGTCTGATAGATCGCGGCCTCGCTCAGGCGGCGGCGCAGGCCCATAAGGGTGTCATGAAACGTCCGGTATTTGCCCTGCATCTTGGCGGCCAGGGCGGCCTTGGCGGCGGTCACCGAGACCTCGCCCAATATGGGGAATTCCTTGAATACGAAGCGCACGGATTTGTCCGTCTTCAACAACCGCGCCATGGTGGGCAGGAAGCGTTTGCAATAGCCGCATTGATAGTCGAAAAATTCCACCACGGGAAACTTGCCCATGGGGTTGGCAATGAAATCATTGCGGGAGGCAAACAGGGCGTCACGGTTGGCCTGGATCTTGCCGGCCATGCCGGCCTCTTCCTCGGCCTTTTGCCTCGCTTCCAGTTTCCGCATCACCTCGACCAGCAGCTCCGGGTTCTGCAGCAGATAGTTGCGGATGATCTTTTCGATGCGGGCGGTTTCCGGGTCAGTGGACTGCTGCGCCTCACCGCCGCCGGCCATCATCAGCGGCATCAGGGCAAAAACAAAAACAAACAGGCCGATGCGGCGGAATACTGAAACGGTCATGATGTCTCCGTACGGACGCTTGGGTGGTGCCCCAAAAAAATTTTGCCGATCATGTCGCGGGATGCCGCCCGAGGCAAGGAGATATCAGCGCCCCTTGATCACGGTACCGTGCGCACCCGCGCCACCGCCTTGCGCCAGGCGTCATACAGCTGATCGCGCCGCCCGTCCGCCATGTCCGGGGTAAAGCTGGCCTGGCGCCGCCATTGCGCCGCGATCGCCTCGGTGGATGGGTAAAGACCTGTTTGCAGACCGGCCAGATAGGCCGCGCCCAGGGCCGTGGTCTCGGTCACGGCGGGACGGTCGACGTCGACGTCGAGGATGTCGGCCAAAAACTGCATCAGCCAGTCATTCTCGACCATGCCGCCGTCAACCCGCAGCACATCGAGGGCGAGCTCTCCCTTCGCGCCCGCCGTCGTGGCGTCGCGCTGCATGGCCAGCAGCAAGTCCCGGGTCTGATAGCAGACCGCTTCCAGCCCGGCCCGGACGATCTGCGCGATGGAGCTGTCGCGTGTCAGGCCGACAATGGCGCCCCTGGCATCCGCATCCCAATAGGGCGCGCCCAGGCCGGTGAAGGCGGGCACCATGACGACGCCGCCGGTGGACTCCAGGCCGCTGGCCAGGGCCTCCGAGTCAGGCGCCGCATCGATCAGTTTCAGGCCGTCGCGCAGCCATTGCATGGCGGCGCCGGCGACAAAGATGCTGCCCTCCAGGGCATAGGTGGTTTGCCCGTTCAGGCGGTAGGCGACGGTGGTCAGCATGCGATTTTGCGAGCTGACGGCCTCGCCGCCGGTATTCAGCATGACGAAACAGCCGGTGCCGTAGGTGGATTTGATCATGCCCGGCTGGAAGCAGGCCTGGCCAATGGTGGCGGCCTGCTGATCGCCCGCGATGCCGGCAATGGCGATGGGGGCGCCGAACAGCTCCTTGGCGCTACGGCCGAAATCGGCGGCGGAATCGCGGACCTCTGGCAGCAAGGCCATTGGGATATTCAGCAATCGGCAAAGATCTTCGTCCCAGCACTGGCGGTGAATATCGAACAGCATACTGCGCGAGGCGTTGGTGGCGTCCGTGGCATGCACGGCTTTTGCACCAGTTGGGCCACCGGTCAGGTTCCACAACAGCCAGCAATCGATACTGCCAAAGGCCAGCTCGCCCGACTCCGCCGCCGCCCGGGCGCCGTCCACGTTGTCCAGCAGCCAGGCGATCTTGCTGGCGGAAAAATATGGATCAACGATCAGGCCGGTGCGTTCCTGGATCAGCTTGTCATGCCCGGCCCGGCGTAGATCCTCGCACAGATCGGCGGTGCGCCGGTCCTGCCAGACGATGGCATTGTGGATCGGCTGGCCGTTGTCGCGGCGCCAGATCGCGGTGGTTTCCCGCTGGTTGGCGATGCCGATGCCGGCGATCCGTTCCGCGCCTATGCCGGCCTCTTCCATGGCCGCCCGCGCCGTTGCCAGGGTGTCGCGCCAAATCTGCATGGCGTCATGCTCGACCAGACCGGGCCTGGGAAAAATCTGCGGCAATTCCTGCTGCGCGCTGGCCCGGGCCACGCCCTGGCCATCGAAAAGAATAGCGCGGCTGGAGGTTGTGCCCTGGTCCAGGGCGAGGACGAATTCGTCGGCGCTCATTTTTTCTTCCTGCGTTTGGCGGCCTGTTCCGCCGCCGCCTTCAGGTCCTGGGCCCGCAGCCAGCCCGGCGACCCCTTGGGCAGGGCATGTTCGGCCCGTTTCGCCTGGCCGATGGCATCGCGGAACTTGCCGGTCAGGATGTAGCGCTCGGCGGTGGCCAGGGCAGCCTGGCCGATATTGCCCTTGCGGCCATGGGCCATGCCCAGCCAGCGCCAGGCGGATGGATTGCCCGGCGCCAGTTGCACCGCGCGGCGCAGGTTCTCGATCGCGGCATCGATATGCCGGTCGCTCTCCACCGATACTTGGGCCTGGCCCAGACCAATGCGCAACAGCGGCTCGTTGGGGAGCAAGGCAACGGCTTGTTCATAGGGCGTGACGGCGGCTTCCGCCTGACCGCTTTCGAACAGGATCTGACCATAAAATTCATGGAAATACGGATCATTCGGGCGCTCGTCCAATAACCCGGCCATCAAGGCCAGGGCTTTTTGGGTCTCGCGCTTTTTGTGCCGGGCGATGGCGCGGGCGTAGCGGCCGGGCATGCTGTTGTCGGTAGGGGGGTATTTGCGAAAGGTGGTGACGGTGGAGTCCAGAAAGGCGGTCAGCTTGGCCCGCATGCGGGCGTGACGTTCCACGAACAGTGGCTTTTCCGCTGCCTTGGTAAAGCGCGAGCTTGCCACATGGGCGCGGATCGCATCGATCCGGTTCCGGGTCAGGGGATGGGTGCGCACATAAGGATCCTGGCTGGCCGTCAACAGTGCTTCCTGATCGCCCAGTTTGTCGAAGAAATCCAACATGCCCTGGGCCGATTGCCCGGTCTGCTCCAGCATGGCGATGGCGGCGCCGTCCGCCGAGCCTTCCTGAACGCGGCTGTATTTGAGGAACGAGCGTTGCGCCACTTGGGTGCCGCCCGCCATGATCGCCTGGCCGGCGCCGCCCTGGCCGGCAATCGCGGCGGCGGCGCCCAGAACAAAGGCCATGATCGATTGCGCCGAGGCATGGCGCAGGGCATCCTGGGTGCGGGCCAGATGGCCGCCCGTGATATGTCCGGTTTCATGGGCGATCACGCCGATCACCTGATTGGCGTTGTCCGAGGCGATCAACAGGCCGGTATTGATGAAAATCTTTTGTCCGCCGGCGACAAAGGCATTGAGGGTGGGATCATTGACCAGGTATACCCGCACCGCCGAGGGTTCCAGTCCGGCAACCGCGAACAGTGGTGTCCCGAACAGACGAATGGTATCCTCAATCTCCGCATCGCGGATAAAGCTGATCTTTCGCGCCTGGGCCGTGCCCGACCCAAGCGGCGAGGGCACCGGCAGGATCAGCGGCGCCGCCAGCATCGAGATAGAAAGCAGTAGAAGTCCAATTATGTATCGCAAGCCCACGGCTCCATCAGTTAATCATATCCAAACTAGGTTCGCCGCCAGCTGCCGTCAACGCACAGGTCTCAGGGGTAGGCCGGGGAGCAGACTGGGGGGCAGGTTCGGGGCCGGGCTGGCGGTTGCCCTGCTGCTGCTGACAGGCTGTGGCAAACCGGCGCCGGAGGTTGGCCAGATCGGCGCCGTCGAGGGCTTCCTGGGCGGCATCGTGGCGGAGGAGCCGCGCGCCGCGCTGGTGGCCCGTGATGCCCTGTCGGCCGGGGGCACGGCGGCGGATGCGGCCACGGCGGCCTATTTCGCCATGACCGTGACCTATCCCGTTGCCGTCGGCCTGGGTGGAGGCGGGCTCTGCCTCTACTACGATCATCGGAGCAACAAGGCCGAGACCTTGGCATTCATGGCTTCGACGCCGGCGGGCGGCGGCGCGGTGGCGATGCCGGGGGCGTTGCGGGGCATGGCCCTGCTGCACAGCCGCTATGGCCGCCTGCCGTGGGGGCAATTGGTGGCGCCGAGCGAAAAACTGGCCCGCTTTGGCCATCCGATCAGCCGCGCCCTGGCCAAACGCCTGGCGCCACAGGCCGCCAAGCTGCGTGGCGACGCGCTGGCCGCGAAGTTGTTTCTGCATCCCGACGGTACGCCGCTGGTGGAGGCCGAAAACCTGGTGCAGGTGGAACTGGCCTCGGTCCTGACGCGCATCCGGACCCGGGGATTGAGTGATTTTTACGGCGCCGAAACAGGCCGGCAGTGGCTGGCGGCCAGCAGCAGCCATGGCGGTGCGGCGACGATCGCTGAATTGCGCGCCTATCGCGCGCTATGGGGGGCAACGGACCAACATTCCATCGGCAATGAAATTCTGCATTTCCCCAAGCTTGGCGCCAAGACCGGCAGGGCCGGGAGCCCGGCCTTCAAACTAAGTGCGTTATTGGACAGCAAGCTGGCGGCGACGGCGGCGGACAAGGTTTTTGCCAAGGCGGATATTGCCATCCGCCATGACCGGGGCGAGACGGGCCTGGTGGTGGGCGATAGCTTCGGCTCGGCGGCGGCCTGTGTGTTTCAGATGAATGGGGCCTTTGGCAGCGGCGCCATGGCGCCCAACCTGGGCGTCTTTCTGGCCCCCAGTAATGCCGGCATAGCCGCTGGCGGCGCATGGCCGGGTTATCCCTTGCCGCTGCTGGGAGCCAACGAAAATGTCCATCAGGCGTTTTTCGCTGTTGCTGGCTCCGGCGGGCCCTTGGGGGCGGCTAACGCGGCGGCGCTCGGCCGCAGGGCCATGGTCGAGGGCCAGACCCTGGAGCAGATCATCGCCGCGATTAAATCGAATGGCGCAAAGAATCCGGATAGAGTGCAGGCCTTTTGGTGCCCAAAGGGTATTCGCGACGGTGCCGGAGGCTGCCAGTTCGCCGCCGACCCACGGGCCCATGGCCTAGCTGTATTCGATCAATTTTGAGGCCGTCATGAAAATCTCGCAGCGCGGCGCCATTCCCCGCTTTATCGTCATGGATGTGATGAAGGCCGCGGCCGAGCATGAGGCGGCGGGCGAGGGCGTCCTGCATATGGAGGTGGGACAACCCTCCACCGCCGCGCCCGCCGGCGTGAAGGCGGCGGCCAAACAGGCCCTGGATGATGACGTGCTGGGCTATACCCTGGCCACCGGGATCGAGCCGTTGCGGGAGCGTATCGCGCGGCATTACCAGGACTTCTACGGCGTCGCGGTGCCCGCCGATCGGATCTGCGTTACCACCGGATCCTCCGCCGGTTTTCTGCTGACCTTCCTGGCGGCCTTTGATCCCGGCGACAAGGTGGCGATTCTGCGTCCCGGTTATCCCTGTTACAGAAATATTCTCGGCGCCCTGGACATCGATGCGGTGGAAGTGCCCGTGGGCCCTGAAAGCCGTTTTCAGCCAACCTTGGAAATGCTTGATGCGGCGGGCGGCGGCGATCTGGATGGCTTGCTGATTGCCTCGCCCGCCAACCCGACCGGTTCCATGCTGCGGCAGGACGAGCTGCGGCAAATTCTTGCCTACTGCCATGACAAGCAGATCCGCTATATCTCGGACGAAATTTATCACGGCATCACCTACGGCGAAGAGGCGGCGACGGCGGCGGCCATCGACGACAATGCCGTGGTCATCAACTCGTTCTCGAAATATTATTCCATGACCGGCTGGCGGCTGGGCTGGATGGTGCTGCCCGAGGATATGCTGCGCCCGGTGGAGCGCCTGGCGCAAAACCTCTTTATCTCCGCCCCCTCCCTGGCCCAGCATGCCGCCGTCGCGGCCTTTGACTGCACGGAGGAGTTGGATGGCAACGTCGCCCGATATGCCCGTAACCGGGAGCTGCTGCTGAGGGAACTGCCGAAGGCCGGCCTGGATCAACTGGCGCCCGCCGACGGTGCCTTTTACATCTACGCCGACGTGCGCAAGTTTACCAATGACGCCCTGGCGTTTTGCGCCCAGATGCTGGCGCAAACCGGCATCGCGGCGACACCAGGCAACGATTTCGATCCCGTTGACGGCGCCGCCTTCGTGCGCTTTTCCTTCGCCGGCTCGACCGAGGACATGGCCGAGGCCTGTCGCCGTCTGAACGGCTGGCTTCGGCAGGGCTAGCGTTAGAAACGAATGCCGAAAAGGCCGCCGTTTGGGTCCGCATCGGTCAAGGTAAGGCGCACATATCCGTCGAAACGAAAGTCTTCATCAAATTCATTGTATGGCACCATGTCCGAGTTCAAGGTGCAGATATATTGGAATCTCAG
>CAZPWJ010000112.1:0-14258 GCA_964590195.1 uncultured Rhodospirillaceae bacterium | reverse complement strand
ATGGACAGATACTAGATGTAGCGGGTGTCTGCGTCAACCGGATAGGCACGCACTGAACGTCCTCAAAAACCAGAAGAAGCGGATGGCGCCTGGCATGAGCCTCGAACAGATCGATCACGGCTTCGAGCAATTGTTCCTTGCGGCCCCCCGGCGGCAGGTCGGAAGGCAGATCCTCAAGGCTCGCCGGTGAGGCAACGAGTTCAGCCATCAGCGAGACGTGTGCCGAGCCTTGCCAGTTGAATGGTTCGTGCAGCGCTTCGAATTTGCGGCGCCGTTGCACCATAGTATCTTCACGGCTAATTCCCGCGGCCAGGCGAAGCTGATGAATGACGGGATAAAGAGGCGTGTGCTGGTGCAGTGGCGTGCCGGCATGGCCGAGGTGAGTATGCCCGGCGCCCAACATCTGTTCACGCTGGTCATACACCAGCCGCGACTTCCCGATCCCAGGCTCGCCGGACAACAGCACAACCTGCCCTGAACCTTTTTCGACCTGCCGCCGCCGATCCTCCAGGAGGGCGCGTTCGGATGTTCGATTTACCATCGGCGGCAGCGCGGCGCCGGCGTGTGCCTCGAAACGATTTGCCGCCGCGTTCTCGCCCGCCACCGCGAAGGCCTGAATGTCCGCGGAAAAGCCTTTCAAGTTGTGCTCGCCAAGGTCTTCGTAGGCGAAGGCGTTGCCAACCAGATCACGGGTCAGAGCGCTGATGACGATGCTGTTCGGCGCGGCGATATTCTGTAGCCGCGCCGCCAGGTTCACCGGCGTGCCGACAATCTCCCGCTCACGCACGGAGCCGGCCTCGATTACATCGCCGACGATCATGAGCCCGGTCGCAATGCCTATCCGCGCTTCAATGCCCGACAGTACCTGAAGTTCGCCGATCTCCTTGGTCAGGGTAACGCCAGCGCGCACGGCCCTCTCGGCAGCATCTTCATAGGCCTGGGGATGGCCGAAATAAACCGCGATGCCGTCGCCCGCGATTTCGGCGATTTCACCGCCGAAACGTTCCACTACCTCGGTGCAGAGCGTGTAGTAGAGGCGCATCGCATCGCGTAGATCTTCGGGATCGAATTGCTCGGTGAGCGCCGTCGAGCCAACCAAATCGCAGAACAGTACCGTCAGTTGGCGCCTTTCCGCTACTTCCGGGCCTAGGCCCGGACGGCTAGCGGACGAAACCGATGACTGCGGCACCGCGTCCGGCTCCCGCCCCGCGCCGCAATGGCCGCAGAAGCCGAATTGCAACGAAACGGCGCGACCGCAAGCCCAGCAATCGCGCTCGAGAGATTGCCCGCAACTCTCGCAGGTCTTGCGGTCATCGGACGTTTCAAACGAACAAGCAGGGCAGCGCACGATGCCTCCAACGAGTATCTATTGCCGTTCGCGCCAACTCATACCACAGGATAGATCAGCAAATCACCCGCCGTACCTGATAACGCCGTCCAGTACCGTTTGCGCTATTCCCCGCTGTTATAAATAGCGGGGTGCGCGCAGCGCCCCAGACAATAATCGTTGCCGTCCAGCTCGATAAAGGTCGCGGGCGGGTAATGGGGCGTGAACAGATCAATGCAGCTATCCGCCGAGGTTTGGTAGTACTGATGCGATTGTGAAAGCCGCTCAAGCTTTTGCCGGATCTTGCTGCTCAACTCGCGAAAATAAACGTTGCGAACCTTGATGCTTTCGCCCTTTGCCCCGAGTTTATATTTCAAGTCGCGGTACCAGATGCTATGCCGATTGTCCCTATCAAGGGCTCCGGCCGGCATCGCCATGGCCAAACCGAACGGATTGCTGGGATTGCTGTCGTCCCGCTCCGTCACTGAAAAACCGTTATGCACAACCTCGATATCCCAGTGATAGAACCTTCGGGTATTCGACGCCACATCGTCTATGCACATGTCGACGCCCAAATGGCCGTTCATTTTTTCATCACCGGTCGGGGTCTGATGACCGCCCTCTGTCGCTCTTGGAAGGGTAATATCCCGTATTTTCCCATAGAAGACTGGTGTTGCTATGGGGCTTCCCCGGAATGAATTGCCGTCGGGCCCGAAAGCGCGCTTCCCGTTCGCATAAACCGGCTGCTTCTTTTCATTGAGGAATATGGCTTTGTTCTTGCCGTCAACGAAAATCACGGTTTGCAAAAACATGGTCGTGGTAAGACCCGCTATGCCGCGCAACGCCGGCGGGACATCGAATGTTCGGGTTGGATAGCGGTTGATATTTACCAGCAAATTGGCGAGTTCATCGACGTGCATATCGATCCCCAAGGACCTGACAAAGGCTTCCAATGCCGGCTGCGAGGTCATTGTGTTCGCGATCGTGCTAACGGATTGACCCTCGGAGTACAAATCGACTGGTTTCATGCCATAATCGACGCATCTATGGAGTGCGTATGCGGGACCCACCCATCCGCCAACCAACATGTACAAGCCGGTAAGCGCCACAGTCATCGCGCTAAAAATACTCTTCATGATCCCCTCCCAGGTTTTTTGTCATAATTATGTTAAACGGCGGAGCTCATGGTTTGTGAAGTTGATACTTATAATCGAATTCCGTGGCACTATTTCGGGTGTGGCGGCTTTTCGGTGCCGATGAACCTTGCTGACTCCTTGACGAACAATCAGGATATTAGGGCCGCATGATGAAATATAGAGGCGACGTTATCATTGCCCATGGCGCATTTGGTGCGGGAGCAACAGAATGAGAAAATCTGGCGCGGAGTTGGCGGTGTATGCGCTGGAACAGCTGGGTGTGCGGTTTACCTTCGGCATTCCGGGCGTCCACAACACCGAAATTTATGACGAACTGAACGCCTGCAAGTCAATCACGCCGGTGCTGGTCACCCACGAGGGCGGTGGCGCCTTCATGGCCGATGCGGTCAGCCGCACCTCCGAGACGATCGGGACAATGGTGATCGTGCCGGCGGCGGGGGCATCCCATGCCGCCTCCGGCATCGGCGAGGCATTTCTGGACGGCATTCCCATGCTGGTGATCTGCGGCGGCATCGACCGGGCCACCGAGAAAAGCTTCCAATTGCACGAGATGGATCAACACGCCTTTATCTCCGCCCTGACCAAGCGGACCTTTCTGGTAGAGAGCTACGAGGCGGTTATTCCAACCCTGTACGAGGCCTTTGATATTGCCCAGGGTGGCGAACCTGGTCCGGTTTTCGTGGAGATCCCAGTCAATATCCAGCGCTTCAAGGGCGAGGTCGCAGCCATGCCGGCCTACCAGGCCTCGGCAGGCCCCGCCGCGCCCGATGCGGATACCATCCAGCGGGCGGTCGAATTGCTGCGCCGGGCCAAGCGCCCGGGGCTGTTCGTGGGTTGGGGGGCCAAGGGCGCGGCGGCGGAAATCGTGCAACTGGCCGAACTGATGGAGGCGCCCGTCGCCACCACGTTGCAGGGCCTGGGTGTTTTTCCGGGCAATCATCCGCTGCATACGGGGCTGGCCTTTGGCGCCTCGGCGGTGCCGGCGGGACGGAATGCCTTTGCGGACTGCGATCTGATGCTGGCGATCGGTACCAAATTCAGCGAACTGGGCACCGGCTTTTTCTTCTCTGCGGAGGTGCCGAAAGATCTCATCCATGTCGATATCAACCCGGATAACTTTAACCGGAATTATCCGGCCCGCGAAGCCATCGCGGGTGATGCAGGCATGGTCGCCGGTGCGCTGTTAAAGGCCCTGGGTAATGACGGCGGGGCCGGCAACCGGGCCCGCGACGGCGCGGAATTAAGAGCCGGGATCGCCGCCGACAAGGCGGCCTATCGGGCCGAGTGGCGCGGCCATGACAGCAAGGGCAGGGTCAATCCGGAAGGCTTTTTTGCCGATCTTCGCGATGCCATGCCCGATCAAAGCATTTTCGTCGTGGATGACGGCAACCATACCTTTTTGACGGCGGAGCTTTTGCCCATCCACAACACCAACGGCTTTATCGGGCCCACGGATTTCAATTGCATGGGTTACGCGGTGCCCGCCGCCATTGGCGCCAAATTCTCCAATCCCGATACCCCGGTGGCGGCCATAGTCGGGGATGGTTGTTTCACCATGACCTGCATGGAAATCCTGACCGCGTCGCGCAACAATCTGGGCCTGGTGTTCTATGTCTTTAACGATGGCGCCTTGTCGCAAATCGCCCAGGCGCAACAGCTGGTCTATAACCGCACGCCTTGTACCGGGCTGGAAGGTTTGAATTTGGCCGGCGTCGCCCTGGCCACGGGGGCGCATTACTTGCCGCTTGCGGGCAGCGACGATGGGGGCGAGGTGATGGCGGAGGCGAACCGCCTGGCGGCGGCCAGCGCACAGCCCGTTATCGTCGATGTCGCCATCGATTACAGCCGCAAGAGCGCCTATACCAAGGGTGCCGCCAAGACCAACGCTAAGCGCCTGCCCATGCGGGAAACCTTGCGCTTTATCGGCAGAATCGTAGCGCGGAAGGTAACGGGGTAGGCCGCATTTGGTTCTGTAAAATCGAGCGGTATTAAGCGAAAGACCGCTGATTTCTGGTCAATTCGACAATAATGACGAGGCGAACCCATAGTTGTTTTTGCCTTGCCGTTTGACCTGGTACATGGATTTATCGGCGGCTTTGATCAGGTTGTCGCAGGTCGTGCCATCGGCTGGGAACAAGGCGATTCCGATGCTGGCGCCGACCGTAGCCATGGCGCCGTTTGATGGATTTGCGGGGTTCGCGCACATTTCCATGGATATTTCCTTGATCAAGCGCTCCGCCAGAGTCGCCACATGCTCGGCTTTCTTGATATTGGGCAGGACGATGATAAATTCATCGCCGCCGATCCGGCCCGCCGTATCGACCTCGCGGGTGCAGTTTTGAATTCGATCCGCCACCGTCTTTAGAATAATATCACCCGCCTCGTGGCCAAGTGTGTCGTTGACGCCCTTGAAACCGTCCAGATCGATGAACATCAGGCCGCATTGGGATTGGTCACGCTGCGCCATGGCCATGGCGGCCTCGATACGATCCTTGCATAACCGTATGCTGGGCAGCCCGGTTAGAGCGTCATGATTGGCCAGGAATTGCATTCGCTTTTCTGCAATAGCCAGATCCTCGGCTACGGCCACGATATCCGCCGCCTGCGACTCCAGCCGCTCTTCGCGGTCCCGCAATTCCAGGATCTGTTCTTCCAGACTGGTTTGATTCTTGCGCAACATCTCTTCCATTGCCTTGCGCTCGCTGATATCGCGGCCAATTCCGCGGTAGCCACGAAAATTTCCCTTATCATCGAAGAATGGGCGGCCCGAGATCGACCAGTCATGGTGTTTTCCTTGGGCATCAATGAAGTCGTACTCGAAATCCTTGAACGGCCGGTGCGCTTCCATATCGGCAATATGTGCCAGCCAGGCGCCGGTCTCGATGTTGCCGCCGACGTTTTGTTCATGCCGGCGAAGACCATAAACAGACCTTGGGTCCGTGCCCCCGTTAAACTGCATCACCGTATCCGTAATCAGAACAAAGCGCAGTTCCTCGTCCAGTTCCCAAAACCAGTCAGAGGCGGCGTCGGCAAAGTCCTTGAATCGCGCCTCGCTATCGCGCAATGCGGTGGATGCTTGATAATGCTCTGTTACGTCCGTGTAGGTGATCACCAAGCCGCCATCTTCGAGGTGCTGAAATAGACTTTCGTAAGTCCTATCGCCCTGAACAGTGATCTCGCCGCGCAATGCTTCGCCGCTTTGAAGCGATTTCATTCGCCGTTCAACAAGTGCGGCTGGATCCCCGTCACCATAGTCGCCGCGCTCGGCCAGATAGAGCCCAAATTCACGGAGCGTCGTGCCGGTCCTTACCAGTTCATCAGGTAGCTGCAATGCCGTCTGGCACTGCCTATTCCAATAGACAAGGGTATGCTCAGGATCGAACAGCGCCACGCCCTGGGCAATACTATTTAGGATATTGGATACGGCGCGCGTATCGGCGTTTCCGCTGCTATCCCCATTTCGCATGCCTGGATTCCGAATTTTACTAAACGTGGCTCTTTCTAAACCTTTGAAAGTATGTCCAGAAAAATGTTTCAAACTTACTAACGTGACTTGGCGTGATCGATCTAAATGGGATGTTTGCCTGGCACATCCCGTGGCCGCGATCCGCCGCCGCTCTCCAATCCAGCCCTGCCCGGCGCGCCTGTTTCTGGCCGAAAAATGGTCACCTGCTGGCTTGACCCAAATCAACGCTGTTCACACTGCATTGCAGCATAATCGCCGCCGCTTGGCCCATCGCCCAATCGGGTGGCGGGCCGTTCAGCTTAAATGGGACCAGGAAAGCATGGGACCCGGAAAGCATGAGACCAAAAAACACGGGGACGGCAATATGAATAAACCGGAAGCGGTACAGCTCAGCGATCGGACGGAGAACCAACCGCATCCAATGACGGGCAACGAGGCGATCGCGCGGGGCGCATGGGAGGCCGGCGTGAAGGTTGCCTCGGCCTATCCCGGCACCCCCAGCACGGAAATCCTGGAAAGCCTGTCCGAATATGATGCCGCGGATGTAGACGCGGAATGGTCGACCAACGAAAAGGTCGCCGTGGACGTGGCCATCGGCGCTTGCTTCCAGGGTGTCCGCGCCCTGGCCGTGATGAAACACGTGGGCTTGAATGTCGCCGCCGATCCCGTGATGTCGCAAACCTACGTGGGCGTTAACGGCGGTCTGGTCCTTGCTGTCTGTGACGATCCCGGCATTCATAGCTCGCAAAATGAACAGGACACGCGGTTGTTCTGCCGTCTGGCCAATATCCCAGTGCTGGAGCCTTCCGATGCTCAGGAAGCGCTGGATTTCACTCGCTTGGGCTATGAAATTTCCGAGGAATTCGACACCCCCGTCATCCTGCGCGCCACCACCCGGCTGTCGCACACCAGAAGCCCGGTTTTCACCGGCCCCAGGGAGACGCCGGAGGACAAACCCTTCGTCGATGATCCCGGCAAGAACGTGGTGCTGCCCGCCGTCGCCCGTGTCCGCCATCCCTTCGTCATCGAGCGCGAGGAACGCCTGCAGGAGTACTTCGAGAATTCACCCCTGACACGCTGGGAAAAGGGCGAGACCACGTTCGGCATCATCACCAACGGCACTTCCTATCCCTACGTCAAGGAAGTGGTGCCCAACGCCTCGATCCTGAAACTGGCCTCTTCCTATCCCCTGGCCAAGAAAAACGTGAGGGAATTCTGCGATAGCGTCGATCGGGTGCTGGTGGTCGAGGAATTGGAGCCGTTTCTGGAAACCGAAATTCTGGCTATGGGCATCAAGGTGGTGGGCAAGGAATTCTTCCCCCGTTGCGGCGAATTCTCGCCTGAAGTGGTCCGTGCCGGGCTGGCCAAGGCCGGTCTGGTCGAGGCGGCGGCGGAAAACCATGAATGGAACGTCAAGCCGATCATGCGGCCGCCCGTGTTGTGCGCCGGCTGTCCCCACACCGGCGGCTACATGTCCCTGCGCGCCATTGATGCGCGGGTTACCGGCGATATCGGCTGCTATACTCTGGCTGCGGTGGAGCCCCTGCGCGCCATCGATACCAATGTCTGCATGGGCGCTTCCATCGGCAACGCGGTGGGCATGGCCAAGGCGGGTACGGAGACAAAGCCCATCGTCGCCACCATCGGCGATTCCACGTTCTTGCATTCCGGTATTCCGCCGCTGATCGACGCGGTCTATTCCGATGTTGATATCACGGTACTGATCCTGGACAACAAGATCACCGCCATGACCGGCGGCCAGGACCACCCCGGTACCGGCAAGAACCTGCGCGGCGAGGATGCCCATCAGGTGGATTTCGAGGAAATCTGCCGCGCCGTCGGCGTCACCTGGGTGCGCAAGGTGGATAGCTATGATCTTGGCACCCTGTATCAGACCATGCGCGAGGCGGCTGCCTATAGGGGCGTTGCCGTTGTGATCTCGGACCGTCCCTGCGTGCTGGACCCGGTTAAGATTAAGGGACCGGCATTGCGGGTCGAGGCAAAGGACTGCGTTGCCTGCCAGGCTTGCATGAACCTGGGCTGTCCGGCGATCACCTGGTCGGACGAAATGCACGACGGCCATCACAGGGTCAAGATCGATGAAGTTGCCTGCATTGGCTGCACCCTGTGCGCCCAAGTCTGCGCTTCGGGCTGCATACAACCGGTGCCCCAATGAGTATTGAAACCGCGAACACCGAGCCATCCACCGCCGCCGTGGCGGAGGGGGGTACACGCAATGTCCTGATCGTCGGCGTCGGCGGCCAGGGCGTGGTGATGATTTCCAAGGTCCTGGCGCTGCTGTGCCAGACCCAGGGCCTGCAGGTCAAACAGTCCGAGGTCCATGGCATGGCCAAGCGCGGCGGCGTGGTCTTCAGCCATGTGCGCTATGGCCAGGAAGTCTGGTCGCCGACCATTCCCATGGGCGAGGCGGATGTGCTGATCGCCATGGAATGGGCCGAGGGCGTGCGCTGGCTGCCGTTCCTGCGCCCCGATACCGGCGTCTTCATCGCCGATACACAACAGGTAATCCCGCCATTTGCCTGCCGTAACAGGGATTTTAATGCCAATCCCGCCTATGCCACGGAAACGCCGGCCGAGATCATCGATATGGTGTCCGACGGCTTTGCCTTGGATGCCGGGCGCATGGCGGAGGAACTGGGCAACGCGCGGGCGGCCAATACCATTTTGCTGGGCACCTTGTCGGCGGCAATGGACTTTCCCTTGGACGAATGGCTGTCCGTGCTGAACCAGTTCGTGCCCAAGGGTACCGAGGAGATCAACCGCCAGGCCTTTCTTTTGGGCCGTGAGTGGATTGAAAAGACCCGCGAGGATCCCAAGGAGGCCGCCGCCGTACCGGCGTTGAAGCAACCGCCCGTGCGGCCCGATATCAACGTGCGGCTGGAGATCACACGGGAATGGTGCAAGAGCTGCGATATCTGCGTCAAGCTGTGTCCGGAACGCTGTCTGGACCTGGATGAACAGCAGATCGTCCGCCTGCAGGATCCCGCCGCCTGCACCGGCTGCCGTATTTGCGAATGGCTGTGTCCGGATTTCGCCATCGCGGTACATCACGAAACGACCGAAAATACGGAAGCGACCGCGTAAATGACCGCCACACTACAAAATTTGCATGGTAACCACGCCTGCGCCATGGGCGCGATCGCGGCGGGCTGCCGGTTTTTCGCTGGCTATCCCATTACGCCATCATCGGAAATCGCCGAACGCATGTCGCGGGAGCTGCCCCTGGTCGGCGGCACATTCGTGCAGATGGAAGATGAAATCGCCTCCATAGCCGCCATTCTGGGCGCCTCGTCCGGCGGCATCAAATCCATGACCGCCACTTCCGGACCGGGTTTTTCCCTGAAGCAGGAGAACATCGGCCTGGCGGCGGCGGCGGAAATCCCCTGCGTCATCGCCAATGTGATGCGCGGCGGACCTTCCACGGGCACGCCCACCCGCCCGGCCCAGGGCGATATCATGCAGGCCCGTTGGGGCAGCCACGGCGACCGGCCCGTCATCGCGTTGACGCCGGCTTCGGTCAAGGAGGTCTATGACCAGACCATCCGCGCCTTCAACCTGTCCGAACGCTACCGCACGCCGGTGGTGCTGTTGTTCGATCAGGTTATCTCGCATTTGCTGGAACCGATCCAGCTGGCCGATAGCGCCAGCCTGCATCTGGTGGAGCGGCAGTGGGCCACGGGCGCGAGTGCTGATTTCGCGCCCTATGCCAGTACCGCGGACGGCGTACCGCCCATGCCCCGGCCCGGCGACGGCTACCGCACCCATACTACCGGCCTGACCCACGGCGAAGACGGTTTCCCCTCTCAAGACCCGACGATTGTCACCCAGGCCACGCAACGCCTGTTGGACAAGATCGAAAACCACCGTGACGATATCGAAGCTTATGAATGCCACGACACCGACGATGCAGAGGTCTTGGTGGTGGCTTATGGTATTTCGGCCCGCGCGGCCCGCGCGGCGGTGCGCGAGGCACGCGCCAAGGGTATTGCCGCAGGCCTGTTCAGGCCCATTACTGTTTGGCCATTCCCCGAGGAAGCTCTGAAGACCGCCGCCGCCAAGGCCAAGGTGATCCTGGTGCCGGAAATGAATGCCGGCCAGTTGTGCCTGGAGATCGAGCGTCTCTGTGGTGGTGACGTGAAGGTCGAGGGCTTGAACCGGATTGACGGCCAAGCCATTGATCCGGCGCAGATTACCAACAGGATTAAGGAGCTGGCCGGCAAATGAACGAAATGAAGACAAAGGCCGGTGGCGATTTCGAGATCCGCGACTATCTGCGCCTGGATCTGATGCCCCATTTCATGTGCCCTGGCTGTGGCCATGGCATTGCATTGCGCGCGCTTCTCTGGGCCGTGCACGAGCTGGGTATCGAGAAGGACAATCTGGCGATTGTTTCGGGTATCGGCTGTTCAGGCCGGGTCGGGGCTTATATCGATGCCAACACCTATCACGTTACCCATGGCCGGCCCTTGGCCTTTGCAACCGGTCTGAAACTGGCCCGCCCGGACCTGAAGGTTATCGTCATCACCGGCGATGGCGACTGCCTGGCGATCGGCGGCAATCACCTGATCCACGCCTGCCGGCGCAATCTGGACATCACCTGCTTGATGCTCAACAACGAGGTTTATGGCATGACCGGCGGCCAGGTCTCGCCCACCACCGCCGAGACCCGGCTAACCACGACGACGCCGTCGGGCAACAGCGAGCCGGCCTTTGATGCCTGCAAGCTGGCGGAAGCGGCCGGCGCCGGCCTGGTCGGACGCGAGGTCACCATGCAGACGCCGGCCTTGCGGACTTTAATCAAGGCGGGCCTGGAGTTCGATGGCTTTTCATTTCTCGAAGTAATGTCCGATTGCACCGAGATCTATGGCCGCAAGAACGACCTGGGTGAATCCGCCGAGATGATCATGGCGCAGAAAAGCGATATGCGCCCCGAGGCCTATACGACGATCACCGATCAGCCGTTCCGTCCGAACCGCCTTGTTACGGGCATCCTGGCGCAAAACGATCGCCCCGAATATGGCGCGACATACCGCCGTCAGGCCGCGGCCCTACGTGGTGAAAACGCGGATGGTGAAACATCATGAGCAAGATGGAAATTCGTTTCGGCGGCAGCGGCGGCCAGGGCCTGATCCTGAGCGGCCGGCTGTTGTTCCAGGCATTTGTTGATGACGGCAAGCATGCGGCGCAATCACAAAGCTACGAGCCCACATCGCGGGGCGGTTTCTGCAACGCGGATCTGGTGGTCAGCGAGGGCGATGTTGATTATCCCCTGGTCTCGTCCATCGATTATCTGGTGCTGCTTGATCAGATCGGTGTCGCACCCTCCGCCGCCATGATCAAGCCAGGCGCCCTGGTCCTGATCGATAGCCGTCTGGTGCCCGCACCCCCCGCTGGTGATTTCACCCTGCATTCGGCACCCTTCACCGACGAGGCCATCGCGCTGGGCAGCCATCGGGCCGCCAACGTGGTTGCCCTGGGCAGTCTGGTTGCCCTGTCCGGTATCTGTGACCGGGAAACCGTCGCGGCGGCTGTGCGCGCCGGTACCCCGAAAGCATATCTGGACCTCAACCTTGATGCCCTGCAAAGAGGTTTTGAGATGGCGGATGCAATGGAAGCCGCGGATACAAGCGCCAAGGTAGTCCAACTGTAGCTGGCACCAAAGCCATTAGCCTGACAATATTAGGGTCTGCTTTCGCTTAAAAAGGCCGGACCTCGTATGGATCTGTTTTTTATCCTGCTCGTATTGTTGGTGGCGACGCGGACCTTTGGTGAAGCCGCCGAACGCCTGGGCCAGCCGGCCCTGGTTGGTGAACTTGTCGCCGGTATCACCCTGGGCGCGATTGTCGCGGAATACCCGGTTACCTTTCCCACCTTGGTGGATCTGAACCACAACGAAGTTTTCGTATCGATCACCGATCTGGGTATGTTTTTCCTGATGCTGTTCGCCAGTGTCGAGATGCGCCCGGGCAAGATCATGCAATATTCCGGTGGTGCCATGGCGGTGGCGGTTGGCGGCATGGTGTTGCCCTTAGCGCTGGGCCTGGGGCTGGGCTGGGTGTTCCTGCCCGCGACGGATCTGTTGGCGGCGCAGTGCCTGTTTATCGGCACCGCCCTGGCCATCACGGCGGTGCCGGCGACCGTGCGTATTCTGATGGACCTTGGCCAACTGGACACGCGGATCGGCCAGACCATTGTCTCCGCCGCGGTCTTCGACGACATTTTCTCATTGATGCTGCTGGCCTGGATGACCGGCCTGCTTGCCATGGGCGAACCGCCCGGTTTGGCGGACTTGGCGTTGCTGTTGGGCAAGATCGCGTTGTTTTTTGCCGTTACGGGCGTTATCGGATTTTATCTGTTCCCCTGGGGCGGACGCCTGATGCACCACCTGCGCGCCAAGGAATTGGAAATCAGCGCCATTTTGGTGGCTGCTTTCGCCTTCGCGGTTCTGGCCCATATGCTGGCCCTGCATTTCATCGTCGGCGCCTTCGTGGCGGGGCTGTTTTTCGGCCGCAAGACCATCAACGAAGCCAGCTACGAACGGGTCAAGAATACCATTTCGGCCATGACCTTCGGCTTTCTGGCGCCGATCTTCTTTGCCTCCATTGGCCTGAATCTGGACATGGGTGCGTTGACGGGCGCGCCATTGTTCGCCGTGTTGCTGGTGGTCGCCGCGTTCATTGGCAAGATTGCCGGTGCCGGAGGGGCCGCGCGGAGCATTGGATTTTCCAGACGGGAGGCGGCGGCGATTGGCGTCGGTATGAGCCCACGGGGCGCGGTCGAACTGGTCATCGCGGGCATCGCGCTCAAGGCCGGGTTGTTCGCGACCGCCGGCGCGGCGGACCCGGTGGTGGAAAACCTGTTCTCCGCCGTGGTCGTCATGGCGGTCGTCACCACCGTGCTTAGTCCGATCATCCTGAAACGGGTGTTTTCAGACCCTGACAGTTGACACCGCGTCGGACCCATTGGCGGTCAGCGCCAAAACGGCTTGGCAAGTTCCCGGTCGCGCTCTTCCTCGCTGACGCCGATATCGTCAAGTAACCGCCTGTCCAATTCGCGCAAGGCTTGGCGCTGGCGGACGCGGACGAACCAGGCGGCAACAGTCAATAGCAGTTTTGTGGCCCTAGTACGTTGCGTTTGATACTGCCGTACGGATATGGTTTTCATTAGCATTTCTAGGTCTCCCCTTAATTGTTCGGCGGATATGACCGCCGGTTTCCCTTACATGCGGAAATTTCGCCTTGCCCGCAAAGCATGCTTTCTCTAGCTTGCATGAGAATATTTAGGGCTAGGAGGGGCCGATGGTCCGGCGATTGCCAAATCTGAACGGTTTAAAGGCGTTTGAAGCAGCAGCCCGGCATGAAAGCTTTACCAAGGCGGCGGAGGAACTCTCCGTCACCCAGGGCGCCGTCAGCCATCAGGTCAAGGCGTTGGAGGCTGAACTGGGGCTGAAATTCTTTAACCGGGAGCCAAAGCGGCTGGTGATCACCGAGGCGGGACGCGGCTATTTGGAAGTGGTGCGCGACGCCCTGGACCGCATCGCGGTCGGCACCGACAGGTTGTTGCAACGGCAAAACAGCGGCGTTCTGACCGTTAGCACCTCGCCCAACTTCGCCTCGAAATGGCTGGTCCACCGGCTGGGCCGCTTTGCCGAGGCCCATCCGAGCATTGATTTGCGGGTCAGCGCCGCATTGCATCATGTGGATTTCGCCCGCGAGGACATCGATATGGCGGTTCGCCACGGTGACGGCAGCGATTTGGGCCTGGATATTACCCGGCTCTATACCGAGGAGTTGTTGCCGGTTTGCAGCCCCGCCTTGCTGCGCGGCCCGCACCCACTGCGTCAACCGGCGGATTTGGCGCATCATACCCTGCTGCACATGGATCATCGCCAGGATTGGTCGAAATGGCTGGATGCCGCTGGCGTCACGAACGTAGATTTGTCACGCGGCCCTGTTTTCAACCAGGCGAGCATCGGCATCGATGCGGCGGTCGATGGCCAGGGCGTTGCCCTGGCCCGAACCGGACTTGCCGCCCACGACCTGATCATGGGCCGCCTGGTCCGCCCCTTCGATCTGGCCTTGCCGGTCGCCTATGCCTATTGGATCGTCTGCCCCAAGGCCACGGCCAATCTGCCCAAAATCGCCACGTTCCGTGATTGGCTGCTCGCCGAGGCCGCCGAGGATATCCGCAGGCTGGAACATGTCTAAATAGTATGAAGACAAAGCGCTGAAATGTATCGTGCCTATCCGGTTGACGCAGACACCCGCTACATCTAGTATCTGTCCAT
>CAZPWJ010000111.1:0-15442 GCA_964590195.1 uncultured Rhodospirillaceae bacterium | reverse complement strand
AATGGACAGATACTAGATGTAGCGGGTGTCTGCGTCAACCGGATAGGCACGGGATGAAGTTGGATGATACGCTCATAGATATTTTTGGTGCAGACAGTCTCGACTATGATCGCTACCAAGTGCACAGCTTGGCAGAAATTGGATCCATCGCCTTAGGCAGGGGCCCGACGCCACGACACCAAATTGTTGCTGGTTACAAGAGTGGTATTCGAAAGGCGATTACCAAGGTCCAGACTGCTTTGGACGTGATTGATGAGAAAATTTCTGATGATGATACGCTTGTGCTTACGGCGACAGTTGTTCAGCCTGAGGCCGAATCTAGTGCGCCTACCAGCCGGCAGGTCTTCGTTGTCCATGGTCACGACGAACAAGCGAAATCCGAAGTGGCCCGCTGTTTGGACCGCCTTGGCCTTGAAGCCGTAATTTTGCATGAGCAGGCGGATATGGGTAGGACAATCATCGAGAAATTCGAGGACCATGCAGAAGCGGCCGGTTACGCGGTTGTGATTTTGACGCCCGATGACCACGCCGGCGTTGCCGACGATGGATCTTCCCTAATTCCGAGGCCCCGCCAGAATGTCATTTTAGAGCTTGGGTATTTTATCGGCAAATTGGGCCGGAGTCGGGTGTGTGCGCTCCGCAAAGGCGATCACATGGAATTACCTTCGGATATTCTTGGCGTCTTGTACAAGCCGATGGACGAGGGCGGGGCATGGCAGTACCAACTCGCCGGCGAAATTAAGGCGGCAGGAATAGATGTCGATCTTAATCTGCTGGCCGGATAAGAGGCCGCGACCCTAAGCTGGATTTGCAGAGCACCTGACCGCAGGTTACGATGCGCCCCTGTATGTAACTCTAATATGGAGGGGTCCGTCGATGGAACCAATTCGCTACGTCGATGCCTTGAACAACAAGTACGGCTCTATGGGCTTTCCGCCCTATCAGTGGAGCGAGAACGACAGCGCGCCCTGGACGCCGATGACAAAGCCCTTGGCGGACTGCACCGTGGCCATGCTGGTTAGCGGCGGCATCTCGCTTTGCACCGCCGCGCCGTTCGATGCGGATGCGCGCAATGATCATCGCTTGGATGCGGTCGATCCGGCGACGCCGTCCGATCAATATCAAATCCATGACAGCTATTACGATCACACGGATGCGGACCGGGATCTCAACTGCATCTTTCCCATTGATCGCCTGAGCGAGCTGGCCGAGGCAGGCGAGATCGGCGCGGTGGCCAAGCGCCATTGGAGCGGCTTCATGGGCCGGACCTATAACCGCAGCAAGGTGATTAATGAATCCGCGCCGGCGTTTGTTGAGCAGCTTAAGGCGGATGGCGTCGATCTGCTGATCGCCATACCTGCTTGACCGCTCGACCATCAGACCGTGGGTCTGGTCGCGAGAGTTGTTGAAGAAAGCGGCATCCCGACCGTCAACGTTTCCACCGGGCGGGATATTACCGCCCTGGTGCGTCCGCCCAGGAGCCTGTTCGTGAACCATCCCATGGGCAACACCTTTGGCCGGGTTGGTGATGCGGATATGCAGACGAAAATCCTGCGCATGGCGCTGGATTTTGCCGTCACGGCGGCGGAGCCGGGTATCCTGGTCGATCTGCCTCTGAAATGGCACGAGGATTTCGTCTATTTCGCGGGCGAGACCACGCCAGAGGCAATCGCCAAGCAGATGAAGAAGTAGGCTTGGTAGAAAGACTTAATCAGGGCCGCCTACAGGTAATACCAAAGGCGGCCCTGAATTGTTTCTAGCCGTAACTGGTCGCGATGCTGTCGAGTGGTGATTTTCCGACGCCGTGGTTGGGGATGGGATAGCGCAGGCCGACCTTGCTCAATTCCTCCAGGCCCTTAACCACGCTGGGCAGATAGCTGGGCGGGATCGCGATCAGCATTTCCTCGTCCAGGACGCCGCCGAACTTGCGTTCCGCATAGCAGGGGATGGAGACCGAGGGCTCGCCGGTGGCCAGCGCATTGCCCCAGGAATCGGCGCAGGCGCTTTCACCGACACAGCTGAAATTATATTTCTTGTAGTTGACGTGCTGCAGGCCGTTGATGAAGGTGATCATCTGCCCCGGTGTCATATAGATCAGGCAAATATCCGGATTGTCGATCCGGCCGGAAGTTAGGGGCGAGGTCACCAGTGCCTCGTAATCACCGTACGAGGCGCAGGTCATGGCCGCCTGATGGGCCGCGCTGTCTTCCAGGGTGCCGTACCAGACGCCATTCATGCGCTCGCCCGCCAGCCATTCCTCATCGCGCGGGTGCAGGCCGACCACGGCGCCGCATTGCGCGCCCATCAGATTGTCCATGGTGATGCCAAGGGTATAGCCGATCCAGCGGGTCTGGCCGACGACCTGGTCCATGGCGATTTTTTCGGCTGGATTAGGCCGGCGGACTTTTGGTACCGCCTCCATCTCCGCCACGGTTTTAAAGCGTTTCAGGCCGATTGGCGTCGCCTTCAGGCGCAAGTAGCGGTTCAAGCCTTCCACAAGGCCGGCATAGTCGTATTCGAATGTGTCGTTGAAACAGTTGGCGCTGGTCATGATTACTCTCCAAGGTGCCGTCCGGTGTCGCTCGGGGCGGACGGGCGCGGCAGGCGGTACAACGATCCAGCAAACGCCAAACTGGCTGGCGCTGGCCGGTGTGGGGTGAAGCCGCGGCTGATCGCTGGTTCGCGAGCTTCCGAAATTTACATTAGCAAGCGGAAATTGCTTGTCAATTTGATACGTCTGGGGCCATGAGGGTGCGGTCGATAAATTCCGCCATGGCGTCCAGAACCTCATCCGCCGCGCTGTGCTGGGGGACGTGGCCGCACCCATCGATGATCAATCTTTCAAAGCCGCCCTGCACGATAGCTTCGATGGAATCCAGTTGCGCGGCGGAGAAATATTCGTCCTCCGCGCCCTGGATGGCCAGCACTGGGCAGCTTACTTTCGAGACATATGGCGCAACGCCCCAGTCCGGTGCGTCCGCCGCCGTCCAGCTTTGCACCAGGCGTTGGAACAGGGTCTCGGTCTTGGCCCCATGATAGCGGGTCAGGCGGGCCTTCAGATCACCGGTTTCGAACTCCTCGATCCGCTCGCGCACTGCCGCAAGGGTGCGCGCTTCGCGGTACAGATGCGGCGCGATGGCGATCACGGCGCGGATTTGACCCGGCGCCGCGCCCGCGTTGGTCAGGGCGATGGTGGCGCCATCGGAATGACCGATCAGGATAGCGTCCTCTATCCCGCCCGCGCGCAGAACGTCCGGAAGGGTTCGAAGAGCCTCGCCGGTCATGTAGAGCGTCTCGAATGGTTCTTCCAGGGCGTCGGAATAGCCGGCGCCAAGGCGGTCATAAACCAGGGCCGGCAGGCCGGTGCGTTCGCTCAGGCGGTGGCAGAAATCGCGCCAGAAACGGGTGCAGCCCAACGCATCATGCAGGAAGACCAGGGTTGGTTTGCCCGTCGCGGCCTGGCCGATGAAATGGCCGCGCAAGGTCTTGCCGCCGCTGCTGATCGATAGCTGGCGAAAGGCCATGTCGATGGCCCGGCAGAAATCATCCAGCGTCAGCTCCAGACACTCGATCGCGCCATCGTCAAACATGCCCGCGACCATGCCGGCGACATCCTCGCGGGCTGCGCCGCGCAGGCGCGCCTCAAGATCATAGACCGCCCGTGGCGGCGTGAGAAAGAAGTCACCGCTTAAAAGGATATCCTGGATGCGGTGTCGGCGCGCATCGGGGACGCGGATATCGGCACGGATGGCGCCGCCGTCCAGGTTCAGGGTCGCACTCAAATGGGTCTCGCCGCTTTCGGGTACGGCGATACTGTCGACGAAATCATCACGGCCTAATTCATCGTGCAACAGTTCAGTCGCCAAGGCTTCCTCTTCACTGGTAATTACACCCTGGAATGGCGAGATGTTCAGATGTTCGGTGAACCCCGCCAGCAATGCGTCCTGAATTTCGCTCATATCCGGCAAGCCGCCGGGCAGCAGTTCAGCCAGACTGACGACCCGCTGGCGGGCCTCGGCAAGGTCGCGGCGGGCCAGTTTGTGGGCCGGCGTCTTCAGCGCCGCGATCATTTGCGCCGGATCGAAATCACTCAACAACGTGCCCTGAAAGAACAATACCTGGCCGTCGTGGATGCCGCCTGTGCCGCCCAGTTTTCGCCCCGCTACTTCGATGTCGTTGCGCGGCCTGAATTCAGCAGCCACGCCCAGACGGCGCAGACCAGCCGCCGCCGCCTCGCAGATGCGGGCGCTGATCTGGGCCAGGCCGGCGGCGCCCGGTTCGTTTCCCCGAAACAGCGCCCGGTCAAATACCAGTTCCCAGCCCAGCTGCTTCTCGTCCATGAACAGGGCGCCGCCCCCGGTTATGCGCCGGGCTACCTGGATGCCCTGTTCGTGGCAATATTCAAGGCGGACTTCATGGGGCAGCACCTGATGCACGCCGACCAGGGCCGAGGGGGGAAAGCGAAGAAAGCGTATGGTGTCGGGGATGGTTCCGGCCAGGCGGGCATCGATCAGGGCCTGATCAAAGGCGATATTGGCGCGGGCATCGCGCAGGCCCGTATCGATGACCCGGAAGGCATGCTCGGTCTTGGGCATCCTATCCAAAGCGGCCTAGCCGTCGCAGGGGCCCAGTTGCCGGCGCACCTTGGCCACGTCCCTCTTGTTGAGCTTGAAGGGATAGGAGGCGATGTCGCTGGGCGGGCTGTCGCCATAAGGCCGGTCGCAGGCGGAGATATCCTCGCCTTCCTTGCCCGGACAGCCCGAGGTGCGAAAGGCGACACCGGCATCAATCACCGCATCCAGTTCGCCTTGCGGCAGGCCGAAACCGATCACCCGCCCGGCTTCGTCAAAGCGCATCTGTTCGATGCGAACATCGCGATAGTCGATCAGATAGCGGGCCAGTTGCACCCGCCGCCACTGGGCCCGCGGCGTGGGCGGCAGACGATCCATTAGCGAGCCCTTCTCGGGGAAAAAGGCAAACATATGGCTATGCCCGCCCATGTCGCGCAGGCGCTGCACCTGGGTCAGAACGTCGTGCTCGCTCTCCCCCATACCGACGATCAAATGCGCTCCGAATTTCTCGGGCCCGAAGATATCCGCTGCATTCTCCAGGACGCTCCAGTATTTCTCCCAGGCGTGCGGTGATTGCACGCCCGAACCCCTGGTCCGCTCGAACACACTTGGGTTTGCGGCATCAAGGGCGACGGTGAAAATCTCCGCCCCAAGGTCGTGCAATTGCTGGACGTCCTGGCGCTGCATGGTGGTTGGATTGGAGAGGATCGAGACCGGAATATCTTTTATCTTTTCCTGCCAGCGGCGCAGCACCGTCACCGTGTCGCTATCGGAGTTGGGATGGGTAATCATGGAAATACACATGCGGTGGAAACGGCCGCCATCGCCGCCCGAGGCGACAATATCGATAACATCATCAAAGGGCACCGCCGGCCAGTCGACCCGGATGAAATTGCGGTCGGCATAGTCACGCTCGGCCTCGCGGTGGCGGGCCAGGCCGCAATAGGCGCAATTGGCCCGGCAGCCCTCGGGATAGGTCAGCAACAGGTTGAGGCAGCGGGTACACGAAGTGCGGTACATCTTGCCCGGCAGCACGCCCAAGGTAATCGCCGCCGCCGTGGACATTTGCACATAGTCCGGCGAGCGCATATCGGGCGTCAGAACGCGGTAGTCTGGTTTGTACAGCCCCTTGGCACTGACCCCGTTGCCTTTGACGCGGCCGCCATTGCGCGTGTCTGCTGGTGCCGTGCCCGGTACGCGCGGCTGCATTTCCTCGGCCTGGTTGATGTCTTTGCCGGGTTTATTGATAAAATCCAAAGCCGGTTGTTGCGGCATTTCCGAACAGGACATCTTCGGCTTTCTCCTTTATGCAGTCTCACGCGGCCCAGTAGGCATCGTAGGCGATCCAACTTCGCCGCAAGGCAGCCGCGTCGGGCCGCCCGTCATGATCATATTGGCTTAGTATTTCAGCCCTTCGTTGGCAGGCCCGTCGCAACGAGGTCTGATACAAATCTTCGAGTTCTTCCCCGTATTCGGCCAGAGCCTCCGGCGTACCGTCAAACCAGGCGCGAACCGCCGCGCCCGCCATCATGCCGGAATGGATCGCGGCGGGAATGCCGGCGCCGGTAACGGGATTGGTCAGGCCGGCTGCGTCACCGGCCAGCAAGACCTGAACCGTACCCAGTTCGCCCCGGCACCTGATCATGCCGCCAACGGGAATTGCCCCGCCTGTATGGCGCAGGATCTCGCCGCCGACCCGGCCCTGCTCCTGCAATTCTTGGTGCAATTGTTGCAACAGCGGCTTTAGGCGCTCGCGTTCTTCCGGCACCACGCCCAGGCCCAGATTGGCGGTATCACCCTTGGGGAACAGCCAGCCATAGCCGCCGACAATATCGGCGCGCAGAAAAATATCTGTACTGTCCGTTGACTGCCGCAACGGCACTGTGATCTGCCGCGTTTCAACCAGTGACCTATTGCATGAACCAATGGCGCGGCCCACGGTGGAGCGAGGACCATCGGCGCCGATCAGAACGCGCGGGCGAACGCGCCGCCCGTCGGTGGCTTCCAATATGCCATCCGCCGAGATCCCGGCGACCCCGACAGCCAGCTCGCATCTAACACCCGTGGCCTTGGCGTGGGCGGCCAATTGCGTATCCAACTGGTCTCGATCGATCATATGGCCACGGAAATTGGCGGTATCGTCGGGCGGCTGCCCTTCGACAAAACTTCGCATGCGGGAAATCGACTGCCGCGTTACTGCCGAGATCGCGCCCGTTTCGTGACGCAGCATGGCGGGCACGAATTCGGCGCACTGCACAGGCTGACCGGGCGCTTTTTTGCGGTCAAAGGCGACAACGTTCAAACCCGCTTCTGCGGCGCCGGCGGCGCAAAGGGCTCCAGCGGGGCCCAGTCCGGCCACCGCCACATCCACAGCCTCGATGTTGCCAGGCGCTGTCATGGCCGTCAGGCGGCGCAGGTGATTTTGCCGCCCGCGCCGTCCACCACCATGGAACAGCAGGCGTGTTGTTGATCCACTTCCCGTCCGATGGCACGCGACAGGGCGACGGCGCCCTCGGCGGGGAAGGCGATACCGTCCAGGCCGGCCATGGCGGCGTAGGTGTCGGTTATCATCTTATGCGTTCCCGCCGGGCGGGCGCAGCCCAGTTGCACGGGCTTGTCAGCCAGGCGTTTCCGCGCGGCCAGGAATATCTCGCCAATTTCGCTGGGATCGACGGTGGCGAAAGCCTTATCCTTTGGCGCGTAGAAGGGCATGACGACGACCATGACCAGGCTGTCCGGGTCATGCCGGGCGATCATCTCCAGCGCGTTCAACTCGCCCAGAACCTGCCCGTAATGCAGGCCGATAACGATATGGGGCACCACGTCCATGGCCGTGGTACGGAGGGCTTGTAGGGTAATTTCAAAGTCATCGATGGAGCGGTCGAGGTGATAAACCTCGCGAATAGTATCCTGATGGCCGATGACGTCGGTCATGGCCACATCGACGCCGGCGCTCTCCATGCCCTTGGCCGCCGCTTCATCCAAAAGGGCGGTATGCATGGCGACCTTCAGATAGGGAAAATCGCGCTTCAGCTTTTCCACCGTTGGGTAATAACGTTCGTAAGGCACTTCGTTGCGCTTGTTGGAACCGCCCGAGAGTAGGAAGCCCTGCAAATCCTGTAACAGCACCAGGTCGCGCACTTTGCGGTCCAGTTCCTCTGGATTGGTGGCGGGTATCATCGGCTCGAGAATTTTGGCCTGGCAGTGATCGCAATTCAGGGCACAGGCGGGGCCGGTAATGGAAAAGGCGGGAAAGCTGTTTTTGCCACAGCCCTGGATTTCGTCGCTGGCGTAGGAACGAAAAGTCGGGGTATGCATCCGGATTGGCCGCGCGGGGCGGGCGCCCGCCGCCTGTTCGAACCGATTGACAAGATCAGCGTCGAATTGCAGCTCGAAATCCGCGAAGGCGTCCAGCTCGGAAGCCAGGTCATACCAACTCATGAAACCGCCCGTCGTCAGTTGCAAAAAACTTAATGTGTATTTTAAGCCAGTTTCCTGTGGCTCCACCAGCTCGAAATAACGCTTAGACGACCATTCCCCTGGCCGCCACGTCCTCGACGGAAAAAACCTCGTCGCCGTCCATCAGGTAGACTTGATCCACCATGTTGCTGACCACACAGGCATGGTTCGGCACGATGCGGATACGGTCGCCGACCGCGAGACTATCGGGCGCCCGGCTGCAATCGATATGGCCATGTTCCTCGTTCAGGGCGGAAACCGCCAATAGGGAATGATCGACGACCACCCCATAACCATTCATGCCAAACAGGTCTGTGGTCAGGATCTTGCTGCCCGCATCGATGATCGCCCGTTCTGGCGTCGGGGTGCTGATTACCGTTGCCAGTACGTGCAGGGCGCAATCATCCAGATCACAGGCACCGCGTTCCAGTAACGAGCGGTCGTTGTAGATATAGGTGCCAACCCGATATTCCTCGACCGCGGGGGCTAGATGGGCCTGGCGCAGATCGGGACTGCCGCCGCTGGAAATCGTCGCGCAGGCATAGCCGGCCTCGGCCAGCAATGACTTGGCCTCGGCCATGAAGGCTTGCACATCCGCCGTGCCGCCGGCCTTGGGATAGGTCATCAGGCCGGCAAAGCGCAACCCCATGCTCTGGCCGATCTGTTCCGCCAGTTCGACGACGGCCTGGGGCGTTTGTACGCCGCAGCGGTTGCCGCCGGTATCGCATTCGATCAATACCGCCAGGGGCCGTTCCGCATCCGCGAAGGCCTCGCTCAAACCCCGCAGCACTACGGCGCTGTCGGCGGTCACGGACAGTTTGATATCATCATGCAGGCGCCGCAGACGGGCCAGTTTGCCCGGGCCCAGGATATTGTAGGTCAGCAGAATATCCTTGATGCCTGCTGCTGCCATGACTTCCGCCTCGCCGATCTTTTGGCAGGTGATGCCGATGGCGCCGGCGTCGATTTGCGCCTGCGCCAAACGCGGCAGCTTGTGGGTCTTGATATGCGGGCGCAGCGCGATGTTGTGCTGGTCGCAATAGTCCTGGCAGCCCTGGATATTGCGCTCCGCCACGTCGATATCGATCAATACCGCCGGCGTTTCAATCTCGTCCAGTATCATCGCCCTAATGGTTCCGAACCACCTGGCCGGCCCGGTCGGGACAAAGATTGCCCAGCATCAACGACAAAGTGCCGTTGACCAGCACGTAATCGATGCCGGCGGATTTCTGCAGTGGTTCCTCGAAGGTGGCCAGATCATTGACCGTCGCCGGGTTGAAAACAACCAGATCGGCAAAGGCACCTTCGCGTACCACGCCCCGGTCTTTCAGGCCAAAGGTCTGGGCCGATAATCCGGTCATCTTGTGCACTGCCGTTTCCAGATCGAACAGGCCCTCGTCGCGGCTGTAATGCCCCAGGACCCGGGGGAAGGTGCCCCACAGGCGGGGGTGGGGGTGTTCATCATGGGGCAGGCCGTCGGAGCCGATCATGGTCGGCGGATAGGCCAGGATGCGCTGGACATCCGCCTCGTCCATCTGAAAATAGATCGCACCCGCCGGCGACAGTTTGACGGCGGCTTCTTTCAGGGAGCAGCCCCATTCTTCCGCTATGTCGGTTATGTCCCGGCCCGAGGCTTCGGGGTGCGGTTCCGACTTGGTGATCATGATGCGGATGCGGTCATGCACCCAATCGGGATCCAGCACTGTCGAGCCGGCGGCATAAGGGTAGGCGTCCAGACCCATGGTGGTGGTCTTCCGCGCTTCCTCGATAAAGGCCAGGGTCTCGGTGCTGCGGCCCCAGTTGGCCGGCTGCGAGCATTTGTGATGGGAGACGACCACGGGCACCCCGGCCCGCTGTGCAGTGGTTTGGGTTTCCGTCAGGGAATCGATGATGCGATTGGCTTCGTCGCGCATATGGGTGGTGTAAACGCCGCCCCGATCCGATAGCGTTTCCGCCAGGGCGATAACCTCTTCCATCGGCGCGGCGGTGGCTGTCTTGTAATACAGCCCCGTGCTCATGCCGATGGCGCCGGCATCGAGAGAGGCGGCGAGCTTTTCCTTCATGGCCGCGATTTCATCGTCGGTCGCGGGCCGTTTTAAATCGTCCATGGCGCCGGCCCGCAAGGTGCTATGACCCACAAGGGCGGCGACATTGATGCTGGGCTGGATATTCGTCACGGCGGCAAGATAGTCCGCCATGGTCGAGAATTGAAAATACTCCCGGCCACCAAGCAGGTTCAGCGGCGGCGGCGGGTCGATGTCTGTGATCGGGGCCAGCGAGATACCGCAATTGCCGACCACCACCGTGGTCACCCCTTGGCTGATCTTGGCCGCCATGGTGGGGTCGCGCAGCACGGCGTTGTCATCATGGGTATGGACATCGATGAAGCCCGGCGCCAGCACCCGGTCCGTGGCATCGATTTCCAGCTTGCCCCACCAATGGCCGGTCTCGGCTGGTGCCGCGATGGCAGCGATACGTTCGCCGGTAATGGCCACATCCATGGCCCGCGCCGGCCCGCCCGTGCCGTCGATCAACTGGCCGTCGCGGATCACCACGTCGAATTTCTCTGTTGGCTTTTCCTGGCCCGCCGCGTCACTCATTTCTTGTCCCCATTACGATTACGGATCTTTCCATTCTCCGGTGGAATGAAAGTGCTGCAATTGTGCCAGATAGGGCTGAATGTCGAAACCGTTCTCCGCCAACCAGGCATCATTAAAATAGGTATCGAGATAACGGTCGCCGGGATCGCAGATCAGGGTGACGACCGACCCGGTTTCGCCCCGCCCGCGCATGGCCGCCATGATCTGCGCCGCGCCATAGAGATTTGTTCCGGTGGAGCCGCCGACTTTGCGCCCCAACAGCCGTTCCAGATAGCGCAATGCTGCAAAGCTGGCGGCATCTGGTACCTTGATCATTTGGTCGATCACCTGGGGCACGAAGGATGCCTCGACCCGGGGCCGTCCGATCCCCTCGACGCCGCTGCCCCGCTCAAGGGTCAAGTTACAGTCCCGTTTCTCGTAGTAGTCATGGAAGACGGAGAATTCCGGATCGACGACGCAGACCTGGGTTTCGAACCGGCGATAGCGGATGTAGCGCCCGATGGTGGCCGATGTACCGCCCGTGCCCGCGCCGCAAACGATCCAGCGCGGTTCGGGCAGTTCCTCGCCCAGCATCTGATCGAAAATACTGTCGGCGATATTGTTGTTGCCGCGCCAATCCGTGACCCGTTCGGCGTAGGTGAACTGGTCCATGTAATGACCGCTGGTCTCCCGCGCCAGGCGGTGGGATTCGCTGTAAATCTGGCTCGGATCATCGACCTTGTGGACCTGGCCGCCGTGAAATTCGATCTGCGCCAGCTTCTCCGGCGAGGTCGATTTCGGCACCACGGCGATGAAGGGCAGGTTCAGCAATTTGGCGAAATAGGCCTCCGAGACGGCAGTACTGCCTGACGAAGCCTCGACAATCGTGGTATCCGAACCAATCCAGCCATTACATAGGGCGAACAGGAACAGCGAGCGGGCGAGGCGGTGTTTCAGGCTGCCCGTGGGATGGGTGGATTCATCCTTGAAATAAAGCGGAATGCCCGGTGTGCCGGGCAATTCCAAACGCAACAGATGGGTGTCGGCGGAACGGTTGAAATCGGCGTCAATGCGCCGGATGGCCTCGTTTACCCAGGTACGGTCCAGCCCCATGAAACTCTCCTTAAGTCGTTCAAGGGTGCCATAAATAGAGCCTAGCCCCGCTGTTCCTTGACCTGGATCAGCAGCCCTAGACCTTGCCCTCTTTTTTCAGCTCCTTGTAACGCTGTTTCGCCTTGATCCAGTCGTTGTGGGCGTTCTCGTCCAGAAATGGCTGCTCTTCCGAGAATATCAGGCGTTTCCAATCATCGCCGCCGGGCCATGTTTGCGGCGCGACGACGGTGCTGCGGGGTTCGGTGGCATCGGTCAAAAGATCCAGGGCCAAATCGAAAATCTGCCGCTGCTCTTCCACTTCGAATGGCCGGCCGCAGGGATTGCCCAGGGGATAGTCGACGAACAGCATGCGGGCGACGCCGCAATATTCGACGATGTCCCGTGCGTTGGCGATGAGCACGGTGGGGATGCCGTTTTCTTCCAGATAGCGTGCGGTCAGACTCACGGTCTGATGGCACACCGGTCAGACCGGTGTCAGGACAACCGCATCGACACCGTCGGCGCGGCAGCGGGCCAGCACCTCCGGGCCATCGACCGTCAAGGTTCGCCGCTGGCTATAGGCGGTGAAGACGCCATGCACGCGCTCGGCGACGCTGCCGATGCGCCCGGCGGCGGCGGCCTCGTGCAGGCGGGTGATGGGGAAATAGCTGTCCACGTCGTCGAGATTGGTGGCGTATTTGTCGTAATGGTCCTGCCGGCTGTAAAGCTGATCGGTGGGCGTGTCGGCGGGGATAGAATAAACATTGCCGTTGAACAGTTCGTTGGCATGATTGCCGCCATCCTCGGTCCCGCGCACGGTCACGTCCGAGGTGGAGACCAGCGAGATTCGCGCCTGGGACAACGGTTTGTTCAGACGCGCGAAGGGCACCTCGTCGAAATGGGCCCACTCATAGGGTTTGTCATAGCCCTGGCTGAGGTAGTAATCGCGGGTTTTGTCGATATATTTGACGTGGGACATATGGAGCAATCCTAACCATTGTTACCTGTACGCAGATAGGACTTTGCCATGCTCAGCCTGTTTTTGGCCAGCTTGTTGTTTTTCGCCATTCATGCCCTGATCTCCGGCACCCGGGTGCGCGGCGCGCTGGTGGCCGGGATGGGCGAGGGGATTTACATGGGCCTTTTTTCCGCCCTGTCGGCGGGGGCATTGTTCTGGGTCATCCTGGCCTATGGCGATGCGCCGCACGTGGAGTTATGGCCCGACCTGAAGGGCCTGAAGCATCTCTCGCTCTCGGTGATGCTGATCGCCATGGTGCTGGCGGTGTTGGCCTTTTCCACGCCGAACCCGACGGCGGCGGGGGGTGAAAAGTCTTTGTCCCGGGTGCAGGCTTCCGGCGGGATCATCAAGGTAACCCGGCATCCGTTCCTGGTCGCGGTCAGCTTGTGGTCGGGTTGTCATATCGTGGCCAATGGCGATTTGGCATCGTTGATTTTCTTTGGCGGATTTCTGGCGCTATCCCTGGTCGGGCCGCGGCAGATCGATGCCAAGCGGGCGGTCAAATACCCCGAGGATTGGCCCCGTTTCGCGGCTCAGACTTCCTGGCTGCCCTTCGCCGCCATTCTGCAGGGCCGGGCCAAGGTAACGCTGGCGGAAATAGGCTGGGGCCGGATCGGCGCCGGGGTGGTGCTTTATTTCATCGTGTTGGTATTTTTGCATAAATGGGCCTTTGGCATGGCACCGCATCCGTTTGCCTAATTCCAGGACAAATGGTCACAATTGGCTGATTTGAACGATTAAGGCTTGCAGTTGGCCAATTGGCATGGAATGTGTTGGCGCAGAATAACTGGACTTAGAGAGCTATGGATTCCGCAATCCTATTGAAATATGACCAGCGCGTGCCGCGCTATACGTCCTATCCCACCGCCGTGCAGTTTACCGACCAGGTGGGCG
This sequence comes from uncultured Rhodospirillaceae bacterium, assembly GCA_964590195.1. Classification (GTDB taxonomy): domain Bacteria; phylum Pseudomonadota; class Alphaproteobacteria. Next base: position 1,829 of record CAZPWJ010000111.1, on the reverse strand, counting down.
AGGCGAAGCATGCCCAATGGCTGGGCGAGGTGGGCCGGGAAGAAGCCGTTTCGCTGTATGTCCATGTGCCGTTTTGCCAGGAATTGTGCTGGTATTGCGGTTGCAATACGCAAGTTGGCCGGCACCAGAATACCTTCGAAACCTATACGGATCTGGTCTGCCAGGAAATCGACCGGGCGGCGGCGCATCTGAGTGTCCGGCCAAAGGCGGCGGCGGTGCATTGGGGCGGCGGCACACCCAGTTCCATCGGACCAGGGCGCATGGCCCGGATCATGGCCAAATTGCGCGAACATTTTGAATTCCTGCCCGATGCCGAAATCGCCGTGGAGATGGACCCCCGCGTCATTTCCGGCGAGGACATCGTCACCCTGACCCGCGACATGGGGGTCAACCGTACTTCTATCGGGGTGCAGGATTTCGATGCTTCGGTGCAAAAAGCGGTCAACCGGGTGCAGCCCTACGAACTGGTGGCCGAGGCGGTAAAGAACCTGCGTGCGGGCGGCATTACCGATCTGAACCTGGATCTGATGTACGGCCTGCCGTTTCAGCGCCAGGAACAATTCGGCGCCTCCGCCGATCTGGCGGTTGGCCTGGGGCCGGAGCGGATGACCCTGTTCGGCTATGCCCATGTGCCCTGGATGTTCTCGCATATGAAGCTGATCAAGGAAGGCGACCTGCCCAACGCGGAAGAGCGCTTGAACCTGTTCAACGAGGCTCTGGAACGCTTGCATGCCGCCGACTATGTGCATATCGGCCTGGATCATTTCTCCAAGGCGGGTTCGGAGATGGATGTGGCACAACGGGAAGGCCGCCTGCACCGGAATTTCCAAGGCTATACAACGGATACCGCGAAAACATTGTTGGCCTTTGGCGCGTCGGCCATTTCCACCCTGCCCAGCGGCTTTATTCAGAATAAGCACTCTGCGCGGGACTATATGGGCGCCATCAAGGATGGCGGCCTGGCAACGGCGCGGGGTGTCGGCCTGACCGATCAGGACCGCCTGCGTTCACATATTATCGAGCGTCTGATGTGTGATTTTCAGATCGACCTGGAGGCGATCTGTGACCAGCACGGCGTTGCCGTGCAAAGCCTGGCCGGTGATATGCAAAAACTAGCCCCCCTGATTGCCGATGATCTGGTCGCGGTCGATGGCTGGAACGTCAACGTTCTGCCCCGCGGCCGTATGCTGGTGCGCATGGCCTGCGCCGCCTTCGACCAATATCACGCCCCCGACCCCGACAAACCGGCCCACGCCCGCGCCATTTAATACGCGGTTACGAACCGCCGGTTCTGCCCCGTCTGATAACGGGTGTAATCCGCCCTGGCACGCCTATTGTCCTCGTTAAGAATTTCGTGTGACAGGCAGGGTATGCTAGGGAAATTCAGTTTGGAACGAGCGTTAAATAGGCATGGCGTCAATAGTCAAAATCAAAAATGCCATCGAGCTTTCGTCTGCAATTCAACAATTCAGTTCCGTTCTAGGAGGTTGTTTCCGTGACTAGGGATCGCTTCCTATCGGCCTTGGAGGTGGTTTACGGAACGGCGGGGGTCTTGGGAGCGGTCGCGACGATCCCGCAAGCCATAAAAATCTGGCATACCCACGCCGATCATATCGATGCTCTGTCGCTTATAACGTGGGCGTCATATTTACTGATTGCGATGATCGGGCTGCTATACGGAATCCTAAATAAGAGGACCGCATTGGTATACTCGTGCGGTGCTTATTGTTTCATGTACTTGATTGTCGTCGTTGGAATTGCCATGGAAACCAGGTCGTTTTGGTAATCCAGGCAATGCCTAATCCGGATCGACCAGAATGCCGGGGTTG
>CAZPWJ010000110.1:0-15762 GCA_964590195.1 uncultured Rhodospirillaceae bacterium | reverse complement strand
CCGTGCCGACGTTGCAATGCGGCTTCGTACGCTCAAATTTTTCCTTCGCCATTCCCTTAGTCCTTCAAAGTCAGGCAAGCTTGGCGCGGACTTCGTCCGACACCGCCTGCGGTACTTGTTCGTAATGATCAAAGTGCATCGTAAATTGCGCCCGACCCTGGGTGGCCGAGCGCAAATTGTTCACATAACCAAACATGTTCGCCAGGGGTACCATGGCACCGATTACCTGGGCATTGCCGCGAATCTCGGTACCGGTGACGTGGCCGCGGCGGCGATTCAAATCGCCCATCACATCGCCGACATATTCTTCCGGCGTCACCACCTCGACCCGCATGATGGGTTCAAGCAACTTCGGTTTCGCCGACATCACCAACTCGCGGAAGGCCGCGCGGGAGGCGATCTCGAACGCCATCACCGACGAGTCAACGTCATGGTAGGCGCCGTCCACCAGGGTGATCTTGAAATCAATCAGGGGAAAGCCCGCCAGGACACCGCCGGACGCCACCGAGGTGATGCCTTTTTCCACGCCGGGGATATATTCCTTGGGCACGTTGCCGCCGACGATCTTGCTATCGAAGATTTCGCCGGAACCGGGTTCGCCGGGCTCCAACTCCAGCTTGATGCGGGCGAACTGGCCCGAACCGCCGGTCTGTTTCTTATGGGTGTAATCCAGATCCGCCGGACGGCCGACCGTCTCGCGGTAGGCCACCTGCGGCGCGCCAACGTTGGCGTCGACCTTGAATTCACGCTTCATGCGGTCGACCAGAATTTCAAGGTGCAATTCGCCCATGCCCTTGATTACGGTCTGGCCGCTTTCGTTATCGGAGGTAACCCGGAAAGAGGGATCTTCGTCGGCCAGGCGCTTCAGGGCGGCGCCCATTTTTTCCTGATCTTGTTTGGTCTTGGGCTCGACCGCCACCTCGATGACCGGATCGGGGAATTCCATCCGCTCCAGAACCACGACATTCGAGGGATTGGACAGCGTATCGCCCGTGGTGGAATTCTTCAGGCCGCAGAGCGCCAGAATATCGCCGGCGCGGGCCTCTTTCACGTCTTCGCGGCTGTTGGCATGCATCAACAGCATGCGGCCAATCCGCTCGCGGGTGCCCTTGACGCTGTTCAAGACGGTGCTGCCGCTTTCCAGAACGCCGGAATAGACACGCACAAACGTCAACGACCCCACGAAGGGGTCGGTCATGACCTTAAAGGCCAGGGCGGCGAATGGTTCGTCATCGCTGCTGTTGCGTACGATCTCTTCATCGCGGTCGGGATGGCTGCCAACCATGGCGGCGAGATCGGTCGGGGCGGGCAGGTAATCCACCACGCCATCCAACAGCGGCTGTACGCCCTTATTCTTGAAAGCGCTGCCGCAGAACACCGGCACAAAGTCGCCACTTAAGGTACCCTTGCGAATGCAGCGCTGCAGGGTTTCCATGTCCGGCTCGTTGCCTTCGAGATAGGCTTCGAGGGCATCATCATCCTGCTCCACCGCGGTCTCGATCAGACGGGCGCGGTAATCCTCGGCATCGGCCTGCATGTTCTCGGGGATCGGGCCACGGTCGAATTCGGCGCCCAGGCTTTCGTCGCGCCAGATTACCGCCTCGTTATTCAGCAGATCAATGACACCGGCAAAATCCGCTTCCGCGCCGACCGGCAACTGCAGTACCAGCGGCGTCGCGCCAAGGCGGTCCACCATCATGTCGACACAGCGGTAAAAATCGGCGCCCGTCCGGTCCATCTTGTTGACGAAGCAAATCCGGGGAACGTTGTACTTGTCCGCCTGGCGCCAGACCGTTTCCGACTGCGGCTCCACACCGGCAACGGAATCGAAGACCGCCACGGCGCCATCAAGCACCCGCAGGGAACGCTCAACCTCAATGGTGAAGTCCACGTGGCCAGGGGTATCAATGATGTTGATGCGGTGGTCGCGCCAGTTGCAGGTGGTGGCGGCGGAGGTAATGGTGATGCCCCGCTCCTGCTCCTGCTCCATCCAGTCCATGGTGGCGGCGCCGTCATGGACTTCGCCAATACGGTGGCTGCGGCCAGTGTAATAGAGCACGCGTTCCGTCGTCGTCGTCTTGCCGGCATCAATATGGGCCATGATGCCGATATTGCGGTAACGCTCTAGTGGTGTGGTACGAGCCATCGTCAAATCGTCCTTATTGCCGCCTTATTGCGGCCGTTGCCTATTTACCAGCGATAATGAGAGAAGGCCCGGTTGGCCTCCGCCATACGGTGGGTGTCTTCCCGTTTCTTCACGGAGGTGCCGCGCGCATTCGCGGCATCAAGCAGTTCGCCCGACAGGCGTTCCACCATGGTGTTTTCCGAGCGTGCCCGCGCAGCGGCGATCAGCCAGCGAATGGCCAGCGCCTGGCTGCGGTCGGAGCGCACTTCGACGGGCACCTGATAGGTGGCGCCACCAACCCGGCGGGAACGCACCTCGATTGCCGGCTTTACGTTTTCCAGTGCTTGATGAAAGACCTGCACTGGATCCTGATGGGCTTTTTCCTCGATCCGGTCAAAGGCGCCATAGACGATGCCTTCGGCGGTCGATTTCTTGCCATGAATCATCAGGCTATTCATGAATTTTGTCAGTACCCGGTCACCAAATTTGGCATCGGGCAAAATTTCGCGTTTTTCCGCGCGGTGGCGACGAGACATTTAGGCTCTCCCTACTTCGGCCACTATTTCGGACGCTTCGCGCCGTACTTGGAACGGCGCTGCCGGCGATCCTTGACACCCTGGGTATCAAGTACACCGCGAATGATGTGATATCGAACACCGGGCAAATCCTTGACCCGGCCGCCGCGGATCATCACCACGGAATGTTCCTGCAGGTTATGACCCTCACCCGGAATATACGAGGTGACCTCGAAACCGTTGGTCAAACGCACCCGGGCGACTTTACGCAAGGCCGAGTTCGGCTTTTTCGGCGTGGTCGTATAGACCCGCGTGCAGACGCCGCGCTTTTGCGGACAGGCCTCGAGGGCCGGCACTTTGTTGCGGGTTTTCGGTTTTTGCCGCGGTTTGCGGATCAGTTGGTTGATCGTCGGCATGCGCTGTCGATCCTTTAGCTGTGTCTAGATCGTTATCATTCGTGCCGCGTCGTTCGCAATTCCGCCCAGAAATCAGCCATTTTCATGGTTGTTCCAAATGCGTGCAAAAAACACAAAGCACACTGAACTTCATCAAGAAGACAAAACGAACACGGTTTAACGCGGCGGATGGCCATCAAGAACCGGCTCCGCCCAAATCAAACTGGACCAAAATGGCCCAAATAAATAACCGCGTCGGCTATGTCTTCCTAGATACCTGCCGCAGTGTTTAGCCGCCAATGACACGGCATGACAAAGCGCCGCACCATCGCGTTTCACCGGCTACCACCTGCCGCGAATTGGTTGGCGGATACTATGTATGCGCCCCCACCACGTCAACCGATATTTTGCCTAAATCCCGGCCTTTTTTTGCAGCGCAGCAAAAATTGGAAAATGGCGGTATTCGGCCCCATTTCGGCTTCACGACTTATATTTGCCGCAAAAAATTTCAGCCGGCGTCAGCTATTCGCCAACGCCGGCCGTAAATTTACGCCAATTCCAACCGCTAATCGTCGCCAGCGGCGGCTTCGGCCTCTTCTTCCGCTTCGGGCAGCGCCGTCGGGCTGGCTACCTCGATCTCGGCATCGCGCTGTTGCGCGATCTCCCGCAAATGGCTCAATTGCGCGCCAGTGCCAGCCGGGATCAAGCGGCCCACGATGACGTTCTCTTTCAAGCCGATCAGGTCGTCCGCCTTGCCCACCACGGCGGCTTCCGTCAGCACCCGTGTGGTTTCCTGGAACGAGGCGGCGGAGACAAAGGAGCGGGTTTGCAGCGAAGCCTTGGTGATACCCAGCAACACCGGGCTAGCCACCGCCGGTTTCCGCCCTTCGGCGATATCCCGGGCGTTGACTTCATCCAGTTCGACCCGGTCAACCTGCTCGCCTTTGAGGAAGGTGGTTTCACCGCCATCCTCGATCTCCACCTTCTGCAGCATCTGGCGCACGATCACTTCGATATGCTTATCGTTGATCTTCACGCCCTGCAGCCGGTAGACCTCCTGAATCTCGTTGACCAAATACGCGGCCAACGCCTCGATACCCTGTACTTTCAGAATATCGTGGGGTGCGGGGTTACCATCCAACAGGTATTCGCCCTTGCGGATGAAGTCACCTTCCTGGACCGTGATATGTCGCCCCTTGGGCACCAGATATTCCGTCGGCTCGACGGTTTCGTCCTCGTGCCGAACAATGATGCGGCGCTTGGTCTTGTAGTCCCTGCCAAATTCCACGTAGCCATCGCTTTCCGCGATGATCGCGTGATCCTTTGGACGCCGGGCCTCGAACAGTTCGGCCACGCGGGGCAGACCGCCGGTAATATCGCGGGTCCGGGCCGACGCCATGGGAATGCGCGCCAGCACATCGCCCGCATGCACCTGGCTGCCATCGTCCACCGACAGAATGGCGTCGGGGGGCAGGAAGTAGCGTGCTTCCATATCGTTGGGCAAGGTGACGACTTCGCCCTTCTTGTCGCGCAGGGTAATACGCGGACGCAATTCGGAATCTTTCTTACCGGCGCGGTGATCCACCACCACCCAGTAGGAAATGCCAGTGGCTTCATCGGTTTCTTCCCGCATGGTCGAACCTTCGACCAGATCGCGGTAATTCACCAAACCATCCCGCTCCGTCATGATCGGCCGGGTGTAGGGATCCCATTCCGCCAGCTTATCGCCCTTCGCGACCTGGCCGCCGTCATCGACCATCAGCCGCGCGCCGTATGGAATACGGAAGCGGGCCCGTTCACGGTCATTGGCATCGACCAAGGTCAATTCCATGGCCCGCCCCATGGCCACCAGCCGGTCCGTTGAATCGGTCAGCACATCGCGGTTTTCAATCCGCACCGTGGCGTCCGTCGAAGCCTCGATCGAGGATTGGTTGGCCACCTGCGCGGTACCGCCAATGTGAAAGGTCCGCATGGTCAACTGGGTGCCGGGCTCGCCGATCGACTGGGCCGCGATCACGCCGATCGCCTCGCCCATGTTGACCTTGGTGCCCCGCGCCAGATCGCGGCCATAGCATTTGCCGCAAACGCCCGCCTGGCTTTCGCAAGTCAGAACCGAACGGATCAGCAGGGACTGAATCCCGGCCTGTTCCAGTATTTCGGTTTCCGCTTCCTCAATCATTGTGCCGCCGGGGATCAGAACATTATTGCTAACCGGATCGACCACGTCCACCGCCGCCGTCCGGCCCAAGACCCGTTCGGCCAGGGAGGAAACGACGTCGCCACCTTCAAGCACTTCCTTGATGGTAATACCGTTTTCGGTACCGCAGTCCTCTTCGACCACGGTGCAATCCTGCGCCACGTCCACCAGACGGCGGGTCAAATAGCCCGAGTTGGCGGTCTTCAGCGCGGTATCGGCCAGGCCTTTACGGGCACCATGGGTGGAGTTGAAGTACTCCAGCACCGAGAGCCCTTCCTTAAAGTTCGAGATGATCGGCGTTTCGATGATCTCGCCCGACGGTTTGGCCATCAGGCCGCGCATGCCGGCAAGCTGCTTCATCTGCGCCGCCGAACCACGGGCGCCGGAATGGGCCATCATCCAGATCGAGTTGATGTTGCCGTTTTCCTGACCCTCGGACGAAATCCGGTCCATCATCTCATCGGCGACCTTGTCCGTGCACTGGGCCCAGGCATCGACCACCTTGTTGTATTTTTCACCTTGGGTGATCAGGCCGTCCTGATATTGCTGCTCGTATTCCTTGACCAGATCACGGGTATCATCGACCAGGGTTTCCTTGGTATCGGGCACGACCATGTCGTCCTTGCCAAAGGAAATACCGGCCAGACAGGCGTGACGGAAGCCAAGCTTCATCAATTGGTCGGCGAAGATCACCGTGTCTTTCTGACCGCAATGACGATAGATCTCGTCGATGACCTGACTGATTTCCTTCTTGGTCAGCAAACGGTTGACCAGATCGAAGGGAATAGCCCGGTGGCGCGGCAGGAGATTCGCGATGAGCATGCGGCCCGCGGTGGTCTCGGGCAGCATTGTGATCTCCTCACCATTTTCATCAACGGTGTGATATCGGGCGCGAATCTTGGAATGCAGATTGATAGCGCCGGAATCCAGAGCCATTTCGATCTCGGCCACATCCGAGAAAACCATGCCTTCGCCCGGTCCGCTGGGCACTTCCATGGTCAGATAATAGACGCCCAGGACAATATCCTGTGACGGCACGATGATAGGCTTGCCGTTAGCCGGGCTGAGAATGTTGTTTGTCGACATCATCAACACCCGGGCTTCCAACTGCGCCTCAAGGCTAAGGGGCACGTGTACAGCCATCTGATCGCCATCGAAATCCGCGTTGAACGCGGCACAGACCAGCGGATGCAGCTGAATGGCCTTGCCTTCGACCAAAACCGGCTCGAACGCCTGAATGCCAAGGCGATGGAGGGTTGGGGCCCGGTTCAACATAATTGGATGTTCGCGGATCACCCGCTCGAGAATGTCCCAAACCTCCGGCCGCTCCTTCTCGACCAGCTTCTTGGCCATCTTCAAGGTCGCGGCGGTGCCGTCAACTTCCAGATTGGAATAGATGAACGGCTTGAACAGCTCCAACGCCATCTTTTTCGGCAGGCCGCATTGATGCAGTTTCAGCTCCGGCCCGACCACGATGACCGAACGGCCGGAGTAGTCCACCCGCTTGCCCAACAGGTTCTGGCGGAACCGGCCCTGTTTGCCTTTCAGCATATCGGCCAGGGATTTCAAGGGTCGTTTGTTGGCACCCGTGATAACCCGGCCGCGGCGGCCGTTGTCAAACAGGGCATCGACGGATTCCTGCAGCATGCGCTTTTCGTTGCGGACGATAATGTCCGGCGCGCGCAGTTCGATCAGACGCTTCAGACGGTTGTTGCGGTTGATCACCCGGCGGTACAGATCGTTCAGATCCGAGGTCGCGAAACGGCCGCCATCCAGCGGCACCAGGGGTCGCAGCTCCGGCGGGATCACGGGGACAACCTCGAGGATCATCCATTCCGGGCGGTTGCCGGATTCGATGAAGGCGTCAATCAGCTTCAAGCGCTTGACGATCTTCTTCGGCTTCAGCTCGGAGGTGGTTTCGGCAAGTTCCTGGCGCAGCTTGACGCGCTCGGATTCCAGATCGACGTGGGCCAGGATCTCCTTGATCGCCTCGGCGCCGATGCCGGCGGAGAAGGCGTCCTCGCCATATTCGTCCTGGGCGTCGAGATATTCATCCTCGGTCAGCAGCTGCATGTGCTCCATGGGCGTCAGGCCAGGCTCGACCACCACATAATGCTCGAAATACAGCACCCGCTCCAGATCCCGCAGGGTCATGTCAAGCAGCAGGCCGATGCGCGACGGCAGGGATTTCAGGAACCAGATATGCGCCACCGGTGAAGCCAGTTCAATATGGCCCATGCGCTCGCGGCGCACCTTCGAAAGGGTCACCTCGACGCCGCATTTTTCGCAAACAATGCCCTTGAACTTCATGCGTTTGTATTTGCCGCACAGGCATTCGTAATCCTTGATCGGACCAAAGATCCGGGCACAGAACAGGCCGTCGCGCTCCGGCTTGAAGGTCCGGTAGTTGATGGTCTCCGGTTTCTTGATTTCACCAAACGACCACGACCGGATGCGGTCGGGGCTGGCGATTGAAATCTTGATCTGATCGAAGTTGTCGGCAGCCGAAGTGGTGGCCGGGCCAAAAATTCTCATCAGTTCGTTCATGGGGTCCATCTCCCATTTGCGGCGGCCCTATAAAGGTTCAGGGTCGCCTCGTGACATCAAAAGGCCGATCCGTGGGCGGCGGAGGACGAGGCCTCCGCCCAGTCCGGATCAGTAACTATTCTGCGACAGCTCTACATTCAGGCAGAGCGAGCGCATTTCCTTGACCAGCACATTGAAGGATTCCGGAATACCAGCCTCGAACGCATCGTCGCCGCGCACGATGGCTTCGTAAACCTTGGTCCGGCCGGCCACGTCGTCCGACTTCACCGTCAACATTTCCTGCAAGGTATAGGCCGCGCCATAAGCTTGCAGGGCCCAGACCTCCATCTCGCCAAACCGTTGACCGCCGAACTGCGCCTTGCCACCCAGCGGCTGCTGGGTCACCAGGCTGTACGGGCCGATCGAGCGGGCATGGATCTTGTCGTCCACCAGATGGTGCAGCTTCAACATGTAGATGTAGCCCACCGTCACCTTGCGCTGGAACGGCTCGCCGGTGCGGCCGTCGTGCAAGGTGACCTGGCCGGATTCTTCCAGCCCGGCATGCCCCAGCATGGTGACGATGTCGGCTTCATGGGCGCCATCGAACACCGGCGTCGCCATGGGCACGCCCTTGCGCAGGTTATCGCCCAACTCCAACACCTGATCCTCATTCAGATCAGCGATGGTGTCCTTGTACTGGTCGTCGCCATAGACCACCTTCAGATGTTTCTTCAGGTCGTCCTGTTTGCCGCCGCGTCTGACCTGATCGACCAGTTCACCGATTTGCAGACCCAGACCGGCCGAAGCCCAGCCCAAATGGGTTTCCAGAATCTGCCCCACGTTCATGCGGCTTGGCACGCCTAGGGGGTTGAGAACGATATCGACATTGGTGCCGTCATCGAGATAGGGCATGTCCTCGATCGGAACGATGTTCGAGATCACACCCTTGTTGCCGTGCCGGCCCGCCATCTTGTCGCCGGGCTGCAATTTACGCTTCACCGCGACGAAGACCTTGACCATCTTCATGACGCCCGGCAGCAACTCGTCACCACGCTGCAACTTGTCCAGCTTGTTGTCGAAGCGGTCTTCCAGTTCCTTGCGCGCCAGATCGAACTGTTTGTTCAGCTGTTCGATCTCGTCCATGGCTTTCTGGTTGGACAGGGTGATCTGCCACCATTGGCCGCGGCTCAAATCCGCCAATAGGCTTTCCGTGATGCGGGTATCCGCCTTGATCGCCTTGGGGCCGCCGGACGCCGTTTTGCCAATCAGGAATTCATGCAGACGGGCATAGGTGTTCCGCTCCAGGATCTCCATCTCGTCGTCCCGGTCCTTGGCCAGGCGTTCGATTTCGTCCCGCTCAATCACCAGGGCACGTTCGTCCTTGTCGACGCCGTGACGCGAGAAGACCCGCACCTCGACCACCGTGCCGGCCACGCCCGGGGGCAGCTTCAGCGAAGTATCGCGGACATCCGAGGCCTTTTCACCAAAGATCGCGCGCAGCAGTTTTTCTTCAGGCGTGATCGGGCTTTCCCCCTTCGGGGTGATCTTGCCGCAGAGAATATCGCCCGGATGCACCTCGGCACCGATATAGACGATACCCGCCTCGTCGAGATTGCGCAGGGCCTCCTCGCCGACATTGGGAATATCCCGGGTAATCTCCTCCGGCCCCAACTTGGTGTCGCGGGCCATGACCTCGAATTCCTCGATATGGATCGAGGTGAAGACATCGTCACGGACGATGCGTTCGGAGATCAGGATGGAATCCTCGAAGTTGTAGCCCATCCACGGCATGAAGGCGACCAGCACATTGCGGCCCAAAGCCAGCTCGCCCAACTCGGTCGAGGGGCCATCGGCGATGATGTCGCCGGCCGTAACCTCGTCACCCACCTTGACCAGCGGACGCTGGTTGATGCAGGTGTTCTGGTTCGAGCGCTGGAACTTCAGCAGATTGTAAATGTCGACGCCGCTGACCGACAGATCGGTCTCTTCCGTGGCCCGGACAACGATACGGGTGGCATCGATCTGATCGACGATACCGGTCCGCCGCGCCACCGCGGAGACACCGGAATCCCGGGCCACGGTCGCTTCCATGCCGGTTCCGACCAACGGCGCCTCGGCCTGCAGCAGAGGCACCGCCTGGCGCTGCATGTTCGAACCCATCAAGGCCCGGTTGGCGTCATCATTTTCCAGGAAGGGGATCAATGCGGCGGCGACCGAGACCAACTGCTTTGGCGAAACATCCATATATTCGATGTTTTCCGGCGCCGTCATCTGGAAATCGTCACCAACCCGGCAGCTGATCAGATCAGCCACGAAACGGCCGCGCTTATCAAGTTCCGCGTTGGCCTGGGCAATGGTGTATTTGCCCTCTTCCATGGCCGACAGATACAATACTTCCTCGCCGACCCGGCCGCCGGTCACTTTCCGGTACGGCGTTTCAATGAAACCGTAACGGTTGATGCGGGCATAGGTTGCCAACGAGTTGATCAGGCCGATATTCGGGCCTTCCGGCGTCTCGATCGGGCAAATCCGGCCATAATGGGTGGGGTGCACGTCGCGCACCTCGAAGCCGGCCCGCTCCCGCGTCAGACCGCCCGGGCCAAGTGCGGAAAGGCGCCGCTTGTGGGTAATCTCGGACAGGGGATTGGTCTGATCCATGAACTGGCTAAGCTGGGAGGAACCAAAGAATTCCCGCACCGCCGCCGCCGCCGGTTTGGCGTTGATCAGATCGTGGGGCATCACGCTATCGATCTCGACCGAGCTCATGCGCTCGCGGATCGCCCGCTCCATGCGCAGCAGTCCGATGCGGTACTGATTTTCCATCAACTCGCCCACCGAGCGGACCCGGCGGTTGCCCAAGTGATCAATATCATCGATTTCACCGCGGCCATCCTTCAGGTCGACCAGGGTCTTGACCACGGCCATGATGTCCTCGATGCGCAGAACCCGCACCGTGTCTTCCGCGTCCAGACCCAGGCGGGCATTCAGCTTCACCCGGCCCACGGAGGACAGATCATAGCGTTCGGAATCGAAGAACATGGAATTGAACAGGTTTTGTGCCGCTTCCACCGTTGGCGGCTCGCCCGGACGCATGACCCGGTAAATATCGATCAGCGCCTGCTCCCGCGTGGAGTTCTTGTCGCCCATCAGGGTGTTGCGGATATAGGCGCCCACGGTGACGTGGTCGATATCCAGGGTCGGGATCAGATTGATGCCGCCTTCACGCAGGGAAACGGCCAATTCCTCGGTCAATTCCTCGCCCGCCTCGGCCAGCACCAGGCCGGTGTTTTCGTCGATCAGGTCGATGGCCACATAACGGCCCACCAGATCCTCGTCCGTGACCAGCAGTTCCTTGACCCCGTCCTCGATCAGCTTGCGGGTCCGGCGCGGGGTAATCTTTTCCCCGGCCTCGACAATGACGTCGCCGTTCTTGGCGTTGATCAGGTCGCGGACCGCGCGCAGGCCGCGCAGACGCTCGGGCTCGAACACCGTGCGCCAGCCCTTTTTCCGGGTGTCGTATTTGTAATCCACCGTGCGGTAGAAATAATTCAGGATCTCCTCGGCGCTCAACCCGATACCCTGCAGCAGCGTGGTCACGGGCAGTTTGCGCCGGCGGTCGATGCGGACAAAGACGATATCCTTGGCATCGAATTCAAAATCCAGCCAGGAACCCCGATAGGGAATGATCCGGGCCGCGAAGAGGAATTTACCCGATGAATGGGTCTTGCCCTTGTCGTGATCAAAGAACACGCCGGGGGAGCGGTGCATCTGGCTGACGATCACCCGCTCGGTGCCATTGACGACAAAGGTACCGTTGTTGGTCATCAGGGGCATGTCGCCCATGTAGACTTCCTGCTCCTTGATATCCAGAACCGACTTGGCCTGGGTATCCTCGTCCACCTCGAAAACGATCAGACGCAAGGTTACCTTCAAGGGCGCAGCATAGGTCATGCCCCGTTGCTGACATTCCTCAACGTCGTATTTGGGATCTTCCAAATTGAACTTGACGTAATGCAGCTCGGCCGTTTCGGCGAAATCCTTGATCGGGAAAACCGATTGGAAGACGCCGTTCATGCCGTTATCGCCCCTGTCGGCTTCCGGAATGTCGGCCTGCAGGAATTTGTCGTACGAGCTTTTTTGCACCTCGATCAGATTGGGCATCGCCGCGACTTCCGCGATGCGCCCAAATGATTTGCGGATGCGTTTACGACCGGTAAATGTCAGTGACATGCGTCTTCCTCATGCTTCGACCACGATATCCATTGGCCAGACCCAATGAATACCAATTGCCCCATTACGCGCCCCCCATAAAGAAGTGGACGCGCGATGACTATTCGGGATCAAGCGCGATAGGCCTCGACCGCCGGTTCCGCCGGTAAATAAACCGGCATCAATCCAGCAACCAATTCCACGCAAGAATGGGCGCGACCGCCACGGTGGTCCGCCAGTTTTTGTCCCGTTCCAAATTTCATAGACACTAACGAATGAGTTGATAACGAAATTCTGCCGTAAGTCAATATAAACAAACAAAATAACCAAATATCAGCACGATTCAACCGCTCTGGCCGCCGGTGGGGCGACAGCGCCGCCCCACCAGTCAGCCGGAACGCAAGGTATCTACTTGATCTCGACGGTCGCGCCAGCGCCTTCGAGCTGTTCCTTGATCTTGTCGGCCTCGTCTTTCGCGACGCCTTCCTTGATCTCTTTTGGTGCCGATTCGACCAAGTCCTTGGCCTCTTTCAGGCCCAGACCGGTGATCGCCCGGACTTCCTTGATGACGTTGATCTTTTTCTCGCCAAACGAGGCCAGAACGACATCAAATTCGGTCTTCTCTTCGGCGGCACCACCACCATCGGCCGGCGCGGCGGCCGCGACGGCAACCGGGGCAGCCGCTGAGACGCCCCACTTTTCTTCCAACAGTTTGGCCAGGTCGGCCGCCTCGATGACGGTCAACGCGGACAAATCTTCTGCAATTTTCTCTAAATCAGCCATTTTTCGTAGCTCCTAGTTCGAACCTAAATTGTGACAGCTCAAGCCGCCTCATCTTTGGAACCCTGGGCCGACAGGACCCGCGCCAACTGCGAAGCCGGTGCCTGTACGACACCAGCCAGCTTCGTTGCGGGGGCCTGCAGAAGCCCAACCAATTTGCCGCGCAGCTCGTCCAGGGACGGCAGCGAGGCCAAGGCCTTGACGCCATCGACATCCAAATGGTTGTCGCCCATGGCGCCGCCAAGAACGACAAGCTTGTCATTGCCCTTGGCAAAATCGACCGCCACCTTGGCGGGCGCGACCGGATCGTCTGAAAAGGCGATCGCCGTCGGCCCGGTGAACAGGTCGGAAATCGAGGCATACTGGGTTCCATCAAGGGCAAGCTTGGTCAGCCGGTTTTTGGTGACCTTAAAAGTAGCGCCAGCAGCCCGCATCTGCCGCCGAAGATCACTGATCTCGGCAACATTCAAGCCACTGTAGTGGGTGACCACGACCGAGGAGGTATTCGCAAACACCTCGTTCAGTTCCGCCACCGCCTCACGCTTTTGCGCTCGGTCCACTATTTTCGCTCCCTAACGGTGGCCGTGCCCGGAAACCTCCCTGCACGACCGGTTGCGGTTTAGATCGTTGAATGCGTCAGCGGCAAAACCACCGCTGTAACATCCCGCGATCCGGTTTGCCTGCCCCAGGGTTCGAACTTGGCTTCACGGCGCCACGAAAACATGGCCGTAAAATCCGCCTCTACCCCCGTCTATACAGGTGGCCCTTCGTTTGTGACCCTTAAACGGCCGCCCCATTAAAGTTCCGGGGACAAGCCGCGCCTGCAGTCTCGGACAGGTGGAAAACATTGGAATTGAAAATTCCGCCGCTTTCCGGCGTTGGGCCGCGTTGGCAATATGCCAGGCGGCCAACCTCTTAAACTACTTACTGCTCCACCGATGCCATATCGATTTTGACGCCGGGGCCCATGGTCGAACTGACCGCGACCTTCTTCACGAATGTGCCCTTGGCGCCGCTTGGCTTGGCGCGGAGGACCGCATTCACGAAGGCCGAGACGTTGGCCTGCAATGCGTCCTCGGCGAAGCTGGCCTTGCCGACACCGGCATGGATGACACCGGCCTTTTCAACCCGGAATTCCACCTGGCCGCCCTTTTGCGCCGCGATGGCACCCGCCACATCGGGCGTCACGGTGCCCAGTTTCGGGTTCGGCATCAGGCCGCGCGGACCCAGCACCTTACCCAACCGGCCAACCACGGCCATCATGTCCGGGGTGGCGATGCAACGGTCGAAATCCATCTCGCCGGCTTGAATTTTTTCCGCCAGATCCTCGGCGCCGACCAAGTCAGCGCCTGCTTCCCTGGCCTCGTCCGCCTTGGCATCCTTGGCAAAGACCGCGATGCGGACTGATTTGCCGGTGCCGTTAGGCAATTGCACCACGCCGCGCACCATTTGGTCCGCATGGCGGGGATCCACATTCAGGTTCATGGCGACCTCGATGGTCTCATCGAACTTCGCGGTGGCGGCGTCCTTGACCATTTTCACGGCCGCGCCCAATTCATACTCCGCATCCCGGTCAATAGAGGCCCGGGCATCCTTCGTGCGTTTTGCGTTCTTGTTCGCCATCAGATTATCCCTTCACCTCGATACCCATGGAGCGGGCCGAACCAGCAATCATCTTGCTGGCCTGATCCAGATCGTTGGCATTCAAATCAACCATTTTCTGTTCCGCGATCTCGCGCACCTGCGCCATGGTGATCGAGCCCACGACCTCGCGCCCAGGCATATTCGCGGCCTTGGGCAGGCCGGCGGCCTTCTTGATAAAGAAGCTGGCCGGCGGGGTTTTGGTGATGAAGCTGAAACTCTTGTCCGCATACACCGTGATCACGCAAGGGATCGGCATACCGCCTTCAAGATTCTGGGTTTCGGCGTTAAAGGCCTTGCAGAATTCCATGATATTGACGCCCTGCTGACCCAGCGCGGGGCCCACGGGCGGCGATGGATTGGCTTGTCCAGCCGGGATTTGCAAGCGGATATAACCGCTGATCTTCTTTGCCATTGTCTGTCCTTCTCATTTGCTGGCGGCGTCAATCAACAAAGCCGCCGAAGGGTGCGTGGTACGGCCATGGCGGGCCTCCCACACTTCGCTTAAACTTAACTACCGGTCAGGACTTTTCGACCTGACCGTATTCCAACTCGACCGGTGTCGCCCGGCCAAAGATCGAGACCGAGACCTTGAGCCGGGCCCGTTCCTCGTCAACTTCCTCAACCAGCCCGTTAAACGAGGCAAAGGGGCCGTCGCTGACGCGGACCTGCTCGCCCACCTCGAAGGTGATCGAAGGTTTTGGCCGCTCGATGCCTTCCTGGACCTGGGTCATGACCCGCTGCGCCTCGGCTTCCGAGATCGGCGAGGGCTTGCCCCCCGTACCAAGAAAACCGGTCACCTTGGCGGTGTCCTTAATCAGGTGATAGGCATCGTCCGAAAGGTCCATCTTGACCAGGACATAGCCTGGAAAGAACTTCCGCTCGGCGTTGACCTTTTGCCCGCGGCGCATTTGCACCACTTCCTCGGTCGGCACCATGACTTCCAGAATTTCCTCGTCCAGGCCATTGGCTTCGGCCTGTTCGCGGATGGATGTCGCCACCTTGCCTTCGAAGCCGGAATAGACATGAACGATATACCAACGCGCCGCCATCTATTCAGCCTCCCAGGCCGAGAAGTAATTCCACGCCAAAGGTGATCAGCTTGTCCGCCAGTAGAAAGAAAATCGCGGCCAGGGCAGCCATGACAAAGACCATGGCCGTGGTCAGGCCGGTTTCCTTGCGCGTCGGCCAGGTTACCTTGGAGGTCTCCTGCCGTACCTGCCTGACGAATTCCGCCGGACTTGCCTTTGCCATTGTCGCTTCCGCCTAACTGCCGTCTATTCCAAAGTTGCCCGGATCCCGGGCCGCTCGTTCTTTAATGGCAGGAGTGGAGGGACTCGAACCCACAACCCCCGGTTTTGGAGACCGGTGCTC
>CAZPWJ010000109.1:0-15772 GCA_964590195.1 uncultured Rhodospirillaceae bacterium | reverse complement strand
GCCACCACCGCCACCACCGCCGCCACCGCCGCCGCCGCCGCCGCCACCGCCGCCACCGCCGCCGCCGCCGCCACCTGCGGCTTCGGCGGTCTTGAAGATGACGCCGGTCACGGGATCAAACGACATTGGCAGGGTGCTGAAGGCGATGCCAACCGCGCCGGTCAAGCCAAGTAGCAGCGCTAGTTTGCGTGATGATTGATTAGACATGCTTTTCTCCATTACGGTTATTCGTTCTGGATCAAAGACTTATCGATCCGGAACATATCCGGCGCAATTCGGCCTTTTGGCCTGATCCAGGCGGCCCTTTTCATGTGTGCCCTGAGGCGCCTGGATACTTTGGCTACGCTAGCCCGGCCGGCAGGTTGTGGATGTGCCTGTCATCACTTGTCGTAATTGGGGGAAAAGCCCGTAAAACGCGCGCAAAAAAAACAGGGCCCGTCAATTTGACGGACCCTGCTTTGCTGTTTGCCTCAAGCTTGAAGTCTAGCCCATGGCCTTTTGCAGGTTGGTGTCCAGTGCTTCAAGGAACTGGTTCGTGGTCAGCCACTTTTGCTCGGGCCCGATCAGGATCGCCAGATCCTTGGTCATGGCGCCGGACTCGACCGTCTCGACGCAGACCCTTTCCAGGGTCTCGGCGAACTTGGTCACATCGGGCGTGTCATCCATGCGGCCGCGATGCTTCAGACCACCGGTCCAGGCGAAGATCGAGGCGATGGGGTTGGTCGAGGTCTCGTTGCCTTTTTGATGCTCGCGGTAATGGCGGGTGACGGTGCCGTGGGCGGCTTCCGCCTCCACCGTCTTGCCATCCGGCGTCATCAGGATCGAGGTCATCAGACCAAGCGAGCCAAAGCCCTGGGCAACCGTGTCCGACTGCACATCGCCGTCATAGTTCTTACAGGCCCAGACAAACTCACCTTCCCATTTCAGGGCACAGGCCACCATGTCGTCGATCAGGCGATGTTCGTAGGTGATGCCCAATTCGTTGAACTGGTCCTTGAACTCGTTTTCAAAAACCTCTTCGAACAGATCCTTGAAGCGGCCGTCATAGGCTTTCAGAATGGTGTTCTTGGTGGACATATAGACCGGCCACTTGCGCTGGATGCCATAGGCCATGCAGGCACGGGCGAAGTCGCGGATCGAGTCATCCAGGTTGTACATGGACATGGCCACGCCGCCGCCGGGGAATTGGAAGACTTCCCGTTCGATGACTTCGCTGCCGTCCTCGGGCTCGAACTTCATGGTCAGCTTGCCCTTGCCGGGCACCACGAAATCCGTCGCGCGGTATTGGTCGCCAAAGGCGTGACGGCCAATCACGATGGGGTGGGTCCAGCCGGGCACCAGGCGCGGTACGTTCTGGCAGATGATCGGCTCGCGAAACACGGTGCCGCCCAGAATGTTACGGATGGTGCCGTTGGGCGAGCGCCACATGGATTTTAGGCCGAACTCCTCCACCCGCTCCTCGTCCGGGGTGATGGTGGCGCATTTCACACCGACGCCGTATTCCTTGATCGCCTCGGCGCAATCGATGGTGATCTGATCGTCGGTTTCATCACGCTTCTCGATGCCCAGATCGTAATATTTCAGATCAATGTCCAGATAGGGCAGTATCAATTTTTCCTTGATGAAGGCCCAGATGATGCGTGTCATTTCATCGCCGTCGAGTTCGACGACGGGTGTTTTCACTTTTATCTTGCTCATATACCTAACCTCTGTGGCGGCTACTTAAAGCATGTTTTTCAAAACATGCTCAGACTCTTAAGAAATAGAGCAATTGAACCAATCACTTAGGTCGCGATAGCGACTCTAATTAATTGAAAATTGCTCTAACCTCTAGGGCGGCTTGAGCCACCTCTATTGTTCGGGCGGAACATATCCACCTAAAGGCCCGAGGTCAAAGATTCTCACAGCTGTTCGGGATGGCCCGGGCCGGTGGAGCTGGGCGCGGCGGCCAGGGCGGCGAACACACCGTCCACATCCCGCGCCATGGCATAGAAATCCGTGATCCCCGGATTGGCGAAACCGCCTGCCACAACGGCCTTCAAAAGCGCCTCCATGGGCTGCCAATAACCATGATCGTCCAGTATTACCAAGGGCTTGTCGTGCAGACGCAATTGCCGCCAGGAGATGATCTCGAAAGTCTCGTCCAAGGTGCCGATGCCGCCGGGCAGGGCAACAAAACCGTCGGATAGTTCGAACATCAGCTGTTTGCGGGCGTGCATGGTATCGACAATGTGCAGCTCCGTCAGGCCATGGTGGCCGACCTCCCAATCCTGCAGATGTTTGGGAATGACGCCGATGACCTGGCCGCCGGCGTCCAGCACCGCATCGGCGATCGCGCCCATCAGGCCCACATGGCCGCCGCCATAGACCAGGCGGATGCCCCGCCTCGCGATTTCTTGACCAAGCGCCACGGCGGTCTCGCGGTAGTCTTGCTGCCGGCCAAAACGGGAGCCACAATAGACGCAGATGGAGGAGATTTCTGCCATGATTAATTCGGTCCTTCGCGGCTTGCCGGTGTTGTTGGTTGTTCTGGCCGTCAGTCAGGCGGCTTTGGCCGGACCCGCTGATGTGGTTGGGGTGAAAGTGACGAAAAGCGGCCCCGGCGTCTATAGCTTTGCCGTGACCGTGCGCCATGACGACAAGGGCTGGACGCATTATGCCGATGCCTGGCAGGTGGTTGGCCCGGATGGCGGGGTGTTGGCGACGCGGGTGCTGGCCCATCCCCACGAGCATGAACAGCCCTTTACCCGTTCGTTATCCGGCGTGGCCATCCCCGAAGGCGTGGCGCGGGTACGCTTGCGGGCCCGTGACAAGGTGCATGGCCTGGGCGGCAGGGAGCAGGAGGTGGATCTGCCCCGATGAAGCGATTCGGAGCATTCGCGGTTATATTGCTCTGTCTGTCCGGTGCGGCCCGGGCGGCGGCTGATCAGGTGGCGCGCGGCGGTTATCTGATCCGGGCGGCGGGATGCATCGGCTGTCATACGGATGTGAAAGGCGGCGGCATACCTCTGGCCGGCGGGCGCGGGCTGAAAACACCGTTTGGAATTTTCTACAGCCCCAACATCACGCCGCATCCCGAAACGGGCATCGGTGAATGGAGCGATCAAAATTTTCTCGATGCCCTGCGCCACGGCAGGCGTCCCGACGGCGGCAATTACTTTCCGGTTTTTCCCTACCCCAGTTATACCGCCATGCGGGCCGAAGATGCCTTGGCCATCAAGGCGTATCTTTTCGCCCAGGCCCCGGTGGCACGCCCCAATAAGGCCCATGACGTTGCCGCGCCGTTTTCCTGGCGCTGGACCGTTGATTTGTGGAAATGGCTGTTTTTTGCGCCGGGGCCTTGGCAGGACCGGGCCGGGCGGGATGCGCAATGGAACCGCGGGGCCTATTTGGTGCATGGCCTGGCTCATTGCGGTGAATGCCATACGGCACGCAATATCATGGGTGCCATGCAGCCGTCCGGATTCCTGGCCGGCACCGTTGATGGCCCGGATGGTGAATTGGTGCCCAATATCACCCCAGATATGGAAACCGGTATCGGTGATTGGAACGATGCCGATATCGTCCAACTGCTGCGTGATGGTACAAAGCCTGACTATGATGATGTGCAGGGCAGCATGGCCGAGGCCATCCGTGACGGGCTGGGCCATCTGAGTGACGAAGACTTGAACGCCATCGCGCACTATTTGCGCACTGTCCCCGCCATTGTGCATCGGGTTGAAAGCAGGCCGAATAAATAACGCCGCAATGTAGGTGATTGCCCCTGGCGGGGCGAAAGATTACCCTGGCATAGCTCTGCTTTGGAGAGATGGCGTGCGCAACATAATTATTTTGGCGGCTGGGGTCATTCTGTTGGGTGGCCTGCTGGCTACGTTGTCCTGGTGGGAAGAACCGGTGCCCATGACTGCATCGCGGCCAAGCCCGCCGAAAGAGCCCGCCGTCGAAAAACCGGCTGTTGCGCCCGCCGATAACAGCAACAAGCTGGCGGCACCCGAGAGTGCCGCTTCGCCAACATTGCCCAAGGCCGGAAAAAGCGCGCCGGCGCCGCAACAGAGTGCCTCGGCGCCACAACGGAGTGCCTCGTCGCCGCAAGAGAGCACTCCGCCGCCGCAACCGGCTGAACCGCCCGCCCTCAAGGCGCCGTCGTTTGATATTGTCCGCGTTGCCAAGGACGGCACGGCGGTGATCGCCGGGCGGGCACCCGCCGGCTCCACGGTAGAGCTTTCCCTGGGCGGACAGATCTTGGCCGAGGCGCCAGTCTCGAAACGCGGTGAATGGGTGGCGGTCATCGACCAGCCCATGCCCAGCGGCCAGACCGAATTGGACCTGGTCGCTATAATGCCCAATGGTCGGCGTATCGCCTCCGCGAATATTGTCGCCTTGGTGGTGCCGGCGCAGACGCCGCCCGCCGAAACCACGAAGACCGCCTCAGCCAAGGCCGTTCCCGCAAAGGCGGCTCCCGCAAAGGCCGTTCCCGCAAAGGCGGCTCCCACCAAGACTGTGTCTCCCAAGGCGACCCCCGCCAAGCCGGAAGTAGTTGAAAGGAAAACGAAAACGGCCCTGGCCGTTCTGTTGCCAAAAAGCGGCGATGCTCCGGCCAAACTATTGCAAAAACCGGAACCAAAAGATGGCGCATCCAGCAGCAAGTTGAGTGTCGATACCGTCGATTACGATGACAAGGGCAATGTGGTGGTTACGGGCAGCGCCCCGAAGGGCGCCAAGGTGCAGGTCTATGTCGACAATAAACCGGTGGGCATTGCCCAGGCGAACAAGGCCAAGAGCTGGCAGCTGAAGCCGAAATCGGAAGTGGCGCCGGGTGGCCACACCTTGCGGGTGGATCAGGTGGAAGGCAGCGGCAAGGTGGTCAGCCGGATCGAGCTGCCGTTCGTCCGGGCCGCTGCGGCCGATGTTCTGGCCAATACCAAGGCCCGCTATCGGGTCATCGTTCAGCCCGGCAATAGTCTGTGGCGCATTGCCCGGCGGGTCTATGGCAGCGGCAATCGTTTCACCGTGATCTATCAGGCCAACAACGATCAGATCCGCGATCCGGACATGATCTTTCCTGGCCAGGTCTTTAACCTGCCGACGGAAAATTAGACCTCCGCCATGTCCAAGGGGCCTCGTGTCCTGTACCTTGAAAAACAAAATTCCCAAGACGTAACCCTATTGGAGTGAACCGATGACAAGAATGCCCGCAATCAGCCTGGCCGCCGTGCCGGGCCGCCGTAAAGCCACCCTGGAATTGGCCGGCGAAATCGAACGCCGCGGCTTCACGGGCATTTACTGCCCCTCCACCGTGGCCAACGTGACGCTTTGCGCGGCGCTGGCCCAGTGCACCAATGAAATTCCGTTCGGCACCTCGATCGCTCCGATCTATGCCCGGACGGTGGTGGACTATGCCCAGACGGTATCGTTCATTCACGAGATTTCCGGCGGGCGTTTCCGCTTTGGCATTGGGGTCAGCCATGGCCCGTCCCTGAAACGCATGAAGGTCACCGCCGGCAAGCCGCTCTCGGATACCCGCGAATTCGTGACGGATCTAAAGGCCATCGAACGGGTCGGCGAATTGCCCCCCATCATCCTGGCCGCCATGCGCCGCAAGATGATCGCCCTGGCCGGCGAAATCGGCGACGGCATGGTCTTCGCCAATGCTTCCCGCAGCTTTATGAAGACGTCTTTGGCCGCCCTGCCGGATGAGAAGCGCAACGATGAAAACTTCTATATCGGCAACATGATCCCGACCTGTATCTCCGATGACGTGGAGGCCGCCAAGGCGGTCAACCGCCGCACCCTGACCTCGTATGCGCAACTGCCGAACTACCGCAATTATTGGAAGGAATCCGGCTACGCCGAGGAAATGGCCGGTGTGGAAGCTGCGATGGCTGCCGGCGAACCGGAAAAAGTCGCGGACCATCTGAGCGACAAGTGGCTGGCCGACAACACCCTGTTCGGCAGTGTCGCCCAGGTACGCGAGGGCCTGGAGGCCTGGTTCGATACCGGCGTGCGCACGCCGATCCTGGTGCCGTCCTCGGCCAACGGCAATCAACTGGTAGCGTTCCAAGAGGTCTTCGACGCTTTTAGCTAGGCCATGAGCGCGGCGTATTGGTCCAATAAGGGCAGGATCTCGTCACGCCCGGCCGAGGGCAGGGTGAAGACGGTCCGTTCCACGCCGGCGTCCCGGTAGCTGCCCACCGTATCGACTTTGTCTTCCGCGCCGAAGATGGTGATGCCCAGGCTGTCCGGGTCCCGGTCGGCCTCGGCCGCCATCTGGCGGAAGCGGGGCAGGGTTTCCAGCGGGTCCCAGCCGCGGCCTCCCAACGGCATCCAGCCGTCGCCGTATTCAATGGCGCGTCTGGCGCCATGGGGGAAACCACCGCCGACCAGAACGGGCGGATGGGGATCTGGGCCGGTTTGGGCCAGGCCATCATCGGGGGGAAATTAACGAACTCACCGCTGAACGCTGGTTTGTTCTCGGTCCAGATGGTTTTCATGGCGGCGATACGTTCGGCCATCAGGCGAAAGCGGCTTTTGAATTCGGTGCCGTGATCGGCCATTTCCTCGGCGTTCCAGCCGCCGCCCACGCCCAGGATCACGCGCCCGTTTGAAAGCTGATCCAGCGTCGCGACCTCTTTCGCCAATTGAATGGGGTCTCTCTGAATAACCAGACAGATACCGGTACAGAGGAGAATGCTTTTCGTCACCGGGGCCGCCGTGGCCATGGCGACCAGGGGATCCATGCAGTCATAATAATGTTTTGGCAGATCGCCGCCGCCCGGCCATGGCGATTGTCGGGACAGGGGGATATGTGAATGCTCCGGGAACCATAGCGATTCAAAACCGCGTTCCTCCGCCGCCACGGCCAGTTCAGCCGGGGTAATGGAGTAGTCGGTTGAGAAAATTGCCACGCCATATTCCATCTCACACCTGTTTCTCTGCCATCATCATGCTGCTTTTAGGTATAATATAGAGCAATTTTCAATTAATCGGAGTCACCCAAGACCTATTTGGCGCGACTTAAGCAATTGGTTCAATTGCTCGATTCTTGAGAGTCAGAGCGCATTTTCTTCGAATGCGCTCAGGCTGGAACACATTCGAACAATGACGGGAGTAAGGATATGCCACGGGTTCGGGAAGTTGAAATTGACGAGGTGCCCGAGGATGCGCGGGATGTCTATCAGCGCTTTGCCACGGATTACGGTCCGTTTCTAAACCAGGTGAAGATTTTCGCCCATCGCCCGCCGGCCCTGCGCCACATCATGGGGCTGTTGCTGGAACTGGCTGACGAGGCGGTGCTGCCCAAGCGCTATCTGGAGATCGCCCTGGTCGTGGTCTCGAAACTGAACGAGTGCGAATACTGCGTCGCCCATCATGCATCCCGTCTGGCGGATCAGGGGCTGTCCATGGAAGCGACGGAAAATATTCTGGCCGATCAGGTGCCGGGCTTTGATGAAGTGGATATGCTGGTGCGTGATTATTCCGTACAGGTCACCGAGACACCTGGCCGTATCCGCGATGCCATGCACGAACGTCTGCATAGGCACTTCAGCGAGGAACAGATCGTCGAACTGACCTTGCGCATTGGCCTGTGTGGATTTTTCAACCGCTTTAACGATGCCATGGGCATCGAGATGGAAGATGGCGTCGAGGCCGAAATGACGGCCCGAACCGCCGCAGCAGGAGATTGAGTGTGAGTTATCAAGATATTCTATATGACGTCGAGGACGGCATTCTGACCATTACCCTGAACCGGCCCGACAAGCTGAACGCTTTTACCGGCGTCATGTTGCGCGAAATTATCGACGCCATGGACCGGGCCGATGCCGACGATGATGTGCGCGTGATCATTTTCACGGGCGCGGGCCGAGGATTTTGCGCCGGCGCCGATCTGTCGCGGGGTGCCTCCACCTTCAATATGGCGGAGCGGGAAGGCGAGGGGCCGGTTGATGAATGGCGCGATGGCGGCGGCCTGGTCAGCCTGCGGCTGTTCGAATCCAAAAAACCGCTGATCGCCGCCGTCAATGGCCCGGCGGCCGGTGTTGGCGTGACCATGCAGTTGCCCATGGATATCCGCATCGCCTCGACCGAGGCGCGCTTTGGCCTGGTTTTCACACGCCGCGGCGTGGTGATGGAGGCGTGCAGTTCCTGGTTCCTGCCACGCATCGTGGGCATCAGCCAGGCCATGGAATGGGTCATGTCGGGCCGGGTCTTTCCCGCCGACGAAGCCCTCAAGGGCGGCCTGGTCAGCCAGGTGGTTGCGCCCGATGATCTGCTGCCCACGGCGCGCTCCATCGCCAGGGAGATCGCCGACAATACCTCCGCCGTCTCTGTTACCCTGTGCCGGCATATGATGTGGAAGATGCTGGGCGCCGATCACCCCATGGAAGCGCACAAAATCGACAGCCGCGGCATCCGCACCATGGGACAGCTGCCGGATGCCTATGAAGGCGTGCAGTCATTCCTGGAAAAACGTCCCGGCAACTACAGCATGAAGCCGAGTACGGATATTCCGGATTTCTTCCCCTGGTGGGAAGAGCGCGAGTTTGAATAGGAAACGTCCTCGTTTGTCCAAGTGACAAGCATGAAAAGGTGATACTTTTGCAATAACTACGGCCTAAAATATCGCTGTCGCGCTCAATGGACGGATGCGCGCGGGAGGAGCCATGAACGTACCGGTACAAAGCATATCGCCGGCCATCGTTGAACAAAGGCTCAAAAGCCACGAAGAGTGGCTGGAGAGCTATCAGGGCGAACGTGCCGATTTTGCCCTGCTGGACTTGACGGGCTACGATTTTAAGCGGGCTAATTTGCGCCGCGCGAAACTGACCGGCGCGATTTTTTGCAAGACGATCCTGGTCGCCGCCGATCTGCGCGAGGCTGATCTATTCACGATAGATCTTTGCAACGCCAACCTGACCGGCGCCGATTTGAGGGGCTGTGATCTGCGTGGGGCATTTTTGCGTGGCGCCGTTTTCAACTATGCCAATCTGGAAGATGCCGACCTCAGAGACGGAACCTTATTGGTCGGTTCCAAGTTCAAGGGCCTTGCCATCAAGTCGCATCGCCAAAATATCGACGGCCTGCCCCTGGCCGACCTGAGCGGCGTTAATTTAAGCGGCGCCCGTCTTTCCGGCTCGACCATCATTCAGACGGACCTGACCGGCACTTCGCTTGCCGGCGCCAATCTCAGCCATGCCAATCTGCGCAATTCCAATCTCTCCGATGTGGATCTTACGGACGCTGATTTGAGCAATGCGAACCTTACCGATGCCACTTTCTGCGGCGCCGTCCTAAATGGCGCCGATGTGCGCGGAACCAACTTTGAAAACGCCGAACTGGCCAGCGCCGATCTCGACGGCGTCGACATGAGCAAAGCCAATCTCGAGGGCGCCAAACTGGCCCGGGAACTCTCGGAACTCGACGTCGATATGCGTGCCATACTATATCAGCACGCCACTTGGATAAGCTCGCTTGGCAAACAGGGCCGCCGCGCCGATTTAGGCGGCATGGACTTCAGCCGGGTTGATTTTCGCGGCTTCAACCTGCGCGGCGCCGAGGCGCAGGGGACGAACTTCACGGGCGCGAACCTGGCAACCGTCGAGCTGACCATGGCCGATCTGTCGAACGCCAATTTCGATGGTGCCAACCTGACGAGCGCGGAATTGAGCGGCGCCAATCTCCAATCCGCCAACCTGCGCAACGCCAACCTGCGTTACGCCAACCTTGGCCCTACTGAACTGCGCGATAAAAGCGGTGAATTGACCCACCGCTCCTGGCCCACGAACCTTAATCAAGCCAACCTCAGTGGCGCTAATCTGGATGGCGCGAATTTGCGCAAGGCCAATCTGACCGATGCCGATTTGCGCGGTGCCCGCCTGGTCAACGCGAAATTCAGGGAAGCCGACATGACCAATACCCTGGTTGATCAGGAATAGCAGGGCCCGGAATTGCTTTGCTATCGCAATGCGGCGATCACAGCCTGGGCAGTACCTGATCAGCGGTCAGGCGGATGATCTCCTCGGTGCGGTCGGTAGCCACCGGGAACAAGGCAACTGAATCCGCGCCTGCCGCGTAAAAGGCCGAAATCTTCGCGGCGCATTCCTCCGGCGTGCCGGCGATTGTCAAATCCTCGACCCATTGTTCGGGCATCCCCTGCAAGATCGCTTCGTAGCCGCCTTGCTTTACCAGGGCGTTCATCTGATCGGAAATACCATAGACATCCGTCAGCCCGTTCGATCCGTTTTGCCGGTAGAAGGCCAGCTTGGCCCGGGCCGAAGCCCGCGCCGCGGCGCCATCCTGGTCCACCGCATAAATGGCAAACACGGTAATGGGATGTTTATCCGTACGGCCGCCCCGTGCCCGCCCCTCTTCGATGCGCGCCTTGGCCCAGCGCACATAGTCATGACCGGCGGATACCGAAAGCACCGAGCCATCGGCCACCTCGCCCGAAAGCTGCAGCATCTTCGGGCCTATCACGCCCATGCGGATCGGCGTTGGCGTGCCGGTCTCCGGATACATCAGATTTACATCGTTGAACGCAAAAACCTCGCCGCGAACATCCACGGTCTCGCCGCGCAACAGCGACTTGGTCGTGCTGACGCATTCGCGCATCGCGGCAAGCGGCGAGCGGGGATGCAGGCCCATTTGGCGTATCCAAGCCGGAACCCCAAGGCCGATGCCGGCAATGAGACGATTTTCGTAAACCCGCGCCAGGGTCGAAAGCTCCATGGCCAGCAAGGCCGGGTGGCGGGCAACGGCGGAGACAACGCCGATGCCGACGGTAATATTCGATGTGGCGCCCAGCACCAACGAGGCGCCGGCGATGCCGCCGGTGAAGAAATAGTCCTCGGCCAGCCAGATTTCGTCGAAACCGCAGGCCTCCGCCGCTGCCGCCGCCCCTGGTACGTCCTCGGGCGCGACGGCGCTGCCAAGAACCAGGCCAATGGGGTGTTCAGCCGTCATCGGCGGCCTCCATGTTGCAGGGGTGAAAATACGGGCCGTTCATTGATCCAAGCCGTCAAGCGCATCAAGCACTGCCTCCGGCGTGATGGGGATGCTGTCGATCGGGGCGCCGATGGCATCGGACACCGCATTGGCGATCACGGCGGCCACGGGCACGATCGATGGTTCGGCGGCCCCCTTGGCGCCGTATGGGCCGGCGGGTTCGGGATGTTCCATCAGAACGGTCTCGATCTTCGGCATGTCGCAGGCCAGGGGCAATCCGTGCGTCTCGAAATTCCGCTGCACATATTTGCCGTCCTTGATGTCCATCCGTTCCCATAGGGTGTAGCCCAGACCTTGCGCGACGCCGCCCACGACCTGCCCCATGACCGCGTCGGGATTGATTGCCCGGCCCACTTCCTGGGCGATCACATAGCGTTCCACGGACACCTTGCCCGTAACCGCATCAACCTCGACCTCCGCCAGATGCAGGTGGTAGGTCGGTGTCGGCCAGGTGTTAAACAGCATGCCTTTGGTAAGCGCTGGATCATGCGGCGGCGGCGGCGTGGTGTAGGAGGCGGTGGCCACGATTGGCCCTTGGCTGAAGTTTGCCGCCATGGCGACCTGGGCCAGGCTCAGGCCCATGTCCGGGACGCCGGCCACGCGGACGACGCCATCCTCGATCAGCAGATCCTCCTTGGCCGCTTCCAGCATGGTCGCCGCCGTTTCAAGAACCCGTTGCCTGACCTGCGCGGTGGCATCATAGACGGCCCGTCCGGCCACATGGGTGGTACGGCTGCCTTGCGAGCCGGCGTCGAAGCCGGCGACATCGGTGTCGGGCATGGTGACGGCGACCCGATCAGCCGGGAGACCCAGACATTCGGCGGCGATCTGCCGCAAGCCGGTGGTCACCGCGCCCGAACCGCTATCGGTGGCGGCGGTGACGATAATGATGCCGCCGTCCTCGTTAAGCTTCACCGTGGCCTGGCCCGGCTGCGGGTTGGTCAGCCAGACGGCGGCGGCAATGCCGACACCGCGCAGTTTTTCACCATTGCTTGCATTGTCCGCATCCCTGATCTGCTCTGCCCAGGGCGCCCGTTCCTCGACCAGCAAAAACGCCTTGTGAAGGATTGAAAGTTCTTCCAGCGCCTGGCCATTGCGCATCTTGTGGCCGTCGGCCGCCAGCGTGGCCAGGCGGTATTCCCGCCGGTCCCGGCCCAGTTCGTTGGCGATTTGATCCATGTGACGTTCGGCGGCGAAGACCAGATAGGGACCGCTGACGCCGCGAAAGGCGCCGGTTGGCGCAGTGTTGGTATAGGCCATGCGCGAGCGGATCCGCGCCGTTCCGACCCGGTAGATCGAGGCGTACATGAACATTGGTATGGAGGCGCCGGTGGGGCCATTGTTAGCATAGGCGCCGCTATCAAAGACCACATCCACATCCTGGGCCAGGATCGTGCCATCGTTGCGCAGGGCGGAGCGGATTTTTACCACCGCGTTTTCCCGGCATGGCGCCGTCAGGCGCTCTTCCTCCGGTTTATTGACCATTTTGATCGGCCGGCCCGTGCGCCGTGCCAGCACGGCCGCATAGGGCTCAAGACCCAGGTCGAGCTTGGCGCCGAAGCCGCCGCCGATATGGTGTCCGACGATACGGATCGCTGATTTCGGAACATCGAGAACCTGGGCCAGACGATCACGCGCCCGGAAGGGGTATTGGTGCGAGACCTGAACCGTGTAGCGTCCGCCCTCATAGGTGGCCAACGCCATTTTGGGCTCCAGGTAGGCTTGGTATTGGCGCGGCGTACTGTAGCTGCCCTCGACCACGAGGTCAGCCTGTTCGAAGGCCGCGTCCACATCACCGGGATCGGAGAAAATCTCCGCCACCATGTTGCCATCGGCGCCGAAATCGATGCCGCCAATAGTGCCGAAATCGGCCCAGGACGGATGCACCAGCCTGGCCCCTGGCGACAATGCCTGTTCCGGTGTCGCCACCGGCGCTACTTCGTCAATCTCGATCTCGATCTTGCCAATGGCCGCCTCGGCCAGCTCGGGCGTATCCGCCACCACTGCCGCGATTGGTTCGCCTTCATAGGCGATGTAATCCGTGGCGAACAACGGGTTGTCGAAGACGGCGACGCCGGCGCGCTCGTTCCGTACATCGGCCCCGGTGATGACATCGTGGACGCCATCGCTGGCCATGGCGGCGGTGGTATCGATGCGGCGGATCGTGCCCGCCGCGACCGGTGCCCGAAGTAATCGGGCGTGCAGCATACGGGCGACGGCAAGGTCGACGCCGAAAATCGCCTCGCCCAGTACCTTGGCCGCGCCGTCGCTTCTCTGAACATTGGCGCCAACAGCCGTCATGGCCGTTGCTCCCCGGCTACCGCCATCACCGCATCGACGATTTGCCGATAGCCGGTGCAGCGGCAGAGATTGCCGGCCAGTGCCGCTTCCACCTCTTCCGAAGACGGTGACGGCTGTTGTTCAAGCAGCGCGGTCAGCGTCATCAAGAGGCCCGGGGTGCAAAAACCACATTGTACCGCCGCATGATCAAGCAAGGCTTGCTGCAACGGGTTCATCCGCTCCTCGCCTGATAGTTTGTCCGATAACCCTTCCACGGTGCGAATGTTTCGGCCATCCACTGCCCCGATGGCCATGATGCAGGCATCGACGGGCAGGTCATCGACCAGCACCGTGCAGGCGCCGCATTCCCCTTCCAGGCAGCCTTCCTTGGTGCCCGTCAGCCACAGCCTCTCGCGCAAGGTCCGCAGCAAGGTCTCGCCCGGCTCGACCTCAAGCGCCCGCGCCTCGCCATTGACCGTGCAGTGAACCGTGATTTTCTGATCCGCCGTCATCGCCGAAGCTCCTCGCCGCATTGCCTCGCGGCCCGTGCCAGCAGCCCCGGCAATACCCGTCTGCGGTAGGACGCCGTGCCGCGCGCGTCATCAATGGGCGATACCGCCCCGGCCAGCGCCTGGCCGGCGGCTGCTAGGGCGTCGCCTTCCAGGCGCGCGCCGATCAACAGAGCCTCGGCTTCGGGTACCCGCCGCGGCGTGGCGGCCAGTGAACACACAGCGATCCGCGCCGTGATAACGCTGCCGTCATCCCCCAGGCTCAGGCGCACGGCAAGACCGGCAATGGCCACGTCCATGGCTCCCCGCCGGCCCAGCTTCAGATAGACTTCGGCGCTGCCTTCGGGCAGCGGCTCAAGGTCGATAGTTGTCAGTATTTCGTCCGCGCGGCGCGCGGTTAAGCGGCGGTCGATGAAGAATTCATCAAGGGGCAGCCGCCGCTCTCCCTCCGTCGAGGCCAGTGTCACATGGGCCTCGGCAACCAGCAGCGGCGCCGCCAAATCCGCCGCCGGCGAGGCGTTGCATATATTGCCCCCCAACGTGCCCACCGCCTGGGTCTGCCAGCCGCCGACCAGACGGGCGGCGCCGGCTATCGCGGGGTGGCGGGCCGTGATCGCACTATCGCGCGCAAGCTTGGCGTGGGTGGCAAGCGCGCCGACGCTGGTCTGGCCATTGGTGGTGATTGAAGATAACGGCTCGATGCCTTCGATATGGATGAAAGCTCCTGGGGCGACCTCGCCGTTATTGTAGCGCACCATCACATCGGTGCCGCCGGCGAGGAGGCAGCCCTCCGCGCCCCATTCATCTAAGAAGGCAAGCGCCTCCTCAAGCCTGTGTGCACGGCAAAAGCGCAAATTCAATCCTCCGGCGACCAGTCCCTATTAAAGCAAACGCTAACATGGACGCCGCGCCCGTGCCTAGTGACCCGGATTAGTCAGTAGCCGGCCATTGGATCATCAGAGTCTCGGCCTGGGCTCGGATTTCGTCGGGAATGGTCATGGCGCGGCGGGCTTTCAGATCGAACATGCAGGCGACAATGTCGAAGGTGGCGGCCAACTCGCCGCTGCTGTCGTTATGAAAATGATGGCCAACGCGGAAGGTCTTGTCGCCCAGATTAAGCAAACCCGTGCGCAGGCTGTAAATGTCGCCGGCGCTGATCGGGGCATGAAAGCTAACGTCGTATTCCAATGCCGCCCCGCCCCATTGTTCGCGCTTGGCGATATCGCGGGTGATGCCCATGCGATGACGAACAGTGCCGATGCCGTCGGATGCGATGCCGTAGTATAGTTGGAATGACATTTGGCCCATGGCATTACAATTCCAGGTATCCACCGTGCCCCGAGAGGAGACGAACGGTCCCGACACGGCGCCGGAATAGGCGGGCACCGGACCTCCCGCCGTGGCCGGGCGCGGATTGTCGGTACGTTCCGCGATCATCGCCGTCATTTGCCGGTGCGCCTCGTCGCTCCAAGGCACGGCTGCCTGGGCGGTGGCGTCGAAATTGTCGAAGCGTAATTCGAACGATGCCGATATTTTGCCGCTCTCCGCATTCACGATCTCGGCCAGGATATCGATGCTGTCGTTATCCACCGCCAACACGGCGGCCCGGATATCCAGCACGGCGCCGGCCTGCAGTTCGCCCAGATAGCGGCTAAAGGCATGCCGGCGGCGCAATTGTGCCGCCTGGTCCGGGGTCAAGCGCATGGCCTGCCATAGATGACCCAAACCCTCGGACAGCTTGGCGGCATAGAATTGCAGGTTAAGATGCCCCATGACATCGCATTCCCAGGCATTCACGCCGCCCCGGTAGATCGGTACAAACTCACTCATTACGCCACACCTCGTTCAACTGTTATCCTGCCTGTTCCGGTTCGCGCGTCTGGGCACTCGTTTCCCCACTCGTTTCGACCGCGGCCATGGGCTACAATAAGGCGTGCCTATCCGGTTGACGCAGACACCCGCTACATCTAGTATCTGTCCAT
>CAZPWJ010000108.1:0-15878 GCA_964590195.1 uncultured Rhodospirillaceae bacterium | reverse complement strand
GCCCGTGGTGTTGATGAAATTGACGATGTCGGGCTCCGTCACCGTGCGCCCGATGGTCTTGAACTGGCGGCCAACGGGCAGGTCCTCGTAAAAGAACCCCAGGCCGACGGTTTCCATATTGTCCATGGTCTCTTCCCTAACTGCGGCCAATGAGATTATTGGCGATGATGTTGCGCTGAATTTGATTGGTGCCTTCGACGATTTGCAGCACCTTGGCATCGCGGAAATAGCGGTTGATGGGATAGTCGTTGGAAATGCCCGACGCGCCGAAAAGCTGTACCGCATCCGTCGCCACCGCCATGGCCGTGTCCGTGGCCTGGGCCTTGGCGATGGCCGAGGCTTGGCTGAGCTCCTGACCGGTAATGCCATCGTCGACCATCGCCGCCGCCCGATAGACCAGGCCACGCGCGGCCTCGATCTGAATGGCCATGTCCGCGATCATCCAGCGCACGCCCTGATAATTGCTAACCTGCTGGCCGAAGGTGCGCCGCTCGCGCACGAAATCAATGGCCAGCTCCATCGCGCCCTGGGCCAGGCCGACGCCGCGGGCGCCGATGATCGGCCGGGTCTTGTTGAAGGCCTCCATGACCACCTTGAAGCCCAGGCCTTCCGGGCCCAGGCGGTCCTCCTCCGCGACGAAAACATCGTCAAGGAATAGGGGACAGGAGGGCACGCCGCGGGCGCCCATTTTGTTTTCCGGCGGGCCGATGGTGAAGCCCGGCGCATCATGGGCGACAATAAAGAGGTTGATGGCGCCGCGCTTCGGCTCGCTTTCGCCATCCTCGACAATCTTTGCCGCCACCAGAACAAAGTCCGAGACGGATGAATTGGTGCACCAGATCTTGGCGCCGTTCAGGCGGTAGCCGCCTTTCACCCGCGTGGCCTTGGTATTGATGCCGGCCACATCCGAGCCGCTTTGCG
Organism: uncultured Rhodospirillaceae bacterium; assembly: GCA_964590195.1. Classification (GTDB taxonomy): domain Bacteria; phylum Pseudomonadota; class Alphaproteobacteria. The sequence continues at coordinate 14,957 of CAZPWJ010000108.1, read as the reverse complement.
CCTCGGTAGTGGAAAAGGCGGCGCGCAGGCTGCCGTCGGCCAGGCCGGGTAGCAAACGCTTTTTCTGCTCGTCGCTGCCGCCTGCCAGAATGGCGCTGAAGGGGGTCCACTGCACAACCAGCAGATAGGCGGTGTTGTAACAAACCCGGCAAAGCTCCTCCACCGCCAGGCAGGCCGCCAGCATGCTGTTGGAGCCGCCGTATTCGGTGGGGAAGGGCAGGGTAAAGAGGCCCAGGTCGCACAGCAGATCGAACATGTCCTGGGGATAAGCGCCGTCCGCATCAATGGCGGCGGCGCGGGGGGCGACTTTTTCCAATGCCACGCGCCGAATGGTGTCCTGAACCTGGCGTTGTTCATCCGTCAATGAGAATGACATGGCTACTCTCCAATACAGTTAGGGCAGGATGCCCCACCGGGTCGCGGGCATGGGGGCCTGGGTGCGGTGGGTCAGGGCGCGCTCCAGCGCCTGGATCAGGCGTGGCCGGGTCGCGGCCGGTTCGATAATATCATCGATCTTCATCTGTTCGGCCGCCGGAAAGGCGCCGCACAGGGCGCCCAGCTCGGCCTCCAGGCGGGCCTGTTCGGCGTCTGGGTCCTCCGCCGCCTCCAGCACGGCGCGGTAGGCAGCCTGGATGCCGCTATCAAGCGGTATGGCGTTGAAATCGGCGCTGGGCCAGGCAAGCGTAGTGGACTGCCCGGCGCCCAGTCCCCCCATGGCAGCGGCGCCATAGCCGAAACCCTTGTGAATGGTCAGGGTCAGCAATGGCACCCGGGCAAAGGCAAACGAATGGGCGATGGTCATGCCGGCGCGCAAGGCGCCTTCCTTTTCCGATTGCGGCCCGGTCATTACGCCCGGCGTATCCATCAGGAAAATGATCGGCAGATGAAAGGCGTTGCACAAATCCATGAAGTGGCGGTGCTTGGCGCCGGCGGCCGCCGTTATGGCGCCGGCCATGACCTTGGGCTGGTTGGCGATGATGCCCACCGCATGGCCATTCATGCGCGCCAGGCCGGTGATCATCATCTTGGCGTAGTCGGGTTTGATCTCAAAAAAGCTGTCCCGATCGACCACCTTGGAGATGATTTTCATCATGTCGTAGGGGCGGCGCTTGTTTTCGGGCAGAATGCCGGCCAGGTCCTCGTCCCGGCGGTCGGGGCTATCTTCGGGTTCCACGTATGGGGGATATTCGTAGGTGTTGGTGGGCATGTAGGAGAGGTAGCGGCGGATCTGACGGATCGCGTCGGCATCATCCACCGCCCGGTTGTCGCCCACGCCAGAGACGCGGCAGTGCAGGTCGGTGCCGCCAAGTTCTTCCTTGGTGACATCCTCGCCCGTGCCCATCTTGACAAGCGGAGGCCCGCCGGCGGCCAGCATGGCCGTGCCCTCGACCATGACGATGAACTCCATCATCGCCGGTAACAGTGAACTATCGCCCGCGCAGGGGCCCAGAACGCCGGCGATCTGCGGCGTGACGCCGGACAGTTTGGCGACGTCCATGAAATGATGCATGGGCGCCAGGCCCTCGCCGATGAATTCGTCGGTGCGGGCGCCGGCGCCATCGAACAGCCAGACGATGGGCAGCTTGTCACGTTGCGCCAGTTCGATCATGCGGGTCTTCTTGAGGAAATTGTTGATACCCAGGGAGCCGCCCAGAATGGTGAAATCCTCGGCCACCACGGCGGCCTGCCGGCCGTCGATCTTGCCGAAACCGGTGACGACGCCGTCGGCCGGGGTTTGCTTGTTGGGAATGGTGGTGACGGGGGTATGGACATGGGTCGCCAGCTGTCCCAATTCCTCGAAGGCGCCGTCGTCGAACAGCAGCGCCACCCGCTCCCGTGCCGTCAATTTGCCTTGATTGTGTTGCCGCTCCACCCTGGCGGGCCCGCCCAACTCCAAAGTGGCCGCCTGTCGTTGCTGTAGTTCCGCGATCAGATCGTCCATCGGGTCCTCGCACCACGCTTACAGTATCTCTATCCGCCGCCATGGTGCCCGCGCACCGGCCCCAGGGCAAGAGGTCAAGTTGGGGATCAGTTATGATGTTGCCAAGTTGGGCGGCGTTCGGCGCCTTGTCATGGCGCGTTTTTGCTATAAATGTAGGCGATAGGGGCAATATGGGGAGTTGCGGCCATGTATACGGCGACAACGCGGGGTATCACGGTACGGGTGCAACCGCAGTTCCTGGCCGAGCAATCGGACCCAGGCGCGGATCAGTATTTCTGGCTCTATACCATTGAGATTGAAAATGGCGGCGCCGAGACCGTGCAGTTGCTCAACCGGCACTGGATCATCACCAATGCCGCCGGCCATGTGGAAGAAGTTCAGGGTCCCGGCGTGGTCGGTGAACAGCCGGTGTTGGGGCCGGGCGAAAGTTTCCAATACACCTCCGGCTGTCCCCTTAGGACACCGTCGGGTGTGATGATGGGAAGTTACGAAATGGCGGGTCCGAATGGTCCGGATGGGCCCCATTTTGACATCGATATCCCGGCGTTTTCCCTCGACAGCCCACACCAGACGCGCCAACTCAATTAATGCTTAATCAGTCGGCCTTGACGACCTGAACCGCTTCGAAGCCCTCGAATTGCGGCGGGCCCAGGTAGATGCTCTTGCCGGTGTCTCCCCTGTTACCGGCATTGGCGTGGGCCTTGCGGAAGGCGTCGGACTTGGTCCAGGCCTCGAAATCTGCATGGCTTTGCCACAGGGTGTGAGAGGCATAGAGGGTGTGGTCCTCCGCCTCAGGTCCGCGCAGCAAATGGAATTCGATAAAGCCCGGAACTTCACTTAGATGCGTGTCCCGCTCCGCCCAGATGCGTTCGAAATCCGCTTCCGCGCCTTTCGTGACGCGAAAACGGTTCATTGCGATATACATCTCTATATCCCCCACATTCCCCACCGGTCCCCGCCGGTGTCTATCCGTTTTTCTAGCCGTCCATGATGGCGACGTCCTGGCCCTCGGTTATCGCATCGCCTTCCTTGACCAAAATTTCCTTCAAAGTGCCGTCCGAGGGGGCCACAACGGGGATCTCCATCTTCATGGATTCGAGCACGATAATCGTATCTTCTTCCTCCAGGGCATCGCCAATACTGGCCTCGATCGCCCAAACCTTGCCGGTAATCTCTGACTGAACCTTAATATCCGCCACAATCGTCTCCTCAGGAATGTATGGGCCCGATCCTACCCGCCAGCGCAAAAAAGGCAATGCGCCTTTGCCGCCACGGATCGTGTCATTTGCCCAGGTTTGCGGCGCTGCGTCTCGGAATTGATCTAGATCATACGCAAGAGCGATTTTGAGGGTCATTTTACCGGAGGAACTTAATTCGCGCCGCTGGTAACAGTCCGCCAAGGGGCGCCGGGCCTTCGATAACACGGGCTCATTCACTTGGGGCTCTCATCCGGAAGGGGATGGGTTATTAAGACAACCGACCTAGTGCGCTATGCCTCCGACCCCGCATTTGCCGTTGATGACGATATGCGGGTTGTCGGCTGGAACGAGGGCGCCGCCAATTTGCTGGGTTATACCAGCGCCGAGGCCATGGGTCAGCGCTGCGGCCAGGTGCTGCAGGCATTTTACCCCACCGGCGAACCGTTGTGCTCCATGCTGTGCGAGGGCCGGGCCTGTGTGGCAGTGGGGGAAAAATGGAACATGCCGGCCTGTCGCATCCGCCACAAGAGCGGCGAGATGATCAGCGCCGGGATCTCCACCCTGGTGATGCCGCCGGACGTCTGGGAAGAAAGCGACAGCGACGCGGTCGCTGTGATATTTATGCGCAAGGCCAACGGCCAGACCAATGTGGTCGCGCCCATATCGCCTTTGCGCATTTTCGCCCTGGGGCAATTTGGCCTGGCCATCAATGGTGAAGGCCTGGATGTTGAAGGCTGGAAGCGCAAGCAGGCCGCCGTGGTCCTGAAATGCCTGGTCAGCCAGCTTGGCCGGCCGGTTCACCGGGAACGCCTTATAGAGTGGCTGTGGCCCGAGGCCGATGAAACACGCGGCTGGCAGCGGCTGAAGGTAACAATGTCATTCTTGCGGGCGAAACTGCGGGATGGCGGCGCGGTGGCCGATACCATCGAGACGGTGGGGCAATCCTATTTGTTGCGGCGTGATGCGGTTTTGGTCGATTCCGATACTTTCGTGTCTTTGGTATCGGCTGGCTGGAGTCTGTTGAAAGAGGGTGACCTTGGTCAGGCCCAGGCACGATTCGAGGAAGCGGAAAGTTTGTACCGGGGCGACTATCTCGAGGATGAGCCCTATGCCGAATGGTGCGCCGAAGAGCGCGCGCGGCTGCGCGAAATCCACCTGGAACTGTTGGCCGGCATGGCGAAATGTTATGCCGAGGAGGGCCTTTTCATGGAGGCCACGCGGGTTTGCCGGACGGCGCTGGCCAATGATCCCTGCCGCGAAAATTTCCTGCGTGCGCTATTGGAGAACCTTGTCAACCTTGGCCGGCCCGATTGGGCCAAGGCGCACTACGCGACATGGTGTCGCAGTCTGGACGAGGAGTATGGCTTTCAGCCTACCCAAGAGACCGTGCAGGTCTATCAACGCTTAATCGGTGATCGGGTCGCCGAAAACCGCTGATTTCCAACGTTTATTAAATTAATCTAATATATTTATAAAGACTTTGCCGGGCCGGTGTTACCGGCGTGTTACTCCCACGTGATATCTCATTTTACATATACGGACGATGCTGGTTTGCCGCAGTTTCCTAAGTGTTACTGGAGCGTAACCGGTTCGTGGTGGGCTGTTACCGAACTCGCCTCGCCGGGGTGGGAAAAGCAAACGTAACGGCAGATGCGAAATGGCTGAACCGGGAACTCCGGGATCGTTCGTGGCACGTATCTGGTTGGAAGGAGAACCGGGAAATAACCCAACTTGGCGCGGTCATGTTCGGCACGTCCAAGGCGAGGAAGAGGGCTATTTCCAGAACCTGATGGAAATGAAGGCATTTCTGGAAAGGATCAGCGGCGTTCCCCTACCAATTCATGATGGGTCGAAAACGGATGATTAAGACGGGCAAGCAAGGGGCGAACGCCTCATGGCTTGTGCTTTCGGAACGGTCGTTCTTTTGTTGAGAGGTTTAGCGATGAATAGAAAAGTCTCGTCAAGGATCGCCCAAGTGTCGATGCTTATGACCTTGGCTATCGGTGCCGCGGCCATTGTGCCAATTGGTTCGGTGGCCATGGCGGCCGACTTCGGCCCCGTGAAGCCGGCGAAGGTCAACGCCAAGAAGGCAGCTTTGGGTAAGCGGCTGTTTTTTGATGTGCGGTTGTCGGGTGACGCCGCGATTAGCTGCTCCACATGTCACATTCCGGCCAAGGGATTTAGCGACGGCTTGCCGTTGGCTAAGGCCTATCCTGGCTCGGAAGGTTTCCGAAACACTCCAACCCTGATCAACGCCGCGCAAAAAGCGGCCTGGTTCCACGATGGCCGGATCGGCACCAACCTGAACGATGTGACCCGGGAATCGATCACCGAAACCTACACCATGAACATGGACATGCGCATGATGCAGGAGCGGGTCAAGCAGGATCCGATCTATGTCAAAATGTTCAAGGAAGCCGGTTATGGTGAGCCTTCCAATGGCTCCATCCGCAAGGCCATTCCGGAATATCTGAAGACCCTGACATCGCGCGGTGCGCCGTTCGATACAGGTAAAATGTCGGATGCCGCCAAGAGCGGTTTTGATCTGTTCAAGGGCAAGGCCGGCTGCGCGCAATGCCATTCCGGACCCCGCTTCACGGATGATCAGCCGCATAACACCGCCGTGCCGGAAAATCCCGATATTTGGTCGAACCCCCTGCGTCACGTCACGTACGTCTCGTTCGCCAAATTCATGGGCCTTGAGAACTATATGAACCACCGCCGCGATGTGGGCGCCAATATCCGCCTACAAAAAGCGGATGGCTCGAACGTGGGCACGTTCATGACGCCGACCCTGCGCGAATTGAAGCAGACGGCGCCATACATGCACAACGGCATGTTGAAGACACTGGCCGACGTCGTCGCTTTCTACAATCGTGGCGGCGGCAACGATGCCAACAAGGACCCGCGCATCAAGCCGCTTGGTTTGAGCTCTGAAGAGCGGGCCAATTTGGTGGCTTTCCTCGAATCCCTGTCAGGCGATGCTCTGACCGGACCGGAGCACGTCTGGAAGGACAAAATCAACGTGAACTACGTTGCCATCCAAGACTGGCTGCAGAAGAAGAATTAGGAGCAGGGCTATGAAAAAGGGCAAAAAACTCTCCCTCGCGGTCATCGCGATCGCTTTTGGTCTTGGCTCCACTGCCTCGGCCGATGTCAACCCGCCGCTGGCTGCTTTGCCGCCGGTACCGGTGCCAAAGGATAATCCGCAATCGGCGGCAAAGATCGAACTCGGCAAACTGCTGTTCTTCGATTCACGTATTGGCGGCGATGCATCCGTTTCCTGCGCCGACTGCCATGCGCCGAAACAGGGTTGGGGCTTTAATGACCCGCTCTCCCGCGGTTATCCGGGCGTGATCCATTGGCGTAACAGCCAGACAGTGATCAACTCGGCCTATCTGGGCAAGTTGTTCTGGACCGGTTCGGCCAAGTCGCTTGAGAACCAGGCGCCCTCCGCCGCGCTTGGCGCGGTGTCGGGCAACGGCGAACGGGATATGGTCGAGGCGCGCCTCGCTTTCATCCCCGAGTACGTCAAGCGTTTCAACGAGGTATTCGGCGACGATTGGCCCAAGGTCAACAATGTCTGGAAGGCCATGGCAGCGTTCGAGCGTACGTTGATCCACGACAACACGCCGTTCGATAAGTACATGCGCGGTGACAAGTCGGCGCTTAGTGCGCAGCAGGTGCGCGGCCTCAAACTCTTCGAGGGCAAGGCCAATTGCATCGAATGCCACAACGGGCCGCTGTTGACCGATCAGAAGTACTACAACCTGGGCCTGCCAAGGGCCGAGGAGTGGTTGGACAACGGCATGGCGCAGGTCACCTTCCGCTACGAGCAGTACGCCAAGGGCGTGACGGAAAAAATGTACCGCACGATCAAGGATGATGCTGGCCTCTATTACCGGACCAAGCAAAAGTCCGACATGGGCAAGTTCCGCACGCCACCCCTGCGTTACACCGCTTATACGGCGCCATTCATGCATGCCGGCTCGTTCTTTGATTTCGACGAAGTGGTTGATTTCTACAACGACGGCGGCGGCAGCAACGAGTTCACCGACGGCACGTTTGCCAAGAACAAGACGAAGTTGCTGAAACCGCTTGGTCTCACGGACGAAGAGAAGGCTGACCTGGTCGCGTTCCTGGAATCCCTGAGCGGTCCCGAGATCAAGATGGCGACGCCGAAACTTCCACCCTATGCCCCGCTGCCCCCAGCGACCAATTGAAGGGTACGTAAAAAATGACAAACCAAGTACAGATGCCTGAACCCGGCGCGCGGAAGTTGCCGTCGAAGAAGGATCACCCAGCGGGCAAATGCCTGATGTCACGGCGGAAAATGCTGTTTTCGTCCGGCCTGGCGACGGCGACGGTGATGGTCACGGTTAACGCCGGACCGGCCGCGGCCAAGGCTCCGGCCATGGTGGCGACCTATCCCCGCAAGAAAATCGCCAAGTTGAGCGAGTTGAAGACCGACCAGCCGGTTGGTTTCGAGTATCCCGACGATGGTGCCTATGCGGCTTCCATGCTGGTCAAGATGGGTACCGAGGCCGGCGGCGGCATCGGGCCACAAAAGGACGTGGTTGCCTTCAACTACTTCTGCACCCATCAGGGCGGCGATCTGTCGGACACCTATAAGGGCGATACCAAGTCCCTTGGCGCCTGTCCGTTGCATCTGTCGACCTACGATCTGACGCGGCACGGCATCCTGATTTCCGGCCAGGCCTATCAGAGCCTGCCGCAGGTGCTGCTCGAGCTTGACGGTGACGACATTTATGCCGTCGGCGTGTTCGGTCTGATCTTCGGCCGCTATGACAACCTGCAGGGATAGGAGATAGAGTAATGTCTACGCCTTATTACATTCCGGAAACCAATGTGCCTCTCCCGCCCAAGAATGCAGAGGTCATCACCACCGCGTGCGATTACTGCATTGTCGCTTGCGGCTACAATGTCTACCGCTGGCCCGTGGCCGGTGGCCATGACGGCGGACCCAAGGCCGAAGAGAACGCCTTCGGGGCCAATTTCCCGGTCGAAACCCTTGGACCCTGGGTGGCGCCCAACCAGCACAACATCGTGCTGCACAACGGCGAACCGCATCATGTTGTGATCATCCCCGACAAGGACACGAAGTTCGTCAACACCGATGGCGATTCAAGTCTGCGTGGCGGCTGCATCGCGCAGAAATGCTACAATCCACAGTCCCCGACCCGCGACCGGCTGAAATCGCCGATGATGCGGATTTACGGTATCCTGCAACCGGTACCGTGGGACTTCGCATTGGATGTGGCGGCCGAGGTCGGCAACTACGTGCGGACCAAGCACGGCTCCAACGCCTTCGGCGTCAAGACCTTCTCGTATCAGTATATCGAGAACACTTACGCCATTTCCAAGTACGCGTTGCGCCACGTCAACACGGCCAACTTCACCTTCCATGACACGCCGTCCGATGTCTCCTCGACGCCGGGCTTCCGTGACGCCGGTTTCGACAATTTCGGCCCGGCCTACGAAGACTGGATGAACGCCGAGACCTTGCTGGTCTGCGGCACCGATCCGTATGAGACCAAGACAATCCTCTGGACCCAGTGGATTATGAAGGGCATCCAGAACGGTCAGAAGTGCATCATGATGAACCCGCGCCGCACCGCCGGCGTGGCCTATGCGGAGAAGAATGGCGGCCTCTGGCTCGACGTTAATCTCGGCACCGATCTGTTGGTGGTGAACGCCATCGCCCGTGTCATCGTCGAGGCGGGCTGGCAGGATTCCGAATGGATCAAGGACTGGGTCAACAACAAGTGGGGTTCCTCCTCGGGCTTTGGCCAGGGTACCCGGAACACGCCATGGCAATGGCGCACCACTTGGGGCAAGTTCCAGACCAAGGGCTTTGATGACTGGAAGAAATGGCTGCTCTCGCAGGACGAGTTCAAGCCCGCCAACGCGGCCAAGGTCGCCGGCATCGACGTCAACAAGATCCTGACGGCAGCCGAATGGATGGCCAAGCCGAATGCTGGCAAGCGGCCCAAGACCTCGATCATGATCGAGAAGGGCTTCTACTGGTCCAACAACACCGGCAATACCATGGCCATCAGCGCCTTGGCGATTGCGGTGGGCGCGGGCGGACGCCCGGGTCAGGTTGTCGGCCGGGCCGGCGGTCATCAACGTGGCGGTCAGCGCGGCGGCAAGTATCCGCGCAACAAGTCGCCCATGAAGGTGCCGGGACGTCGGCGCAGGGCCTTGGATACGGATACCTGGACCATGGCGGGGCATACCCGTTTTGCCCATGTCATCGGTACGACCTGGATCCAGTCCATGTGCGGCAGCCAGCAACTGGCCAAACGGTTCGAGGAACTGACCGTGGCCAACCCCCATCAGGTGCGGTCCTACGACAAGCAGGACATCATCGATAGCTTGAAGCGGCGGGCCGATTCCGGCGGCATGGTGGTGATCAACCAGGATATCTATCTGGTCGATCCGATCGGCAACCGTTATGCCGATATCATCTTCCCGGCGGCTACCTGGGGCGAAGACACCTTCATGCGGGCCAATGGCGAACGGCGTCTAAGAACCTATAACAAGTTCTATGACGCGCCGGGCGAGGCGAAGCCGGATTGGTGGATCATTGCCGAATTGGCCAAGCGCATGGGCTTCGACGGCTTCGATTGGAAAAATTCCAACGATGTCGCCGAGGAATCCGCGCGCTTCTCCCGCGGCAGCCGCAAGGACTTCAACATGATCAAGGTTGCCGCCCATCGCGAGGGCAAGACCTTGCATCAGAAGTTGAGCGAGTTCGGCACCAACGGTATTCAGGGTCCCGTCTATATGGAAGACGACGGCACCTTGGTTGGTACCAAGCGGCTGCATGACACCACGCGCAAGCTGCCGGAAACGGGACCAGCCGCGGGTAACGTGTTCAACAAGAAGTTGACCCACTTCAACTCGCAGACCGGCCGTTGCAACATCGAGAAATCCCCCTGGTCCCTGTTCTCGGACTATTGGGAATGGATGAGCCCGAAAGGCAACGAACTGTGGTGCACCTCGGGTAGGACCAACGAGCGTTGGCAATCGGGCTTCGATGACCGGCGCCGGCCCTACATCGTGCAACGCTGGCCGGACAACTACGTCGAGATCCATCCCGATGACGCCAAGGAACGCGGCATCGAGAGCGGCGATATGTTGATGGTCTATTCCGACCGTGTGCCGAACCTGAAGGAAACCACTTTGGGTGTTGAGGGAAGCGACTATTCCTTCTCCGGGCAGATGAAGGCCGGCAATGTGGAACTGACAAGGGCCGCCGTCACCGGCGTCGCCATGGTCACGCGCCACATCAAGAAGGGCATCATCTTCATGGACTTCCTGCATACGTCGCAGCCGGCGAATGCCCTGGAAGGACGTGTCGTCGATTGGATCAGCGGCAACTACAACTACAAGATGGGTGTTGCCAATGTGAAAAAGATCGGCGAGTCGCCCTATAAGAAGACCTTCCGGTCGATGTCCTTTGCTCCCAGGGACATCATCTGATCGCAGTGCGGGCCCGCGTCTGAACCTTCTCGTTCAGCCGGGCCCGCAACCGCGTTTAGAGCAGTTATTTGGAATGACTATAAAGAATTAGTTTTTGGTTATTTAGATATGATTACTCAAACCCAGCAATCCGCACACAATGATCAGGCCAAGGCCGTTCAACCCATATCGGGCGAACTTGATGGCGCAGTCCACCAGGTTCTGAGCGATATTCTGGGCAATGGCGTCGATGTACACCGCTGTCTCGCGGCTCAGGCGCTGGGTGCTATTGGCGGCGAGGCCGTGGTCGAGCCTTTGATCGCCGCGCTGCTGGACGAGGACGAAGATGTCCGCACCGATGCCGCCGCCGCGCTGTCGAAACTGGCGGACCCCCGTTCGGGCAAACAGTTGCTGGAGAATTTGCTTGGCGACCCCTGTGCCGAGGTCAAATTGTCGGCGATTGAGACCCTGACGAAATTGCGCGATGGACAGATCATCCCCTGGCTTCGGCGCATCGTTAAAGGCCGTGATGAGGAAATTAACTGGGACGAGCAGGAATTTTATTCCAGCGGCTGGGATGACTGGGTTGATATCCAGGTCAAAGCGGTTAATGCCCTGGCTGATTTGAATGCCGGAGAGGCTGTCCCCGATATCATCGAGGCCATGCAGGATGAAGGTGGCCAGGACATGACGGAGGCGGCCTTCAAGGCCTTCGCGCGTATGGGCGCGCCGGGTATCTCTGCCCTGGAGTATATTTTGAACGAGGATTCGACCCGGCTGCGCCGTCGCGCGGCGGCGGCCCTGGCCGCGTCCTCGGCGCCTGAAGCGGCGGCGCCATTGGCCCGTGCTTTTGATGATCCGGCACCCTCCGTGCGCGCGGCGGCCATGCGCGCGTTGGCGCAGCGGCTACCGGGCGATAGCCGGTTGAACCGCTTCCTTGAGGATGACGATGCCGCAGTTCGGGCGGATGCGGTGACGCTGCATGGTGAATATCATCCGGTCCGCCTGCGCGCCCTGATTGGCGATGGCGCCGCCAGTGTCCAAATCGCGGCCCTTACCGCCCTGGCCCAGCAGTATGATGGCCCCGCCGATGAACTGCTGATAACGGCGCTGCGCCTGAAACTTGCCGATGACAACGATGCCATCAGTGCCGCCGCCGCCCGTGCCCTTGGACGGCTGGCACCGCAAGTGGCCGAGTACGAACTGGGCCTGTTGATCGCCGATGCCGATCGTTCCCTCGCCGCCCGTCTCGGCGCCTTGCAAGGCCTGGCCATGGCCGGCGGTGATGAAGCCGTGCGGGCGCTGGTCGCCGTGATCGATGATGACGCGCGGCAGATCCGCATGGAAACCATGTCCGCCCTGGTGCGTCTGGCAAACCATGACAAATGGCCCAACGCCGCGGGCGAGGCGCTGCTTTCCGCCCTGAACGGCGGCTACGAGCCGGATGAGAGCGTTGCGGACGATGCCTCGGCGAAAGATAGCGCCACGCGCTCGCGCGAGGAGGCATCGGACGATATTCCTAACGAGGCGGGCGAAGACGTACCGGCGGAATTGCGCAAGGACGATGATGGTGCGTTTCCAACCTCGACCATGAATTCAATCCTGGCCGATACGCCGGAGGCCTCCAAGATACTGGACCTGCCCAAGGAAGGCATGGAACTGACGCCCACTGATATGGAACGTCTGGCCCTGGCCAAGCAGACGAAGCGCAAAAAACGCGTCTCTTTGGTGCCGGACGTGGTGCTGCACGAGGATATCCGCCGTTTCGTGGCCAGGGTCCTGGGTGATGTCGACCAGGAAGCGGTGGCCCGGGAACTTGCAGTAGCGCTGACCTCGGACGATCAGGAAGTCTGCCTTGCCGCCGCTGACTCTCTCGCCCGCATCGGCGAGAGGGCCGGCGTCTTTCAGAATGATGTCGCGGCGATGATCGTGGCCGCGATGGCCGCCGCCGGGCGCGATATGAAAATGTTGCTGATCCGCGCCCTGGCCGCCTGCCGGGGTGACGAAATCGTCACTTTGTTGACCGCGCACCTGAAGGATGGCGATGCCTTCCTGCGCCAGGAAGCCATCCGCGCCTTGGCTCGGCAGGGAGAGATTGGCGCGGAAATCGGCAATTTGCTCAATGACACGGACCCGGCCGTGCGGCAAAGCGCGGCCGAAGCCATTGCGGGCACGGGCCGCAAGGACGCGGTCAAGCCATTGGTGGAATTCGCTCTATCGTATGAAGGTTACCACGGCAACCGGACCGCGCGGCTGTTAAGGGAACTGGACGCGCCGGGGGCAAGCGCATTGTTCGTGGATGTGCTTCGTGACGAGGAGCGCAAGCGGACCTGGGCCGTTGCGATTGAAGCTTTAGCGGAATTGAATTGTTCACAGCCGGTCGGGACCTTTGCTGTCGCGGCGCGGACGGAAAATACAGCTTTGGACCAAAAGGGGGACTTCCTATGAAATCCAACAAAATCTTAGCCGGACTTACATTTGGTGTTGCCGCCGCGGTGGCGCTGGCGATGCCGGCGGAAGCGGCGAAACGGGGCAAGTACAAGGAAGTGACGGTCAGCGACGGCGGCAGTGTCTCGGGCAAGGTCAGTTTCGAAGGTGCGTTGCCCGCCGATGCCGTCGAAAATATCCTGATCACCAAGAACCCGGAAGTTTGCGGCAAGGGCGAACGCTCGGTCACCTGGGTCGACGTCAAGGACGGCGCCCTGCGCGGTGCCTTCGTCTTTATCTCCAAGATCAAGGCGGGCAAGAAATGGGCCAAGCCAGAGATGGGTGAATATCTCGTTGACCAAAAGGGCTGCGCCTTCAAACCCTGGGCCCAGGTCGTACGGCCTGGACCGATCGTTATCCGCAACTCCGATGCCGGTGTGCTGCATAATATCAATGCCCGCGAGCTGATTGGCGTGGAAAAGGGCCGCGTGGTCAAGAAAACCCTGTTCAACTTCGGCCAGCCGGACCCGGGCGACATCAAGGACAAGATCAAGCCGCGGCGGTCTTCCTATATTGGTATCAACTGCGAAGCCCACAACTTCATGTTCGGCTTCATCATGGCGCCGACCCATCCGTATGCCGTCGTGGTCGGCGAGGACGGCTCGTTCTCCATCGATAATATCCCGCCGGGCAAATACACCCTGAAGGCCTGGCATCCCCGCTATGGCGTCAAGAAGGCCAAAATCACCGTCGCCGCCAAGGGTAAGGTCGAGACCAACTTCGCGTTCTCCGACGCCAAGTAGAGACTTGTCCAAGGCGCGGACGACGTTGCAGTGATTACTGGGAATACTGGGAAGCGGACGATGGCAGAGAAACTAAGGAACGGCGCTTTCGCCTCCGGGCTATTGAGCGCCCGGTTCGGAAAGCTGGGCATCGCGGCTTTGCTGGTGCTCGCTCTGACCGCCGTCGCAACCCCGGCATTTGCCTTGGAGGAAAATGTCTATCGCCAGTTCATGGGCATCGATTCCAGGCGGCTGGTCTGGTTTCTGGCCCAGATGCATCTGTTCTTCGGCGCCTTCGTGCTTGGCGTGCCGCTGTTCGCGGTGATTATCGAGATTGTCGGCAATAGCAATAAAGACCCGAAGTTCGATAATCTGGCCTACGAGTTCACCTCGCTGTTGAGCGTCGCCTATGCCACCACCGCCGCCCTGGGCGGCCTGCTGGCCTTCGCGCTGTTCACCCTGTACCCGACCTTCATGGGGTACATGGCGGGCATCTTCAAGGATGTGATGTTCCTCTACGCCTTGTTGTTCTTTGGCGAAACCTTCGCGCTGTATATGTACTATTACGGCTGGAAGTGGCTGAAGGGCGGCGGTCTGTACGCCAAGCCGGCGCAAGTGGTTTTCAAGATCCTTGCCGTGGTCACGGCGGCTGCCGGCCTGGCCTTCATAATGGGCTTCATCGGTCCGGACATGCGCGTCGATACGCGCTGGTTCATGTTCCTGCTGTACATCCTGCCCCTGGCCATTGGCTTCTGGATTATCCGCGACCGCAAGACCACGCATATCTTCATCGGTATCCTGCTCAATATCTTTGGCACCGCGATCATGCAGCTGGCCAATTCCTGGGCCGGTTTCATGATGAGCCCGACCGGCGTTGATGGTGACGGCGCCTTTGTTGGCACGGTCTGGAACGCCTTCGAGAATATTCTGGCCACGCCTATCGCCATCCACCGCATGCTGGGCAACCTGGCCTTTGGCGGTCTGGTAGCGGGCGCCTATGCCGCCGTCAAGTTCATCGGCGCCAAGACGGCCGAGGACAAGGCCCATTATGACTGGATGGGCTATATCTCCAACTTCGTCGCCATCGCGGCTCTGATCCCGCTGCCGTTCGCCGGCTAC
>CAZPWJ010000107.1:0-15900 GCA_964590195.1 uncultured Rhodospirillaceae bacterium | reverse complement strand
AAAAAAGACGGCAGAAAATGACAGCTAAGTCGGATAAACTGTCACCTATGTCGTGGGGCGGTCAGGACGTTCAATCCAAGAAATGCATTGCCTTACATCACCACGCCGCCGTCGATGGTATAGACCTGCCCGGTGCAAAAGGCGCTTTCGTCCGAGGCCAGGAACAGCACCAGATTGGCGACTTCCTGGGCCGTGCCCAGGCGGCCCATGGGCTGGCGGGCGATGAAATCCTTGCGTTGCTGTATCGGATCGTCGGCGGCATTGATGCGGTCGCCCAGCGAAGGGGTGTCGACGGTGCCGGGCGCGATGGCGTTGCAGCGGACGCCCTGGCCTACATAATCGGCGGCGATGGATTTGGTCAGGCCGGTGACGGCGGCTTTTGACGAGCTATAGACGCAACGGCTGACGATGCCCTTCATGGCGGAAGCGACGGAGGATGTGTTGACGATGCTGCCGCCGCCATTTTCCAGCATGGCGGGCAGGAAGGCGCGGCACATTCGGTACATGGATTTCACGTTCAGATCGAAGGCGAAATCCCATTCCTCCTCGGTGGCCTCCAACAAGGTGCCGTTGTGCACGTAGCCGGCGCAGTTGAAAAGAATATCCACCGCGCCGTGCCGATCCGCCGCCGCCTGGATGGCGGCGCCGTCGCGGGCATCCAGTTTTTCGACGGTGAGATTGTCCCGGCCTTCCAGTTCACCAAGGACATCCATATTGATATCCGTGGCGATAACCTGGGCGCCTTCGCGCAGAAAGGTCTCCGTCGTGGCCCGGCCAATGCCTTGGGCGGCGGCGGTGATGAAGGCTCGTTTCCCTGCCAGGCGTCCACTCATGCTCTGTTCCTCTAGTCCAGTTCGTCTTCGATGTAGGCGTTGATGACGTCCTCGATGTTATCATCGGCGGGAAAACCCAAGGCGCCGGCCTTGTCCGAAAATGTCGTCTTGGGCCAGCCGTCAACGATGGCTTGGGTCGCGGGGTCAACCTCGAAGGTAATCTTGCCCCTGGTCCGGTTGGTCTCCAGGTTGTTCACCGCCGCTGCCGCAGCGCCCATGGAGACGGAGAAACCCGACAGCAAAATGGCCCGGCTGGCGCCAAGTTTCGTGGCATCCAGTTCGTGCATATGCATGAAGCATTCGACCACGGTGCGCGGCGACATGATGGCCATACGGGATTCCGGCGTTACCGGGCAGACCATGTCGACGCCGTTCAGAGGCTCGCGGATAATGCCCGAGGCAAAGCCCGATGCCGCCTTGTTCGGCTTGCCCGGCCGTACCACGATGGTCGGCAGGCGCATGGCCCGGCCATCGATATAGCCCTTGCGGCTATAATCGGTGATCAGGTATTCGCCCATCACCTTTTGCGCGCCATAGGAGGTCTCGGGCGTGATCGGGGTCAGATCGCCGACGGTCTCGGGCACTTCGCCGCCATAAACAGCCAGGGAGGAGGCAAAGACCACGCGCGGTGTGCCCTTGCCGGCGTTGGAGGCGGCGCGGGCGGCTTCCAGCACATTGCGGGTGCCGTCCAGATTGACCTGATAGCCTAGGTCGAAATCGGCCTCCGCGCCGGCGCTGACCACGGCGGCCAGATGAAAGACGCTGTTGGTCTTGGCATCGATAACATTCGCCACCAGGCCGGCATCCGTGATGTCGCCGACCACGGCGCGCACCCGGTCATCGCTGAATTCGCCGTCGGGCGGGGCCACCGCATCGAACAGGACGACTTCGGTGACGTCTTCTTTTTGCCCGGAGGCGCCGGTCAATTGTCCCAATGCCAGAATTCGATGCGCCAGTTTGCGGCCAATGAAGCCGCCGCCGCCCGTTATCACCACTTTCATCGCCTAATCCCCTAGCTAAACATTCTTGGCCAAACATTGTTGCCAGCGTATTGCCCCATCGTGGCGCAGAGGTCCAGTGTTTAACTCAAGAAGGGTTCCAGGCGGTCCATGGCGTCGTCCAGGCGGTCCAGGGTGGAGGCGAAACAAAGCCGGATGAAACCCTCGCCCCTGGGCCCGAAGGCGGCGCCCGGCGCCAACCCCACATGGGTTTGGCGCAGGATTTCCTTGCAGGTGTTCAGTGAATCCGTCATGCCGTCGACGGCGAAAAAGGCATAAAAGGCGCCATCCGGGCGGTGCACCCGCACCTTGGGCATGGCCTGTAACCGATCAATCGTCAGATCGCGAGCCTGCTTATAGCGGGCCACGGTCTCGGTTACGAAACCCTCGCCCTCGCGCACGGCGGTGACGCCGGCGACCTGGCTGAAATGCGCCGGGCAGGAATAATGAAATTCGATCATTTTCTCCAACGTTGGCATCAGGGCCAGCGGCGCGGTCAGCCAGCCCAGGCGCCAGCCGGTCATGCACCAGGATTTGGAGAAGCTGTTGACCACCACCAGTTTGTCGTCAGGTGCAGCGATTTCCAAAAAACTCGGCGCCGCGGGGCCGTTGAAATACATCCGCGCGTAGACTTCGTCACTGAGCAGCCAGATACCCCGGGCGCGGCAGAAATCCAGTACCTGCCGCATCTCGTCATGGCTCATCACCCAGCCGGTGGGATTGGAGGGCGTGTTGATCAAAATGGCCCGGGTGCGGTCATCGACCATGGAAAACATCTGTTCCAGATCCAGGCTCCAGCCCTGATTGCCGAATTGCAGCCAGGCGAAGCGCGGCTCGCCGCCCATCACCCGGACGGTTTCGATCAGGTTGGGCCAGACAGGCGCCGTTACCACCACGTTGTCGCCGGGGTTGGTCAAAACCTGCTGCATCAGGTTGGTGGCGCTCATTCCGGAGGAGGTGACGGCGACGCGTTCGCTGTCGATGGGCCGTTTGTACAAATCGCTCATGTATTCGCCCAAGGCCTGGCGCAGTTCGGCAATGCCAAAATTTTCCGTATAGAAAGTGTCGCCTTGGTTCAGGGAGGCGGTGGCGGCCTGACAAATGAAGTCGGGGGTGGGTGCGTCGGGCTCGCCATACCAAAGGGCGACCACGTCATCCAGACCCATGCCCGCGTTCCCGACTTCCCGAATCAATGAATGGCCTAGATTTTCTACTGTTTCGCGCGCCCCGGCAGGGCCGCTGGCAAGATTATTATTGTTATTTTCGCTCATATGCTTCCTCGATTCCGGGTCAGTTGCTATACCATGGGGCATGGCAAGCGGTTCTTCAAAATTGGCGGTCTATGCCGCGTTGGTTGGCAATCTGGCGATTGCCATCACGAAATTTGGCGCCGCGATATTTACCGGTTCCTCAGCCATGTTGTCTGAGGCGATCCATAGCGTCGTCGATACGGGCAACCAGGCTTTGTTGCTGTACGGCATGTACAGGGCCGGTCTGCCGGAGGATGCGCGGCATCCATTTGGCTATGGCAAGGAGCTGTATTTCTGGAGCTTCGTCGTTGCCATTCTGATATTTGGCCTGGGGGCAGGCTTCTCTATTTATGAAGGCATCCACGGCATTTTGCAACCGACCCCGGTGGAAAATACCGTTATCTCCTATGTGGTTCTGGGCCTGGCTCTGATTTTCGAGGGCATTGGCGGCTTTCTCGCCTTGCGTCAGTTCCTCCGCGAAAAGGGCGACATGGGCTTTTTCGAAGCAGTGCGCCGGGGCAAGGATCCGGCGCTTTTCACGGTGTTGTTCGAGGATAGCGCCGCCATTTTGGGCCTGCTTATCGCCATGGCCGGGATATTCCTGGGCCAACAACTACAGCTGCCCTGGATGGATGGCGCCGCGGCGGTGGCAATCGGCCTGGTGCTGGCCGGGGTTGCCCTGTTTCTGGCCTATGAATGCAAGGCCCTGTTGATCGGCGAGGCGGCGGAACCGCATGTCGTGGAAGGCTGCCGGGCGCTGTTGAATGGCGACCGCCGGGTGGCGCGGGTAGCGGATGTGCGCACCATGCATCTGGGGCCGAGCGAGATTCTGCTGGCGGCGGACTTGGATTTTGCCGATGGCCTGAGTTCGGAAGAGGTGGAGACGGCCACGGCGGAACTGGAAACCAAGCTGCGGCAAAATTTTCCGGAGGTTCGCCGGATCTATTTGGAGACCCGTCATCTCATCTAAATCCGGCAAGATGCCGTTAACCATAATTAAACCGTGTCTTGGCAGACTGCGCCCTGAATAATTATTGGGATCGCATCCTTGTGTTAATGCATTTGTTCATCCTGGTGTCTTATGGCGCGGTTTCGGCCGCGGCGGGTTTTGTGCTGTCGCAATCGGTGAGCGAGCTTGCGTCGACGACCTGCTATTTGATTGCGGGCGCGGGTTTCCTGGTGGCCGCACTGTTGCATGAAATAGTCTCCCGGCGTTTGGAGCAGCGCGATCTGGCCGGCCAGTTGGACATGGCGTTTGACGAGGTGGACGAACTGCGCGACGTCAACCGTGATCTGATGGCGGATGTGGTTCGTGTCCGCGAGGAGGTCGCTGTTCTTTGCGAAGTGGTGGAAAATGCCGCCGATGACGCCAATCAGGCCTTGGCGCGGGAAATGAAGGTGCTGCAATCCCAATTGGGCCATTTGGAAACGGTGCGGCGGCCCAAGGCGGCGCGGCCGAGCCGGCGCAAGCCCAGCAGCAAGGCTGCGCAACAACGCCAGGCAGCCAATCAGGCGCCGGAGAGCGCGGTCGCGGCGAGTGCCCCGCTTGAACTGAGCAATGTTGCCAGCTCCCAGAGTTATGAAAGCCCGGTTGATGAAGAGGAAATCCTTGGCCATATTCGCGAGGCCCTGGAGTCCAACCGTGTCGATCTTTATATCCAACCAATCGTCAGCCTGCCGCAGCGGCGGGCCCAGCATTTCGAGGCGTTTTCGCGCATTCGAACCGCCGATGGCCGCATTGTCGCGGCCCGGCAGTACCTGGATGTGGCCAAGAAACAGGGGCTAATCGGCACCATCGACAATTTGCTGCTGATGCGTTGCGTGCAATTGTTGCGGCGCAATGAAAAGCGGCAAAGTGATGTCAGCTTCTTCGTCAATATTTCCGACCACACCCTAAATGATACGGAATTCCTGGATCAGTTTATCGGCTTCATGGCTTCCAACCCCACCCTGGCCTCGCGCCTGGTGTTCGAGATTGGGCAGCGGGACGTCATGAGCCTGTCCGACACCGTGTTGGAGCAACTGGCCGCCCTGGGCGAACTGGGTTTCCGCTTCTCCATGGACCAGGTCGAGGATCTGGAAATCGACTTCCAGGCCCTGGCCCAGGCCAATTTCCGCTTTATCAAAGTGCCCATATCGCTATTGCTGACGCTGCCGGAAGATAGCGCCAATTGGGTGCATCCGCGCAATCTGAAAGCCAAATCCACGGTCTCCGAGATCGCGTTGGTGGTGGAACGGATTGAGCAGGAATCCGACGTCATCGAAGTGCTGGAATACGGCTTCGACTTTGGCCAGGGCTTCCTCTTCGGCGCGCCGAGGCCCAGCCGCGACGAGGCCGACGCGGCCTGAGTGTTTTCTCAACCCTTCAGAAATTACCGATAGTGGTCTAGGCTTGGCCAATCTTTGTCTTTGTTCGAGATTGGGTGCTAGCCATGGATATGACCTTCAGCGCGGAAGACGCGGCGTTCCGGACCGAGGTGCGGAACTATCTGGCGGAGGCGATGCCGGCCGATTTGAAATACAAGGTCGACAATGGCATCGAAATGCAGCGCGATGACGTGGTCGCCTGGCACAAGATCCTGTACGACAAGGGCTGGGTCGCGCCGAACTGGCCGGAAGAGCACGGCGGGCCCGGCTGGAACCTGACGCAGAAATACATTTTCGACGAGGAACTGGCCCTGGCCGGCGCGCCGCGTCTGGTGGTGTTCGGCATCAATATGTGCGGTCCGGTGCTGATCGGTTTTGGTACCAAGGAACAGCAGGAACGTTTCCTCCCCCCCATGCTTTCGGGCGAGCATATCTGGTGTCAGGGCTATTCCGAGCCCGAGGCCGGCTCCGATCTGGCCTCGCTGCGCACCATGGCGGTCCGCGATGGCGATGAGTGGGTTATCAACGGTGTCAAGACATGGACCACAAAGGCTCATTGGGCAGATTGGTGCTTTGTCCTGGCGCGCACCCAGACGGGGGGCAAGAAACAGGAAGGCATCAGCTTCATTCTGGTCGATATGAAGACGCCGGGCATCGAGACGAAGCCGATCTACTTGCTGGACGGCCTGCACGAGACCAACATGGTCTATTACACCGATGTCCGGGTGCCGGTGGAAAATACCGTCGGCGAGATCCACAAGGGTTGGTCCATCGGCAAGTATCTACTGGCCCATGAACGTATGTCGGGCGGCTCTTTGGGCCAGCATAAAGCCTTGTTGCGGCAACTAAAGCAGATCGCGGCGGAGGACGAGCAGACCGGCGGCCAGCCTTTGGATAAGGACCCGGCCTTTGCCCGCCGCATCGCCGAGGCCGAGATCGAGCTGCGCACCCTGGAAGGCTTCAATATGCGCGCCATTGATAAATTTTCCCGCGATGGGGAGTTGGGCGGCAAGGCGCTCGGTGCGGAGGCGAATATTTTCAAAATCCGCAGCACTGAAATCCAGCAGCGCCTGACCGAGCTGAAGGTGGAGGCGATCGCATACTATGCCAATCCCTACCAGATGGCGGCCCTGCAACACGGCTGGAATGCATTGAACGAGCCAGCTGTTGGCGCCGACTATGCCAACGGTTGCATGCCTGCCTACTTGCATTTCCGCAAGGTTTCGATTTATTCCGGCTCGAACGAAATCCAACATGGCATCATCGCCAAGGCGCAGCTGGGAATGTAATTATGAAAGCAATGATTATCCGCGAAAGCGGTGAACCGTCGGTCTTTGAAGCGGCGGATATCCCGGTGCCCGAGATTGGCCCCGGCCAGGTCCTGGTCCGGGTCGCGGCGACGTCCGTTAATCCGGTGGATTGGAAAATCCGCAAACTTGGCCTGCCACTCGGTCCAGAAATGGGGCCTGATACGCCTGCTGTCCTCCAGGGCGATGTGGCCGGCGTGGTGGAGGCGGTTGGCGCCGACGTCAGCGCCTTTGCGGTGGGCGAGGAAGTCTATGGCTGCGCCGGCGGGGTCAAGGGCACGGGCGGCGCCCTGGCCGAGTTCATGGCCTGTGATGCTTCATATCTGGCGCCGAAACCGACAAATCTGTCCATGGCCGAGGCGGCTGCCCTTCCCCTGGTCTGTCTGACCGCCTGGGAGGGCCTGGTGGAAGGCGCCAACGTCGGCTGGGGACAGACGGTCCTGGTGCATGCGGGCGTGGGCGGTGTCGGCCATGTGGCCATTCAGATCGCCATCGCCCGTGGCGCCACGGTCTATGCCACCGTCTCCGGCCCGGAGAAAGCCGAGCTGGTCAAAGGCCTGGGCGCTATTCCCATCAATTATCGGGAAAACAGTGTCGATGACTACGTCGCAGCTCATACGGACGGGGCTGGTTTCGACATTGTTTATGACACCGTTGGCGGAGAGAATATTCCGAAGTCCTGGCAAGCAGCGAAGCTGCGCGGCACGGTCATCAGCTGTCAGACCAATTCGACCCAGGATTTGACGCCGCTGCATCTCAAGGGTTTGCAGCATATCGGCGTCCTGATGCTGATCCCTTTGCTGCATGGCAGGAGTGGCGAGGCGCATGGCCAGATCATGCGCGAAATAACCGCCCTGGCTGAGGCCGGGCAGATCCGCCCGTTGCTGGATGGCGAGCCTTACGCGCTGGAAAATGTCGCCGACGCCCATGCCCGCATGGAATCAGGGCTGGCCATGGGCAAGGTGGTGGTGCGCGTTTAATTCAAATGCGTGCTAGCGGCTAACGGCGGCCTTGTTGACCCTGGCTGGGAATTCACCGCGCCACAGACCGCGTTTGCGTTTGCGCGCGCCGGCCTCGACCTCTCTATAGCGGGCCGTTGCCACATTGTTGGGCCGGGCCCAGCCTGTGTAGATCATGCCTTCCGACAGGTCATAGCCGCCCGCTTCACATGTCGCCGGGGTTATGCCGCCGGCATTCGGTGCGCCGTGGGTTTGACAGATGGCGTCCGCGCCCGCCGTCAGGTCCATCAGGGCGGTCGTGGCAACATGGCCGCAGGGAATGGTCTTGGCGGCCAATGGACATTGATCGCCTGGCCGCGGCGCCGCGATGCCGTGCAGGCGTACCAGGCGTTCGCCAACCCGCAAGGTCGCCGCGTCGATCACCTTGACGGGGCCAGACCATGTGTCCGCAAACACCGGTGCGATAATCAGGTGGCTAAGGATAAGCAGCAGGATTATTCTCATCGCCGAACAATGAATAAAATCCCGGTCAACGGGAAATCAAACATTTGAGAGCAGCGTCGCAGGAGCAAGCCATGTCGGAAACACCAAGTCCGGAGCTGAATTATCTGGAGCCAAGACTGGATGTGGAGCGGCGGGACGATGGCAGCCTGATCCTCTCCTCGCCCCATGCCCTGGCTGACGGCGTGGCGCAGTTGGGAGTCTATCTGCGCCGCTGGGCCGAGGCGGCGCCGGACCGCACATTTCTGGCGGAGCGGAACACTGAAGCGGACAGCGAAAACGCCGCCGGTGATTGGCACGAGATAACCTTTGGCGACGCCCGCGTTCAGGCGGACGCGATTTCCCAGGCGCTGCTGGACCGTGGCCTGGGCCTGGACCGGCCGTTGATGATTTTGTCGGGCAATTCCCTGAAACAGGCACTGTTGACCCTTGGCGCCATGCAGGTGGGCATTCCCGTGGCGCCGGTCTCGCCGGCCTATTCCCTGATGAGCCAGGACTTCGCCAAGCTGCGCCACATCTTTGATCTGGTGCGCCCGGCAATGATTTTTGTTGAGGCCGCCGCGCCATTCGCGGGCGCCCTGGCGAGCCTGGACCTGGATGGAGTCGAAGTTTTGGATGGCGGCGGCACGGCGTTCGGGGACCTGCTTGCCACCGCCGCCGGGACGGGGGTGGAAGAGGCATTCGCCGCTCAAGGACCGGACTCGGTCGCGAAGTATCTTTTCACCTCCGGTTCCACCGGACTGCCGAAGGGGGTGATCAATACCCAGGGCATGCTGTGCGCCAATATGCAGCAATTGCAACAGGTTTGGCCGTTCCTGCTGGAACAGCCGCCGGTTTTGGTCGATTGGTTGCCCTGGAACCATACCTTTGGCGGCAACATCGTGTTCAATAACGCCTTGGCCAATGGCGGCACCTTGTACATCGACGGCGGCAAGCCGGCGCCGGGCTTGATTGACCTGACCGCCGATAATCTGCGCCGGGCCTCGCCAAGCCTGTATTACAACGTGCCTGCCGGCTTCGCCGCCCTGCTGCCTTTCCTGGAGGCGGATGCAGCGTTGCGGGACAATTTTTTTCGCGATTTGCGGCTGATTTTTTATGCCGGCGCCGCCCTGCCGCAGGATCTTTGGCGGCGGATGGAGGCGGCCTCGATCCAGTCACTGGGCCGCGCGGTGCCCATGGTCTCCGCCTGGGGCTCGACCGAGACCGCGCCCATGGCGACATCGGTGCATTGGGCCATTGATCGGGCCGGGGTGATCGGTTTGCCGGTGCCGGGCACGGAGATCAAGATGGTGCCGAACGGCGGCAAGATGGAGCTGCGCGTGCGCGGCCCCAACGTCACGCCGGGTTATTTGAAACGGCCCGACCTGACGGCGGAGGCGTTCGACGATGAAGGTTTCTATTGCATCGGCGATGCGGGGCAATTCGCGGACCCGGACGATCCGGTCAAGGGTTTGGTTTTCGATGGCCGGGTGGCGGAGGACTTCAAGCTGACCACGGGCACCTGGGTCAATAGCGGCGGCGTGCGCCTGGCCGCGTTGGGGGCGGCGGTCCCGGCGTTGCAGGACGTTGTGGTGGCGGGCCATGACCGCGACTTTGTCTCTCTGCTGGCCTGGCCAAATCTGGCCGGCTGCCAGTCCCTGTCCGGCGAGGGTGATTTGGACGCCGAGGGCGCTTTGTTATCCGAGGTGGTGCTGCGGCATATCCGCGATGGTCTGGGCGCCTACAACGATGCCAACCCGGCTTCGTCCACGCGCATCAGCCGATTGTTGCTGTTGGCCGCGCCGCCGGCCATTGATGCCAATGAAATCACCGACAAGGGCTATATCAATCAACGCGCGGTGCTGGAGAACCGTGAGACCGAGGTCAGGCGCCTTTACGCTGAGGCGCCGGACAGTGACGTTATTGTGCTTTAGGTACCGAGAAGCTGAAGGTGGAGCCGATCTCGGGATCACTTTCCACATGGATTTTACTGCCGTGTGCGGCGGCAAATTCACTGCAGATTTGCAGGCCGAGGCCGGTGCCCGGTTCGCCCAGTGTGCCGATTGTCGATTGCTGGACCGCGAAATCGAGCAGACTGTCCAGGCGGCTGCTCTCGATGCCGACGCCGTTGTCGGTGACGGATATTTCGATGCGGTCGGTGCCTAACGGCGTCACCCCGATATCCACGCTGCCGCCAGGTTTTGTAAACTTGATGGCATTGCTGACAAGATTACGCAGCAGCGATTCAATCATATCGCGGTCGATCGTAATGAAGTCTTCGCTAAGATTGGCATTCAGCGCAATGCCTTTTTCTTCCGCTGTCTTGCGTTGAAGCTCGATCACGCCTTGGATCACGGCACGCAGATTCTCATCAGAAGCGTCGAATTTCGTGTCGCCCATCTGGTTGCGCGACCAGCGCAAAAGATTGTCCACCAGTTGCAATAATCGGCTGCCGCTGCGGTTGATTTCTCGGGCGTAATCACCCAGTTCCTGCCGCGTTGCCCGCTCCGTATGATCGGCGATCAACTGGGCAAAACCCAAAAGCGTATTAAACGGACTGCGCAAGTCATGTGCTACGATGGAAAACAGTTTGTCTTTCATCAGATTCGAGCGGGCCAACTCGTCCCGTTGCGCCGTCATCTCGGCCTCGGCGATTTTCTGCGTGCTGATATCATGGAATGTAACCAGCCGCGCGCCGCCGGGCAGGGGGCGTGAGATCACTTCGTAGTGCGATTTGCCGCGCAATGTCAGTTCGCTACGTTCGGAATGGTCGCCTGTCAGGACAGCCATGCGGGCTTCGAGCATTTCCTTTGGGTCGCCGTCGCCGTAGTCGCCCCGCTCCGCCACATATGTCACGATGGACCGCCAAGTGGTGCCCGGCGTCATGAGATGATCAGGCAGGTCGAAAATTTCCTGCATCTTCTCGTTCCAGGCAAACAGGCAGCCGTTTGAATCGTAGGCCGCGACGCCTTGGGGCAGGTTTTCTAGAATTTCACGCAGAAAATATTCGTTGCTGCCAGCCTCAAGGCCGCCTTGCCAACGGCGCGGCGCGGCGTCATCAACGGCCGCAATACGAACATTTTCAGACACACCGGTGCGACGGCCTTCGTCCGGGCCTTTACCATCCCATTCAAGCTGGGCTGAAGAATTATCGAGCCGCCGGTGCATGGTCAGTAACTCGTTTACAGTTGTGACGGTTAGAGCAATCTGTGCTGGTGTTCATTCGCCGCTATGGGAAAGCATTTTCCTAATAACTCTACTTTCCGCATACAACCATTCTACGAGGCATAATCCTAATGGAGTGTAAACACTTGCCGCAGGGCGCTAGATTTGTTCACCCCGGGCGACAAAATGCGGGTTTTCAAAGCCATTTTTGCCATAAAGCAAGGGACTTCCGTCCAGCCGCGAGACGCTGCCGCCGGCGCAGGCCAGAACTGCGTGCCCGGCTGCCGTGTCCCATTCCATGGTGCGGCCCAGGCGGGGATACAAATCCGCCGCGCCTTCCGCCAAGCGGCAGAATTTAAGGCTGCTGCCGGCATCAACCCGCTCTTTAATGTCGAAGTCGGCCAGAAAGTCATCGGTTTCCGGTGATGCATGGGAGCGGCTGACCATCGCGACCAGGCCGTCGCCGGCCGGCCTTCGTACGCTGATGGCCTGCGCTGCGTCCGTACCCCGTTTGCGGCTAACTTGCCCAGCTCCAGCGGCGGTATAGGTTTCGTCCTTGGCTGGCACATGCACAGTACCCAGCACCGGCAGCCCATCGCGGATCAGGGCGATATTGACCGTGAAATCGCCATTTCGCGAAATGAATTCCCGGGTGCCGTCAAGGGGGTCAACCAGCCAGAACGGCCCCGCGCCCACATCCGGCTGGTGTCCGGCGGCGACCTCTTCCTCGGCCACGACGGGTATATCCGGGGTCAATGCGCGCAAGGCGGCCACGATAATCGCTTCCGCCGCCTGATCGGCTTCGGTTACCGGAGAATCGTCCGCTTTGGTCTCAACCGCGAAATCACGGCTGTAAATTTCCATGATGGCCGCGCCTGCCCGCAAGGCAATGGCTTCAATGGCGGCGGCAAGTTCCTGATCGTTATGGGTCATGTTTCAGCGCCCTCCCGTAGCTTCGATGGTGGTGGCATTTATGTATGAGGCGGCATCGCTGATCAGCCACAGGGCCGTCCTGGCCATTTCTTCCGAGGTGCCGGCCCGGCCCATGGGGACGGTCGGCGCCAGTTGCGCCACCCGGTCCGGCAGGCCCATGCGGGCGTGGATTTCCGTATCGATGACGCCGGGCTGCAGACCAACGACGCGAATGCCTTCCGCCGCGACTTCCACCCCCAGTCCCTTGGTGAAGGTCTCCAAACCACCTTTTGATGCCGCGTAGTGCAGATATTGACCGGCCCCGCCCAGCCGTGCCGCAGCGGAGGTAATGTTGACGATCACCCCGCCCTGACCGCCGTGCCTTGTCGACATGCGCTTGACCGCCTCGCGGGCGCCGACAAACGGCCCGATCAGGTTAAGGCGGAAGACATCCGCCATGTCCGCTTCCGTCATTTCGTCCAGGCGGCCTATATCGCCCGTCTTGCCCGCATTGTTGATCAAGGCGGTGATGGGCCCCAGTTCCCGATCGACGGTATCGAACAGCTCGACGATATCCGCTTCCCGGCCCATGTCGCCGCTGACGGCAATGGCCTGTCCGCCCGCCCCATTGATTTCCGCCACAACCGCCTCGGCCCGGTCGGGACTGCTGTTATAATTGACGCAAACCTTGAAGCCTTGTGCCGCGCCCAAAACCGCGCAGGCCGCCCCGATGCCCCGGCTCGCTCCGGTGACCACTAAAACGCCAGACATTGATTATCCACTCCCGAGGCCAACTAAATCGGGGCGGAACACACCACCTTGGCGAGGCGGGGTCAAGTCCCCGCGTCAGCTTTCGGAGCTACGTCAGCTTTCCGAACTGGGCTCGATACGCAGCGTGGCGCCATCGATCCCGGTGACGCGCACCTTGGTGCCGATGGGCAGATCGGCTCCTGTTACGGTCGCCACCGTCCAGATGCCGTCATCTACCCGCATCCGGCCGCGTCCGTTGACGACGGCATCGTCCAGGACGAAATCCCGGCCGACATATTGCGCGCCGCGGCGGTTCAGATCGGGATGATCTGTGGCCAGGGGCCGGCGTTTCAAATAGCGGCGCGAACCCACGATGGAGACCACGGACAAAACGGCAAACATGGTGAACTGCCATTTCCAATCCAGCTCCGGCACCAGGAAGACCACGGCGCCAACCACGCCGGCGGCGATGCCCAGCCACAAGAACACGGCGCCGGGGGCGAATATCTCCAGGATCACCAAGGCCAGTGCGGCGATGAACCAATCCCAATAGGCCAGGGTTTCCAGATAAAGCAGGACCTGCACTCAATTATCCTCCACTACGCGGGATGGGCGAGCCGGCGGTGCCGCCGCTATCGTCGCGATCGCCAAAGCTCTCGCGGGCGATCTCGGCAATGCCGGCGACCGAGCCCATGACGGAGGTTGCGTCCAAGGGCAGCATCAGGACTTTCTGATTACGTGATGTGGCGATCTGGCCCAGGGCCTCGACATATTTCTGCGCCACGAAATAGTTGATTGCCTGCACGTCGCCCTTGGCGATGGCCTCGGATACCATTGTTGTGGCCGTGGCCTCGGCCTGGGCCTCCCGCTCCCGCGCCTCGGCATCGCGGAAGGCTGATTCGCGCCGGCCTTCGGCATCCAGAATGGCGGCCTGCTTCTCACCCTCGGCGCGTAGAATTTCCGCCGCACGGGTACCTTCGGCTTCCAGGATGCTGGCGCGTTTTTCCCGCTCCGCCTTCATCTGCCGGGCCATGGCATCGACCAGATCCCGTGGTGGCGCGATATCCTTGATCTCGATCCGGGTAACTTTGATACCCCAGGGCGAGGTGGCGTCATCGACCACGGTCAATAGGCGGTGGTTGATCTCATCGCGCTTGGACAGCAGTTCATCCAGATCCATGCTGCCCATGACCGTGCGGATATTGGTCATAGTCAGGTTCAGGATGGCCCGCTCCAGCTGGCTGACTTCATAGGCCGCGGCGGCGGCGTCCAGAACCTGGAAAAAGACGATGCCGTCCACTGCCACCATGGCGTTGTCCTTGGTAATCACTTCCTGGGTCGGCACGTCGAGAACCTGTTCCATCATGTTCATCTTGGCGCCGAGGCGGTCAACAATAGGCACGATCAGGTGCAGGCCGGGCGGTAGGGTACGGGTGTAGCGGCCAAAGCGTTCAACTGTATATTCCATGCCCTGAGGCACCGCCTTGACGCCCGCGATCACGATGATGATGGCAAGCAGGACCAGGACAAAAACAAAGATGGTTGAGCCGTCTATGCTGAAATACATGCTAATATCCCTGGGTCATTAATTTGGTGCAATCAGGTTTGCGCTATTCCATAGTTTTACATAAATGCCGTCGACGACAACCGAAATGATGGCGGAAATGGCGGGGCGAAGTCCGGACATGAGTAATTCCAGCAGAATTCATGCGTTTCATCCCGAGCGTTACGGCGATGTAAAATCGGCGGTGCGGGCCTTGCTGCACGCGGTTGGCGGCGAGGCCAAGGCGGCCGCAGCCTGCCGGGTCTCCAAGTCCACATTGTCAGAATACGGCAACCCGCGCTATGACGAGCGGCACATGCCCCTTGATGTGGTTCTGGCCCTGGAAAAGGCGGCGGGGGAAATGCCGGTGACCGAGCATCTGGCCGCCGAGCATGACGCGCTGTTATTGCAACTGCCATCGGTCGAGGCGGCGGGAGGCTGGATGGACCATCTGACCTCCATCGGCAAGGAAGCCGGTGACGTCTTTCATCGGGCCGGCGAATATCTGGCCGATGATGGCGAAATCGATGCCCAGGAAGCGCCCGGCCTCTTGAAGGAAGTTGATGAATTACTGGCCGCCGTCGCTGCCATGCGCGCCGCGGTGCGCAGCCGGATTCCCGATGAAACATAAAAAAAACACCCCGGCGGAATGACTGCCGGGGCGCCTTTTAATTCGTTGATCTCATAGAATATCCAGGATCGCCAGGGCGCCGGTTTTCTCGATACCGCCCGGATTGTCTTCCACCTGGACGGCGCTGACCGTGCCGTCATCCACGACGATGGCGAAGCGCGTGCAACGCAGGCCCATGCCGCGCGCGGTCAAATCCAGCTCCAAGCCAAGGGCCCTGGTGTAATCGGCACTGCCGTCGGCCAGCATGGTGACCTTGTTGCCCACCTGCTGGTCCTTGCCCCAGGCACCCATGACAAAGGCGTCGTTGACCGCCATGCAGCCGACCGCATCCACGCCCTTGGCAGCCAGGGCGGTGTGATTTTCCACATAACTGGGTACGTGCTGGGCCGAGCAGGTCGGCGTGAAGGCGCCGGGCAGGCCGAACAGCACCACTTTCTTGCCGCCGAACATCTCCTCCGTAGAAACCTCTTCAGGCCCATTTTCGCCCATGGTCATCAAGCTGCCCGAGGGCATTTTATCGCCAACCGAAATCGTCATCGTCATCTCTCCCCATCATCTGATGATTGTTTTCAGGCATCCCCATGCCCAAATTGAACTGTCCCCGATGAACTGCTCTTGTGAACTGTCCATGTGAATTCGCTATAGCATATTGTCTGACGTCAGCACCCCTGGGACATATTGAAGTGTTTTCATAAGGGAGGATTT
>CAZPWJ010000106.1:0-16263 GCA_964590195.1 uncultured Rhodospirillaceae bacterium | reverse complement strand
AACTGTTACCCATGTCGTGGGGCGGTCAGGTAGTTCAATACCGAAAATGGTCTAGCGCGGCTTTATCCGGCTATTTGAACTTGCGGACTTCCCGTTCCAGCTCGGCCTCTGTCATGGGGTAGTCGATGCCGTCGCGGGCGTTCAGGATATCCTGGGGCCGGACGCGGGCGATATGTAGTTGCAGCTGCATCGCCGTGCGCATGGAGAAATCTGCTTTCCAGGCCAGCGCCGTGACCTTTTTTGGTTTCGCGGTATTCAGAACCCGGTTCACGATCTCGCCCGGCAGGCCGCTTTTCAGGACCAGGGCCTGCACGGCAAAATCGCGGTCGCCGTCATTTATGGCATCCTGCAAAGCCTCATCATCCAGGCCCCCGTCCTTGAATAATTCAGATGCCCATTCCTTGCCGCCGCCCTTATTCTGCTGGGGTCCGGACTCCGTCTCAGGCGCTGCCTCGGGGTCAGGCTCCGGTTTGGTAACGCCCATGGACTCGGGGTCGATCTCCCGTCGGACCGCCTTGGACAGTTCCAATGCCGTGCCGGCATCGATGTCGTTGCGGTTGCACAGGGTTTCCACCAATGAGGTAGCGACAAAGCCAGCCAGGCGGCGGACGGCGCTATCGGACAGACTGGGCCATGTGACCAGGGGCTTGTGCCAAGGTTCCACCGGGGCGGCGTTGTCGATGATCCAATCCAGGGTATCTTCACGCGTCTGGGCACTGTCGTTGGCCAGCAGGACGCCAACCGCCTTGGGATCCAGGGTGCGGCCCACCGCATCGGCGACATCGCCGCTTAATGCCCGGCGCCGGGCGATGGCGGTCAGAACGCCGGATTCCCGACCGGCATCAATAATCTCCAGCAGATCCTGGTCTTCCAACAGGGGCGAGAACTGCAACACCGGTGCTGCGACGATCTCCTCCAGATCCCTGGCCAATTGCAGGACAATGTCCTTGGGTACGTTATCGGCGGATTTCAGATGTTCCGAGACGACGGCCCTGATCCGGGGCAATTGGTCGGTGGCCAGGTCGCGCAATACGCTGAATGTCAGCTCCTCGGCCTTTTCCCGCTGGTCCGCCGGCATCTCGGGTACCAGACGGCCGATCTTGCCCGCCATTTGATAGCGCACTTCACCATCGCCATCCCGGGCCAGCTTGGCGTCCGCCTGACGCGGGGTCGAGCGGTTCGAGGCGATCGCCCGGCGCACTTCGGGCATCTCGTCATCAGCCAGGTAGTACAGAATTTCGGGCCGCGTATCCTCGCGCTTGGCCAGACGAAGGCGTTCCTTGGTATTGTCGGTTTCCAGGCTGCCGCGCTGTTCCTCATAGCTTTTCGGCTTTGAAATCCGTTTCAGCAAGGCTTTCAACATTTTGAAAGCGCCTCCTCTAGATACGTAACGCCACTGCCATCGCCGCTATCCCGCTCGGCCAGAACGGCACGGCCCCGCCCTTCCCGCTTGGCCTGATACAAGGCCTGGTCGGCCATGTTGAACAAGGTCTCCAGATCATCGTCGTAATCGGGATCAACCATGGCGATGCCGATGGAAAACGACAGCGGATGCTCCGCATCGCCCGAAAAACGGCGAAGGGCCGCGGTGCCGGCCAGCAATTCCTCCGCCTTGTGGTAGGCACCCGCGGGGCCGGTTTCTTCAAGCCACATGACAAACTCATCCCCACCCATACGGCCGGAAATATCACTCCTGCGGCCATCGCGGTCGCTCAATATCTCGGCCACCGCCACCAATGCGGCATCACCGGTCTGATGGCCGTGGGTATCATTGACCGATTTGAAATAATCGAGATCAATGAACAGCAAGGCGCCAAAGCGCTGCTGCCGCCGATGCTGGGCGACACGCTTGGCGACGCTTTCCTGGAAGCCGCGGCGGTTCAGCAAGCCGGTTAATTCATCGACGCTTGATAGTTCCTCCAACCGGTCCTGAATTTCCGCCTGCGCCAT
The DNA here is from genome assembly GCA_964590195.1 of uncultured Rhodospirillaceae bacterium. Lineage (GTDB taxonomy): Bacteria > Pseudomonadota > Alphaproteobacteria. Next base: position 14,313 of record CAZPWJ010000106.1, on the reverse strand, counting down.
GGCAATGCCCAATTGCGAGGCAATATCCAACAGGGTGGCCGAGGCTTCGTCCATGGCCGCCTCGTCATCCAGGGCAATGGCGAGAACACCTTTGGGATGGTGGTGAAAATGACAGGGCACCAGCAATATCCGGTGACCGTCCTGTTTGGCCCGGTCGACCCGGTCAGGGGCGCCGGCAAAAGTTTGTGCGGCGAGCGCCAGAATATCAATGTCCCGTCCACCCACTACCATCTGACTCGCCGCATGGTGCAGGCCGTCGGTCTTGTCGTGCCGCAGGATCCAGGTATGGCTGGCGCCGGTGGCTTCGATAATGGCGGCGGCGGCGGCGGCGAACATTTCCTCCGGCGTCAGGGCATCGCGGATCGAATCAACGATAGAGCGGCTTAACCGTTCCCGCTCCTGGGCCCGGTTCAGGGCGGCCTGGCGCATTTTGTCCTCGGTAATATCGCGGCAAACACCGCGTACCCCTTGCAGGGTGCCATCTTCATCGAAAACCGGTAAACAAGAGGTGCGCACGCAGGCCCGCGCGTCATTGCGGTCCAACAGCCAGCATTCCACCTCGTCCATGGGGCTAAGGCTTTCAAACGGGTTTGGCCCCGTGCCATCCACATCAACCTGCCCATCGGCCTGATTGGGGTCGGCATCGGCCAGCAGCTCCCGCGCCGGGCGCCCGTCCAATTCATCCGGGCTATAGCCCAGCAGGCCGCGGCCCGAAATGAAGGTAAAGCAGCCGTCGGTGTCGGTCTCCCACGAAAAATCCGCCGAACAGGATACCAGATCCTTGAACAATTGGCGGGAAGCAACCAGGGCACGGCTGAAATTCACATCAAACGTGCTGTCCCGCGCCAGCAGCAGAACCCGGCCCGGCGCCGCTGCTCTGGAACCACTGGCGTCATCTTCTCGCAGCAAGGTGACATCGAAAACACCCTGTCCGGTGGGAATGGGCAATTGCAGGCGCTTGGATGGCAAGCCGCCATCGCTCAATACTTGGTCCAGCATGGCGCGGAGTTCACCGCCCTGGGGACCACGCAGAGCCGCCACGATGGGATCGGCAAGGCCATTGGCCGCGAGCACCGTGCCGGCGCCATCGAATAGCACTGCCGGGCCGGTATAATCCGCCAGCAGGTCCGCCGTCGGCATGGTCCACGGCTGCGCGCCATCGGGTTTCGCCGATGCTTGTCCGGGGCTGCCGCCGCCCTTCAGGGCGCTTTGAAATGGGATATGAGCCACGTTGCCTGCTTTTTTCTCTGCCTTGCCAATCTCTAACTCAAACTCAGCTTCAAACTCACAACCTATCCGAGGCCGCTTAACGACGCCTTAATTGCCGCTTAACCGCTGGGTAACCGATCCAGAGCATCGTCACATCTAGCCCGGCATCCTGGCGGCCTTTCGCAATTGCTCCGCCATTTCCTCCGGCGCCATGGGATAGTCCGTGCCATGGCGGGCGTTGAGAAGCTTTTTCGGCGGAATCCGCGCGACCCGGCTTTGCACCTGAATTGCCGTGCGCATGGATAAATTAGCCTTCCAGGCGAGGGCGGTGATTGCCTTGGCCGAGTTTGACTTTATGATTTTTCGGATCAGATCCGGGGCCAGTTCCGAGCGCAGGGCCAAGGCCTCCAGCACGAAATCATTGCGTCCGCTCTGGATCGCCTGATCCATGGCTTCATCATCCAACAGCATGCGTTGGTCCAGGACCAGAACCTGCTCCCGCTCCTCGGCCTGCAGGTTGCCTTCCGCTTCCTCGATGCGGGCTTTCAGGCGTTTGGTCAGAAGGCGCGTGGTTTCCCGGTCCAGATCGTTGCGGTCTGCCAGAACCTCCAGCAATGACGAGGCAACGAAACCGGCGACCCGGCGCACGGCGCGGATCGACAGTTCCGGACGCATGACTAGAGGTTCATGCCAGCTTTGTACGTTAGCGGCATTTTCCGCGATCTTGTCCAGGGCCTCTTCGCGCACCGAAGCTTTCTTGTTGGCCAGCAGGGTCGCCACCGCCGGTACATCCAGGGTCGCCACCACGGCATCGGACACATCCTCGGATACTTCCGCGCGGCGGGAGATGGCGCACAGCGCCTCCTCGGCACAGCCCGCCGCGATCACTTCCAGCAGATCCGCATCGTTCAGCAGCGGCGAATATTCCAGCACCGGCGTGGAGACGATGACCGCCACGTCCAGGGCCAGCTGGCGCACGATCTCGACCGGCACATGACGGCTGCTTTTCAACTCTTCCGCCAGCAGGGCGCGCACGCGGGGCAGCTGATCGGAGGCCAGCCGGCGCAGCATTTCAAAGGTCAGATCCTGCACCTTTTCCTGCTCGTCGTGGGACATATCTGGCAGCAGGCGGGCGATTTTCAGGGCCAGGTCGCCGCGTACTTCCTCGTCGGCGTCATCCACCAACAGCTCATCCGCCTGGACCGGCGTGGACGGGTTGGCGGCAACCGCCTGACGTACTTCCGAAGATTCATCGCCGGCCAGAAAATACAGAATTTCAGGCCGGGTATCATGGGCCTGGGCCAGTTGCAGCCGCGCGGCCAGATCGGCGCCGGCCAACAGATCCTTCTGGGCGGCGTAATCCGTACTGCCCACAGGCACCACATCCGTGCCCGGCGTCGATTTCAGAGCCGGGACGGAAGCTGGCGGCGGCGCGGCGGCTGCCGGTGCATTTCTGCGTTTCAACAGCTTTTTCAGCATGACGCGGTGAAGTTTATCGGGCCCGCGTTAAAGCCTTGTTAATGCCCTCGAAACGGACAGAGAAGGAACTATTCGTGCCGATCCGGTTAAGACAGGCATCCACTACGTATGGGCTTATCGACAAGACGCGCCGACACCGCCCTAACGGTCGGTTCTTGACCCAATGGGTGCATCACCGGAACTCGATAGCTGGCCGCGTCGGCGGCTAGGATGGCGGCGAGTTTGCGAGTTGGTGCGCTCATTCTTCCGGCAATCCGGCCCGGCGCAAGCCTTCTAGAAAGGGTTTTATATTCGGCCAATACGACGTCTCGCGCATGCGTTTGATCGTATTATCTGGATCCAGACGGAGTACCTGATCAATGTCGTCGCGCGCTTCTTCTTCCCGCCCCAACATGGCCAACGCAGCCGCGCGCTGGCGATAGAGGCCGGCGAAATCGGAATTGGTCCCGATCGCCTCACCAGCGCCCTTTACAACATCCTCATAACGTTCCGCGCCATAGAGGCCGATGTTGTAGAGGATCTGCCATAGGCCCGCACTGGGGTCGTGTGGGCTCAGTTGCCGGGCGAGGTCTAAATGCTTTCGCGCCGCCGCAAAGTCGCCACGCATCGCCTGATTTCCACCCATGAAACCGTGCGCCATGGCGAAATTCGGATTGATTTGCAGAGCCTTTTCATAGGCTTGTCCCGCGGTTTCCACGCCATTCGTCGTCATATAGAATGAGACCAGACCTGAAACCACATGAGACAAAGCATCATCAGGGTCAAGTGACATTGCCTGGCGGGCGAGCGCGAATGCCTCATTGCGGTCGGAAACGGGATCATCGTACCAGCCGTATGCGGAGCTGGTAAAAAGCGCAAAGGCGAGCCAACTATGGGCCTGAGCATTTCGTGGATCCTGGCGAATGGCGGAACGTAACAGAGACATCGCCTCGCCTACGCTTTTTTTGTCCAGCGCCGCTAGCAAGGCCCGGGCCCGCAGCAAGCTTTCCCAGGCGGGCAATTGTGTTGGAGATAGTTTGGCGGAACGCGCCACCTCGGCCTGCACGAAGCGGGGGGCCACGGCACGGACAATGGCCGAGGTGATTTCATCCTGCAGCGCAAAGATATCGGTCAAATCGCCGTCAAACCGGTCGGCCCATATGTGCGTGTTCGTGGCAGCCTCGATCAACTGCGCGGTGACACGGACCCGATTGCCGGCCTTTCTGACGCTGCCCTCGACGATATAGCGTGCGTTCAATTCCTGCGCGATCGCCGTGAGGTCTTTTGCCGTGCCTTTGTAAACAAATGTCGAGTTGCGCGCGATGACCACGAATTCGCGGAAACGGGACAATTCGGTAATGATGTCCTCGGTAATGCCGTCGGCAAAATATTCCTGTTCCCCATCGCCCGACATATTGTCGAACGGCAGCACGGCGATGGACGGTTTGTCGGGTAGAGCCAGTAGCGCATCTTCACCAGCCATCGCCGATGCCGCGTCCGTTCCGGAAACCACTGGCCAGCGCCAGACCTGGACTGGACGTGCAATGTTTTTCAGTTGGTGAATGTTGCCATCACTAAATTGCGCTGCCGCTTTGCCGTCGAGACTTTGTTGCGCTGTGTCGGAGATTAGGACTTCGCCCGGATTAGCTAATTCTTCCAGACGTGCGGCGACGTTTACACCATCGCCAAAGACGTCCTCGTCCTCGAACACCACGTCGCCGATATGAATGCCAGTACGCAGCCTAATAATTTCATGCGCCGACAAACCCTCTTGAATACGCATGGCACAGTCAACCGCATCCGAGACACTGGGAAACTCGACGATCCAGCCGTCACCCATTCGCTTGACGACGGTGCCCTTGTGTTCGTTCACCACCGGATCGAATAGTTCACCGCGCAATTGGCGCAGGGCGTCAAGCGTGCGCGCCTGATCCTCGCCCATCAAGCGACTGTAATCCACCACATCGGCGGCCAATATGGCGGCAAGTCGGCGTTCCAAGGTATTGATGCTCCTTTTCCCTGCATCCTAATTGAAACCGTGGGAAATGCTAGATAGCCCAAGTGTCGCCTCTTGATGCCGTGGAGGGCTCCCACCAAGGATTTGTGCGGTAACCTTATATAGTGGCTGCCTGCATTGACCGAGTAGGCATGGAACTATTGTTTTTCGCCGCCATTCGCCGCAGTGTAGGCGGATGCCTGATACACCACGACTTAATCCCGAAGACATCGCCGTCTGGATCTTTGATCTGGACAATACGCTTTACCCCGCCACGTCCGATCTGGGCAGCCAGTTGGGCCTGCGCATGGGGCAATTCGTGGCCCGATACCTGGACCTGCCCCTGGCCGAGGCGCGCAAGGTGCAGAAGAAATACTTCCACGCCCACGGCACCACCTTGCGCGGCATGATGGTGGAGCATGATCTGGAGCCGGACGAATATCTGGACTATGTCCACGATCTGGATCTTTCAGGCATTCCCCTGGATGACCGCCTGGGCCAGGCCCTCGACGCCCTGCCGGGGCGCAAGCTGATTTATACCAATGCCACCACCAAGCATGCCGACCGTATCCTTGGTCATTTGGGCATCAAGCACCATTTCGACGGCTCTTTCGATATCATTGACGGTGAATTCCTGCCCAAGCCGCATCAGCGGCCCTATGACGTCATGGTCGAACGTTATGAAATCGATCCCGCCAGGGCAGTGATGGTCGAGGACATCGCGCAGAACCTGGTGCCAGCGTCCGGCCTGGGCATGGCGACGGTCTGGGTCCGGGGCGGCCGCGACCTGGATCTGGCGTCGGAACATGTGGACCATGTCCATCATATCACCGACGATCTTCCGGATTGGCTGTTGGCGCTAACGCGCTAACGTGAAATCGTCGCTATTCGGTTGACAGAATGCTGCACCGGGGTAGTTTGCCCAGCGTTTGTAGCGGGGAGAGAAATCATGAATACCAGCAGCCTTGAAACCAGCATCGACAACGCCTGGGAAGAGCGCGACAGCATTAACGTCAACACCAAGGGCGAGGCCCGCGATGCGGTCGATGCCGCATTGGAGGCCATGGACAAGGGCGAGCAGCGGGTGGCCGAGAAGCGCCCCGAGGGCTGGCACGTCAATCAATGGCTGAAACGGGCGGTGCTGCTGTCTTTCCGCCTGAACGACATGACCGCCATTCCGGGCGGGCCGGGCGAAGCCGCGAAATGGTACGACAAGGTGCCATCGAAATTCGAAGGCTGGGGCGACAATCAATTCCGCGCCGCCGGCTTCCGCGCGGTACCCAATTGCATCGTCCGCCGTTCCGCCTATATCGCGCCCAACGTGGTCTTGATGCCCAGCTTCGTCAATTTGGGCGCCTATGTGGACAGCGGCACCATGATCGACACCTGGGCCACGGTGGGCAGCTGTGCCCAGATCGGCAAGGATTGCCATATCTCGGGCGGTGCCGGTATCGCCGGCGTGCTGGAACCATTGCAGGCCGAACCGGTGATCATCGAGGACAATTGCTTCATCGGCGCCCGCTCCGAAGTGGCCGAAGGGGTGATTATCGAGGAAGGTTCGGTGCTGTCCATGGGCGTTTACATCGGCGCCTCGACCAAGATCGTCAATCGGGCCACGGGCGAAGTCACTTATGGCCGGGTGCCAGCCTATTCCGTGGTCGTGCCAGGTTCGATCCCATCCGAGACCGGCAACGTCAGCCTGTATTGCGCCGTCATCGTCAAACAGGTGGATGCGGGCACCCGCGCCAAGACCTCGATCAACGAATTGCTGCGCGACTAAGGCCGGGAGACGAGCTGAAAAAATGGCGGATAACAAGCCTACCGATGCAGTTGAGCTGACCCGCGCCCTGATCCGCTGTGCCTCCGTTACGCCCAACGACGGCGGTGCCCTGGGCGTCACGGCGGCGGCGTTGGAGCGCCTGGGCTTTACCTGCAACCATATGACGTTTACCGACGCCGATACGCCGGACGTGGACAACCTCTATGCCCGCCTGGGCGAGGACGGCCCGAACTTCTGCTTCGCCGGACACACCGACGTGGTGCCCGTGGGCGATGCCGAGGCCTGGAGCCTGGAGCCGTTCGCCGCCGATATCCGCGACGGCATTCTCTATGGCCGGGGCGCGACGGACATGAAAGGCGCGGTTGCCGCCTTTATTGCCGCTGTCGATATTTTCCTGGCCAAGCGCGGCGGCAGTTTCGACGGCTCGATCTCGCTGCTGATTACCGGTGACGAGGAAGGCCCCTCCATCAACGGCACCCGCAAGGTGCTGGACTGGCTTGATGAACGCGGCGAACGCCTGGACCATTGCCTGGTGGGTGAGCCGACAAACCCGGACGCCCTGGGCGACATGGTCAAGATCGGGCGCCGGGGCAGCATTACCGGAACCCTGGTGGTGCACGGCGTGCAGGGCCACGTGGCCTACCCGCATCTGGCGGACAATCCCCTGCCCCGTTTGGTGCAAATGCTGGACCGCATTTGCCAGCACACTTTCGATGAAGGCACCGAACATTTTTCGCCGACCAATCTGGAACTGGCAACCATCGATGTGGGCAACACCGCCGCCAATGTAATTCCCTCTCAGGCCAAGGCCGTCTTCAATATCCGCTTCAATACCGAGCAGACATCCGACGGCCTGCAGCAATGGCTGCACGAACAATGCGCGGCGGTGGGCGGTGAGTTCGAGCTGGATTTTCATATCTCCGCCCAGCCGTTTCTGACCGAACCGGGCCCCTTTACCGAGCTAATCGCAACGGCGGTCACGGACGTCACCGGACAACGGCCCGCCCTGACCACCACCGGGGGCACCTCGGATGCACGCTTTATCCACCACCATTGCCCGGTGGCGGAATTCGGCCTGATTTCCGAAAGCATGCACAAGGTGGACGAGCAGGCCTCGGTCAGCGACATCGAAAGCCTGGCCGGCGTGTATGCCCGGATGCTGGAGCTTTATTTTTCGCCAAATGGTCTTGGTGATGCTGCTTGAGGCGACCCGCTCGATCCATGGCGCCTGGCGTATTGCCCTGCTGGACCGGGATGCCCTGCTTTATTTTAATCTGACGATTAACGGCTTTTGGCGTTCCTTCGTGGCCCTTGGGGTGGTGCTGCCGCTCTATCTCGCATTCCTGATCGTTGGCCACGGCAAATCTCCGGGGCCGGGGCTGGCGCCTGGACCGGTGCCCGCCCTGGAATGGTATATCGTCGTGAAAATGGCGTCTTTTTCCATTACCTGGCTGCTGTTCCCTCTGATCATGGTGCCCATATCCCGTCTGCTGGATCTGTCGGCGACCTATGTGCAGTACATCATCGTCTGGAACTGGTCGAACGTGCTGGCCATGGCGGTGGTGCTGCCGGCGGTTCTGCTGTTTCTGTCCGGCGCCCTGCCAGGCCAGTTAGGTGCGATGATCCCCATGGCGGCGCAAATCACCATGTTTTTCTACGGCTATCTGGTGGCCCGCACGGGCCTGCTTTGCAAACCGGCCACCGCGGTCGGTATTGTCGCCTTGGATTTCCTGATGACCCTGCTGTTCAACGGCCTGGCCACGCGGCTGCTGTGATGACCAGATCAAGCCAACCTTCCCTGATCCTCTATCATGCCTGGAGCTCGTCCGCCTCGCGCAAGGTGCGGCTCTGCCTGGCCGAAAAAGGCCTGGCGTACGAGGGCAAGGTGATCAACCTGGGCCGCTTTCAACACCACAGCGACTGGTACAAGGCCCTGAACCCCGGCGGCATTGTCCCCTGTCTGCTGGTGGACGGCCTGGCCCTGGTCGAAAGCAACCTGATCGATGAATATCTGGACGAAGCCTTCCCCGAGCCGGCCCTGATGCCCGATGATCCGGCGGCGCGGCACGAAGTGCGGCGCTGGTCGAAATATGTCGATGACGTCTGTCTGCCGGCGGTGCAAAAGCCGAACTGGACCCGGTCCATGCACCCCATCGCCAAGCAGTGGTCGGATGAGGAACTGGAACGCCGTCTGGCCGCGATCCCAAGCCAGGAACGGCGCGATCTGTGGCGGCGCATGGCGCGGGACCCATTCTCAACGGCGGAGATCGATGCGGCGCTGGATATACTCGAGGACATGACACGCCAGATCGAGGCCTATTTGGAAAACAGCGGCGGGCCCTGGCTGTTCGGCCAGCGCCTGACCTTGGCCGACCTGCATGCGGCACCCTATGTCATCCGCTTCGAGGAAGAACGGCCGGGCCGGCTGCGCCCCTTGACCGCCCGCTGGTGGGAGGCGCTGCAAGCCAGGCCAAGCTGGTCCACGGCCGAGATCGGCAGCTACGAAGACGATGGCGCCCGAACGGTGGCCGAGGCCATGGACGACCCGGCCTAGACGATGTCTTCCGGATAATCCACGCCCGTCAGATACAGCCCTTCCGCCGGAGCCACCTGACCGCAACGGGTGCGGTCGCGGGCGGCAAGGGCGTCGGCCAGATCGGCGGCGCTCCATTTTCCCACGCCCACCATATGCAGGCTGCCGACGATGGAGCGAACCTGATGATGCAGGAACGACCGGGCCGTTGCGCGCAGGTGGATTTCATCATTGCCCACGCGCTCCACATGCAGGACATCCATGGTGCGAACAGGCGATTCCGCCTGGCAGTGGGCGGCCCGAAATGTGGTAAAATCATGTTTGCCCAACAGGCATTGCGCCGCCGCATGCATGGCGCCCGCATCCAGCGGTCCGCGCGCATGCCAGACCCGGCCCCGGCGCAGGGCCAGGGGTGGGCGCTGATCGTAGATGCGATAGAGATAGTGACGCGCGGTGGCTGAAAAGCGGGCGTCGAAGTCTTCGTCCACCACCGCCGCCGCCGTCACCACCACCGCATGCGGCCTGACATGAAAGTTCAGCGCATCGCGCACCTTGTCGGCGGAAAAATCCCGGCGCAGATCGAAATGCGCCACCTGACCCAGGGCATGAACACCGGAATCCGTCCGACCGGCGCCAAACAGGGTGACGGTTTCGCCGGAAAACGCCCGAACGGCTTCTTCCAGGGTTTGCTGCACGGAAATCCCATTCGCCTGGCGCTGCCAGCCGACAAAGCCGCCGCCATCATATTCGATGCTCAGTTTGTATCGCGGCATGGTCTGTTCAGGAACGCGGGACGCGCCCCTCGATGGGATAGGCCGGGTCGCTGTAGCCGGGCGTCGAGGGATGGCCCAGAGGCACCAGACTATCGACCAAGGCTTCATCCTCGGCCGTGAAGCGGTAGTCCAGGGCGCCGATATTCTCGGCCCATTGTTCAAAGGTTCTGGGTCCGGCCACCGCACTCTGCACCAATTTGTTGTTCAGCACCCAGGCCATGGCGAATTGTCCGGCGGTGATGCCGCGTGCCTCGGCATGTTGGCGGAGAGTTTGGGCGATTTCCAGAGACTCTGGCCGCCATTCCGACTGCATCATGCGGGGATCGGCACGCCCGGCGCGGCTGTCCTCGGGCGGCGTGGCGCCGGGGGGATATTTGCCGGTCAACACACCGCGGGCCAGAGGGCTGTACGGCACCACGCCCAGGCCGAAATAATCGCAGGCCGGCAGATGCTCGACCTCGGGCATGCGGTTCATGGCGTTATAGTAGGGCTGGCTGACAATGGGCCGGTCAAGACCCAGGCCGTCACAGATACGGCAGATTTCAGCCACCCGCCAGGAGCGGTAGTTGGACAGCCCGAAATAGCGCACCTTGCCCTGCCGAACCAGGTCAGCCATGGCGCCGACGGTTTCCGCCAGTGGCGTGCCGTGGTCTTCCTTATGCAGATAATAGATATCGATATAGTCGGTGCCCAGGCGGCCCAGGCTATCCTCGCAAGCCCGCAGCAGCCATTTTCGCGACAAGCCGCGCTGGTTCGGGCCTTCTCCCTTTGCGCCGGCAACCTTCGTGGCCAAGATCCAATCGTCCCGCGCGCCCGCGATTGCCGCGCCGACGATCTGCTCCGAACGGCCTGCGGTATAAACATCCGCCGTGTCGATGAAATTCACCCCCATCTCCCGCCCATGGGCGATGATCCGCCCGGCCTCCTCCGCTTCCGTGCGGCCGCCGAACATCATGGTGCCGAGACATAAAGGCGAAATTCGAAGGCCGCTGCGGCCAAGGCTTTGATAATTCATGGTGAAATCCGAACGATTGCGGGACAGAATTTCCAGTCAGACAATTTCATGTCATCTTGATCTTTCCTTGCCAAGGGCTTTCTACGGCCCGTTCCGTTGGTTAGCAATTTATTAAAATTGTTGCCCTATCAGCTGATACGTTGGAGTAGAGGGCAAATGACGCGGGATGGATTGAATATACGGCTACTGCATCCGTTGCGGAGCCTGTTCGGGATACTGGTCGGCGTCATCGGGCGGAACTATCGTCATGGCGAACGCAATCTGGTGGCGGTTAGTGTTTGTGGCGCCTTCGGCATGCCATTGTACTATTTCGTCTGGCACGATCTGTTTCCCCAACCTTATGAAAACCTGACCCTGCGCCTGATCGGCGGCGCCATGTGCGTGCCGCTGGCCCTCAAGGACCATTGGCCGGAAAACCTGCGCCGCTATACGCCGATGCTTTGGTATCTCACGGTGTTATATGTGTTGCCGTTTTTCTTCACCTACATGACGCTGCGGAATGATTTTGCGCCGATCTGGCTGGTTTCCTTTGTCGCCGCCCTGTTGCTGCTGGTGTTCCTGGTCGATTGGCTCAACCTGGTTGTTCTTTCGCTGTCCGGCATGTTGCTTGCCTGGGCCGTGTTTACCCTGGGCAATGGACAGGTCAGCGACCCCAACGTCTACGTTGAATTGATGCCGGTGGTGCTGTTCGCCCTCGTTGTCGGCACCGTCTTCAGTTATCGCAACGAAAGTCTGAAGCAGGAGCGCCTGGATGCCATGCTGATGGCCGGGCGCAATCTTTCCAACGAGTTGCGCGATCCACTCTTGGGCATTCGCACCAGCACCGTCAGCCTGAAGCGGTATTTGCCGCAACTGCTGGAAACTCACGAAATAGCCGAGAAAAATGGCCTCGCCGTTCGGGAAATCTCGCCAACGCACCGCCGGGCCCTGAGCAACAGTCTGGAACGCCTGCAACAGGAAACCAGTCATGCCAGCGCCATTATCGAGATGCTGCTGCGCAATACGGGCGGCGTGCCGATTGATCCATCGGAATTTCAAATGGTCTCCATGGCTGAATGTGTCGAAGCGGCATTGCAACGCTATCCATTCGCCTCGGAAGCGGAACGCAAGATCGTCAAGGTCCGCCTGCAGCCGGATTTCGGCTTTTTCGGCTCCGACAGCGGCATGGTGCATGTGGTGCTTTCCTTGATTAAAATCGCACTGTCGTCGGTGGCCAAGCATGGCAGGGGAGATGTCCTGATCGAACTGGCGACATCGCCGGGGGATTGCGAACTGCGCATCCGCGACAGCAGCGCCGGACCTCCCGCGGGGCGACTGGGAAATCTGTTCGACGAATTTTCCCTGCTCGAATCCGACAGCGGTACCGGCCCGGCATTGGCCCAGGCCAAAAAACTGGTGGAAGCGTTCGCCGGCGCCATCGCCGTTCGCACAAAGCGGGGCCAGTTCACGGAATATGTCATTACACTACCGCCAAGGGACGCGAACGGTGCTATTGTTTGAAGCTGGAGATTTGTTGTACGTGGCGAAAAATGGCTGCATTTGGCGTTGCAATGGCCGGTCGGCTGGGAAATAGCCTGAGGTTCGCGTGTAGCGGCGTGCTCGGTTGTCTTGGCCTCTGGCTCATTACGGCGCCAGCACACGCGGCGGAATGGGAACTTGGCGGCTATGCGGCGATCGAGATTCGCCTGTTTCCCAGCTCACCCATCGATGCAACGCAGAATTCCAAAACCGTTTCACCGGCCCTTACCTTGCAGCCGGAACTGCGCCTGCAATCCGACAGCGGCGACGACCGGTTCGTCGCCATACCCTTTTTCAAGGCGGATCAGGACGACGACCGGCGCAGTCACGGCGATCTGCGCGAGCTGTATTGGCAGCGCCAAGGGGACGAGTGGTCCTTGTTGGTTGGCCTGAACAGAGTTTTTTGGGGTGTCGCCGAGGCCCGCCATGTGATCGATATCATCAACCAGACGGATCAGGTGGAAAGCCCGTTCGCCGAGGACAAACTGGGCCAGGGCATGGTCAATCTGCGTTATTTCGCGGAAACCGGAACCTTGGATGCATTTTTGCTGACCGGCTTCCGCGACCGGACCTTTCCCGACGACGATGGGCGCCTGCGCGGACTGCTGCCCATTGACGCCGGCAATCCGGTGTTCGAGGCCTCCTCCCGCCGGCGCCACGTGGACTGGGCCCTGCGCTGGTCCCAGGTGATCGGCGATTGGGATATCGGCCTGTCGCATTTTCGCGGCACCGGGCGCGAACCTAGACTGCCGGCCAGCCTGCAAGCCGATGGCACGGTACATTTGGTGCCCCATTATGACATCATCGATCAGACGGCCCTGGATTTGCAATACACCCACGATGCCTGGATCTGGAAGCTGGAGGGTTTTTCCCGGCGTGGCCAGGGCCGCCGCTTCACCGCCCTGGCGGCCGGTTTCGAATACACATTGTTCAATCTGGCGGGGCGAGGCTTCGATCTGGGACTGTTGGCGGAATATCTTTACGATGACCGCGATGCCACGGCGCCCTCGACCCGCTTTGACGACGATATCTTCCTCGGTTTTCGGCTTGCTCTGAATGACACGGCGGGTACCGCGGTCAAGGGCGGCGCCATCGTTGACCGCCATAGCCAAGCCACATCGTTCAGCATCGAGGCCGGTTGGCGCATCACCGAACGGTGGCGGTTGAACATTGAAGGCCTGGCATTCCACCGCATTCCGGCGCGCGATCCGCTTTATGGCGTGCGCCGCGATGACTACCTGCAACTGCAGCTGTCGCGTTTCTTTTGAGTTGGAGCGAACCATGAAAGAGGCCACCCCCGCCGTGCCCCCGACCCAGTGCACCGCAAATCCATGGGTCAGAATAATCGTGGCCGCCTTTCTGCTCGTCGCTGGAAGTAATACTGCCGCCGCCGGCCCAACGGTAAAGGATACGGCCAAGAAAGGCCTGGCCATTGCCACGGAGGCAAATCGGCGCGACCAAGGCTTCAAGGACTATGCCGCCGACATAACCATGACCTTGCGCAGCGGCAATGGCAGTGAAAGCCACAGACGCCTGGGCATCAAGGTGCTGGAGGGCCGGGATGACGGCGACAAGAGCCTGATCGTTTTCAGCCGGCCCCGGGATATCAGCGGCACGGCGCTGCTGACTTTCTCGCATAAAAAAGGCAATGATGATCAATGGATCTACCTGCCGGCCCTGAAGCGCGTGAAACGGATCAGCTCCACCAACCGCTCCGGCGCCTTCGTCGGCAGCGAGTTCGCCTATGAGGATCTGGTGCGCCCGGAGGTTGAGCGCTACGCCTATCGCTGGCTGCGCGACGAAGCCGTCGAAGGCCAGCCCGCCCACGTGGTGGAGCGGGTGCCGGCCTACCGGAATTCCGGCTATCGGCGCCAGATCGTCTGGTACGATCAGGCCGAATACCGCATCCTTCGGATAGAATTCTTCGACCGCAACAATGCCTTGTTGAAGCGGTTTACAGCCGTGGATTATCGAAAATACCGTGCCTATCCGGTTGACGCAGACACCCGCTACATCTAGTATCTGTCCATT
>CAZPWJ010000105.1:0-16378 GCA_964590195.1 uncultured Rhodospirillaceae bacterium | reverse complement strand
CCGGGAGGGGGCACCATCCGCTCTGGCGCGGCCATTGCCGCGTTCATTTTCGTACGAAAATCTTCATCCCGAAAGAACCCGGAACAGCCATGCGGCAAGAAACGAGGCCGGACGTCTCAATAGAAGCTGACGATTTGTGGGAAGTTGTTACAGTGGGCGACGAGGCGGCGAAATTCATCAAGCAATAGGGGGAGTCAACGATGCCAATATACGAAAACGGTCCCGTGAAAATTCATTACGAGGAGGCCGGTTCCGGGTTTCCGCTGCTGGTCATCCCCGGCGGCGGTCTAAATGCGACCATCGCCGGACTGGCCAACCATGCTTTCAATCCCCTGGAGGAATTCAGCGATACCTATCGCGTCATCGCGCTTGATCTGCGCAACGCGAATGGCGGCCAGTCGGAAGGGCCGCTGGAGGTCGAGCGGACATGGGACGGCTTCACGGACGACCAACTCGGCTTGATGGACCATCTCGGCATAGACCGTTTCATGGTGCTGGGTTTTTGCATCGCCGGCCCGATGATCTGGAACCTGCTGAAACGCGCGGGCGAAAGGGTCGTAGCCGCCACGCTGGTGCACCCGAGCGGCTATACCTCCAGTCATCCCGACATCTACTACAACAACAACATCAACGGCTGGGCGCCCGAGTTCATCAAGCGGCAGCCCGAGGTCACCATGGAAATGGCCTCGGAGTTTCTCAACAACATGTACACGCGGAAGGCTGATTTCGTGTTTACCGTCGACCGTGACTTCGTGCGGAATTGCCAGATACCGGTGCTTGTCCTACCCGATGATATCCCGGCTCATCCCTACGCGACGGCAATGGAAACCGCGCTGTTGGCGCCAAACGCACAGGTCAGCCTTTATCCCTGGAAAGAGAACGACCGGAAGATCGCGCTCGCCTTGCGCCACATTCGCGGCTTTTTGACCGTGAATGCTCCTGCGGCATCGTAGGAGGTGGCGGAGATTTGCGGGTTTCCGCTATTTATCTGTCGGGGTTTGATGCGATCATGCGCGAACGTGCGCCTTTGAAAAAGACATGGGACATGTCCGATGAATGAAGAAGAACTGGCGAGCCGCCATATTTGGGTGCCCAAGGTACGGGCGGCGGTGAAGGACCGGGCCTTGTGGCTGTTGTATCTCTACCGCAGCTTTTCCGAGGTCATGCCGGCCGGGGAGGTGGAAGGGCGCATGCGGGCGGCGATCCGCCAATTCGGCGCCCGCAAGGGGCGCAATGATGCCGCCGGCTTCAATGCTGAAAAATGGGCCGATAATCACAAAAACAAAGGCTCGGCGGACGTGTTCGACAGCAATCAACTGCGCGGCACGGGCCAGTACGAACAGCAGATGCAAATCTGCCCCCTGGTCGATCTCTGGCGCGAGGAGGGCTGCAGCCCGGCGGAGGTCTCGTTGCTGTGTGATATCGCCATGGAGGGGGACCGGGGCAGGGCGGAATATCACGGCCTGAAGATGGACCTGCCCGCGACCCTGGCCGATGGCGCGCCCTGCTGCCGCCTGATCGTCACCGATCCCGCCGAATGAGCTGACTGAAATGAGCGAGGCCGGCATCGGCAACATCTATCTCGCCGGCCTCATGGGCAGCGGCAAATCCAGCCTGGGCCCGCTGTTGGCGGAACGTATGGGCCGGCAATTTGTCGATCTTGACGATACCATCTGTGCCGAGGCCGGGCAGACATTGCATGAACTGGTGGCGGCGGAGGGCTGGCTGGGCTTCCGCATGCGGGAATATGATCTGGTCAAACAATGCGCCGTCCGCGACGACCTGGTGCTGGCCCTTGGCGGCGGCACGCCGCGCTATGCCTGGAACATGGACCGGCTGGCCGGCAGCGGCATCATCGTCCTGCTGACGGCGGATCTGGACGTCCTGGCGGCCCGCGCTGGCGCCCAGGAACGGCCACGGGTCAATTCCAACACCAGCCAGGCCCAGGACCTGGCCCGCATCTGGGCCGAACATGGCGACAGCTATCTGGCGGCGGGCCATATCCACTACCCAACCGACGCCGGCAAAAGCCTGGAAGAGGAAGCGGCTGAAATTTTGGTTGCGGTGGAGGCTTTTGCGGGGCGGAAAAACTAATCTCTCAGTTTGATTCTGTGTAGGGCTTTCGCTTCATAAAAAGGGGTGAGGGTACTGCTATCCCGCAACTAATGGGCGATTACGGTGACAAATTGCCAATAATACTTTATTCATGATGGGTTTCTAACTGGAATCTACAATTCCACGTAGTCTGAAAAGTAAACTGTCGCTGTAACTCCAGAGTCTAAAAATTCTTGTTTCTACATATCGACGGCGTAGTTGTTCTAG
The DNA here is from genome assembly GCA_964590195.1 of uncultured Rhodospirillaceae bacterium. GTDB lineage: Bacteria > Pseudomonadota > Alphaproteobacteria. The sequence continues at coordinate 14,056 of CAZPWJ010000105.1, read as the reverse complement.
CCGAAACATGTTGGGCGCCAAATGAACATATTTGATTTTATTACGCAGGAGGAGATCGACGATCTCCCTGAGGATGCAGGCGTTGCATTTATGACTTTTGTCCGTCATGCGCAACGTCGATTAGCCGAACGTACCAGAGAGTTGGATGAGCGTGATCAAGATTCTTGGGCGGTTCTTGAAGACGCTCGGCACGGTTTCATGAATGTGGTTGTTGCTGCTGGTAAACGCTTTGGAATAGAGCCGTTCGCGTCAATCGACGTTCCAAGACTGGAGAATTTTGGTGAGAAGAACCACCGCCAGTTTCAGGCAGATCTGGATCACTACATGACCCAGCTCCTACTCGATAATAGTATAAGAGGGAATCGAGAGTCTGTGCCGATTCCTCCCAAATCGAAGGACCGAATACGAACTCATCTCCACAGCCTTACGGAGTGTGTCAACAACGCTGATTTGTCAGAAGAAAAGAGGGCCAGGCTATTAAGGAAAATTGAGGAGTTCGATCGTGAGCTTGATAAACGTCGGGTGTCCTATCTGGCTGTTGCTCTGGTGACTGTCGAAATTCTAGCCATTCCTGGGGCATTATGGTCGAGTGCGGACATTACTACGAAGCTGGTGACGAATGTACTGCAGGAGGTCGGGGAGGCCAAGGCAGTGCTTGATGAGACGCGCGAACTTCCTTCGGTGGCTCCTCCAGCCGCACTTTTGCCACCTAGGCAAGAAGAATCTCCCTCCTCAAATTCAAGCGCTGACTTGGACGATGAGATACCCTTTTGACATTATAGGAAATCTAAACCCCGAGATCTGAGTAGAGAAAAAGGAGTCGATTCCTTTATCTCAACCCTTCCCCTGTTTCCGTTAAACCACGGGCTAGCTAGCGGCGGGCGCTTGCGCCCGCCGGGGCAGGGTGCTGGCGATGGCCAGGCCTGTTAGGCTAAAGCCCAGCAATAGGGCAAACGCGATGGTGTAACTGCCCCACATATCGAACAGGCTGCCGGCGACGATGGGGCCGAGGGTGGCGCCGAAGGTGCCGCAGGAAATGACCAGGCCGAAAATGGTGCCATGGGCCCGCGTGCCGAAATATTCCGCCACCGAGGGCGAGGTGATGGTGAAGAAACCGCCATGGGCCGGGCCGTACATGGCGGCGAACAGGAACAGGCCCCACGTCGTGTCCGCGAATTGCAGCCACACCAGGCTCGCCGTCAGCAGGCTGAAACATGCCATCAGCGACATGCGCGCGCCGATCCGGTCATAGGCGCCGCCCAGCAGCAGGCGGCCGGCGATGCTCATGGCGCCAATGGTCGACAACACGCCCGCCGCCACAGCCGGATGCAAGCCGTGATCCACGCCATGGGGCACGATGTGGACAATAACCGTGAACAGGCAGAACAGGTCGCAGAATTTGGCGCCGCCGAGCAGCCACAGGCTCCGCGACCTGAAGGCCTGCTTGAAGCTGTCGCCGGCTTCCTCTTGCGCCTGATCGGGGGAGGCGTCCGGCGCCTCGCCATCGGGCTTCAAGCCGACAGCGGCGGGGTTGCGGCGCAGGGTTTGCGCCGCGCCGACCAGCACCACGATGGCGGCGAGGCCGAACAACAGGCAGCCCATGCGCCATCCCGGCCCGGCGATCAGGGCGGCCATGGCGGTGGGTACGACCACCTGGCCCAGGCCGCCGCCGGCCTTGGTGATGCCGCTCATCAGGCCGCGGCGGCGTACGAACCAGCGCGCGATGGTCGAAAGGGTGGAAACGTCGTGGGCGGCCAGGCCAACGCCCGTCACTAGCCCTAGGTAGAGGTAAAGCTCCCAAACCGACTGCATGCGGAACAGCAGGGCGTAGCCGATGCCGAACATGATGCCGGCCACGCTGAGAACGGCGCGGGGGCCGAATCTGTCACCGGCCCGGCCCATGAATATGGCGCCGAAGCCAATGACCAGAAAGGCGAATGACGATGCCCCGGAGATCGCCGCCCGCGACCAGCCGAATTCGCGTTCCAGCTCTGGAAACAGCACACCGAAGGTGAAAATGCCGCCAAGATTGACCGCCTGGATAATGCTGCAGGCGGCGACGATGCGGTAGCCGTGGAAGAAGCCTCTATCGCTTCCCATTGGGCGAATTTTGGACAAAAACCCGGCTTTCCTGAACTGTTAAGCGCACTGTCTGATTCTCGTTCCGACCACTATGGGGAGGTTCCGGTGGCCAGGTCAAACCGTTTGGCCGCGCCGGGCATCGTTGCGGCATGCCTATTGGCGCAAGCAACACTTGGTCACGGGGCGCGGACTTGCTAGTTTGTGGTTTCCTGTCCGTTAGCAAGAGAGCCCGCCATGAGTGCCTTGGAAATCGTACAAATCCCCACACGCGACGACAACTATGTCTATCTGCTCCGTGAACCCGGCCAGGGTTCTGTGGGCGTGGTCGATCCATCCGACGCCGCGCCGGTGATGGCGGAGCTAGAGGCCCGCGGCTGGACGTTGACCCATATCCTCAATACCCACCACCATGGCGACCATACGGGCGGCAATCTGGAGCTGAAGGAAAAATACGGCTGCACCATCGTTGGCGCGCGGATCGATAGCGACCGGATCGCCGGCATCGATGTAGAGGTCGGCGACGGCGACAGCTATCAATTCGGCGATGCCACCGCCAAGGTCTACGAGACGCCGGGCCATACCAGCGGCCATATCGCCTTTTGGTTCGCCGACAGCGAGGCGCTGTTCTGTGGCGATACCCTGTTTGCCCTGGGCTGCGGCCGGGTCTTCGAAGGCACGTTCGACCAGATGTGGACCTCGCTGCTTAAACTGCGCGATCTGCCCGATGCCACCAAGGTCTATTGCGCCCACGAATATACCCAGACCAACGCGCGTTTCGCCGAGTCAATCGAGGGCGATAATCAGGCAATGATCGACCGCGTGGCCGAGATCGATGCCCTGCGCGCCGCCAATAAGCGCACGGTGCCATCATTGTTGGGCCTGGAAAAAGCGACGAACCCATTTCTGCGCGCCGACGTGGCGTCGGTGGCGCAGGCGGTCGGTCTGCCCGGCGCCGGCGCGGCGGAGGTCTTCGCCGAAGTACGCACCCGCAAGGATAACGGCTAGCGGCAATATGCTTTAGGAAGCTTTGGCGTCCGGGTTGTAATAGGTGCCCATGCCGTCCTGCTTGACGATGCCGCCGGTGCCTTTGTGCACGAGCACGCCAGGGGCCATGGGGCGGCTATCCTCGCGCAGCCACAGGCGCAGCAGAAGTCGCTTATGGGCAGGATCATCGGCATCCTCGAACTCGGCCCGATCGTGCAATAGCAGGCAATTGTTGAACATGCTGAGTTCTCCGGGCTCCAGCATGAATTCCAGCTTTACCTCCGGCCGCTCGGTCACCGCTTCCAGATAGTCCAGGGCCTCCAATTCGGCGGCGCTAAGCTGTACGTGGCCTTCCTCCACCGCCAGATCGATATAGCCGCGGATCAGGATCACCGAGGGGACGCCGTCGGTGACGGAAAATATCGGAATGCGTTCCTGCGTCACAAGGGGCTCGCCGGGCGCCTGCTGGCCAAAGCGATGGTGATGATAGCCGTTATAGAGCGCTTGCAGCAGATCCGGGCGTTCTTCCAACATGATGTTATGGGCGGTCAAACCGCTGGCGAGACCGCTCAGGCCGCCTGAGACCGCCGCCCGGACGCACAGCAGGGAGGCGTGATCACAACGGTCGGTATGCAGTTTCAGCCGGCGCCGGCTACGATAGGCGCGTTCCTGCTTGTCCTTGTCGCCGATATTGGTGACCTCGCCAATCAAGTCACCCAGGGGGCTTTGCGAGGTGGGCCGGCCAAAATGACTGCCCAGGCCAAGATACATCAGGCGCAGATCTTCCATTGCCAAATCGGCCACCGGAAGGCCGCCCAGGATTACGATGCCTCGTCCGCTGTGTACCTCGTCGCGCCAGGCGGCGACGTCATCGGCGATGGCATCGAGGGGAAACCGCGCCGGCGAGACATCGGCGTCGCCAATTCCCTCGGCTTTCAACGATGCCAGCCCCGCCTCCAGCGCGGCCAGATGCCGGCCATCAAGTTCGATGGTCAGGTCCTGCTTGGAGGCGATGTCCGTGGCCTTCCAAGCCGCCGGATGCTCGATAGGTTGTATGGTCGTGGCCATGACGGCGCTTTCCCCCGTTCGTTTCCCCTGGTTGACTAGAGCGTGCCAGAATCCGTCCGGGGTTCGCAACATTGAATTGCGCCCGGCGCTTTGCGCCGCTGGGACGAAAGAGCCTGGAAAGGTAGTTAGACCACGTTCCCTAAACGCGGTTTATCCAACCGCCTGCCTTGCCTTTGCTTCCCGGCGCCGAGCATGCAGGATTGGTTCGGTATAGCCGCTGGGCTGTTCCTTGCCCTTGAAGACCAGATCGCAGGCGGCCTGGAAGGCGACGCTGCCGTCGAAGTTCGCCGCCATGTCGGTGTAGGCGTCATCATCGGCGTTTTGGCGGTCAACTACGGCGGCCATGCGCTGCATGGTTTCCATCACCTGGGCCTCGTCGCAGATGCCATGGTGCAGCCAGTTGGCGATGTGCTGGCTGGAAATGCGCAGGGTGGCGCGGTCTTCCATCAGGCCGATATCGTTGATGTCGGGCACTTTCGAACAGCCCACGCCCTGATCGATCCAGCGCACAACATAGCCCAACAGACCCTGGACGTTGTTGTCCAGTTCCGCCTGGACTTCGTCGACGGACAGATTCTCGCCGCGCGATAGGGGTACGGTCAGAATATCGCCCAGGTCGGCGCGCTCGCGGGCGGACAGCTCGTCCTGGCGGGCGGCGACGGAAACCTGGTGGTAATGCATGGCATGCAAGGTGGCGGCGGTGGGCGAGGGGACCCAGGCCGTATTGGCGCCCGCCGTGGGATGGCCGATCTTGGCCGCCATCATTGCCTTCATCTCGTCGGGCATGGCCCACATGCCCTTGCCGATCTGGGCCTTGCCCTGCATGCCGCATTCCAGGCCGATATCCACGTTCCAATCCTCGTAGGCGGCGATCCAGGGCTGGGCCTTGATCTGATCCTTGCGCAGGAATGGCCCGGCCAGCATGGAGGTGTGAATTTCGTCCCCCGTACGGTCGAGGAAGCCGGTGTTGATGAACATCAGCCGGCTGGAGACGGCACGGATGCATTCTTTGAGGTTGACCGTCGTGCGCCGTTCCTCGTCCATGACGCCCACTTTCATGGTGTTGGGCGCCATGCCCAGGGCGGCTTCGACCCGGTCGAACAGTTCGTTGGTGAAGGCGGCTTCCTCGGGCCCGTGCATTTTCGGCTTCACAACATACATGCTGCCGGTACGACTGTTACGCTCCGCCCCCAGGCCCTTGATGTCATGCAGGGCGCAGGCGCCGGTGATCATGGCATCCATGATGCCTTCCGGTACCTCGTTGCCATTCCTATCCAGGATGGCATCGTTGGTCATCAAATGGCCCACGTTGCGCACCAGCAGCAGGCTGCGTCCGTGCAGGGTCAACTCGCCGCCATTGGGCGTTCGGTAAACCCGGTCAGGCGCCAGGCGCCGTTCGACCATCTTGCCGCCCTTTTCGAAGCTGTCGACAAGGTCGCCCTTCATCAGGCCCAGCCAGTTGCCATAGACCACCACCTTGTCCTCGGCATCGACGGCGGCGACGGAATCCTCGCAATCCTGAATGGTCGTCAGGGCCGCTTCCAGCACCACATCCTTGACGCCGGAGGGATTGTCCTTGCCCACGGGATGGGCGCGGTCGATCTGGATATCCACGTGCAGGCCGTTATGGCGCAATAGAACGTTGGTCAGGCTATCGTCGCCGAGGTATCCGGCGAATTGAGCCGGATCGGCCAGTCCCGTGCTGGAACCCGACGAAAGGTCCGCCGCAAGCGCTTCGCCGTCCAGGCGGTAGGCCGTGACGTCGGCGTGGGAGCCGCTGGCCAGGGGCACGTTTTCGTCCAGGAAAGCCGCCGCATGGGCGATCACCTGCTCGCCGCGCTTGGGGTTGTAGCTGCCGCCCTGTTCGTTGCCGCCATCCTCGGGAATGATGTCGGTGCCATAGAAGGCATCGTACAGGCTGCCCCAGCGCGCGTTGGCGGCGTTCAGGGCATAGCGGGCATTCATCACCGGCACCACCAGCTGCGGCCCGGCCATGGTCGCGACCTCGTCATCCACGTTTTCCGTGCTGATGGAGAAGTCGCCACCTTCGGCCACCAGGTAACCGATTTCTATCAGAAAGGCGCGGTATTCCCCGGCATCGATCTGCTGTCCCTGGCGGTCCATGTGCCAGGCATCGATTTTCGTCTGCAGCTCTTCGCGTTTGGCCAACAAGGCGGCGTTCTTGGGTGCCAGGTCGTTCAAAATCGCTTCAAAAGATTGCCAAAAGGCGTCTGTCTCAATACCGGTGCCGGGCAGAATTTTGCTCCCGACAAGGTCATCCAGTATCGCGGCAACCTGAAGGCTGCCCCTTTGAATACGATCGGTCATTTCGTGCACTCCTATTGCTTCGTTCGCTACGGCTTTCCAGCAGTTAGCATTTTCTGGGCGCGGATCATGGGGATCGGGACGCCAGGTTTAAGAGATTGTGGCCGGATAAGCCGTGCGCTTCACCCACTCCCCCCAAGAAAATCAAAGTGCGGTGCTGGCTCGGCGCATGCCGCTTATAACCGTTCCGGCCCTTCTGTCCAATAGCATGGGCCTCTTTGGCCGTGATGGATTGGAAATCCATTCGTCGCGTTAGCACGGCGGCTACAGGATCAATCGACCAATGGCGGAGTGAATTTTTCAAAAGCTCCTCGGGACAAGCGGGCTTCTTCGGATTAGCATGGGGGCATAAGCCGATATGGATACATAAATTGAAGGATGCGACATCCAGTTCTTTGTTGAAGGGAAGGGAGTTAGATAATCATGAGCACGCAAACCCAGACACGGCGCATTGCCGTAACCGAAATCCGCGATCGCAAGGGCGGAGATCCCATTGTCTGCCTGACAGCATATACCAAGCCGATGGCGGGCTATATCGACGGTGCCACTGATTTCATTCTGGTTGGTGACTCCCTGGGCATGGTTCTCTACGGCTTTGACAGCACCTTGCCGGTCACGTTGGATATGATGATCGCCCACGGCGCGGCGGTCATGCGGGGGTCGACGCGGGCTTGTGTCATCGTTGATCTGCCGTTCGGCTGTTATCAGGAGTCACCGGAAGCCGCGTTCCGCGCCGCCGCGCGGGTGATGAAGGAAACCGGCTGTTCCGGCGTCAAGCTTGAAGGCGGCGAGGAAATGGCGCCGACCATCGCCTTTCTGACCGCCCGGGGCATCCCCGTCGCCGGGCATATCGGTCTGATGCCCCAGTCCATGAATACCGCCGGCGGTTTTCGCAGCCATGGCCGCAAGGACGAGGAAGCGGCAGCCATATTGCGTGATGCCAAGGCGGTCGCGGACGCGGGCGCATTCTGCATGGTGGTGGAGGGCACGGTTGAACCGGTGGCCCGGCAGATAACCGAACAGGTCGATATCCCGACCATAGGCATCGGCGCCTCGGCCGCCTGTGATGGGCAAATTCTGGTCACCGAGGATATTTTGGGCCTTTTCGCTGATTTCACGCCAAAATTCGTCCGTCGCTACGATGAGCTGGGGGCGCGGATCACGGCGGCGGCGGAGGCCTACCGCGACGACGTCACGGCGAGGCGTTTCCCCGCGCCGGAACATTGTTTCGGTATGCCCAGCAAGAAAAAGCAGAAGAAATAGGATCAGCGGTTTCTCATTGGCTTGGTATTTGTAAACCGTGGTCACACAGGACTTCGAAATCATCATCATTGGCGCTGGCGCGGCAGGGCTTATGTGCGCGGTGGAGGCGAACAAGCGCGGCCGGCGTACACTGCTGCTGGAACGCGGCACGAAGGTGGGGCAGAAAATCCGTATTTCGGGCGGCGGGCGCGCCAATTTCACCAATCTGCACCTCTCGCCGGCCAACTATCTGTCGGATAATCCGCGCTTTTGCGTCTCGGCCCTTAGGCGCTATACCCCGCACGACTTCATCGCCCTGGTGGAAAAGCACGGCATTGCCTATCACGAGCGCGACCATGGCCAGTTGTTCTGCGACGGCTCGGCCCAGCAGATTACCGATATGCTGCTGGACGAGGCGCGCGGTATTCAGGTGCTAACGGCGGCCAACGTGACGGATATTTCCAGGTCTGACGGCGACGGCGAATTCCGCTTCACCGTGGTAACCGACCAGGGTGTTTTTCGGGCGCAATCCCTGGTCATTGCCACCGGTGGGCCGTCAATACCAAAAATGGGCGCCAGCGGTTTTGCTTATGATGTCGCCAGGCAATTCGGGCTCAAGATGATCGAACCGCGTCCCGGACTGGTGCCGCTGACCTTTGATGCGAAGACCATGGCCAAGTTTGAAGGCCTGGCAGGCGTTTCGCTGGATGCGGCGGTCACGCTCGGCAAGGTGCGCTTTACCGAGGCGCTGTTGTTCACGCACCGTGGCCTGAGTGGGCCTGTGGTGCTGCAAATATCCTCCTATTGGCGCCAGGGCGAGACGATCAGTATCGATTTGCTGCCTGGCGTGGATGTGTTTGATTACATGAAAGGTGCGAAGAACAGCCAGCCCAGGCGAGAGGTTCGCACGGTGCTTGCGAATTTGCTGCCGAAGCGCCTGGCGCAACGGTTGGCGGCGTGGACCGGGTGCGAGGGCCGTTTGGCGGAAACGCCCGACAAGGCCCTGCGCCGCCTGGCCGAGCAGATAAATGCATGGCGCATCACGCCCAGTGGATCGGAGGGCATGCGCACGGCGGAGGTTACCGTCGGCGGCGTCGATACCAGGGTACTTTCTTCGAAAACCATGGAGGTTACGTCGATTCCAGGCCTCTACTTCATTGGCGAGGCGGTTGACGTGACCGGCCATCTGGGCGGCTTCAACTTTCAATGGGCCTGGGCCTCCGGCCACGCCTGCGGCCAGGTGGCGTGATGCCGCCTATAGTGACGCCAATGTCTTGCGCAGAAAATTCAGCACGTTGATGACCGCATAGTTGCGGAACCGGGCCCGGTCGCCGGGCAGCGAGACCGTCCCGGCATGCTGCGCGCCCCGGATATCGAGGTGCATGAAAACCGTCCCGGCGGGATGCCCGTCATCGGCCTGGGCGGCAACCACGGCAAGGCCCACATCGGCGCCGAAATCGTGGCGGATGCTGGTGGCGGCCTGCTGGGCATCCGCCATTGTGCCCTTGATGGCACCGCCCAGAAAAGTCGCCATGGTCTCGTCCATGTCCGAAAGCCGGGCCGATAGCACGCCGCCAGTCAGCCCCTCGGCAACGGCCAGGGTTAGGCCGCGCTCCCGCAGCATGTCCAACACCACGGTTTCCATGCTTTGCCCATCGACGCCAAATATAATATCGCCCAATAGCTCCCGGACGACCTCCTCTTCCGCCGCGATGACGGCTTCCGCCGCTGCTTCATCCACCGCCTTGGCGGTAATGCGGACCTTGATGCCCTCCATGCCGCTGGCCTGGAAGGCGAGGGTGGGATTGCCCACCGTATCGAGATGGTTGATGCGATCGGCCAGATCCTCGGCCAGGCCGGATTCACTGTTACCCCAGGTGCGCAGAACGCGGCTGCGGATCACCGCCGTTTCGCCCGCGCGCCGTTGCAGATCGCCAAGGATCGTCCCCTCCATCATGGTGTGCATTTCGTGCGGCACGCCGGGTACCGCATAAATCACCTTGTCGCCGACCGGGCAGACCAGGCCCGGCGCGGTGCCAGGCATTTGCGCGATCAGAGCCGCGCCCTCTGGGATATCGGCTTGGCGGCGGTTGTTATCGACCATTACCCGGCCACGGGATTCGAACATCTCGCGGATTTTATCCACCACCGCCTCGTCCCGATGAAGTTCCACCCCCATGATGGCGGCGATCACCTCGCGCGTGATGTCGTCCTGGGTCGGCCCCAGGCCGCCACAGCAAATCACCGCGTCGCTGCGTTCAAGGGCGTTGCGGATGGTACGCTCCATACGCTCGAAATTATCGCCGACCTTGACCTGAAAATGTGAATCGATGCCGACCAGCGCCAGTTGTTCACCGATCCATGACGAATTGGTATCGACGATTTGGCCAAGCAGCAGTTCGGTGCCAATGGCGACGACTTCGCAACGCATATGTTAATCTTCCTTTATTATGGTCGCTCTTCGGTGAGCCGACACGGCCCAGCAGACTCTGAAATGCGGGCGTTTGCAAGGGCAGACAGCGCGAAAACGGCGGAAATGCCGCATTGAAGCATTTGCCGAAGTAGCATAGATTGCCGGCCATTGACGAGGGTGAGACGCCGTTGGATTGGAATGATCTGCCATGAGTAACAATGAAACCCTGACAGAAGAATTGTCCGAGGAATTGACCGCGCCTTTCGCGGCCGCCGTCTATGCCCGCGATATGCAAAACCGCGATGCCTTGACGCAATTCGCCGCCGAACTGCGCGCCCAGGGTGTGCGCGTTGGCGGACTGGTGCAGGAAGTCCTGCGCAACGAAGACGGCGCCAGCACGGGCATTGATATTGTCGAGATCGATACGGGCCGGCGCATTCCCATCAATCGGCCCACCAAGGAAACCCTGGATAGTCATTCCTGTTCCCTCAACACCTCCGCCCTGACCGAGTCGACCGAGGCCCTGCGCCGAGCCATCCGCGAAAACATGGATCTGATCGTGCTGGAGAAATTCGGCGAGCAGGAACAAAAGGGCCAGGGCCTGAATGATGAAATCTTCATGGCCATCGCCGAGGAAATTCCCCTGCTGATCGCGGTGCCTGAATTCGCCCTGGACCTGTGGCAGGAACGCAGTGGCGAAATGGGCGAAACCTTGAGCTATGACGTCGATGCCTTCCGCCGCTGGTGGGCGACCGCGAAACCCGGCTAAGACACCATGATATCGGATCAGCTGATCACCGAGGACGCCAATCAGGAGCGTTTTCGTGTTGACCGGCGGATCTACACCGACCCCGATATTTTTGACCAGGAACTGCGGCGTATTTTCGAGCGCGGCTGGGTCTATCTCTGTCACGAAAGCCAGGTGCCCAGCCATGGCGACTATTACGCCACTTACATGGGCGCCCAGCCGGTCTTTGCCATTCGCCAGCGCGGCGGCGAGATTGGTGCCTTCATCAACGCCTGTTCACACCGGGGCGCGGTATTGACGCCAAGGCGCAGGGGCCGTGCGCGAACCCTTGTCTGCCGCTTTCATGGTTGGTGCTTCAACACCGAAGGCGAATGTGTGCGGGTGAAGGAGGAAGAGGAGGGCTGGCCGGGCGGCATCGCCAAGGAAGACTATGGCCTGACGCCCGTTGGCAAGGTGGGCAGCTATCGCGGCTTCGTCTTTGCCTGCCTCGATCCCGACATCGATGAGCTGGAGGATTACCTGGGCGCGGCCCGTCCGTTCATTGATTTGCTGGCAGACCAATCCCCCGATGGTCTTGAAGTGGTGCCGGGCCAACAAACCTATATCATTCGCGGCAATTGGAAGATGCAGGCCGAGAACGGCGTCGATGGCTATCACGTGGGCACGGTCCATCGTATTTTTGGTCAGGCCATGGGCATGCGCGAAGCCTTGGGCGACAATGCGGGCAAGCGACCAACGGAGGCCGGGCGCATCGCCGGCACGGTGGCCACGGGCTGCTACGATATCGGTAATGGCCACAATATTATCTGGGCCGGGCGGGCCAATCCGGCCGTGGCACCTTTGTTCGAGGCGGAGGCGCGCCTGCTGGAAAGCTTCAGCGCCGCAAAGGTTGATTGGATGCTGCGCCGGGGGCGTAATCTGTTTCTGTTTCCCAATGTACAATTGATGGACCAGTCATCGACCCAGATCAGGGTCTTCCGCCCTATATCGCCCGACCGCACCGAAGTTCGGGTCTATTGCATCGCCCCCAAGGGGGAAAGCCGTACTGCTCGTATTGCCCGGCTGCGTAAGTTCGAGGATTTCTTCATGGTTACCGGCATGGCAACACCGGATGATCTGGCGGCATTGGAGGATTGTCAGATCGGTTCGAACGGCACCGAAGCGCGCTGGAATGATATGGAGCGGGGTCTGGCGGAGGTGCGACAGGGCCCCGACGCTGACGCCAGGGCCCTGGGCGCTGACGTCGCTACCTCCGCCGCGCGCTGGGATCATGAAACCCTGTATCACGGCTATTTCCGGCACTGGAAAGCTTTGATGGAGCCGCAAGGTGGGTGATCTGTACAACCAGGTCCGCGACCTGCTGTACTTGGAGGCGGATCTGCTGGACCGCCAGCGCTGGGACGAGTGGTTGGCGCTGTATACCGAGGATTGCGTCTATTGGGTGCCGTCCTGGTTGTCCGAGGATGAATTGGGTGACGACCCCGAGATGCAGGTCAATATGATCTATATCGTCGGCAAGCCCGGCCTGGCGGCGCGGCTGCACCGCATATCATCCGGCCAAGCCTATGCCGAAAACCCCCTGACCCGAACCTCGCACCTGGTTGATACGGTGCGTTTGCTGGAGCATGACGGGGATACGATTTTGGCGTCGGCCAAGTGGATGACCCTCTCAGTCGACAGCCGCATGGGCAAACAGATAAGAGGCGGCTGGTACGAGTACGAGCTGCGCCGCGTGGGCGATGCTCTACTGATCGGCCGCAAAAAAATCGTGCTGTTGGAAGATGTGATCGACGGCGCTGTCGATATCCATCAGATTTGAACGTTAGTGCCGGCGGGCGGCGACGATCAGGGCGTCGATGCTGTCTTTGCCCAGGGCCTTCATGGCTTCCAGGCGGTGCATGCCCTCGATCAGGACATAGCGGTTGTTGCCCCGGCGGACCTGGATCGGGATCTGCTGGCCTTCTTCCAGGATGCTTTCGGCCAGGACTTCTACTTTTTCCGGGTCCAAGGTGCCGCGCCGCTTTGTCGGCACGTAGATTTCCGCTACCTTGATCGCCAAGCTTTCCATTGCCGCCTCGTGATGGTTTTTCGCACCGACCGTTATTGTATGCGATTGCCTGGTACTAATCGAGCCGGACGGCGATGGTGTAAGAAGGCGTTATGAAACGGAGGTCTCGTTATGAGCAGCAATATTGCAATCGAAATAGATCAGGGCGTCGCCCTTTTGACCATGAACAATCCGCCCTTGAATGTGGCGACATTGCAGTCCACGCGGCAATTCAACGAGTCGCTTGATGGACTGGCCGCCGACCCGGACGTCCTGGTGCTTGTGGTCCGGGGCGGCGGCGAGCGGGCCTTCAGCGCCGGCTCCGACATCTCTGAGTTTCCGGATTATCTGGCGGCGGGCAACGTGGTCGAGAAAAAGCTGCGTTTCGAGAACGAAACCATGACCAAGCTGGAGCGTTTCCCAAAACCGACCATCGCCGCCCTGAACGGCCTGGCTTTTGGTGGCGGTTTGGAGCTGGCGGTCTGTTGCGACCTGCTGGTGGCGGACGAAACCGCGAGGCTCGCTTTGCCGGAAATCAAGCTCGGTGTCTTTCCAGGCTCGGGCGGAACCTTGCGGGTGACCAAACGCATTGGTCCGGGCCGCGCCAAGGAGATGATGTATCTGGGCGAGCCGATTAGCGCCGTCCAGGCCATGGAGTGGGGCCTGGTGAACCGCGTCGCCGCCAAGGGCGAGGCGACGTCCGAGGCGCTGGCCTTGGCCAGGGAGCTTGCATCACGTCCGAACATTGCGCTTCAGGTCTGCAAGAAAGCTATCGACGAGGGGGCGGAGATGTCCGATGACGATGCTATCGAGCAGGTGCTGTCATTGGCGGATACGGTCTTTGGCTCTGATGACGGTAAGGAAGGCGTGCGGGCATTCTTCGCCAAGGAAGATCCGAAGTTCAAACATTCCTGAAGCTTGCCGCTAAATAAACGCCAGATGATCCGGTGCCAGGGATAGGTAGTCCGTCAACAGACGGTTCTTGGCGTCGGCGACGCAATGGTGCTGACAGATTTGCTTGGGATTGATAGCGGCCAGATTCTTTCGGTTCTCGTCCGAATACCAGAAATCGCGAAAACTTTGACCCGAGATATCGCCCAGGGTGCCGCTCGCCGTATAGGCCTTGTCCTGACAGGTGTAGATCTTG
>CAZPWJ010000104.1:0-16379 GCA_964590195.1 uncultured Rhodospirillaceae bacterium | reverse complement strand
GAAGCACCCTACATGAAGTGGGTGTCTGCGTTAACCGGATAGGCACGGATCGTTCCTTCCAACTGCAGGCGTATGGTCTTGCGGATCTCTGCCTCGTCATCAATCACCAGGATCTTGTGTTTCATTCTCTTGGTTCTCCCCATTCGGTTCTTGGGTCGGAAATGTAATCGTACAGATCGTCCCCTCTCCGACATTGCTCTCGAATTCGATGCCGCCGCCGTATTTTTTTGACGATCTGCCGCACCACGAAAAGCCCGATGCCTTCGCCTTCGTCCGGTCCTTTGGTGGTGAAGAATGGATCGTAAATCCTGGCCATGTCGGCTTGCGCGATTCCGGAACCGGTATCGCCAATTCGGATCGATATTTGGCCTCCCTGCTCAAGGCTCTCGATCCGTAAAATACCCTCGCGCCCCATCGCCTGCAGGGCGTTGCGGATGACATTGAAAAAGGCCTGCTGCACATCTTCGCTCTTGGCGGAAATCGCGGGCACGGCGGCGAGGTGCTGTTCGGTCTCGATGGTCTCGGCACGCAGCGTTAACTGTGCCATTGACAGGGCCTCGGCCAGGGCCGCATTGACATCGACCGGTTCCAGACCGTGCTTTTCCGCCGGTTGGCTGTAGCCGGCCAGGTTCTTGATGATCTCGCCGATGTGCTTGCAATAGCCGATTATATCCTTGGCATGCTCCTGGCCGAGGTCCAGGTCGCCGCCGTCGCGAATGGCCTCGGCCGCGCCCAGAATGGCGTACAGGGGGTTATTGATCTCATGCCCGATGCCACTGGCCAAGGTGCCCAGCGCGGCCATTTTTTCGGCTTGTATCAGAGCGGTCTCGGCCTGTTTCTTGGCGGTGATCAAGGCTGCTTCGGCCTGTTTTCGGGCAGTCACGTCGTGCAGCATGGCCGTCAGGATGGTCTCTCCATCCAAGTTCAGCTTGAAGACCGAGGCCTCGGCCAGGAACTCAGAGCCGTCCGCGCGGATTCCGAATACTTCGCTGCGTTCCGTCATTAACTTACTTTGCTCCGGCGCGGCGCGAAATCCGGCCATGTGTTTGGTATGAGCATTCCGGAAGCGGTCAGGTATCAACAGATCAAGCGGCTGGCCGATGACGTCGTCGGCGCGATGTCCGAATAGGCTTTCCGCACCGGTGTTGAAGACGCGGATCCTCGACCCGGTGTCGACCGCGATGATGGCGTCGGGCGCGACCGAGAGCATCCCGGCCAATCTGTGTTCCTGCCTAGCCATGGTTTCGGCGGCTGGCGATGGCGCGGCGTTGCGACGGGTCAGGGAATGTCCCCTGTCGTTCTGCTTTTCATTGGCTCGGCTAACCATCGCTTCACCTACATGCCGGATTTCAGGTTTTGCGCGGTAGGGATCGTATCGTGGAAAAGATTATGACAAATATAACATATCCGCATATGCACCCGGTAGTGGCCTCACGCGGGTTTGATCCATGCGGAACTGGCTAGGTGCGATTGGCTGCGCCGTCCCTATGAGGACGCAAGGCGGCATAGACCGTTGTGTGGATCGGGGTCGGCACGCCTGCTTTGGCCCCCAGCCGATGCACTGCGCCGGACAGCCACTCTAGTTCCAAGCGCCGTCCGGCAAGCAGATCGACTGCCAACGAAGCCATGATTGGCGCGGACGTATCGAGCCAGCCTAAGGTGCGCTCGATGATATCCTCCTCGGATAGATCGATATTCATTGCCCGGCCCACGGCGACAACTTCGCGCATGGCATCGCAATAGACCGCGCGCATGATGGGATCAGCCCGCACCACGCCGGTGTCGACGCGGCTGAGAGATGTCATGCAGGCGTTTGACGTCACCAGGGCGAATTTCGACCACAACATGGTCTGGACGGCGCCACTGATCGCTGTTTCAATGCCCGCGTCGTTCAAGGTTTTCGACAACGCCTTGGCGCGCGGGCTAATAGACCCGTCGGCTTCGCCGAACTCGATCTTGACCATCTGATTGTATCGTTTCACAACGCCGGGTTCAGTAATGCTCGCCGCAACATAGGCCGCTCCGCCCAGGGCCCGTCCCGCTCCCAGAACCTGATCAATCATCGCCACGCTTTCAACGCCGTTCTGCAAGGTGACGACGGTCGTGTTCTCGCCCAGCATCGGTTTGCAAAGTGCCGCGGCGTCGAGTGTGTCGTACATCTTGACGCAAAACAAAATCACATCCACCGGGCCAACTGAAGCTGGATCATCGGTCGCATTGACTGGATCAATGGCGAATTCAGCGCCGCCAAAATCCTGGATGCGCAAGCCGTTTTTCCGCATGGCATCGAGATGTGCGCCGCGCGCAATGAAAGTGACGTCAATCCCCGCCCGCGCCAAACAGGCGCCGTGATATGCACCGATCCCACCTGCCCCCATAATCGCGATGCGCATCACCATATCCTAACCGCCCCAAAAGGAAGTCCATCTCGACGCTAGAAGATCGATTCCGCCAACTTTTGCACCAGGGCTCCGGCGACCCGGCGCCGGTAATGCGGCGGGGTGACGGTCGTCTTCATGGCCTTGGCTTGGCTGCGAATGGCATCGCGCAGATCTTCCAGGCAGGCTTCGTCGGGAGCCCGGCCCATAAATTTATCCAGTTTGCCAGCCAGGAAGGGCAGGGGCGAAACGCCGGTCAGACCGACGCGCAGATCCGTGATTTTGCCATCTCCCAAAGCCATGCGTATGGCAACGCCGGCCAGGGGAAAATCGATCGAGCCCCGGACCCGGGATTTGGCATAGGCGGAGGCCATGGGCGCGGATGGTTTCGCCACATGCACCGTGACCAGTAGTTCATCCTTTGCCAAGGTCAGATGATCCATGCCGTCATTGCGGTATAGATCCGCCAGGGCGATGCGCCGGCGGCCGTTGGGGCCGGCCAGTTCAACCTCGGCGTCGAACAGCAACAGGGCAGGGGCGACATCACCGGAAAAAGCCGCGAAGCATTTCTTGCCGCCCGGTGCGACGTGGCAGATCTCGCCACGGCTTTTCAGGCAATAATTGTTGGCGGCCCGCCACCATTCACTCTGATTATAAAACACACAGCGGGTATCGAGGCATAGATTGCCGCCCAGGGTGCCGTATTCCCGATGGCTGGGGCCCGCGACTTCGCCGGCGGCCTGGGCCACGGCGGCGAAATGCTCACCAACCAAGGCGCTACCGGCCAGCTCGCGCAATGTTACACCGCCGCCGATAATGATCGTATCTCCGGCTTCCGTGATGCTTTGCATCTCGGCAATGTTGTTCAAATAGACCAGGCTGTCGGGCTGTTCGATGCCCCGGCGCACATTGACCAGCAAATCACTGCCGCCTGCCAGATAACGTCCGGTGGCCGCGGCGGCATGCAGGCTGACGGCGTCCTCGACGCTGGTCGGGTGATGCAGTTTCATCTCGGGGAGGAATTCCATCAGGCAGCTCCCCTTTCGTCGCGGGCTTTCTTTTCCAAAAGCTCCATCAGGCGGTCTGGGGTCAGGGGCAGATCAGCCGCCCGCACGCCCATGGCGTCGGCCACCGCGTTGGTTAGGGCCGGCAGAAAGCCGCTGAGGGAGCCTTCGCCCGCTTCCTTGGCCCCGAAGGGTCCGTGGGGGTCGGCGGCTTCGATGATGCCGACCTCGATCGGTGGGCTTTCGATGATCGTCGGCACCCGGTAATCCAGCATATTGGCGGCCAGGGGCAGGCCTTCATGGAAGGCGGTTTCCTCCGACATGGCCTGTCCCATGCCCATCCAGACGGAGCCCTGGACCTGGCCCTCGACCGCCAGCGGGTTCAGCGCCTTGCCACAATCGTGGGCCACCCAGACCTTGTCGACGGTAATTTCCGCCGTATGTGGGTCCACCGTGACCTCGACCACTTGCGCGGCATAGCTGAACGCCATGGTGCCGCCGATCGCCGCGCCGCGGTACTTTCGCCCGCCCCAGGATTCAGGGATAGTGTCGTAATTGCCCTTTACCGTGATAGTGCCTTCGCCGCTCAGGGCTTCCATCACGACTTCCTCGAAGGTCAGGCCCTGGTCCTGCTGGCCGCCGCGATAGACCTCGCCCAGGCATTCCACGTCCGCCGCCGGGATCTCCAGCTTGCGGGCGGCGGCCTCGACCAGGCGGGCCTTCAGGTTTTGCGCCGCGTCGATCGAGGCGTTGCCGACCATGAAGGTCACGCGCGAGGAATAGGAACCATTGTCCTTTGGCGTCAGGGCGCTGTCGGAGGCAATGACCTTGATCCGCCCCATATCGACGCCCAGGGTTTCGGCGACGCATTGCGCCATCACGGTGGAAGAGCCCTGGCCAATCTCCGCCGCGCCGGTCAGCAGGGTGATCGAGGCGTCCCAATCCACCCGCAGGTGGATCGTTGCATGGGGCTCGCCGGTCCAATGCTTGGGCTTGGAGGCGCCCGAAATATAGTGCGAGCAGGCCATGCCCAGGCCCTTGTTGGCCGGCATTTTACCCTTGCGTGCCTGCCAATCGGAGGCTTTTTCGACCCAGTCCAGGCATTGATCCAGGCCGTAGCTGTTCACCAACAGGTCGTTCTCAGTCATGGTTGGGGCCGCCAGCAAATTGGCCCGGCGCACCGCGAAGGGGTCCAGGCCCAATTCCCGGGCCATGTCATCGATCAGGCCTTCAAAGGCGAAACGGGTTTTCACCGTGCCGTGGCCGCGAAAGGCGCCGCAGGGCGGTGTGTTGGTCAACACCCTGGCGCCCCTAAAACGCGCCGATACGATGTTGTAGAGGCCATAGATCATGGAGCCGGCATAGAGGATGGTGACGATACCATAGCCACTGTAGGCGCCGCCGCGCTGTTGCACGGTGAAATCGACGGCGCTGATGGTGCCGTCGGCTTTCATGCCCACTTTCATCCTGATCCGGGATTCGGGCCGGCCGCGATGGGTGATAAACGTCTCTTCCCGGCTCAATACCACCTTCACCGTAGCCCTGGTCTTGCGTGCCAACAGCCCGGCGATCAGGTCGCTTTGCAATGTCTCGGTGCGGGAGCCAAAACCGCCGCCGATATGGGGTTTGATGACGCGGATATGGCCCTCCGCCATACCCATGGTGCGGGCCAGCATCTTGTGGACATAGAACGGCACCTGCGTTGACGGGCGGATCAGCAGGCGCTCGCGGGCGCCGTCATATTCGGCATAGGCGGCATGGGGCTCCATCTGCACCTGGCAGACCTCGGCGCAGTTGACGTCAATCTCGCGCACCAGATCGGCGGCGGCCATTTCCGCATCCACATCGCCCAGATCGAATTCCGCGTCGCGCTCGATATTACCGGGCTTGTCATCGTGCAATAGAACGGCGCCCTCGGCACGGGCCTCTTCCGCCGTGAAGTAGGCCGGCAATTCCTCGTAGGCAACCTCGATCAAATCAAGGGCGCGCTGGGCCGTGGCAACATCGACGGCGGCGACGGCAGCCACCGGTTCTCCCCGGTACCGCACCCGGCCACGGGCCAGGGCCCATTCATTCATAGCAATGGGCAGGACGCCATAGGTATCGCTGCAATCAGCCTCGGTGACCACGGCGAGGACGCCGGGCAGGGCCTCGGCCTTGGATGTATCCATGGCAATGATATTGGCATGTGCCACGGGGCTGCGCAGAATGCGGCCGACCAAGGTCTCCTGGGTCTGAAAGTCAGCCGCGAACATGGCCTTGCCGGTGGTCTTCTCCGGTCCATCGACCAGGGGTTTGGGGACGCCAATGGACTGCGCGGGGTTTGGGATGTTCATGCCGCCAGCTCCTTGGCGGCAAACTGCACCGCCTCGATGATTTTCACGTAGCCGGTGCAGCGGCAGATATTGGCGGCCAGGGCCTCGCGGATATCGGCCTCGCTGGGATCGGGGATGCGCCGCAGCAGAGCCTCGGATGCCATGATCATGCCTGGTGTGCAAAAACCGCATTGGGCGCCGAGTTTTTCGTTGAAGCCCCTTTGCAGCGCCGTCAGCCGGCTATCGCGCGAGAGGCCGTCAACGGTCTCGATCTCGCTATCCTGGCAGGTTGCCGCAAGGGTCAGACAGGCATGGCGCGGTCGGCCGTCGATCAGGACGGTGCAGGCGCCGCATTCACCGCCATCGCAGCCGATTTTGGTGCCGGTCAGGCCGGCCTTTTCCCGTAGATAGTCCACCAACAGCATGTTGTCCGGAATGACATCATCACGGACAACGCCGTTGAGGTTCAGGGACAGGACGGTTTTCGCGGTTTGCTTGGTCACGGCGGCTCTCCTGCTTCGGTAACCCGGTTGGCCCACGGCATTATAAGACCATATTATAGAACTGTATTGTTTGGTACCCAAACAATATTATAGTAGCGCTCAGATCTTAGCGGCGCCGGCTGCTGAATGGTCATGTCGTGTCCTCCATAAACTCACGCCGGCTTGGCGTATGGCCTATGAGGGGCTGGCCGGCGTTTGCACCCGTTCGCCGGGAAACCAGAGACGCGCGGTGGTGCCGACGTCGGGCTTGCTGTCAATGACCAGTCCGCCGCCATGCAGTTGGGCCAGGGTCGCGGC
This sequence comes from uncultured Rhodospirillaceae bacterium, assembly GCA_964590195.1. Lineage (GTDB taxonomy): Bacteria > Pseudomonadota > Alphaproteobacteria. The sequence goes on along the minus strand of CAZPWJ010000104.1, from coordinate 9,882 downwards.
GAGCGGCAGGCCAAGACCTGTTCCCTGGTGGACTCGGTTCATGGCGCTGTCCACCTGGCCGAATGTGGACAGGGCCTTGGCTAGGTCGTCGTCGGCGATGCCGATGCCATTATCGACAATATCTATCCACAATTTGCCGTCGCTATCCTGATTGGCCGTGACTTTAATTTGGCCGCCCTTGGGCGTGAATTTCACGGCATTCGACAACAGATTCAACAGGATCTGTTTGACCATCCGTACATCGCAATACAGGCCCGGCAGTTCGGGGGGCAGGTCAATATCGAGTGTCAGCGAGGCTTCGTCGGCTTTTGATTTGACCATGTTGAGGCTGGTATTGATCATGCCGCTGACCTCGATATGCTCTTCGGTTAATTCCGCGCGGCCGGCTTCGATCTTGGAAATATCAAGAATGTCGCTGATCAGGTCCAGCAGGTGCTCGCCGGATTTGACCACGTAATCCACCTGTTCGCTTTGCTTTTCGTTCAGCTTGCCGTGGATGCCCATGCCCAGCATCTGGGAGAAGCCGATAATGGCGTTCAAGGGCGTGCGCAGTTCATGGCTCATGTTGGCCAGGAATTCGCTCTTCGCGCGGTCGGCCAATTCCGCTTCTTCCTTGGCTTGCCGCAGGTTTAACTGGGCGGTCTGACGCTCGGTTATATCCGCCATGATAATAAGGGTGCCGCCATCGGGCGTCCTGTGTTCGCGTATCTCGTAGATCGATGTGCCCAGGTGTATCTCAATTGGTTCGCCCGGATTCCGGTGCCGTTCCAACCGCGCCTGGATCCAGGCTTCCTCGTCTTCGTCGATATTGGCGACGGTGCCCCGCTCGACCCTGATGCGCAGCAGGGTTTCAAAGCTGACCCCCGTCTTGGCGACATCGGCGACTTCATGATTGATGCTGCGATAGAGCTCGTTCCAATGTACCAGTTGGTCGTTTTCGTCGTACAAGGCGATTCCCACGGGCATATATTCCACCGCCGTGATGAAACGCTGCTGGAAATCGGCGGCCCGGTCACGGGCTTCGACCTCCGCCGTGATATCGGTGCCTGTACCGCGATAGCCCTGGAAGACGCCGTTATCATCGAACACCGGCTTGCCGGTGACGGACCAATGCAGAATCTTGCCGTCGTCGCGGGGATAGATATAGCGGTAATCGCGAAATGGACGGCGTGCCTGAAGGTCTTCTTCATGGCGCAGCCAGTCTTCATAATGCGGGTCCGCCTTGACCGCCTGCTGCCGTGTCTTGCCGAGGGAACGGTCGGGTGAGTAACCGAGCAATGTCGTCAAGCGTTCGGAAAAATAAGTATAGCAAAGATCCGCATCCATCTCCCACAGCCAGTCCGAACCAATCTCGGCGAAATCCTGGAACCGCGCTTCGCTTAGGCGCAGCGCATCTTCCAGGCGCCGATGCTCGGTGATGTCCTGCATGCCTGTTAGAGAAGCGCTTTGGCCCAGGTAGATAATCTCGGTGATATTAACCGCGCCCCAGAATATGCTGCCGTCGCGGCGTTTGTATTGAACGGCGAAATTGTTGACCTTGCCGGTCCGGGTCAGCTCCGTGCGAAGATGCTCGCGGACGCTCGGGTCCACGAAACTATCCACCGTCCGTTGACCGACCAATTCCCCCTCGGGCCAGCCAAGTATTTCACAGGCCAGCCTGTTGGTATAAAAATAAGTCCCGTCGCGGACCACGAACAGTGGTACAGGCGCTGCTTCCAGCAACAGTCGAAACCGTTCCTCGCTTTCAATCAGGGCCCGTTTGGCCTCTTCCTCCTCGGTCACGCGGCGGGCTATGGTCAAATAGGCGGCGACACCGTCAATCTCAACCTGATCAACGGAATATTGGAAATGATCCTTGCGGCCATCGCGATCCGGCATTTCAACCGGATAATCCCGTAGCCGGCCCTCTTTTCGGAGTTCGTCGATGAATGGCGGGCGCGCGGCGCCGCCCGCCCACAAGTTCAAATCCGCCGCGGTCTTGCCGATTACCTGTTCCTTGCGGAGTCCGTAATAATCCAGAAAGCGCCTGTTGACGTTGATGAAGACGCCGTTGTCGACCCGGCTCAAGGCTACGGATTCCGGATTGGCATCAAAGGCCACCGCGAACAGGCGCTCGGCTTCCGCCCGCTGGGTGATGTCGGTTATCGTGGAATACAGCCGCTCCTCACCCTCGAAATCAATCAGGTCGGCGGAAATCAGAACGGTGAGGATTTGACCGTCCTTGGTCCGCATCCGGGTCTCGAAATTGCGTACTGCCCCGTTCTGTTTCAATAGCTTGAGAAAGCCGCCCCGTTGACTGTCGGTCGCCTGCCATATGTTTAGCCCTACCGAGGACTGGCCGATCGCTTCATCTTCGCTGTAGCCAAGGGTTTGGCACCAGGTATCGTTAACCCGGAAAAATTCGCCGGTATCGATGGCGGTAATGGTCAGGCATATGGGATTCTGTTGAAATATTCGGGTGAATTGCGCTTCTGAACGACGCAAGCGCTGCACTTCGCGCAGCAACTCGTCGTAATCCGTATGTCTCTCCGAGGCCGTCATCAACCTGATGTTGGCGGTGTTGCCTGGTGTGCAACGGGCTTGGCCGTCAGCATGATACGCGACCCTCAATATCCTACTTAACGCTGGGGCGCGCACACTAGCATACCACCCTTGTCCTGGCCAAACAGAACAAGCTTATGAAAATGACCTGCGGCAGGATTGTCCCGCCGTTTCGCGCCTAGGCCGAAAGAATGGGGATCGCGATCATGACCATGCCAATAACGGCAATGGACCAGACAGCCGTGCGCAGCCATGGAACACCAACAAGGTAGACTACGGCATAGACCAGGCGGGCGATGACAAAGATCTGCGCCCCCAGCGCGGTCAGGCTGTTGTTCAACCCGGCAAGCTGAACGATCACAACCAGAATGGCGAACAGGATCAGGCTTTCCAGCATATTTGAATGCGCACGCTTTGCCCGGCCCGCCATTTCCGAAGGCGGCTCCAAGCCCTCGCGGTTGCCGACAAGAGGGGTTAGGCCCACTTGTCCCACGGCCAAAAGCACGGCCACCACCAACTGGCCAACAGTTAACACCACAGCCCAGAACAGCATCGTCAATTCAGCGGTCATCTTAAATTTCTCCCCACATATCCAAACGCGTTAACCATGCATATTGTGACATATGCATCAGCATATACTAGATATTGGGAATTCTCAAACCTGTGGTGGAGGTTCTAGGGATCATTGCGGAGGGTTGGCAGGCCAATGCCGGCGGCGTCAAAGCCACCATCGACGGCCAGGATCTGCCCGGTGATATAGCTGGCCCGCTCGCTGCACAGGAAACAGACCGCATCGGCGATTTCCCGCTCCAAACCATAACGATTGAGGGGTATGGCATCGTGATAATCGGCCCGGATCTCGGCGCTGTGCACGGCCTTGGCCATGGCAGTGTCGACCGGGCCGGGCGAGACCCCGTTGACCCTTATGCCGACCTCGCCCAGTTCGGCGGCCTGCTGCTTGGTCAGATGCATCAAGCCGGCCTTGGAGGTGCCGTAGGCTACCCGCAGGGTGGAGGCGCGCAAGCCTGAGATGGAAGTGATGTTGACGATACTGCCGCCGCCATTTTTCATCATCACCGGCGCACAGGCCTGGGAACAGATGAACGGCCCGCTCAGGTTGACGTCCAGCACCCGGCGCCATTCCTCGAACTTGGTATCCAGCAAGGGTTTGAAGACGGCGGTACCGGCATTGTTGACCAGGGCGTCGATGCGGCCATAACGCGCCACGATTTGATCAATGCCGGCCTGGACCTGCTCGGGCTCGGCCACATCGCAGATAACAGCCATCACTTCGCCGCTATTGCCCAGGGAGATTTCGGTTTGGGACAGGGTTTTGCCGTCGATGTCCAGCAACGCCACACGCCAGCCGTCTTCGAGAAAACGTTCCACTGTCGCACGCCCGATGCCACGCGCGGCGCCGGTCACCAGCGCGACCTTTTGCGGTTGTTCGGTCATACGGTTCTAGGCCGGCCGGAAAACGGGCAGCGTCAGATCCGACGTCGCGTCCTCGTAGCCAAGTTCCACCGGCAGATCGACCTTTAACTGATCCGGCTCGCAATCCCTCATTTGCGCGCAGATCCGCACGCCCTCGTCCAGGTCCACGGTGACCAGGGTCATAGGCAGGTCAGCAATGAAACCGGGCAGGAAGGCATGGTGGGAGATGGTCCAGCTATGCACCTTGCCCTTGCCCGTGGCGCGCACCCACTCGCACTCCATGGACAGGCAGTTATCGCAGACGGGGCGCGGATAATGGCGGACTTTGCCGCAATCGGCGCATCGTTGCAGGCGCATATTGTGTTCCTTCATGCTGTCCCAGAACGGTTTAGAGTCCCGGTTCAAGGGCGGAACGGGTTTATCGTATTCAAACTCATTCATTGTCTGTTGCACTCTCGCTAGTTCCGCATGATGGCGACGGAGCCGTCACCGAGGTCGCCGAAGCCCGTGACCAGGCCGATGTTGGCATTGGCCACCTGGGCCTTGCCGCCGTCGCCGCGCAACTGTTTTACCAGTTCACAGACATGGTTCATGCCCACGATGTGGGATTGGGACAGCAGGCCGCCGTGGGTGTTGATGGGCAATTCGCCATCCAGCGCAATGCGACCGTTGGAGATGAAATCCCCGCCTTCGCCCTTTTTGCAAAAGCCCAGATCCTCCAATTGGCACATCACGATATAGGTGAAGCAGTCATAAATCTCGGCCACGTCGATATCATTGTGGCTGATACCGGCCATGCCGAAGGCGCGCGGCGCCGCCTTGGCGGTGCCCAGGGTGGTCAGGTCCGGCCGTTGCGTGATGTTGGAGGGGGAATCCGGATGCCCCTCCGCCACGCCCATGATGTAGATGGGCTTTTGCCGCAAGTCCTTGGCCCGTTCGGTGTTCGAGATAACGACCGCCGCGGCGCCATCGCTTTCCAGACAGCAATCGAACAGACGCAGGGGATCGGAAATCATGCGGGAGTTCTGATGATCCTCGATGGTCATGGGTTTCTGCATCACCGCATTGTCATTCAATATGGCGTTGGCCCGCTCCGCCACGGCGATTTCCGCCAGTTGCCTCGAAGTCGTGCCGTACATTTCCATGTGCCGGCGCGCCATGTGGGCGTAGAGCTGCGGCGGCGCGATATTGCCCGACGGCATTTCGAATTCGCCCAGGACGCGGAATTGCGGCATCGCCTGGACCCGCCCGCCAATACGTTCGCCGGACGAGCCGTTGCGTCCGATGGGCAGCAGCACGTGATTACACACGCCGGCGACGATGGCCGAGACCGCCGCCTGAACCGCCGAGACGGCACTGGCCCCGCCCAAGGGAGTGATGGCGGAATAGCGCAGATCCTCAATACCAAGGTTGGTGATGAATTCCTCGGCGACTACTTCCATGTTGAAATAGGGGATGACGCCGTCAATATCGCTCGGCTGCAGGCCGGCGTCCGCGATCGCTTTTAGCGAGGCCTCCATCTGCAGGGCGGCCACCGAACGGCCCGAATTCCTGGAATATTCCGTTTCGCCAATACCCGTGACCGCGCATTTATCCGTTATACCCGCCATCGGCTTCCTCCATATTCTTTTCATACCGTATCTGCGGCTATTATCCCGCATGCGGCCATGCTCCGCCAGCAATTTGCGCCAACATACTTTTCGTGCCGGCTGGACATTTGCCGTTGCGCGGCGTTATAAGGGCGCCGTCGCTCGTGGGGCGGCACAACAAGGATGCTTGCGACGATGCAGCGTGACGACCAATACCTTCGAATTACCACCTTGCCGGGCTGTTGTACCGGCGGAGGTTGTCCAGGTATTGCCTGCACGCCTCCCTACCGCGCCTGAACCAAGAACGGGCGCAGCGCCAGTAAAGACCTAATTGGCGTTTTCGAAATCAGCATCTGTAAATTTTGACGGGAGTTATCCCGATGCCCCAGCTTCAAATCCATAATACCGCGACCCGCGCCAAGGAAACCTTCACGCCCATGGTGGAGGACGAGGTGCGTCTGTATGTCTGCGGCCCCACGGTCTATGACCTGGCCCACGTGGGCAATGCCCGTCCGGTGGTGGTCTTCGATAGCTTCGTTCGCCTATTACGCCGGCTCTATGGCACGGTGACCTATGTGCGCAATATCACCGATATCGAGGACAAGATCATCGACCGGGCCCACGAATTGGGCATTACCATCGCCGAACTGACGGCGGATACGACGGATGCCTTTCACGGCGACATGGCGGCCCTGGGCGCGCTGCCGCCCGATCATGAACCCCGCGCCACGGAATACGTGGACGGTATGATCGCTATGACCGAGGCGCTGGTGGCCAAGGGCCATGCCTATGCCGCGGACGGCCATGTGTTGTTCGACACCACGTCCATGACGGATTATGGCGTGTTCTCGAAACGCAGCCAAAAGGAACTGATCGCCGGCGCCCGGGTCGAGGTCGCGCCGTACAAGCGCAACGCCACCGATTTCGTGCTCTGGAAACCCTCCGATGACCGGCAGCCGGGCTGGGACAGCCCCTGGGGCAAGGGCCGGCCTGGCTGGCATCTGGAATGCTCGGTGATGTCCGAGGCGCTGTTGGGCGAGACCTTTGACATTCATGGCGGCGGTATCGATCTGGTGTTTCCCCATCATCAGAACGAGATCGCACAAAGCACCTGCGCCCATGACGGCGCGGCCTTCGCCAACTATTGGATGCACAACGGCCATGTCACGGTGGGCGGCGAGAAAATGTCCAAATCCCTGGGCAATTTCCTGACCGTGCACGAACTGCTGGATGAATTTCCCGGCGAGGCGATCCGTCTGACACTGCTTTCGGCGCACTATCGCCAGCCCCTGGATTTCACCAAGGAGGCGATCGCGGAGTCCCGGCGCACCTTGGACAAATGGTACCGTGCCATGGGCGAGCGGGAGGCGGCGGAATTGCCCGAGGCCGTCATGGCGGCCTTGTGCGATGACCTGAACACGCCCAAGGCCATTGCCGAGATGCACCGTCTTTCGGATCTGGCCATGGCCGGTGATGCGGCGGCGGCGGCCTCGATGAAAGCGGTGGGCTATGTGCTGGGCCTGTTACAGGCCACGCCGGATGCCTGGTTCCAGGGCGAGGGAGGAGAGGATGGCCTCTCCGCCGAGGCCATCGATGATCTGATCGAACAGCGGCGGCAAGCCAGGTCGGATAAGGATTTCGCCACTTCCGACCGAATTCGTGACGACTTGGCGCATCAGGGCATCATTCTGGAAGACGGCGCGGGCGGTACGACCTGGCGCAGGGGAGGTTAGGACAATGGCGAAAGAACGGCTTTATATATTCGATACCACCCTGCGCGATGGGGCGCAGACCTCGGGCGTGGATTTCTCGGTCGAGGACAAGCGCGCCATTGCCGAGGCCCTGGACCGTCTGGGCGTGGACTATGTGGAGGGCGGCTGGCCCGGCGCCAATCCGACGGACAGCAAGTTTTTCGAAAGCCCGCCGAGCCTGAAGCGCGCCACATTTACCTCGTTCGGCATGACCAAGCGGCCGGGCCGCAGCGCCGACAACGATCCGGGCCTGACGGAAGTGGTCAACGCCCCCGTGGGCGCGGTCTGTCTGGTGGGCAAGACCTGGGACTATCATGTGGACGTGGCGCTCGGCATCGAGCGCGACGAGAATATCGCCATGGTGGGGGAGTCCGTGGCCCATTGTATCGCCAAGGGCCGCGAGGCCCTGTTCGATGCGGAGCATTTCTTTGACGGCTACAAGGCCAACCCGGAATTCGCTCTCGCTTGCCTGAAATCGGCCCTGGATGCGGGCGCCCGCTGGATCGTGCTATGCGATACCAACGGCGGCGCGCTGCCGCACGAGATTTCCCGTATCGTCGGCGAAGTGATCGAACACATCCCCGGCGACCGTCTGGGCATCCATTGCCACAACGACACCGGCAACGCCATCGCCGGTACCCTGGCGGCGGTACAGGCCGGCGTACGGCAGGTGCAGGGCAGCCTGAACGGCCTGGGCGAACGCTGCGGCAATGCCGATCTGGTGGCCCTGATCCCGACCCTGAAATTGAAGCCGGGCTTTGCCGAGAACTACGAGACCGGCATTGATGATGATGGCCTGCGTCATCTGACGGCGACCTCGCACCTGTTGGACGAGTTGCTGAACCGGGCCCCGGCGCGGCAGGCGCCTTACGTGGGCGCCTCGGCCTTTGCCCACAAGGGCGGTTTGCACGTCTCCGCCGTGCTGAAGAACCCGGAAACCTACGAGCACATTAACCCCGAATTGGTGGGCAATGCCCGCCAGGTGCTGGTTTCGAACCAGGCTGGACGCTCCAACATTCTTGCCCGACTAACCGAGGTCGGGATCGAGATCGATCCCAAGCATCCGAAGGTTGACCGGCTGCTTGAAGACGTGAAGCGAAAGGAGTTCGAGGGTTATGCCTACGATGGCGCCGAGGCCAGCTTCGAGCTGATGGCCCGGCGATCCCTGGGCGAAGTGCCGGAATATTTCGACGTCGATGCCTTCCGCGTCATGGTGGAACGGCGCCACAACGCCAGGGGCGAGTTGATCACCGTCTCGGAGGCGACGGTCAAGATCACCGTGGACGGACGCCAGATCATGTCCGTGGCCGAGGGCAACGGCCCGGTCAACGCGCTCGACATGGCCCTGCGCAAGGATATTGGCCGCTATGCCGATTACATCACCGATTTGAATCTGGTGGACTTCAAGGTCCGTATCCTGGATGGCGGTACCGGCGCGGTGACGCGGGTGCTGATCGAAAGCGCGGACGGCAAGGGCCGGCGCTGGTTCACGGTGGGGGTCTCGCCCAACATCGTCGATGCCTCGTTCATGGCCCTGATAGACTCCATCACCTACAAGCTATTCAAGGACGGCGCGCCGGCCACGGCGCTGTAGGGTCCGTTGATGGCCGGCACTGATTCCACGCAAACGGCGGTGACCGTCGGGCCGGCCCCGGCGGTGATCCTGGTGCGTCCGCAAATGGGCGAAAATATTGGTGCCGCGGCCAGGGCCATGAAAAACTTCGGCCTTGGTGAATTGCGTATCGTCGACCCCCGCGACGGCTGGCCCAACGAAAAGGCCATCGCCATGTCCAGCCGGGCCGATGATATTCTCGCGGCGGCGGCGCTGTATGATGATACGCCGGGGGCGGTGGCGGATCTGCATACGGTCTATGCCACCACGGCGCGGGCCCGCGAGATGGAAAAGCCGTGCCTGACCCCGCGCCAGGCGGTGGCGGACATGCGTACCCGTTTGGCTCAGGGGCAAAAGCTGGGCATTCTATTCGGCGGCGAAAAGGCCGGCCTGTCCAATGACGATACGACGTTGGCCCATTCGATCATCCAGATTCCCGCTAATCCAGCCTTTTCCTCGCTCAATCTGGGCCAGGCGGTGTTGCTGGTGGCCTATGAATGGTTCACCTCCGGCCCCGTGCCCGAACCTATCGTCGCCGGCGACAGCTTGCCCGCCAGCCGGGACGAACTGGCCTTTTTTGAAAATCGTCTGGAGGAAGAGCTCTCCCGCAAGGGCTTCCTGAAGCCGCCGGAGAAGCGCCCCTCCATGATGCGCAACCTGCGCAATATCTTCCGCCGGGCCGATCTGACCGGCCAGGAAGTGCGCAGCCTGCATGGCGTGATCTCGGCCCTTATCCGCCCGGATGATGAAGTCAGCGACTGAGAGGCCTATTTTGGCTGAATTCCTCTTATTTGCCATTTGACTTGCGGCGAAGGATGGGTATAACTCGCGCCACAATGCGCGCCCCATCCTTTGCGGTGGGCGGCGGCGCATGGGAATTCAGGATTTCAAGATTCTTTTGCGAGAGAGACGGAATTAGATGACGAAGCGACTGCGCTCGAAATACAAGCTGAAC
>CAZPWJ010000103.1:0-16404 GCA_964590195.1 uncultured Rhodospirillaceae bacterium | reverse complement strand
AGATTGGAAGCACCCTACATGAAGTGGGTGTCTGCGTTAACCGGATAGGCACGCCGTGAACATCGCTGACACCCGCAGATACAGTGATCTTGACGCCGGCTGCCTCGGCCACCGGATCAAGCAGTTCCGAGAACACCCGTTCGATGGCGTCCCAACGCAGGGCCGGCTTGAAAATCTTGCCAACGGCGGTCTGCGGCATGACGTCAAGCAGGAACAGGTTCACCGGATTGGCCGCCCGCTCGGGAATATGCTCACGGGCAAAGGCCTGCAATTCTTCGGCGCTGGCTTCGGCACCCGGTTTCAGCTGCACATAGGCGATGGGCAGTTCGCCGGCATAGGAATCGGGCTTACCCACGGCCGCCGCCAATTCCACGGCAGGGTGCTGGTGCAAGGTTTCCTCGATCACCGCGGGGTCAATATTGTGGCCGCCGCGGATAATCAGATCCTTGGCCCGCCCGGTCAGCCACAGCAGTCCGTCGCTATCAAAACGGCCAAGGTCACCGGAATTCAGCCAGCCGTCCGCCAACAGGGCGCCGGCGTTGTATTGCGCCTGAACATAGCCCGGCGTCACGCCCGGCCCGCCCATTAGTACGACGCCGATCTCGTCCACGGCACAATCGCGCAGGATATTGCCGTCATCGTCCAAGATGGCCGTTTTGACCTTGCAGTGTGGCATCACCATGCCGGCGCTGCCGACGGCGGGCGGGCCATTTCGCGGCAGCATGGTGACGAAGGATGTGGTCTCGGTCATGCCGTAACCTTCCAACAACGGCTTGCCCATGGTTTTGATCAGGGCCCGGCCCACTTCGGTCGGCAGTGGCGCACCGCCCGTAAAGCCGTGGCGGATGGAAGAGATATCGGTGTCGCCCACGGGACTGTTCAACAACGCGCCAAAGACCGTCGGCACCGTGCCAAGGATGGTGATCCGGTGCCGCTCCACCAGGCGCCACATATCCCGCACGGTAGAGGGATCACGAAAGCCAGCCGGGCTGACCACCACCAAGGTGGTGCCATGGGCCAAGGGCACCAGACCGCAAACGATGGAGCCGCCAATATGAAACAGCGGCAGGCCCGTGGTCAGGCTGTCGCCGGGGCCGTAGTCAATGGCTTGGCCCGTACTCCAGATCTGCGTCGCCTGCATGTAGTGGGTATGCTGGGCCAGTTTCGGCGTACCTGTGGTGCCGCCGGTGTGAAAATAGGAGGCAATGTCGCCGGGCTCAATTTGCCGGCCCGAGATCAAATGATCATCGGGATAGCCGGCCTGGGCCGCGTCAAAGGACTTTACCCCCTCGACCAATTCGGCCCCGCCGCCAACCTGGAACGTTACACTCAGTTCCGGCAGCGCGGCGCGTAGCGCCTCCACCTTGTCCCAGATTCCGGGATCCATATCGGGGCCGGCGGCAATCAGGATCTTGGTATTGGCGGCTTGCAGGATCTTGATGATCTGCCAATCCTCCAGCATGGGATTGACCGCATTGACGACACCCGCCGCCTCGCCGCCAACAATGGTGCAATAGGCCTCTTCACACAGCGGCAGCAGGAACGACACCACATCGCCCGGGCCGAGGCCGTGATCATGCAGCATATTAGCTGTCCGGTAGCAGCCGGCCATGAACTGGCCATAGCTGACATCATGGGGCGGCGCCTCAACCTCGCCCGGCACCAGGAATTTCAGAGCGATATTGTCCGGATCCGCCTCGGCGCGCTGGCGGATCGCGTCAAAGGCATTGGTCGCGGTCAGCAGATCCTCCAGCGGGGTCTTTTCCAGCGCCCTGGCGTCGGCATCGTTGCGAAGGGGTTCACGCATCTTAGATCACTCCTCATTGACGTTGCGGAGCGCGGCATGTGCAAAGAGGGGCCTGGCCGCGCCGCTCAGCTATCTACATCCTTTATCGCCGCCAATACCATGCGCGTGGCGTTATCAACCAGCTTGTCGATCTCCGCATCGCGCAGATGCCATTGTCGAAACGGCAGGAAGGCGGAAAAAAATACCACGGTTTCGGCAATAAACCGAAAGCGCTGCTCGTCTTCCGGAGCACCGGAAAACCGAGAGATATCCCGCGCGATTCGCGTCACCAGGGCGGCGTCGCGGCGCAGCATCTCGCGCCGGTCCTGGTCGGGCAGTCTCCGCGCCTCGCGATAGACCAGCAAAATGGCCTTTGGATTTTCGCGCCAGACGAACTGAAAATAATTGCTGATATAGCTTTCCAGATCCGTCGCCTTGGAAGTGCTGAATTCCAGCCGAGTGGCATTGTCGTCGCTGGGATTGTGCATACGGTGAAAGATCCGGCTCAGGATATCTTCCTTGCCATCCACGTAATCGTAGAGCGACGCCTGATTAACGTTGGAACGGGCGCAGATGTCACGGATCGTGGTGCTGCCGTAACCTTTTTCCAGAAAAAGATCCAGCGCGGCATCCATGATTTGGCCCTGCCGGGCACTGACCAAAGCGCTGTTCTTTATGCGGCCGGCATACTCGCCGTCACCCTTGCCGGATTTTCCCGGTCTTTTTTTTCGGGATACCGCCATCGCTAATCATACAGATGGCAGGCCACGGAATGGCCATCGGCGAAGCCCCTAATTTGTGGCTCCTCCTGGCGGCATCGCTCCGTCGCGTGGGGGCAACGGGGATGGAAATGGCAGCCGCTGGGCGGGTTCAGGGGACTTGGCACTTCGCCTTGCAGAAAGATATGCTCACGTGCTGCTTCCGCTTTCGGGTTGGCGATGGGAACAGCGGCCAGCAGGGCCTTGGTATAGGGATGTTGCGGCTGGCGATATAGATCCACGCGGTTGGCGGTCTCGACGATCTTGCCCAAGTACATGACCACGATGCGATCGGAGATATGGCGCACCACCGCCAGGTCATGGGCAATGAACAGATAGGTCAGGTCCAGCCGCTCTTGCAGATCCTCAAGAATATTGATGACCTGCGCCTGGATCGAGACGTCCAGCGCGGAAACCGGTTCATCGCAAACAATAAAATCCGGATTGACGGCAAGGGCGCGGGCAATGCCGATGCGCTGACGCTGACCGCCGGAAAATTCGTGCGGGTAACGGCTGCTCATGGCCGGGTTCAGGCCGACCATTTCAAGCAGCTCGGATATTCTGTCGTTGTAGTCGTCACGGTCGCGGGCCATGTCATGCACCACCAGCGGCTCACCGACGATAGTGGCAACGGACATGCGCGGATTGAGGGAACCGAAGGGATCCTGATAGATCATCTGCATGCGGCGGCGCACGCCGCGCATTTCGGCCTTGCTGTAGTTGGCGATGTCCTCGCCCTCGAAAATGATCTGTCCCGACGTCACCGGCGTCATGCGCAAAATAGCGTTGCCGGTGGTCGATTTACCGCAACCGCTTTCCCCAACCAGACCGACGGTTTCGCCGCGGTCAGCATGAAAGCTGATGCCGTCAACGGCCTTGATGTCGCCGATATGCTGTTTGAACACGATGCCTTTTTGCACCGGGAAATGCACCTTGAGATCCTGGACCTCGAGAATTCGTTCTTTACTACTCTCGGACATCGATCCAGCACGCCTTTTGATGTTCTTCGCCAACCAATTCCAGTTCCGGACGCTCCACCGCGCATCGGTCGATGGCGTAGCCACAACGCGGCCGGAACGGGCATCCGGGCGGCAGCTTTGCCAGGTTCGGCGGCTGCCCTTCGATGGGGATCAGCTTTTCCTTGACGTCGTCGTCAAGGTTGGGAATGGATGCCATCAGACCGATGGTATAGGGATGGCGCGGGTCGTCATAAATACTGACCGCCGTACCGCTTTCAACAATGCGCCCAGCATACATGACATTGACATGATCGGCATAACGCGCGACGACGCCAAGGTCATGGGTAATCAGGATTTGCGCCGCGCCCTCCTCGTGGGTCAGTTCCTTCAATAATTCCAGGACCTGGGCCTGCACCGTGACATCCAATGCCGTTGTCGGCTCGTCCGAAATGATAAGCTTTGGGCTGCATGACAGGGCCATGGCGATCATCACCCGTTGCCGCATGCCGCCGGAAAATTGGTGAGGATAGGCACGCGCCCGGTTTTCGCCGTCCGAGATCTGTACCTTCGCCAAAAGCTCGATGCAGCGCGCCATGGACGAGTCCTTGGACAGGTTCTTGTGAACCTCGATCGGTTCGGCGACCTGCTGGCCGATCGTCAGCACCGGGTTCAGGGAGGTCATGGGCTCTTGAAAGATCATGGCGATCTTGTTGCCGCGGACATCGCGCACTTCGTCGTCGTCCAGTTCCAGCAGATCGCGGCCTTCGAAAATAATCTCGCCATCAATGATCTCGCCCGGCGGATTAGGGATCAGTCCCAGGATGGAAAGTGCTGTGATGCTCTTGCCGGAGCCGCTTTCGCCAACGATGGCCAAGGTCTCGCCGGCCTGTACGTTGAAGCTGACGCCATCCACGGCCTTGACGACGCCCGCGTCCGTAAAGAAATGCGTCTTTAAATTTTTGACTTCCAATACAGTTGGCACGAAAAAAATCCTCTTATGCCCTCAAATCAGGGCCGGCGATGCAGCGGAAAAATAAAAAATAAAAATTATCAAACCGGTTTTTGGTCCCGTGACCGGGATGTGAGACGACAACTCACATCCCGGATGTTCACGGTTCTATCGACGGATCTAAAAGCCCATCTTTTTCTTCATGGCCTGATCAATCCAGATCCGGGCATAGATCGGACCCGGACGGACCGCACCAACGCGCAATTCACCGTGGTAGTTTTTAACCCACGGCCAATGGGCGCGGTAGAACACGTCCGTCGGCAGCCATACGTGAGGCACCTTTTCCTCGATGATGAAGCGGTTCAAGGCGACCAACTCGCTATGCGCCTTGGCCGGATCGGTTTCGGCAGCGGCGGCTTTCCAGCGCTTGTCGAACGCCTCGTCCGCATGCATGGCCGGGTTCCATGTCTGCCCGGTGACAAAGCTTTTGCGCAGCACCTGGATCGGATTGCCGCTGCCGTTGTTCATCAGATAGCCAACGGCCTGGGTGTCCTTGCGCATCTGCGAGCGGAAGGCAGCATATTCCAGAGGTTTCAGCTTCATCGTGACGCCGATACGCTGGTAATACGCCTGCAGCATGGGCACCAGATCCACGTGATATGGTGTGCTGGAGCTATACATCAGCTCGAACTCCAAACCGTTCGGATACCCGGCTTCGGCCAACAGTTGCTTGGCTTTTTTCGGGTTGTAATCGAACAGTTCCTTGCCCTTGGCGGAAAGCTTGTCAATCGGCGTGTAGACGCTTTTCCAGGCGCTCGAGAACGGATAGTTCAGCATGGAACCATCGCCATTCAACAGGGTTTGCAGAATTTCCCGCTGGTTCACCGCCAAATTCATGGCACGGCGAACGCGTACGTCGTTGAACGGCTTCTTATCATTACGCAAGGCAATAAAGGTGCCCGTTGTTGATAGGCCTTTCTTCAAAATCAGATCCGGCGCGGACTTTTTCAGCTCGTCCACGAACTGCCAGCGGATGGCCTCCATGATATCCGCTTTACCGGTGCGGATGTTGGCGATCGCCGTGGCTTCGTCCTTGATCAGGTGATAGACGACCTTGTCATTGAGCGGCAGCTTGTAGGACTTGCCGTCAATTGTAGCGCTGTCCCAATAGTCGTCATTCTTGACATAGGTCTGATGGCTGGACTTCACCACATCGGCGACCTTGTACGGCCCGGAGCCAACGGCGTTCTTCCAATCGGCCCGCGCCTTGTCATCAAGCTTGTGGTATTCGGGCGGCAGAATGGCCGAGAAATAACCCCAGGCAAGACGATAGGCCCAGTTGGCGTTGTAGCTGTTAAGATGGGCGATAACCGTATGCTTATCCTTGGCTTCCCAACGGTCGATGAAGGACCAGTAGGTCGGAATCTTCCGCTTTAGGGTCCACATATGAGTGAAATGGAAGGCCACGTCCTCGGCCGTGACTTCGCGCTTTTCCATGACCCCCGGCGTGGCCGGCCAGAAGACGCCCGGGCGCAGCTTGAAAATCAGCTGCAATGGGTCCGTCTTCAATTCGAAGCTATTGGCGATCTCGCCGCGCAAATGCTCGGGCGGAATATAGGCTTGGGCGACGAAGTCGTTTTCATTGGTGCCGCGCGGCCCCTTTTGCAGATCACCGGCAAAGAGTTGATCAAGATGAAGACCGTCGTGGTTCTCCTTCCAGATCCATTTCTGGTAGTCCCAGGTCAACGCATTGATGGTGCGGTAATAGGAGATGACGTTGACTGTCCCTCCCGTTTGCGGCTCCTCCGCCGACGCGACACTCGCCCCGCCGAAGGATACGGCCGCAGCGCATGCCGCGACCAGCCATCGTTTTATATTTAATCTCATTTTCAGTCCTCCCTATATGAGATTGGTCGATTGCAATTATCGAAAGCGGTTGCGGCTCATGTCCGCCGCTTACGTTTTGTCTTGCCGCCGCCATAACGGCCGCCGCCGCCGCGCAATCGAGGATCAAGCAGATCTCGCAGGGCGTCGCCGAACATATTGATGCCGTAAACGACAATGGTCAGCGCAACGCCCGGCAAAATAGCCAGCCAAGGTGCGTGGAACATATAGCTCTTGCCCTCGATCGAGAGCATTCCGCCCCAGCTTGGTGCCGGTGGCGGGATGCCGAGTCCGAGGAAACTAAGGCCCGACTCCGCCAGAATGACCGCCGCCAATCGGGTCGTGAACAGAACAATAACCGGCGCCATGATGTTGGGCAGAATATGGCGAAACAGAATGCGCGGCGTCGAGGCGCCGATTGACTGCGCCGCGTGCACGTACATGTTTTCCCGCGTCGACAAGACCGCGCCGCGCACGATGCGCGAACCGGCAATGCCGTACAGCAGACCGAGCACCAGGATTACCTGCCACATACCCGGCCCCAGGATCGAGACCGCGACAATCAGAATAATCAGGTCGGGAAAGCTCATCCAGGCGTCGACAAATCTCTGCGTCGCCATATCAAGCCGGCCACCAAAGAAACCGGACATCAGACCCAGCGTGATGGAAATAATGATGGATAGCGTGGTTGCCGAGAAGGCGATGATCACTGAAATCCGCGCGCCATAGACGATACGTGAAAAAACATCCCGGCCAAGTTGATCCGAGCCCAGCAGGTATGTGCCCTTAAGCTCGTTGAAATCAGCATCAAAGTACGTGTAGGTGCTGCCCGGCGGCTTCAGCTTGTCCATGGGGTGGATGGTGTTGTAGCCCTGCGGCGCGATGACGTCGGCGAATATCCCGGTTAGCAGCAGGATAAGAAAGATGATCGCGCCAAAGGCCCCCAGAGGCTTCTCACGAAACAGGCGTGATAGAAAACTCCGCAAGGCCCCGCGCGGTTTGCTGGCCTTGGATAGCTCCCGATCAGTTACGATGGCTTCCGTCATGTTCTCAATACGCCCCAGAATTCGTCGTTATGATTAGTCATCGTACCTGACCTTGGGATCCAGGAAGCCATAGCAAAGATCGACCAGGAGATTGGTGCCGATAACAATAAGCCCAACAATGAGAAAGATGCCCGTGATAACCGGATAATCGCGCGCGGTAACGGATTCCAACAGCAACTGGCCCATGCCGGGGATGGTGAATATCTGCTCTATGATCACGGTGCCGCCGAGCAGGATGGGCACGAACAGCCCGATCAGGGTAATCACCGGGATCAATGCGTTCTTCATGGCATGACGTAGAATGATCACCTTCTCCGTCAAGCCCTTGGCCCAGGCCGTACGGATATAATCCTGGCGCAACACCTCCAGCATCATGGTTCGCGTCATGCGCATGGTCACCGCCGACAACGCCAGTCCCAGAATAAGGCTTGGTATTAAAAAGACCTGCAAGTTGCCAATGGGATCTTCGGCAAACGGTATCGCGCCCGTTGGCGTACTCCAACCCCACCAGATCGCCGGCATGATGACGACCATGGTGCCAAGCCAAAAGCTTGGAATAGACAGCCCCAATATCGATATAGTCCGGCCCAAATGGTCGCCAATGGTTTCCTGGCGGATTGCCGAATAGATGCCGATCGGTATGGCAATGATCAAGGCAAAGAACAGGCCCAGGCCGCCTAGCTCCAGCGTGTAGGGCAGGCGCACCTTGATATCATCCATCACCGGCGTGTCCTGCCACAGGGAATTGCCCAGATCGCCATGCAGGACCACGCCCTTGGCCCATACCAGGTATTGAATATAGATGGGTTGGTCGAGGCCCAGAGCCTCGGTGATTTTCGCCCGCGTCGCCGTGTCGGCACTGCCGAAATCATTCTCGCTCAACATCAAATCAATGATGTCGCCGGGTATCAGACGGATGACGGAAAAGACTATAATACTGGCAAAAAACAAGGTCGGAATCAGGGCAAGCAACCTGCGTATTAAGTATGTATGCATCCTGCCTGACCTTTTTCGGCGATTATACTCGTACAAATCAAATCAGTTCCGGGGCGCCGAAAGCAGCAGAAACTGACAAATGTCAGCTTGACGCAAGGCTGGATGGGAGTCAATCCACCGTCGAAGCCGAAGGCGAATTTTTATGGCGCAAACGGCGTTCCAGCCTATTCTGAGGCCAGCGCGACACTTGAAACCCCATGGGAGACATCGCCATCATGTCCAGCAACGCCAGCCTACGCGAACAACTAAAAGGCCCCGAAATTGTCGTGGCCCCTGGTATCTATGACGCTTTCGGCGCCTTGATGGTGGAGCGCGCCGGCTTTCCGGCGGCCTATATCTCCGGCGCCTCCATCGCCTATACCCGGTATGGCCGGCCGGACCTGGGCCTGGTCGGCATGGATGAGGTTGCCAATGTACTCTCGGCCATTGGCGAGCGGGTTGATGTGCCCCTGATCGTTGACGCCGACACCGGATACGGCAATGCCCTCAATGTGATCCGCACGGTCAAGCTGTTCGAACGCAATGGCGCCAACGTGATCCAACTGGAGGACCAGAGCCTGCCCAAGCGCTGCGGCCATCTGAGCGGCAAGACCCTGGTTTCGGCGGCCGAGATGATGGGCAAGATCAAGGCCGCCCGCGATGCCAGGGCCAGCGCCGATACCCTGATCATGGCGCGCACCGACGCTATCGCCGTTGAAGGCCTGGATGCCGCCTTGGCGCGGGCGGAGCGTTACCGCGAGGCCGGTGCGGATATTCTGTTCGTGGAAGCGCCCCGCGATGTGGACGAGATGCGCGCGGTCACCGCCCGCCTGGGTGATCAGACGCCGTTGCTGGCCAACATGGTCGAAGGCGGCAAAACGCCGATCCTGCCAGCGGCGGAGTTACAAGAGATCGGCTATTCCCTGGTGATTTTTCCCGGCGGCCTGGCCCGTGCCGTGGGCCATATGATGGGCCGCTATTTCGCCTCACTACACACCCACGGCGATACCGCGCCGTTCCGCAGCCAGATGATCGGTTTTGACGAAATGAACGCCCTGATCGGCACCCCGGAAATGCTGGCCAACGGCGCCCGCTATGACGCCGGCAATTTCGAGGCTGATGATTGAGATTTGGTGGGGAAGACGACAAAGGACAAAATACGATCAACCTGCGCGCCATCACTGGATAGCGGCAGACTTATGGATTGCGAGTGCAGGAAAACCTTGTCGATCAGGAATGCGGTTTCCAGGGATTGCACGGGCTGGCCTGTCGCGATGGCCTGGAGCGGCGCTTTTTCGATCGTCTCCAGAATATCGTCTTCATAGATTTCATCCCAATACCGCCCGGTCATATCCCGGTCCAGCACCATGGTTATATGGGTGCCGATCAGCCGCCAGCGAAATCTAATCTCCGGCGTGCGCTCGACATCCAAAAGCGTGACATGGGGTAACGCCAACCGTGGGATGCGAAGTGGATCAATATCCTTGGGCGCGGGCATCCGACGCTCACCACGTAAATCATTCCACATCTGCAAACCAGCCTGAAGAATTTCATTGTCCAGCGCACCTATCGGTCCAGCACTGGTTTCAACGCCGCGCAATCGAGTGAACGGCCGCCTGCTTTCGACACTATCCTGCATCGCCATAATCCAACACGCAGTTGTTTAAAATTATTCCCCTCTAATATTATATGTATTTGTGTCACGACAATTCAAACGGCAAATTCGATGCATCCCAACACGTCAGACGGCAACTAAATTCCCATGCCCACCGAATAGTGGCAGTATTCAGCAACGAATACGGATGCCGGAAGGGCAGATCATGATTATCCCGGCAACGGCCGGAAAAAGTTTCGAGGCGGAGGTTCCGATCGCGGTGATCGGCGGCGGGGCTTGTGGCCTGGTGGCGGCGTTGACCCTGGCCGATGCGGGCATCACGGCGCTGGTTCTGGAACGGGATGCCATTCCCAGCGGCTCCACGGGGCTGTCTTCGGGCATGATCCCGGCTTGCGGCACCGCCATGCAGCGCGAACAGAGCGTGGTCGATAATGTCGAGATGCTGATCCAGGACATTCAGGCCAAGGCCAAGGGCCAGGCGGATCCCACCGTCGTTGCCGCCGTCGCCGCCGCCTCTGGCCCGACCGTGGAATGGCTGGTGGCTGAACACGGCGTCGAACTGACCCTGGTGGGCGGCTTTCTCTATCCGGGTTTCTCGGCCCTGCGCATGCATGCGCCGCCCTCGCGCCAGGGCGCCGATCTGATGGCCGGCCTGTTGCGCGCCTGCGAGGCGGCGGAGGTCGATATCATGACCAGCGCGACCGTCACGGATTTGTTCGCCGAGGCCGACGGCCGCATTATCGGCTTGGTGATCGAACGGCCCGACGGCGGGCGGGAAGAGATCGGCTGCCAGGCTGTGATCCTGGCCTGCAATGGCTACGGTGGCAACAAGGCGATGGTGCGCGAACATATCCCGGAGATGGCCTCGGCTGAGTATTTCGGCCATCCCGGCAATCAAGGCGATGCCGTCGCCTGGGGCGAGGCCCTGGGGGCCGAGAGCCGTCATATGGGGGCCTATCAAGGGCATGGCTCCGTCGCCACGCCGCACGGCATTCTGATCACCTGGGCCCTGATGATGAACGGCGGCATTCAGGTCAATAGCCTGGGCCGGCGATTTTCCAGCGAGCATCGGGGCTATTCCGAACAGGCCGTCGATGTCCTGGCACAGCCGGATCGCCTGGCCTGGTTGATTTTCGATGACCGCCTGCTGGATCTGGGCCACGAGTTCGAGGAATTCAAGGACGCCGAGGCCGCCGGCGCCGTGCGCCACGGTGCCGATCTTGCCGCCCTGGCAAACGCCATCGCGGTACCGGCAGACGCCCTGCGGCAGACCCTGGCCGAGACAGAGGCATACGCAACGGGCAAGGCGCAAGACCCGTTCGGGCGCGACTTCACCACGCAGCCGGCCCTGGCCGCGCCGTATCATGCCATCAAGGTCACCGGCGCGCTGTTTCATACCCAGGGGGGCCTGGCCATCGACGCCGGGGCCAGGGTCCTGCGGCCCGACGGCAGTGCCTTGCCGAATCTGTTTGCCGGCGGCGGGGCGGCCTGCGGGGTATCGGGCAGCCAGGTCTGGGGCTATCTTTCCGGTAACGGCCTGCTGACGGCGGTCAACCTGGGCCGCCTGGCGGGGCAATCGGCGGCGGTCCAAATCGGGAACTCGAAATAGGGGAGCACGGCATGAAGCAGGAACAATTGGACAAGGCAAATACCTTCGCGTCATTGCACGCGGGGCCGGAGACCTTTGTTATTCCCAATCCTTGGGACATAGGGACGACCCAGATCCTGACTGGCATGGGCTTCAAGGCCCTGGCCACCACCTCCGCCGGTTATGCCTTCTCCAAGGGCTGTACCGACGGCATCATCGGCCGGGACGAAATGCTGGCCCACGCGGCCGAAATTGTTGCCGCGACCTCTTTGCCGGTTTCCGCTGATCTGGAGGATGGCTATGGCGACACGCCGGAAGCGGCGGCGGAAACCATCCGGCTGGCTGCCGGCACCGGCCTGGTGGGCGCCTCCATCGAGGATTGTAGGGATGGCGCCATCATCGACTTCAATCTGGCGGTGGAGAAAGTAGAGGCAACGGTGGCGGCGGCACGGGCCCAGGACTTCCCTTTCGCCCAGACGGCCAGGTCGGAAAATTTCATTCGCGGCAATCCTGATCTGGACGACACCATCAGGCGCCTGCAGGCGTTCGAGGCGGCGGGTGCCGATGTACTTTACGCCCCTGGTCTGCCCAGCCTTGAGGCGATCCGCACGGTCTGTCAATCGGTCGGCAAACCGGTCAACGTGGTCATGGGCCTGACGGGCGGCGTCCTGGCACGAGCGGCGCTGGGCGGCTTCATGGCGGCGGCAGAGGAAATTCAGGCAGGCAGCTACAGCTTCGTTGATAACGCCGCTTCATTTGCTAAGATTTCCCAGTATATGAAGCGTCCGGAGTAGACATGAACAGCCAGCCAAAGGCAGCAGCCAGCGACGAACCTGTCGATGTTTTGATCATCGGCGCCGGCGCCTCGGGTGCGGCAATGGCCTGGAGCCTGGCTGATACCCGTATGAGGATCGTCTGCCTGGAACAGGGGGCGATGCCCAATCCGCTGAATTACCCCTCCACCGGGCGGGATTGGGAGGCGCGTGCGCAGAGCGACTTCGCCATCAGCCCGAACCAGCGGCAACGGCCCTCGGACTACCCCATCGCCGAGCCTGACTCCCCGATCAAGGTTGTCAATTTCAACGGTGTCGGCGGCGGCACTGTTCTTTATGCGGGGCATTTTCCACGTTTTCATCCATCCGACTTCCGCGTCAAAAGCCTCGACGGCATGGCCGATGACTGGCCGATTGACTACAACACACTAGCGCCATTTTATGCCGAAAACGACCGCATGATGGGCGTTGCCGGTCTGGCCGGCGACCCTGCATATCCAGGCGATAATGCCGAGCGCATGCCGCCCCTGCCCTTGGGCAAATCAGGCGAGACCCTGGCCAAGGGGTTCAACAAACTGAACTGGCATTGGTGGCCCTCGGACACCGCCATCGCCACCCAGCCCTATGATGGCCGGGATAAATGCATCAACCTGGGCGCCTGCCTATCCGGCTGTGCCCAGGGTGCGAAGGCCAGCACCGACATCACCTATTGGCCGCACGCGGTCCGCGCGGGTGTCGAGCTGCGCACCCGCTGCCGCGTACGTGAAATCACCGTGGATGATAGCGGCATGGCCACCGGCGTCATCTATTACGACGGCCAAGGCGTGGAGCATGAACTGCGGGCACACGTGGTGGTTCTGGCAAGCAACGGCGTCGGTACGCCGCGCATCCTGCTGAATTCAAAATCAGCCGCCCACCCCGATGGCCTGGCCAACAGCAGCGGCCTGGTGGGCAAGAACCTGATGTTTCACCCCTATGCTTCCATCATGGGCGTCTTTGAAGAGGAACTGGACGGCTACAAGGGCCCGCACAAGATTTTTCGCAGCCAGGAATTTTACGAAACCGATCCGGAGCGGGATTTCGTGCGCGGCTATACCTTTGAAATTCACCGCGGCCAGGGGCCGGTGGCGGTCGCCCAGGCCGGCTTGCAGCGCGGCGGAATTCCATGGGGCGCCGGTCATCATCGGGCCTTTCGCAAATTGTTCATGCACACCGCCGGCATGGTGGCGATCTGCGAGGACCTGCCCGAGGAACATAATACCGTCAGCCTCGATCCGGTGCTAAAGGACAGCGACGGCATCCCGGCACCCAAGATCGACTACACCTTGAGTGACAACAGCCTGAAAATGATGGATCACGCCATCGCCAAGGGCACGGAGGTGCTGCGCGCCGCCGGCGCCAAGGAGGTTTTCGCCCAGGCACCCATAACCAACGGCGGTTGGCATTTGATGGGCACGGCACGCATGGGCACCGATCCCAAGACCTCGGTGGTCAACGAATGGGGCCGCAGCCATGACGTCAAGAATCTATTCGTGGTGGACGGCAGCATTTTCGTGACCTCCGCCGGGGTTAATCCCACCCGCACCATTCAGGCCCTGGCGCTTTATGTGGCCGAGCAAATGAAACAGCGCCTGGCCAATCTTTTCGATTGAGGATGATCCATGAAACCGACCGAGACACACTTTACCGATGACGAGACGGAAGCCCTGAAGATCATCGCGGATGCGATCATCCCGGCCAGCGCAGAGGGTGACCTGCCAAGCGCCGCCGACGCCGTCATCTTCGCCGATATCCTGACAACCGCACTTTCACGGCACGGCGCCGTTCAAAGCGCCCTGGCCGCCCTTGATAGCGCGGCACGGGAAAGCCAGGGCAAGACATTCACCGCCCTGGCGGCGGAGCAAGCTCCATTGGACAGCGTCATCGAGGCTTTTCGCGGCTCGTATCCGGAAGAGGCTGATCTTTTGGCCATGCTAACAGTTCAATGTTACTACCGTGATGACCGCGTCATGCAATCGCACGGCATGGAAACGCGGGCCCCGCATCCGGAAGGATTTACCGTTGACCAGGGTGATTGGTCCCTGTTGGAGCCCATGCGGAACCGCCCCGAGTTTTTCCGCAAGGCACCGTAATTTCCGTTGCTAGCGCAGTTCCCAATTTGAAACGCCCGGAGCGACCATGACGACCACATCCGATGACGAACCTGTCGATGTCCTGATCATCGGCGCCGGTGCCTCCGGTGCCGCCATGGCATGGAGCCTGGCCGACACGCGCATGAAGATCGTCTGCCTGGAACAGGGCGCGATGCCCAATCCACTGAATTATCCCGTTACCGGACGGAATTGGGAAGGACGGCGGCAGGACGATTTCTCCGCCAGTCCCAATGAACGCAAACGGCCCTCCGACTATCCCATCGCCGAGCAAGGCTCACCCATCAAGGTTGTCAATTTCAACGGCGTCGGCGGCGGCACCATTTTGTACGCGGCACATTTTCCTCGCTTTCATCCGTCGGACTTCCGCGTCAAAAGCCTCGACGGCGTGGCCGATGACTGGCCCATCGACTACAACACCCTGGCCCCCCATTACGCCGAGAATGACCGCATGATGGGCATCTCCGGCCTGGCCGGCGACCCCGCCTACCCCAGCGACAATGCCGAGCGCATGCCGCCCCTACCCTTGGGTAAATCTGGCGAGACCCTGGCCAGGGGTTTCAACAAACTGAACTGGCATTGGTGGCCCTCGGACGTATCGATTGCCACCCAGCCCCATGACGGACGCGACAAATGCATCAACATGGGCGCCTGCGCCGCGGGTTGTGCCCAGGGCGCCAAGGCCAGCACCGACATTACTTATTGGCCACATGCGATCCGGGCCGGCGTGGAACTGCGGACCCGCTGCCGGGTACGCGAGATCACCGTGGATGATAGCGGCATGGCTACCGGCGTCATCTACTACGATGGCCACGGGGTCGAACATGAACTGCGGGCGCATGTGGTGGTGCTGGCCAGCAACGGCGTCGGCACGCCGCGTATTTTGCTGAACTCAAAATCGGCGGCTCATCCCGACGGTCTGGCCAACAGCAGCGGCCTAGTCGGCAAGAACCTGATGTTCCATCCCTACGCTTCCATAATGGGCGTCTTCGACGAGGAACTGGACGGCTACAAGGGCCCGACGAAAATCTTCCGCAGCCAGGAGTTCTACGAAACCGATCCGGAACGGGATTTCGTCCGCGGCTATACCTTCGAAATTTTCCGCGGCCAGGCGCCCGTGGCATCCGCCCTGGTGGGCCTACGGCGTGGCAGAATCCCCTGGGGTGCCGGCCATCACCAGGCCTTCCGCGAATTGTTCAAGCATACCGCCGGCATGGTGGCGGCCTGCGAAGACCTGCCCGAAGAGCACAACCGCGTCACCCTGCACCCGGACCTCACGGATGGCGACGGCATACCGGCGCCCAAGATCGACTACACCTTGAGCGAAAACAGCCTGAGAATGATGGATCACGCAATCGCCAAGGGCACGGAGGTGCTAGAGGCGGCGGGCGCCAAGGAAATCTATACCGAAGCACCCATCAGTGCCGGCGGCTGGCATCTGCTGGGCACCGCCCGCATGGGCACGGACCCTCGGACCTCGGTGGTCAACGAATGGGGCCGCAGCCACGACGTCAAGAATCTATTCGTTGTGGACGGCAGCATTTTCGTGACCTCCGCCGGGGTCAATCCCACGCGCACCATTCAGGCCCTGGCGTTATATGTTGCCGATCAAATGAAACAGCGCCTGGCCAATCTTTTTGATTGAAGAGGCCTGGCAGGGAGATTGCGCCCTGTTGGCGCCAATTCCGGGACTTCAGCGCCAGTTTACCCTGTCGCCCATGATCGGGACCCAAATGTTAGCTAATTGATAAAGTTTTCCATGGCTAGTGCAGTCTGGAGATGGTTGGGATCGAATAAATTAGGTTGTCTGGATTATGCCTCGCAAGATTATTGCGCTGTTATTGTTCTTATTCTTGACGGCGTTCATTGTTGCGTGCCTATCCGGTTAACGCAGACACCCACTTCATGTAGGGTGCTTCCA
>CAZPWJ010000102.1:0-16417 GCA_964590195.1 uncultured Rhodospirillaceae bacterium | reverse complement strand
TTGGAAGCACCCTACATGAAGTGGGTGTCTGCGTTAACCGGATAGGCACGATTTGGACATTCGAGCGTACCCCCCTGGTCGGATCTCGCAGATTAGTCTTGGATAGATGTCGCAATTGCCGTGCCAGCGGTGTGAAGTACCCAATTCCGCCAAAAACGAGTTTGCGATCGGGGCTAAGGTTTTCATTTCTGAAAATAGAAAGGTGTGTTTGAAAAGCCAATTTCAAACTTGAACTTGGCATCAGAAGCCAATCCGACACGGGTTGAGCACAGCCGACGAAATCGTTTGTCGCTGTCAGCTCAGATGCGTATTGATGCTCACCTCAGGGGCCACGAACGGGCACCGCACCGGGATTCTTTTTCAACCGTCGCCACAGCGTCGTCACGCTGATGCCCAGTTCCTTCGCCGCGCGGGTTCGGTTGCCGTCGCAACGGTCCAGCGTCTCCAGCAATACTTCGCGTTCGGTCGTGGCCAAACGCCAGGTCAATGTAGAGCGTGCGTCAGTATTGTCGTCGATATCGGTCGCAGTTTTGGTAGTTGGCGTTTTGCCGTGTTCAACGATCGATTTGGGCAGGTGGCGAATTTCAACACGTCGATTTCCAGCCAAGTTGTAAGCACGGTCGATGACGTTTTCGAGTTCACGCACGTTGCCGGGCCATTCGTAGGCCTGAAGCAAGGCAATAATATCATTCGTCAAGGGCAATAGCGGCCGGCCTTCGCGATTGGAGAGCTTGCCCCGGATAGCCTCGATGAGCGCTGGGATGTCGCTGCAATGGTCGCGCAAAGGCGGCAGCCGGATGTCCATGACGCTCAGCCGATAATAGAGATCAGCCCGGAAGGTATTTTCGGCAATGGCTATTTCGAGGTCGCGGTTGCTGGTGCAGATCACCCGCACATCCACGGCAATCGATTTCTGACCGCCGATACGCGTGATTTCATGTTCCTGCAGTACCCGCAGCAGCTTAGTTTGCTGATCGATTGCCATTTCGCTGATTTCATCGAGTAACAGAGTACCGCCGTCAGCCTGTTCGAAAATACCTTTTTGGCCGCCCTTGCGAGCGCCGGTGAAGGCGCCGTCCTCGTACCCGAACAACGTACTTTCGACCAGGCTTTCGGGCAGGGCACCGCAATT
Source organism: uncultured Rhodospirillaceae bacterium (assembly GCA_964590195.1). Taxonomy (GTDB): domain Bacteria; phylum Pseudomonadota; class Alphaproteobacteria. Next base: position 15,285 of record CAZPWJ010000102.1, on the reverse strand, counting down.
GATGGCGACAAATGGTTTGTTGGCCCTTTCCGATCCGTTGTGGATGGCCTGGGCGAACAACTCTTTACCGGTGCCGCTTTCGCCGACAAGAATGACGTACGACTGTGATTCGGCGGCGCTCGTCGCCGCTTCGAAGGCATCCGCGAGGGTGCTGTCGTGGCCAACGATGTCGGACCATTCGTACTTGGCGGTCCTGTTGCGCCGAACCTGTTCGAGCAATTTCGTCCGTTGACGGGTTGATTCGGTGTTGTTGAAGCCGAAACCGAACGCCGCACAGATCGGAATACGCACTGCTGTCGCGCCGGCCGTGGAAATCGACGGCCCGATATCAGGCTTGCTGGTCTGCATCGCTTTGCGAGAGCTTTCCGAAACCTCTTCGGGCGATGACTGGATTTGATCTGATTTTGGATCCGCTGTCGCCAAACGCCGTCCATCGGCGTCAAACAAAATTGCCTCGCCGCCGGCTACTTTGGCGATCAGCGGCAAAGTCTCTTTGAGCGTTTCAAACACCCGACTTTGGCGGTCGGCGCGGTCCTCGTTGGAGGCTGCTAAGACATATCCATCAATCGGAATAGCATAAAATCGGTGATTGAATTCACCCTCAACGACACCGACCGGGCGGCCTTCCTCGGCCGCTTGACGGCAACTCTCGAAAATCTTTCCCACCATATCGAGATTGGGGTTTCCGTCGGCGCTGACAGCCTGCAGGCATTTGCCTTTATTATCGGTTATCAATGCCGCCCCACCGCCCACGCCCGCGATCAACGGCAGGGCCTGGCGCAAAACCTCCATGTGAGGATCGGCGTTAGGCATCTAAAGCAAACCTTTTCAAAATTGAAAAGAAAGCATACTGGACAGTGAAATTGAGTCAAACAGTTGATCTCACTGAGACCTTCTATTTTGATTCTGGCTTTAATAATCCGACTTAGATCGGCTGTTCGCCGGGCGTTCTACTTAATCGAAGGCGCCGGCGCGGACGCTGGTAGCGTATTCGTCATCGCCAAGCCCAAGCAATTGGCGGAAGACAAATTCGTTGTCGTCACCCAACAGCGGCGCGGCGCGAGTAATGTCACCCGGCGTTTGGGACAGGTTGAAGCCCGGGAAACCATATGTCTGCGGCCCGATTTCGCCATGCTCGCGGACCCGCCAGTAGTTGCGGCTGGCCAGTTGGGAATCATCCATGAGATCGGCGATATCATTTACCGGATAGGCAGTCAGCCCTGCCTTCTGCAAGATCTCCGCCGTCGCCTCTGCCTCGCGTTCCGCCAGGACGTTAGCCAGTTCGGCATCCAGCGTCGCGGTAAAATCCTGCCGCTTCGCCGCCGTGGCAAAGCGGGCATCACTCGCCAAATCTGGTTGTTCCAGTACCTGTGTCAAAGTCCGAAATTCGGCATCCGACCAGCAGGACAAGGCCAGCCATTTTCCACTCTTGCAGCGATATGCGTTGTGCGGAACTGCGTCATCGTCGTGGTTACCCCGCCGGTTCGCGACAATGCCGTCGCGGTGGTAGTCCAGCAAAGCACCGGCAATGAAATGCAGACCGGTTTCGTACTGGGAGATGTCGATCCAGCCACCCTTGCGCTTGCGCCGGGCCCAATCGTAGCCCGCAAGTGCAGCCGACGCCCCCATGATCGAGGCGACAAAATCGATATACGGGCCGTAAAGCAGCATGGGCGGGCCGTCTGCCTCGCCTATGGCGCCGTAGAACCCGGCGAGTGACGAAAGTTGCGAACCAAACCCAGGTGTCTGGGCTCGCGGTCCGGTCTGTCCCATATTGCAGGTCGACAGCATAATAAGCCCGGGATTGTCTCGGCTTGCGGCCTCGTATCCCAAGCCCAGCCTTTCCATTACACCCGGGCGCATGTTTTCGACCACAACGTCGGCCCACGACATCAACCGCCGGGCCAGTTCAAGACCCTGGGAGTTCTTCAAATCCAAGGTGACGCCGTATTTCGAATCGTTGAAAAAGGCGAAACAGCCACCCCTATTGACCCCGGCTTTACCATCCTTAAACGGCGGATATTCCAGGCGGAAACCGTCAGGCCGTTTGTTTGACTCAACGTGCACTGTGGTTGCGCCGAAGTTGGCTAGAACCTTGCCAATATGAGGCCCGGCAGCGTAGCCCCCGAATTCCACGACCTTGAGATCCGAGAGCGCCTGAGCGCCCGCCATGGCGGCGGTGGATTTATCGTGGGTTGAGGTGGTCCGGGAAGGAGGTTTCTCCTGGGCATCGGCAAAATTGTGCACCTTTGGACGTTTCGCGTCCAAGAGGTAAAAGGTGCCGCAGTGGCGTTCGATTTTACCGCCTGGCGTTTCAAGATCGCTCCAGAATTCGCGCGCCTCAAGCTGCGGGTCGGCGGCAATATCGGCCACGGTCGAGACCGGATAACCCAGCATCTCGCGAGCGCAGGCTTCCTCGAGAAATTCCATCTTGCTGACGTTCAGGAAGAATTTCGCAATGGGGGCTTCCAGGCTTTCGATATTGTCCCGGGTCAGGAATTTGGGATCGAAATTATCCCAGTCGATTTCGGCCAGCGGGCCGATGTCGGCGTCCCGTTCGACCATCCAAGCGGTCAGTGCTTTGACTGTGCGCCGTCCCGCCGGTCCGCCATACAGCACGAAATTTAGATAGCCGTCCGCGCAGGGCCAGAAGGCGGTGAAATCTGCGCCATGAACGGAGCGTCCGGTAATGCGTGAACCCGCCCTGGTCGGCGTCTCGCCCAACAAATCGACGAAAGTCGGTGCGTGAGCGATGCCGGCAATGATAGAGGCCTGGATCGAGACGTCGACATGCTGGCCTGCTCCGCCCCGTCCGCGGTGGCAAAGCGCCACAAGTGCGCCGACGGCAGCATTGGCCGCCCCCCAACTGTAGGATTGAGGGATCGAGACGCGCAATGGCGTGCCGTCGCGTTCACCGGCCAGGGACAAGGCGCCGCTTGCGGCCATCATCTCAATATCGCTCGCTCTCCACGTTGATCGCGGACCTGTGCGGCCAAAGGGTGTTATCGAAACCTGGATCAAGTCGGGATTGAAGGCGGCAAGTCGCGTGGGCGAAAGCTGCTCAGCTAGGGTACTGCCTGGCGTCGCCGTTTCGATCAAAATATCGGCGTCGGCAATCAAGCCGTCGAGTTGCACCATCCCTTTGGGGTCGGCGAAGTCTAATTCCACCAGGTGTTTATTGATGTTGCCGGCACGCCAGCCGGCGCCGGAGAGGTCAGCGCCAGGTGGTTCAATTTTGTTCACTTCGGCGCCGAGGTCGGCAAGAATACGGCCCGCCAACCAACCCTGTTGGTCGCTGAGGTCGAGAACCCGATAGCGATTAAGCATATGCTGTCACTCGATCGTGGCGTGCCTGGTGATTATTACCTTCCGGTCCGAGCAAGAGACAGGAACCAACCATGCATCCTCGACTTGGCGTTCTCAATATCGTCGGGCGAGAAAAAATCGGCCGGATTGACCCTGTCGACGGGATAGACCGGACGATGGAAGTCGCTCTCATAGCCGAAGGGCACCGTGGCGTCGATGCCCATACCGCCTTCGAAATCTGTATTGGAGGCCGTCCAGGCCTTGTCGCCGGCAGTCAGACGTTCCGATGGCATAAATGTCTGGCCGCGTCCACCGGGCAGGGGATTGAGTACATCGGCCCGCGGATTCACTCGTGTCGTCAGGCACCACATGATGTCGTCCATGGAATACATGTCGACGTCTTCACTAACGGCGATGGCGAGCCGCATACCTTGAGAGCAAGACAATATGGCCGAGAGGAAATTGCGTTGCCAGCCTTCCTCGATGCGGTTGCGCTTTTTCACCTGAATAATGCAGCCGCCCCAATCCGTCATCGAATAGGGAATGTGGGCATCCTGAATAATCCCCGGTTGTAGACGTTCGCAAAGCTCAAGAATGGCGGCCTCGCGCACCGTGGTGTCGATGTTGTTGTCGTCCGATGTGTGCACGCCAAGGGGGAATATGACCGGTTTGGTTTCGGGGTTGCGCATGGTGATGGCGGTGACATGGAAGGTCGGCGCCTTGTAGGCCTTGCCCATGTAGCCCGCCCATTCGGGATGAAAGTGATAGCGGCCCTGGGTGTCGTGATCCTCTGATTCCTTGGTCTCGTAACGCTTGTCCTTGGGCTGGATATAGCCCTCCAGGACGTATTCGGATTCAGCAATTGCGTAGGCGTCGACAGTCTGAGCTTTTACCAGATTGACGGGCTCGCCCTGAATGGTGCCGGCGACGCCGATTTCGTCACAGCCCTTCGGGAGTATGACGTAATCGAAGCCGGCGCCAGCGAGCAACGTGCACGCTACAGGCACTCCGAAGCACACCGTGATCGGGATCGGTTCCTTGTCGTGGTAGTGCTCGGTATAGACCTGCCACATATGTGAGCCGGGCGAAATCTGAAAGGTGCCGACATTGCCCCATCGGAAATTCATCCGGTTATATCCTAGGTCTGAACCACCGTCGAAGTAATCTCCGACGACGCAGCGGATGCCCGAGCCGACGGTCATCTCCGATTCCAGATCGGTATGACGGATGTTGGTAATCCATTTGTTGACGTCGAGATCGTCGGTAATCACATGCTCCTGGCAAGGTGCGTCGGCTGCCTCGACGACCACAGGTTTGGTCGGTTTATTGAGGGCACGGGCGATCTGGCGAGTGCGATCCTGCGGTCCCTGAAAGCCAAACATGCGATCGACGACTTCGATATCGGAAAATAAATTGGTGATGGCTCGGGCATGGGGCATGCCTTTGACGTTCTCGAAAAGCATTGGCTGGGCGCCATCAAAAATTTTCTGCAGACCGGTAAGCTCAAGATCCGGATTGACCTCTTTTTTGGTTTCCATGAGATCGCCATTGGAACGGAGCCAGTCGATCGTGGCCCGAAGACTTTTAATTTGTTGCGTCGTGGCGACGGATTTTTCAACGCGTTTGTCCATGATATCTGTCTCCTTTGAGGGGACCGGAAGTGCCGGCCCCGATTGTTACTTTGCTTAAACCTGCGAAGGGCGGTTTTTCATTTCGCCATTCCAGCGTGGCATCAATTCGCCGGAAATATTGAATTGATCCAAAACCCTCATGACGATGTGATCGACCAGATCTCCAATCGATTTTGGCTGATTGTAGAAAGCCGGTACGGGCGGCAGAATGGTCACACCCATACGCGACAGTTTGAGCAAATTTTCCAAGTGAATATCGTTGAGCGGTGATTCCCGGGTAACCAAAACCAGCTTGCGGCGTTCTTTGAGAACAACATCGGCGGCGCGGTGCACCAGATTATCGCCTGTGCCGGTAGAAATGGCGGAAACAGTGCGCATAGAGCAGGGGATAACGACCATGCCGTCGGTGTGGAAGGAACCCGAGGAAACAGCAGCCCCCATATCGCTGGATTTGTAAAACTGATCAGCCATGGCACGGAGGTCGTCAATTGTCTTATCGGTTTCGTGTTCCAGCGTCTGCTGGGCCCATTTGCTGATAATCAAATGGGATTCCACCTCACTTTCAGCCAATATCTCCAAAAGCCGAACCCCAAAAACAGCGCCCGTTGCGCCGGACATTCCGATGACCAATTTCGTATTCATAGGACGAATTGAAACTCCACCCATGTCTAGCTATTCCAAACTGGAGCCGACATCTGCTGCAGCTAGAAGAAATTTTATTGGCTTTGAAGAAAGCAATCGTTATGCCACGGCCTTAAATTCCCAAACCCTTTGTTTATCAATGTTTTATCGCACACCCTAAAATTTCAATGCTGAAAGCCGGTGTTACATCCTGAACATCCTTTGCAAAATTGAAATAGGTGGACTTAGTGTCTCAGCATCCGGCCCGATCCGGCTTGGGTGATTCGGATTATTTCGCCGCGGACCCAGGATTGACAAGGATCGTGGTCAAGGCGTTCATGCCAGACCATATCGAGCGGGATATCCGGGACCTCGAAAGGTAAATCCATAATAGAGACATCAAACATCCGGCGCAGCCGACGGGCGAGATTTCGCGGCAATATTAGCAGCCAATCGGTCTCCGATACGGCGGCGGCGGCGACGATTACATTTGGTACGGTCAGAGCGTAGAAGGGGTGAATATCCCGCCTTGCGAGGGTCTCCTCAATAAAGCGGCTGGAAGCCGTCGCCAATCGGATGTGGGGTCGATCAAAAAATTGTTCGATTTTTTTGCCCTGATGCAGAATGGGATGGTCTCGACGGACCACGGCGACGACCTTGTCCCGCATCAGGCATTGCCTGTGGTGGCTAGGCGGCACCCGTTCGAAGAAATCTATGGCGAGGTCGAGGTCCCCCTTGGCCATGGCAGGTATCCGATCATTTGGCGTATTCGTGACGATGAATTCGAGATGCGGTGCCCTGCGCCCGATATCCCCAAACACTTTGGACATCACCACGAGTGTTGTGGCGTCGGGCGCATTGACCCGAATTAGGCCGGCCTCAACGGCGGGGTCAAAAGTCCTCGGCCGAATCAGCTCGCGGGTCTCCTCCAGCACTTTACTGAGGCGTCCCTGAAGTTGAAGCGCCATAGGAGTTGGGGTGAATTTGCGCCCTGAGCGGACAAAAAGCGGATCGCCAAATACCCCACGCAACCGGCCCAGGGCGCGGCTGACAGCGGGTTGGCTGAGACCCAGCTTGTCGCCTGTGCGGGTAACATTTTGCTGGCGCAGCAGTTCATCCAGCACTTTCAGAAGATTGAGATCGATGTTTCTAATATTACCATCATGCATGACAAACATATTCATTAGTCATTTTTGTTATGTCAACTGTGATGGCATATTTACTTTCGGAGACGCTTGAAATTGAATTCGAGAATACGGAGGTTCGAAATAGCTTATGGACGTACATTCCATTCATCATGTCGCCTACCGTTGTAAAGATGCCAAGGAAACGGCCGATTTTTATACCAACATCGTCGGTCTGCCATACACCTTTGCGGTCGCCGAGGATCGCCAGCCAACCACCGGAGAGGACCATCCCTATATGCACTTGTTCTTCCAGCTTGGCGACGGCAATTTCCTGGCTTTCTTCGAATTGCCCGGCGAGCCGCCCATGGGGCGCGATGAACAAACACCAGACTGGGTCCAGCATCTCGCATTCAATGTCGGCGACATTGAGACGCTGAACAAGAAAAGGGCCCACCTCGAGGCCAACGGCATCGACGTCAAGGGACCGACAGATCACACCATTTGCCAGTCGATCTATTTTTTCGACCCCAACGGACACCGCCTGGAATTCCTGGTTCCGACGACGACACCACAAATGGTCGATGACTTGGTCAAGGTCGCCAAGCCCATGCTCGACGACTGGAGCAACACCAAAAAGGCGCCCAAGCATGCTGCCTGGGTGCATGAAAAGGCACTCGAAACCGTTTGACGACTCCCTCCCACAGCGCGCCACTCCCCTGGTAGACTGAACAGGAGGTGGCGCGCTTTTTTTCTGCGACAGCACTACAATGTCCACCGTCCGAGAAAAAACAGGAGACGCTTCATGATCGTTGACCAGTTGCTGCCCACAACCATCGTCGGTAGTTACGCGCAGCCCGACTGGCTGGTCGACAAGGCGAATTTGCGTTCGCGTCTACCACCCCGACTTCGCGCGCGTGAAATTTGGCGCGTCGATGATGGCGTCTGGCACGAAGCGGTCGACGATGCCACAAAATTAGCAATTCACGACCAAGAGCGCGCCGGGATCGACATTATCGGAGACGGCGAAATGCGCCGCGAGAGTTACTCAAATCACTTGGCCAACGCACTGGGAGGCATCGATGCCGGCAAACATGGCACAGCCATCGATCGCACCGGCAAGCCCAATCCTGTACCCCTGGTCACAGGTCCAATCGAACGCCTGAGGCCGATAGAAGTCGAGAACACGAAATTTCTCAAAAACAATACTGAGCGGACGGTGAAGATGACCCTCCCGGGTCCGTTCACCATGACCCAGCAGGCGGAGAACGCATATTACCCCGACGATGCGGATCTCGCCATGGCCTACGCCGACGCCCTGAACCAGGAGATCCGCGAGATTTTTGCGGCCGGGGCCGACATTGTGCAATTGGACGAACCCTACCTGCAAGCTCGGCCCAGTCAGGCCAATGAGTACGGAGTGGCGGCTATCGACCGTGCTCTGGACGGCGTTGGCGGCTGCACGGCGCTGCACATTTGCTTTGGCTACGCCTACTTGCAAGGTAAAGACGTGGTCAAACCCGATCGTTATGCCTTCCTCTCTGAACTTAATGAATGCGTCGTCGACGTCATTTCAGTCGAAACCGCGCAACCAGATCTCGACCTCTCGACTTTGTCAGACCTGGACGTCAAAACGGTGATGCTAGGTGTCATCGACTTGAATGACGAGAAAGTAGAATCGCCGGAGGCAGTGGCCGCACGCATACGCGCCTGCCTAGAGTATGTGCCGGCCGAACGATTGTGGGTTGCACCTGACTGCGGCATGAAATACATCGACCAAAATCTCGCTTTTGCCAAACTCGCCGCCATGGTCGATGGCGCTCGGATTGTACGCAAGAATATCTCCGGTGAAGGATAAAGTGGAAACGACCTAATTGCCGAGCACACTGTCGAGCAGAAGCATCAAATAGAGGACCTCGCACCAGATTGAGCTCGCCGCTGGGGTTAAACGCGAGAAATCGGCGAATGGTCGGACAACCGTTTGTTGCCTACTACGAAGGCACCACGTTGCGTAGTCTCATTCAACCATGCACATCAAAATCCGTATATTGAAACTGCGTCTTCGCCATTCAAGTAAGTCGAACTATTGAACAGTAGGATTGATCGTGAATCTCAAAGAAAACGAAAGTCCGCTTGCTGAACTTACAGCGCCAGACGTGTTGCGCGTCGGTATCAACCTCGGAAACTCCCTACTGGTATCTGGTACTAACCCGTCGGGCGATCCTCAGGGCGTTGCACCGGACTTAGCAGCGGCTCTAGCCAAAAGTCTTGGCGTAGCCGTCAAATATTTGACCTATCCCATGCCAGGTGACGTTGCCGATGCCGGAGAGCGAGACGAATGGGACATCTGCCTAATTGCCATAGAGCCAAAAAGGGCGGAGAAAATAGACTTCAGCGACGCTTATGCGGAAATCGAAGCTACTTATCTGGTCCCTAAATTATCCCCCTTTCAGTCGATCGAAGAAGTCGATCAGCCCGGCGTGCGGATCGCGACATTAGATCGAGCGGCTTATGACCTCTATTTGACACGGACATTGAAACACGCCGAACTGAACCGCTTCAAAGATCACAGTGAAGCCTTTGACCGTTTTGTGGAGGATAAGATGAACGCTTTGGCCGGCCTTGCGCCTGGATTGCAAAAAAGTGCGCTTATGCTGCCCGGGTCCCGCGTACTGGATGGCTGTTACACCGTTGTACGTCAATCCATTGGCACAAAGCGCGGCAACAAAGCGCTCAGCGCTTTTATCGAGTCGTTCATCTCGGAGATCCGAGCAAGAGGACTGGTAGCTGACCTGATCGACCACCACGGCGTCATCGGTAAGTTACAGGTTGCGACCTAAACTCGCCTTGAACTCACCGATACCGCGTTGCCAAACAGCACCTGGCCACGCAATTTCCGTCGCCGTCGAACGACATTGTCATGCCGCTAAGCGGTAAATACGCCGGGAGATTCACCGCCTTGACGAATGAGTCAGTTCGGAAGCCCACCTCGATCATACCATCTTCGGTCGTCGTCTCCTTGGCATGTGAGGCGATGATGGAAACCAGCTTGATCAACGACATTTGTGGGTTCCACCTCCACCTTTGCCAATATTAAATCGTTGGGACAGATATCATATTGAGGTATCTCTTACATTTTACCCGCACAACCTATCAAGCGCCCCGGGAAAACCCAAATTTGCGGCCAATTGAGAATTCTGACAGCCACGAAGTGTACAGAAACTTGTCGCCGTGCCGACGTCCAAGGGGCAGCATTAAATTCGTGGTGATCGAACGGACCTCTCCAAGTTGGCTGGTCGTAATTCAATACTGATTTCTGCTGGCAGTCACCAGCATCGATATCAATGTGGCCCCTTATGAGCTGTTAAAGTATTGGGGGGGTATGACGTAACAACCATTACTCTGTCGATTGTTTATGCTTGGGAATAATGCAAGGATTGTCCCTACAAAAGGACTTAGGGATATGGACTTTTATTCCATGGATCATTGGCGTGTTGATTCATCCAACGGAAGTCCATTACGGAGGTTTGAATCTCCGACAACAAGAAAGCAAATCGATAGGGGTTGAACATGAAATCCAATAGAATCGTTATTCGTACTATCGCTTCCGTCGCATTGTCCGCATTTTTCGCCATGCCTACCTACGCGGAAGGCTTAAATCTTACCCTCACCGGGGCCAGTCCCGGTGGTCTCTGGTCGCGCATCGGCGGCGGCATCGATGCCGCACTCGCCAAGGCCATTCCGGGCTCAACCATCACCTATCAGACGTCCAGCGGCGGGCTCGCCAATGTGCCATTAGTGGCCGGCGGAAAGGTGCCCATGGGCATGGCGACAGATGGTGATTTGGCTGCGGCCAAAAACGGACTACCGCCCTTTAAAAGCAAGATCGGCAATGTACGCGTACTCTTCCGGGCGTATACATCGCAAGCACGCTTCCAAGTCACTCATCTGTTATTGAACAAGGATTTTTCCGAGAAACACGGCGTCAAAACGTTCGCCGATATCGTCGACAAGAAGCTGCCTGTGCGGGTCGCCATCAATCGTCGCGGTAACATGGACAGCGACGTCAGCCGGGTGGCCATGGAAAAAATGGGCGCGACACTGGATGACATTAGGAGTTGGGGCGGCCAGGTCGTGTACGCAGCGTCGAAGGAAATCGTTTCATTGATGGCCGACCGGCGCATCGATCTCGCCAATTTCGGTATCTCCTACAACCATCCGCGCGTTCGCGAAATCGCCAAGGCGGTCTCTCCCGTCCTGCTGAGCATGACTGACGACGTTGCCGCCAGTACCGCCAAGCAATTCGGTGGAGAGGTCTGTCACGTCAAGGCAGGGGAATACAAGTGGACGCCCAACGGCGCAGTCACGGTATGCATCGGCGCATTGATTATTGCCAGTGACGCCATGGACGATGCCATGGCGTACAAGATCACGAAATCCATGGTCGAACAGATCGAAGAGTTCAAAAACAAGTCACACAGGGCAATCAAGAAATCCGCCACCAAAAAGACGATGGCGACGGGTTCAGTCTATCCCTTCCACCCCGGATCGGCCAAGTATCTCAAGGAAGCAGGGCTCATGTAAAAGGCTTAATTCCGGCGACTTACCGGCGGGACGTTCAGTGTAACGGTCCGCCGGTTTCCCAAATATCTGTAATGGATTCCCAACATGCCCTTGGGACAAATTCTTTCGGTTAGAACCTGGTTTTCGGTCGGTAACCGGCGGCGACTCCAAGGCGTTTACTATTGGGCTTTCGTGCCTTTCGCCTTAGCGGTAGGGATCTTCGTCATTACGGCCGCCACCGCCATCATTATCCGGCCGTGGACCCTGGCGGTGCTGTTCTTCTCCGGCATGGCGGCGCTGGCCTTTCTGACGACCGGAGCAACCCAACAATCGAGATTGGACAGACCGACACTTCTCGATCTCGTCCTCGCTCTCGTCAGCATCATCACCGGTCTGTATTTTGCCCTCAATGCCTCGGTAATCGAACAGCGTATCGTACTCCTGGATGTCCTGACGAATTGGCAGCTGTTCTTCGGCTCAGTCGTATTTGTTTTGACGCTGGAGATCACCCGGCGAACAACAGGGCTCGGCCTGACCACGCTGGTCTGCACCTTCGTTCTCTACAACCTGTTTGGCCACCAGCTCAGCGGTGTTCTGCAGCACGGACTCATTACCTTCCATCATTTCATCGAAATTACCGTCTTTACGACGGACGGCGTTTTCGGCCTACCCGTTAGAGTTGCCGCCACGTACGCTTTTCTATTCGTCATGTTCGGTACACTATTGCAGGCCTGCAAAGGCGGCGATTTCTTTTTCGATTTCGCCGCCGCGATCAGCGGCCAACAAGCCGGCGGCCCGGCCAAGGTCGCGGTCATTTCGTCGGGCATGTACGGCATGGTTTCCGGCAGTCCGACCTCGGATGTCGTGACGACGGGGTCGATCACCATCCCGATCATGAAGCGCTTGGGCTACAGCGGTGGACTGGCCGGCGCCATCGAAGTCGCCGCATCGACGGGCGGCAGCCTGGTCCCGCCTGTGATGGGCACGGCGGCCTTCATCATGGTCGACTTCACCGGTATCGACTACCGTGAGATAGCTGTCGCCGCTTTGATCCCGGCGATCCTCTACTACATCTCGATTTTCTCGCAGGTTCATTTCAGTTCGCTGCGTCAGGGCCTGATGCCGTTGGACGACGACAAAATCCCCAAGCTCGGAAAGACGATCCGAGACGGCGGTTTGTTCTTCATTCCGTTGATTGCACTGACGGTCGCCCTTCTTCAGGGTTATACCCCGACCTACGTTGCGGTGGTAGGGTCGGTGGTGGTTTTCGGGGTGGCCATATTGCGGGCCCATACCCGGATCGGTCTTATTTCCCTGGCCCGAGTTCTGATCGAAACCTGTTACCGCATGGTGCCGGTGGCGGGCGCCACGGCGGCGGCAGGTCTGATCATCGGCGGCCTGACAATGACCGGCCTGGCGGCCAAGTTCGCCCATGTCATCTACGGCATTACCGACGCCCAATTGTTCCCTACGCTCGTGCTGGCGGCTTTAGTTGCCGTCGTCCTCGGCCTCGGCATGCCGACGCCCAGCGCCTATATCTTGGCGGCCGCCCTGATGGGTCCGATCCTCTCGCAACTGGGCGTGGACACCCTACCGGCCCACATGTTCATACTTTATTACGCCGTGATGTCCGCTTTGACGCCACCGGTTGCCGTCGCCGCTTATGCCGCCGCGTCGATTGCCGAGGACAATCCGCTCTACATCGCCATCCTGGCGGTCAAGTTCGCGTTGGCGGCGTTCGTCATTCCCTTCGCTTTCGTATACGGACCCGAATTGCTTATGATCGGCGGGACCGGCAAAATACTGCTGTCTTCCCTAACCGCGGCTGCAGGACTGGTGCTGTTGGCAGCGGCCATCGAAGGGCATCTCGACCGGCCCTTAGCGGTTTGGTTCCGGATCCCGCTGGCAGCGGCCGGCTTGGGCCTGGTCATACCCAGCGTGACAGCGCTAGGGGCGTCGGTTATCGTGCTAGCCGTCCTTTTTGCGCCCCGGATTCTGGAACGGCTGCGCACGCCCGGAAGCTAAACGCTCGCGAACACTTCATCCGGGGCGATCAGGCGCTTGGCCATACCCTGTTCGTGTGAGTAGCGGCACATGGTCTCCAAAACGAGGCGATTTTCCTCCAACCCGTATGTCCAGTAATCCGGCCCCATTAATCCGGACACCTCCTTCATGTGATCCACCAGCCAAGGCAGCATGACGTAATTGTAAGCTACGTGGTTGAGCTCTTGGACGGCATGGGCCCGCGCCGCATCGAAGGCGGAGAAGAGACGGGCGGGAAGCGTCGGGTGCTCCGCTAGGACGTCGTTGCGTATGCCGAGCAGGTGCATGATGGGAAAGATCCCGGTTTTTCGGAAATACGCTTGCTCCGCGGCTTTTACGTCGGGAAACAAGCGTCCGATGCCTGGATCGCCTTCCGTAAATGCGCGTGGCGCCCTGGGGGCGATGATGGCATCAACCGCCCCGGCCTGCATCAGTGACCACAAAGTTTCGTCATTGCCAATGGCGCGGTTCGGGATGTTTTGGGGGAGTTCCACGGGAACCTTTTCCCTGCGACCGACTTCGTCGATGTCGCCGATCAACCATTCAACGTCTTCGGCCCGGACGCCGTATTCGTCGGACAGGATACCGCGCGCCCAGACGTTCGCCGTGAGTTGGTACTCCGGCACTCCGATGGGCCGGCCTCTCAAATTTTCGGGATTCTCGATACCCGCGTCGGTCCGGATGTAGATGGCGCTGTGGCGGAAGGCGCGGGAAGGATAGACCGGTATCGCCGTATAGGGATTGTCGCCGCGCGAAAGCTGCAGCAGGTATGTACTGAAAGACATTTCGGCGATGTCAAATTCCCGGTTCACCATGCCGCGTATGAAGACTGGTTCAGGTGCTAAGATTTCCCAGTCCAACTCTACGCCCTCGACTTCGACGACGGATGCGATCAACGGCCAGGTACGGTCGTAAGCGCCACAACCGATGGAAAGCTTAAGGGGAATGCCGCTCATGACCCGTCACCGGCCTCGATTCGGGTCAGCCTGTCCGTGAAATAGCCCCAGTTGTCGGCAAGAAACCAGTCGCTGGTGAAAATGTCGGAGTGGTTCTGCAATTCCTCGGCGTCAGGTACCCGAATGTCGAGGCCGGTAGACTTGATCTCGAAGAAGGCTTTGCAGGCTTTTTCCAGGAATACCGCGGTCATGGCGGCGTCGGTAATGCTCTCACCGCAAAACGAGATACCGTGGTTTCGCATGAACACGGCCCAATCGGCACCCAAAGCCCTAGCCAGACCGGCGCCCAACTCGGGTGATACAATTAGAGTCGAGGTGTCGTCGTAACGTGCAACGCGATGGCCGCGCACCCGATAACCTTCTTGGACAAATGGCTGGAAGTCCGTATCCAGGGCGGTGAAAAGGGTAGCGTAATGGGGATGGCCGTGGCCGACGACGTTGACGTCTGGCCGGGCTTTCATGATCTCGGTGTGAATCGGCCATTCTGCGTGGCGGCGGCCGTTGCCGGCCAGAATTTCACCGTCAAAATCAATCAGGACAAAGTCCTCAGGCTCACGGATGGCGCCGAAAGGTACGCCCATGCGTTTCAACCATAGCCCCCTTCCATCCGGGTCGCGCAGCGAGAGATGGCCTTGGGTGCCGTCCTCATGGCCCTCCATGGCAAGCACCCGGCAGGCAATTGCCAGGTCGAACAGCTGGCTTCTCAGTTCGTTCCCCATTATCGAATCGCTCACGTGATTATCTCCCTTTGACCTCGATACGATGTCAGGCGCCGCCCGACGATAACGGCACGGCGGTGCATGAAATGCCAGACTAATTTGTTTCGCTGGCCGTACAATTCATCCTCAATATTTAAAACTTTTCAGTTGCCTTCGATCACCCCTTCCATAGCACGCAGGGTCAACTAATAGACGGATTAGATGCCCTCCAAACAATAGTTTCTGAGCAATTTCTTGGCAAAGGTGACAACGTCTTACATGAAAAATTTTCAACCAGTCTCCACCTGAATAGGAATGTTTAAGTTCTTCGGCGTTCGATCAG
>CAZPWJ010000101.1:0-16545 GCA_964590195.1 uncultured Rhodospirillaceae bacterium | reverse complement strand
ATCAACGACACGCCTTTTTCCGCGGCGACGGGTGAGAGCAAATCGACGTTGGTTCGAATAGGTTCGCACAAATTAAAGACCTCGATCTCGACGCTGATACGGTCCATTTGCAGGCGCGACCATTCAAGCAGATTTTCCATCAATTTGAATGACTGCTGTGCCGCCTCATGAACGGAGGCGCCATATTCCGCCAAGGCCTCCCGTTCCATGGTCAGGGCGCTTTGAGACAACAATTCGCTATAGCCCAGCATGGCATTGAACGGCCCGCGTAAATCATGAGCGATAATGGAAAAGAATTTGTCCTTGTGCTCGTTCAGGCGCGCCAATTCGGCCTTCATGCCGGCCTGTTCCTCCGCCAGTTCAACAAGCGCCCCGGCCTGTTCCTCCAGCCGTTCCTCCTTATCGCGCAGATCGGCAATCTGGGCATTCAGTTGCTCCTGGCTGGCGCGCACGGTGCTTTCGGCCATCTTGCGGTCCGTGATGTCGACATGCCAATTGAGTAGCGCCGCCCTGCCCTCGAATTGAATTTCCTGGGTGTGCATCAACAGCCAGATCGGCTTGCCGGTCAGGGTCAAGCGCTCGGTCTCGGTTTTAACCAAATGCGCGCCCGCATCCATGTGGCGTAAGTTGCGCGCCAGTGCATCCTGATCGACCCAAGTCTCGCTAATATCCCGGGTCAGCAAATCTTCCGCCGAGACGCCTTCCAGCATCTCTACAAAGGCCTGATTGACAAATAGGCGGCGCTTGCTGCGCGCGTCCAGGATCGCGACGCCAATCAGGCAACCTTCCAGAACGCCGCGAAAGCTTATGTCTTGTCCTTCAAACTTTGCGTATTGGGACATGGCTACACTCGAAACCCGATAATCAGACAGTCTGCAATGCTGCTAACGTCTTATCACAATAAGCCGACAGCAATTAACAAACACAAAATTCAACGTGCCACCATACTTGCCAGTCCGGCCGTTTAGATGGATCATTACGGCAACGCCTATGGATGATACCCGATAGCGAGGATGAGCCATGACCTTGGCGGCAGTCTCTCTCGATGACAAATATCAAAGCGAGCATGGTCAGGTCTATCTGACCGGTAGCCAGGCCCTGGTAAGGGCCGCCATGATGCAATACCTCCGCGACCAGGCCGCCGGGCTGAACACGGCCAGTTTCATCTCCGGCTACCGCGGCTCGCCCATGCATAATATCGACAAGGAGTTATGGCGCGCCAACCGTTTCCTGGCCGACCGCGCCATACATTTCGTGCCTGGTATCAATGAAGATTTGGCCGCCACCGCCTGCCTTGGCACTCAGCAGTCCTCCATGTTTGGCGACAGCACCCATGATGGCGTCTTCGCCATGGGGCCGGGGCTGGACCGTTCCATCGACAGCATGCGCCACAACAATCTGCTTGGCACCTCGCTACACGGCGGCGCCCTGGCCGTGGTCGGCGATGATCACGCCATGAAATCGACGGACGTGCCGGCGGCATCGGAAACCATGTTCGCCGATTTGCAGATGCCCATGCTGTATCCCGCTTCCGTGCAGGAGATCATTGATTACAGCCTGTACGGCTGGGCCATGTCGCGCTTTACCGGCGCCTGGACCGGGCTGAAAATCGTTGCCGATACGGTGGATGCCGCAGCCCCGGTCGAGGGCGACCCGCATCGTCTGAAAATCGTGTTGCCTGAATTTACCTTTCCCGATGATGGCGTTCACATCCGGGGTGGCGACCGCTGGGTCCTGCAGGAACCGCGTCTGCGTCAGTTCAAGCTGCCCGCCGCGCTGGCTTTTGCGCGGGCCAATAATCTGAACCAGGTGGTGATGCAAAGTCCGAAACCGCGCGTTGGCATCATTTCCAGCGGCAAGGCCTCCGTCGATGTGCGCCAGGCCCTGATGGAACTGGGTATTGACGGGGCGCAGGCGGCTGATCTGGGCATCGTCATGCTGAAAATGGGCATGCCCTTCCCCTTCGATACGGAGACGGTGCGCGACTTCGCCGCCGGCCTGGAAGAGGTCATCGTGGTCGAGGAAAAACGCCGCTTCCTGGAAAGCCGCGTCCGCGATGCCCTATACGATCTGCCCGACGGACAGAGGCCCAGGGTGGTTGGCCGCCAAGACAGCGATGGCAACGAGATGCTGCCGGGCTGCGGCGAGTTCGGGGCCGAGGAAATCGCCCGCGCCCTGGCCGGGCGGATCGCGCATTTTCATTGCAGCGATCAAATCGAAGCGCGCCTGACTTTTCTTGACGCCAAGGCGGCCCGCGCGGCGCAACGCCAGGACTTGGCCGTAGCCCGCATCCCCTATTTCTGTTCGGGCTGTCCGCACAATAGTTCCACCAAGGTGCCGGAAGGCAGCCGCGGACAAAGTGGCGTTGGCTGTCACTACATGGCCTCGTACATGGACCGCAACACCGATGCCCATACCCAGATGGGCGGCGAGGGCGCCAACTGGATCGGCCATTTCCCCTATTCCAAGGCCGGGCATATTTTCCAGAATATCGGCGACGGCACCTATTTCCATTCCGGCCTGCTGGCGATCCGCGCCTGTATCGCGGCCAAGGTCAACATCACCTACAAGATCCTTTTCAACGATGCCGTCGCCATGACCGGCGGCCAGCCCATTGATGGCGAGCTGACCCCCATGGCGATTTCCCGTCAAGTGCATGCCGAGGGTGCCAAAAAGATCGTCGTGGTCAGTGACCAGCCGGAGAAATATCCCGCCAACGCCGACTTCGCCCCCGGCGTCACGTTCGAGCATCGCCGCGCCCTGGCCAGGGTGCAGCGGGAACTGCGCGAGATCGAAGGCGTCACCGTGCTGATCTATGATCAGACCTGCGCGGCCGAGAAACGCCGTCGCCGCAAGAAGGGCGATATGGAAGATCCGGCCCG
Source organism: uncultured Rhodospirillaceae bacterium (assembly GCA_964590195.1). Classification (GTDB taxonomy): domain Bacteria; phylum Pseudomonadota; class Alphaproteobacteria. Next base: position 13,663 of record CAZPWJ010000101.1, on the reverse strand, counting down.
GCGCCTGTTCGTCAATCATCTGGTTTGCGAAGGCTGCGGCGATTGTTCGACCACCTCGAACTGCATGTCGGTGCTGCCGCTGCAGACCGAATTTGGCCGCAAGCGCCGCATTGATCAATCATCGTGCAACAAGGATTATTCCTGCGTCGAGGGCTTTTGCCCCAGCTTCGTCTCGGTCATCGGCGGTGTTCCGCGCAAGGCCGGCGCCATCACGGAGGTGCCGGAAAAACTGCGCCTGTTGCCCGAACCTGCGTTGCCTGCTCTGGCGGCGGGCGAGACCTATGGCATCATGATCACCGGTATCGGCGGCACCGGCGTGGTCACCATATCGGCCCTGCTGACCATGGCGACTCATATGGAGGGCAAGGCCTTTTCCACCATCGATCAGTTCGGCATGGCGCAAAAAGGCGGCCCGGTGTCATCCCATGTGCGCATCGCCTTGCAGCAGGGAGATATTCAGTCGCCCCGCCTGTCCAGCGGCACCGCCGATCTGATCCTGGGCTGTGACAGCCTGGTTACCGCATCGGAGCTGGGCTTGAGCGCCATCGATGACGAGCGCAGCCATGTCCTGGTCAACTCGCACCAGGCGATCACCGGACAGTTCGCCCTGAATCCCGACCTGGAATTCCCAGGCACCGATGTGGAAATCCGCATCCAGGCCGAGGCCAACAGCGGCAAGGTGACCTTCCTGAATGCCACGCGCCTGGCCACCACGCTGTTGGGTGATGCCATTGGCGCCAATCTGTTCATGCTGGGCCATGCCTATCAACAGGGCCTGATCCCGGTCTCGGCGGAGGCGATTGAGCGGGCCATCGAAATGAACGGCGTGGCCCAGGAGATGAACAAGGCGGCCTTCCTTTGGGGCCGACGGGCGGCCATGGATTTGAACGCCGTGAACAAGGTTGCCAATGCAGATGCCGGAGCGGCAGACTTGAGCGATCATCTAGATACCGTGGTTGACCGGTGCAAGGCGGATTTGACCGCCTATCAGGGCAAGCACCTGGCCCGCCGTTACGGCGCACTGATTGAACGGGTGCAGGCGGGCGAGGACGCCGTGGCACCGGGCAGCGAGATTTTGTCCCTGGCCGTGGCGCGTAATCTGTACAAGCTGATGGCCTACAAGGATGAATATGAAGTGGCGCGCCTGTATAGCGATGGCCGTTTCATGGCCGCCCTGGAACAGCAGTTCGAAGGCGATTACGACCTGGTCTTTCATATGGCTCCACCAATATTGAGCAAGACAGACCCGGATACGGGCCTGCCCATTAAGCGGGATTTCAAACCCTGGATGGCCACCGCCATGACCTGGCTTGCACGGCTGAAATTCCTGCGCGGCGGCCCGTTCGATATTTTTGGCCGCACCGAGGAGCGGCGCACGGAACGGCGCCTGATCGGCGAGTATCAAGCCATGATCGAGGAAATTCTGGACGACCTTGAAAACGGCAATCTGGATCAGGCGGTGCGCCTGGCAATGGTGCCGGAATTTATTACCGGCTTTGGTCATATCAAGGCGCGCCATCTTGAAGAGGCGATGAACTTTAAGGAAAATCTGTTGGCGGAATGGCGCGCGTCCGGCAGTACCTTGCCCGAAGCCGCCGAATGAATTCGCAGAAAAGTTTAGTGGAGTGATTTGAATGGCAGACGAGTTTGAGTATCTGAGTGTAACTGAGTTGCTCCAGGCCTTTCGCCAGGGACGGCTGACGCCCGAGGATGCGGCGAATGCGGCGCTGGCCCGGATCAAGGCCACGGAGCCGACACTGAATGCCTTTCAACTGGTTGACGAGGCCGGCGCCCGGGAAGCCGCCGCCGCCTCGGCCAAACGCTGGGCCGAGGGTCGCCCCCTGGGTCCCATGGACGGTATCCCCTTGAGCATCAAGGATATCGTCGCCATGAAAAACTGGCCAACGTTAAGCGGCTCAAAAACCGTCGACAGTAATGGACCGTTCGACGAGGACGCCCCCGCCGTGGCCCGCCTGCGTGAAGGCGGGGCGGTAATCCTGGGCAAGACCACGACGCCTGAATTTGGCTGGAAGGGCATGACCGACAGCCCCTTGGCGGGCATCACGCGCAACCCCTGGAACCCGGCGCATACCTCCGGCGGTTCGTCGGGCGGCGCGGCGGCCTCGCTGGCGGCCGGCGTCGGCGCCATTGCCTTTGGCACAGATGGTGGCGGTTCGATCCGAATCCCATCCAATTACTGCGGCGTCTACGGCATCAAGCCGACCTATGGCCGGGTGCCCCATGCGCCCAATGACCGGCCATTTTCGACGATCTCATGCGGCGGCCCGATCGCCCGCACGGTCACCGACGCGGCCCTGTTCATGAACGTCATCACCCAACCCGACGACCGGGACTGGCGGGCCCTGCCGCCTGATGGCCGGGACTACCGCATCGGCCTTGATGATGGCGTGCGCGGCCTGCGCATTGCCTATGCCCCCGCCCTGGGCGGGGCGGAAGTCGCGGCGGAAATTCTGGCTGCTACCGGCGAGGCGGTGCGGGCGTTTCAGGACCTGGGTGCCGTGGTGGAAGAGGTCGGCGAGGTCATCGCGCCGCTTAAGCCGCGCTTCGAAAGCTATTGGATCGCCGGCTTCGCGACCCGCGTGCGCGGCATGTCGGAAGAAAAGCGCGCCCTGCTGGAGCCTGATTTCCGAACCCTGGCCGAGGCCGGGCTGGACGTGGATATCGAGGAATACCTGCGCGGCGAGGCCGAGCGTATCGTACTCGGCCTGGAATTCGCCGCCCTGCACCGGGACTACGACCTGTTGCTGACGCCAACCCAGCCAACCCTGCCGCCCACCGTGGAAACCCGCTATCATTCCCCCGAATTCGACCGCTGGCGTCATGCGGTGCCCTTCACGGTGCCGTTCAACTTGAGCGGCCAGCCCGCGGCGACCATTCCCTGCGCCGTGTCCGAAAGCGGACTGCCCATTGGTCTGCAAATCGTCGGCCCGCGTTTTGCCGATCATCTGGTACTGCGCGCGTCCCGCGCCTACGAAGCATCCAGGGCAACGCCCCTGGCGGCGCCGGCATTGCGGGCCAGCGTGGAGAGCTTTATGGCGGACGCGTGATTTGAGGCCTTTTCAGGCGGGTGAATCCTGGTATTAAGCTGCACGGTTCTCCTTTTCCCTCCCACCATTGGTTTAAATGCGCAGGTTCAAGAAAATAATCCAAATCGTGCTGGCCATACTGGTCGTGCTTGGCGCCATTGCTGGCTGGCTGTTCGGCTATGACGAATCGCGCGTGCGGCTGGCCAAGGCCGACAACGGCTGCCCCGGCTGTGATCTGCGCGAAGCCTCCATGTGGTGGATCAAGCTGATCGAGTCGGATTTTCAAGGTGCGGATTTGACCGGCGCCACCATGTGGTGGACCGATCTGCAACGGGCCGATCTGCGTCAGACGAAATTCGTGGGCGCTAATTTGTGGTGGACCGATCTGCGCGGCGCGCGATTGGCCGAGGCGGATCTGAGCGGCGCCGAATTGGGCCGAGCCGACCTACGCGGCGCCAAAGGCGCCGGGATGTCGTTGAAAATGGCCAGTCTCACCGGGACTAACATGACGGGGGGCAGTTTTCCAGGCGCCTCTCTATGGCGGGCCAATCTGTTGCAGGCCATCGTTCAAAAGGTGGACCTGAGCGGCACCGACCTGACCGAGGCCAATTTTCATTCGGTGAATCTGAGCGGCTCCAACTTCGCTGGCGCAACCATGATCAGGACGTCCCTGACCAAGACCAACATGATCGGCGTCAATCTCTCGGGCGCCGATCTGACCGGCGCCAATCTTAGCGAGGCAAAACTGCACGGCGCCGATATGCGGGGCGCCAATATGCACAAGGCCGACCTGCCGACCGCCGATATGACCCGCGCCGATCTGACCGGCGCCAGTTTCGAAGGCGCCAACCTGACGTGGTCGACGATGGTCGACGCCAACCTTAGCGGCGTCAATTTCAGCAAGGCAAATCTGGGCAGTGCCGATCTTTCCGGCGCCGATCTGACGGGCGCCATTCTGACAGGGGCGCGCTTGTGCAAAACCAAAATGCCGACGGGTATGGATAATTCCGGCTGTTAAAGACCCCGGATTATTCGTTTTCGGAATCCGCACTGCCGGCAGTCTCGCCCTGGCTCTTTGCCCATTCTTCCAACAAGGCCGTCAATTCCGGATCGGGGGGATCGGGCAGGGTTACCTGCAAATGGACGTACTGATTGCCGGCCTGTTCCGCATTGGGCGGTTTGATGCCCTTGCCCTTCAGGCGCAGAACCTTGCCGCTGTTGGTGCCTTTCGGAATGGTCATGGCGACCGAGCCGTCAACGGTTGGCACCTCGATCCGGGCGCCCAGCACCGCATCCGCCAGCCGCAGGGGCAGATCCAGATGCACATCCATGCCCTCGCGACGGAATTGCTGATGGCCGCGCACGCTGACCTCGACCAGAGCGTCACCGGCCCCGGCTGGTCCAGGGTCGCCCTGGCCGCGCAGGCGGATTTGCTTGCCGTCCTCTATGCCCGCCGGAATGCGGACATCAAGCATTCTGCCGTCCGGCAGGGTAATGCGCCGGGTTGAACCCTTGGCCGCATCCAGGAAGTCCACGGTGATCTTGTAGGAACGGTCCGGGCCTTTTTGCTGTCGGGCCTGGCTGGCGCGGCCGCCGCGCATGTTGGAAAAAAACTCGCCGAAGATATCTTCCGCATTGAAACCGGCACCGCCTTGGGGCCCACGGCCAAAGCCGGCGCCTGGGCCGCCGCGTCCGCCGGCGTATTCATAGGTGTACCGCGCCTTTTCCTGGCCATCGGCGCCGATCTCGCCATTGTCATAGCGTTTCCGCGTGGCCGGGTCGCCCAGCAGGGAATAGGCGGCGGAGACTTCCTTGAAGCGTTCCGCCACGACGGTATCGTCCGGGTTCAAATCCGGATGTAGCTCCTTGGCCAGGCGGTGATATGCCTTTTTGACCTCACCATCGCCGGCATCCCGCGCCACGCCCAATACACTGTATGGATCACGCATTTTCGGCCATTCCCAAACACACTCTTAAAACGCCAATTGACATGAACAGGCCGCGCCCTTCATTGCCGCCTAATAATAATATGGTAACGATAGAGAAAGGTTAACAGGTCTAAAGAGTCAATACAGCGCGGTTTTTAGCCTATTCCGCTTCCTGCAACAATTGCTGTGCCGCCAGATGTTCCTCCGGGCTCATTACATCGGCCAGCTGATTTTTGCCAGCCTTGGCGCCGGCGTGGCCTTGCGCCGCCGCCCGGCTTAACCAGAAAAATCCATATGGGCGGCTGACCTCGGCAAAGCCGTTATGCAAATACAGTTTGCCCAGTTGGTATTGCGCCTCAACGTGCCCGTCCTTGGCCAGGGGCTGCCAGCGCGCCTTGGCGGCCGCGAAATTGGCCGCATGCATGGCGACCAGTCCGGCCGCGATGCCGCGCCGGGTCATCTCTTCCTCGCTCTCCCCGTTCTCTTTGCCTTCCTTGCTCTTCGTTTGAGCATTGTCAGCTTCAACATTATTGGTGCCATCACGGTCACGGCTGAGATCAAGCTCCTCCCGGCTGGATAAAAGGGCAATAATCTCGCTGAACGTGATATCGCTGCCGGTTCCGGATATTTCGATGACCGCCAGCTGGTCTTCTTCCGACTCGGCCTTGGCCGGCTGGGGTTTAACCGGCTCGGATTTGACCGGGCCAGTTTTGACCGGCACGGGCTCGCTTGCTTGCGGCGCAGTCAAAGCGGCCTCGGTCTTCTTCGTTGTTGCAGCCTTGGCGATGGGTTCGGCCGCAGCCAGCTTGGTTTCGGCGACCGCTTGCGGTTTTGCCGCCAACGGCATTGCGGTTTTGGCCGGGCTGGACGGCGGCGGGCTGGGTGGGCCCGCCGGGCCGGATATTACCTTGACCAATTTGCCCAGCGTTCGCAGGGCCGGCTTGTAACCGGTTTTGGAAGCCAGATACAGCCAGCCGGCCGCCTTGGCCTCGTTCCGCTCCACCCCTTCGCCGCGCAAATATAGCAGTGCCAGATTGAATTGCGCCAGGACATGGCCATTATTGGCTGCGGCGGTAAACCAGTAGGCGGCCTCGCGCGGGTCCTCCGCCACTCCCTGTCCGCGCAGATACATGGTTGCCAGATTTGCCTGAGCCCTTGCAAGGCCGCTGTCGGCGGCCAAACGGTACCATGATGCGGCCCGAACAAAATCCTGAGGCACGCCAAGCCCCATGCGGTAGAGATGCGCGAGATTACGCTGGGCCGCCGGATCGCCGCGATGGGCATGGGGCAGCCAGATCGTCCGCGCCGCCGCATATTCGCCGCGATCAAAGGCCTTAACGCCCTCGATAAAAGGCTGGCGCGGTGCTTCTTTCGCCAGAATCTGCCCGGCGGTCCGTTCTTCGGCCGAGCCGGGTGCGGCGGGCCAGGCGATGAACAACAGGCAGGCCGCCATGGCGATGGCCCACGCGGTGTCCCAAGCGAGAAAGCGTACCCCTTGCCGCCGGCGCTGTTGCAACCGCTTTAAGTTCGGTGCGAGGGAGCTAACCGTTGACGATTTTCCAGCTTCCGTCGGGCTGTCTGCAGGCCGTGCCATGGGCCGTCTCCGTCCTGCCGTCCACGGTTATGGTTTGCTCGTATTCCCGGCAATAGCTGCCGGACGCATTTTGGTAGGACGGTTGCGGCGTGACCGTGCCGGAATGGCCGCTATCGGGATTGCGCCAGCTGACCGCCTTGCCCGATGGCGTACTTTCCAGGGTCTGCTGGGTGGTGTTTTCCATGGCGATGCGGTCGGCACGATCCAGGGATTTACCGATCTCGCTACCGAGAAAACCGCCCAATAGCGTGCCCGCGGCCACTGCCACCAGCTGGCCGCGCCCTTTGCCGACCTGGCTGCCGACAACGGCGCCGCCGACGGCGCCCAGAAGAGTGCCCAGTGTCTGTTTCTGACCGCCTTGCTGACAGGCCGCCAAGGCCAGGGCAATGAACCCAATGGCCAAATAACGTGCGCTTCGTATCATGGTTTTTTCCATTCGATGGTGGGCAACTCCATTCGCCCAAACTTCGCTCGTATTGCGACACCGCGCCACATCAATGCGGCACGCTGATGACATATATATAGACTGAACCAGCCTTATCGCCAGACTAGATTCAACTCACCACTGCGGCAATATGGTAACATTGCCATGAGTATACCAGCCAATTTAACGTCCTGTGGGGAGCGAGACGTGGAAAATAATCCAAACGCCCGTCTGCTGCGAATGGCGACATATGCAGCCGTGGCGGTTGCCGGGTTGTTGATCCTGGCCAAGCTGGCGGCATGGTTCATGACCGATTCCGTCGCCATTCTGAGCTCGCTGATGGATTCCGTCCTGGATGTGGGCGCTTCCCTGGTCAACATGTACGCGGTGGCCCATGCCTTGGTACCCGCGGACCGGGAACACCGCTTTGGCCATGGCAAGGCCGAGGCCCTGGCGGGGTTGGCGCAAACCGCCTTCATTTCCGGTTCGGCGCTGTTCCTGCTGGCCGAGGCGGCCCAGCGCCTGACCGACCCGCGCCCCATCATGCGCGACGAGATCGGCATCGCCGTCATGGTGCTGTCCCTGGTCCTGACCATCGCCCTGGTGCTGTTTCAGCGCTATGTGGTCAAGCGCACCAATTCCGTCGCCATCGCAGCCGACTCGGTGCATTACAAAGGCGATATTCTGGCCAACGTCGGCATTATCATCGCATTGGTCCTGGCTGGGCGCCATGGCTGGATCTATGCCGATGCCATCATCGCCATGATGGTGGCAGGCTATATCCTGTTCGGCGCCTGGGGCATCATCCAAAGCGCCCTGGATCAACTGATGGACCGGGAACTGCCGGAGGATCAGCGCGAGCGCATCCGGGAAATCGCCCTGGCTCACGATCAGGTTGTGGATGTCCACGACATGCGCACCCGGTCCTCGGGCGTGCATTCCTTTATCCAGTTGCATATGGAACTGGATGGCGAGCTGACCTTGTTGAAATCCCACGCCATCGCGGACGAGGTGGAGGCCGAGATTTGCCGGGCTTTCCCCGGCGCTGAAGTTCTCATTCACCAGGATCCCGCGGGGTTGGAAGAATTGCACCCCGGTTATCAGCCGTGAAACAGCAGGACGTCATAAACTTTTTGAAACAGCCCGAAAGCCATGGGCTCGATGGGTTGGAAACGGTGCAATGCGTCGAAACCCATGGCGCCCTGATTTTTCTCGCCGGCGGGCATGCCTATAAGTTGAAGCGCGATGTGCGCCTGCCTTATCTGGATTTTTCCAGCCTGGAGAAACGCCGCCTGGCCTGTGAAAACGAAGTGCGCCTGAACCGGCGCACGGCACCCAACCTTTATCTTGGGACTCTGCCCGTGCTGCGATTGCCCAGCGGCGCCATGGCGATCGGTGGTGCTATCGGTGAAGCGGTCGACAAATTGGAAGATGCCGGCGAAATTGTCGATTGGCTGGTCAAAATGCGGCGCTTTCCCGACGATGCCTTGTTGAGCCGGGTCGTGGCCAAGGGACCCTTGCCGGCGGAAATCGTGCATCAGCTGGCCGATACCATCGCCGCCTTTCACCAATCCGCGGCGCAATCCAGCGCCTGGGGCGGGGCCGATGAACTGGCGCGAATCGCCAAGGGCGATAGCGAGAGCATGGCCCGCTTCACCCCTGATTTGTTCGACTCCGCACGGGCCCAGGGCGTGTCCGAGGCCATGCTGGAGGCGGTTGCCGCGCAACGTCAGCTGTTGGAAGAACGCCGCGCAGGCGGCTTCGTACGACATGGCCATGGGGATTTGCACCTGGCTAACATTTATCTTGATGACGGACGGCCACGGCTGTTCGATGCCATCGAATTTGATGACCGCCTGGCGCAAAACGATGTGCTCTATGATTTGGCATTTTTGTTGATGGACCTGTGGCATCGGGAACTGCGCGGCGAGGCGAACCGGGTTTTCAACCGCTATTTGTTGCGCACCGGCGATCTGGGCGGCCTCGCCGCGCTGCCGCTGTTCCTGTCGTTGCGGGCCGGCATCCGGGCCCATGTCAGCGCCTCCATGGCGGCGGCAATCACGGAAAACGGAAAACATGCGGCACTGCGCGCGGAAGCCGTCAGTTATCTGGACCTGGCGGCCGAGGTCCTGCAACCGCGTCCGCCGGTCTTGCTGGCGGTTGGCGGCTTTTCAGGCAGCGGCAAATCTCACCTGGCGGCCGCACTGGCGCCGCTGGTGGGCCCGGTGCCGGGCGCGGTGCATCTGCGCAGCGATGAACTGCGCAAGGTCATGCTGGGGCAGGATCCGGAAACGCCCCTGCGCCCGGCGGGCTATCGGGCCGAGGTCAGCGCCCGGGTTTACGGTGAAATCCACCACCGCGCCGAACAGGCGCTGTCGTCGGGCCATGCGGTGATCGCCGATGCCGTGCATAACCGGGCCGATGGGCGGGAGGCGCTGGCGGCCCTTGCCGCGCGGTGCGGCGTTGCTTTCTTGGGCATTTGGCTGGATGCCGACCCAGCCCTGATGGCGCGGCGGATCGGGGGCCGGCGCGGCGATGCCTCGGATGCGGATGCCGCCGTCATGCGGCGCCAGGTAAAATCGGGCGCCGGGCCGATCAACTGGCAGCGCCTTGACGCCGCCTTGCCCCTTGAGGCAAAGCTACACAGGGTTCTGGAATTGCTGGAGAATTAGGGACCATTCGCCGCAGTCCCGGTGCGTTGCACGGGGCCCTTAATGACTGCATATAATTGTTATAGGTGCTTGTTCGCGGCCCTATTTGCGCAAGGAGACTGAATTGTGAGTTACAAACGCATCATGGTACCCCTTAACGGTACGGACGATCCCGGCCAGGCCCTTAAATTCGCCTTCGACCTCGGCCAGCGTTTCGAGGCCGAGGTGATTGGCCTGCATGCCGCCACCGAAACCTCCGCCGCCCTGCCTTACATGGGCGAAAGCATGTCCGGTGCGTTGCTCGACAATATGGTCGCGGCACTTGATAAAGAAGCCGCCGCGCGGCAGCAGGCGGCGCAGGCCGCGCTTGATCAGGCGGGACAGGCGGCCGCCGCCGATGCCGGCGCCCGGCTGAAGGTGGTCAAGGGCGCGGAAGACGATGTGCTGGCCCATTATGGCCGTCTTGCCGATCTGGTGGTCGTGGCACGCGGCGCCTCCGATACCGCCCTGAGCGAAAGCCCGACCATGCAGGCGGCGATTATGAACACCGGCCGCCCGGTGCTGGTCGCGCCGCCGGAACAGGCCCCCGGTCTGGGCCGGAATATCCTGGTCGCCTGGAACGGCTCCGCCCAGGCCGCTCGTGCTCTGGGTGCCGCCATGCCCCTGCTACGCCAGGCCGACGCGGTGACGTTGTTGCAGATCGATGAAGGCTCCGGCGAAGGGCCGCCCATTGAAGACGCGGTGGATTATCTGGCTGCCCATGGCTGTCAGGCCAAGGCGGTAACTCAGCCCCATGGCCATGGCTCGATCGGCGATGATCTACTATTGGCGGCCCATAATCAGAGGGCTGATCTGTTGGTCATGGGCGCCTATAGCCACAACCGCATCCGCGAACTGGTCTTTGGCGGTGCGACGTTGGAGGCTCTGCTGGATGCCACCATCCCGGTGCTGATGATCCATTAGTTGCAGGTAGATTTAGGCCGCGACGGCGGCCCGGCGCCAATGCGCCGCCACCCCATCGTTCTTTTCGGGAGTGGCGCGCTTTAGCGCGCAAGGGTGAGCGACAAAACTACGGACTGGCCTTGGCGACGAATTTGGCGGGGGCATCCTCGCCCCATTGACTGCCCAGGCCGGTCTCGGCCGAGACGAGGTTGGAACCGTTTGCCAGGTTCATACGGTCCGTATCCGCCCAGCGCTCGTGCACCCGGCCCCAGGGATCGCACCAATAGTCGAATACCTGGCTGCCCAGCACGTGCCGGCCGATGCCCCACATATGCTCGTACTTGCCCAGTGCTGTCAGGTATTCGTGGTCCATGAACACCGCATCGATATCCGGGATCTCGAAAGACAGATGGTTTAGCCCGGCCTGGTCATTCCGAATGCAAAACAATGTATGATGATCCGTATATTCGTCGCCACGGTCACAACGATTGAAGGAACCGATGATATTGTCTTCCGTGCCGGCATAGACATCATCGGAACAAACGAAGCCCAAGGTTTCCTGAAACCAGCGCGCGGTTTCAACGACCTTTGGTGTCGCGATCACGCCGTGGCCTATGCGTTTCACCGGCGAGGGCGATTTTGCCAGTCGCACCGGCGCGCCGGCCCGGCGCAAAGGCTCGGCGCCACTGTTGTTCAGATCCCGCGCCACGGTTTGGGCCGACACAGAGGCAATGCCGTGGACGACCTCGATCTGATAGCCGTTCGGCTCCCGCAGGCGCACCCGTTTGCCGCCGCCGGGCTCGTCAATATCTTCGACATCGGAGGCACCGGGCGTGGCCGCCAGGCGCTCCAGGTCGGCCTCGTTTTCGGCCTGGTAGGCAAAGCCCACGAAGGCGGGCTCCCCCAACTCGGTGACATGGATATGGTGGTCGGGATCGGTGCCGCGCATATAGAGCGCATCCTTGGTGCGGTCCGCCCGGCTCATGCCGAAATGGACGAGGAATTCCTCCATTGCATCCAGGTCCGGCGCCCGCAGCCGGCCATAGGCAAGGTCCTTCACTTTGATGACGGCCATTGTTTCCCTCCCCACAGGTCCAACCAGGCGATATCGCAAGGATAACGCGGATGAGAAATTACAAGCAAGCCGTGGCTTATTGGTAACGAAAGGTGTTAGGTATTACGGACCATGAATACACCAGCATCAAATAGCCGCCGCACCCTGGTCCTGACCGGGGCCAGCCGGGGTATCGGACATGCCACGGTAAAGCGCTTTTCCTCAGCCGGCTGGCGGGTCATAACCTGTTCCCGCCAGGCCTTCCCCGAAGATTGTCCGTGGGAGATGGGGCCGGAGGATCATTTACAGATCGACCTGGCCGACCCGGCGGATGTCACGGCGGGCATCGAGGAATTGAAGAACCGCCTGGAGGGCGGCCCCTTGCATGCCCTGGTCAACAATGCCGGCATTTCACCCAAAGCCGCCGATGGCAGCCGCCTATCCAGTCTGACTACGGATATGGAGACCTGGCAGCAGGTTACCCAGGTTAATTTTTACGCCCCGATCATGCTGGCGCGCGGGCTGTTGGATGAATTACGGCAGGCTCAGGGCTCGGTGGTCAACGTTACCTCCATTGCCGGCAGCCGGGTGCACATGTTCGCCGGTACCGCCTATGCCACCTCGAAAGCGGCCTTGGCCTCCTTGACCCGGGAAATGGCGGCGGATTTCGCCCCGCAAGGCATCCGCGTGAACGCCATCGCACCGGGCGAGATCAAGACCGAAATTCTCTCCCCCGATACCGAGGAACTGCTGGCCCCAACCATTCCCATGCGCCGCCTGGGCACGCCGGAGGAAGTGGCGAAGACGATCTACTTCCTTTGTACGGAGCAATCCAGCTATGTCAACGGCGCCGAAATCCACATCAATGGCGGCCAGCACGTCTAGTTAGGGTGTACATAGTTAGGGTGCATAACAATGCGCGTTGTTCATAGTCCTGCCCATATCGGCCACGACCCCGAAAGTTTCGTCAGCGCGGGCCGCTTCGCGCCCTCGCCGGAATGTCCGGAACGGGCCCATCGCCTGTTCGCCGCAGTGGAAAAAGCCGGTTACGAAATTCTGCCGCCCCTTGATCATGGCCTGGACGCCATTGCCGCCATTCATCCCGCCGGCTATCTGGATTTTCTGCAAAACGGCCTGTCGGAATGGCAAAAGCTGCCCAACGCCGGTCCGGCCATGATGCCGAACATGCATCCGGGCCGGCATATGCGGACCTTGCCCAAGAACATTGTCGGCAAGGCCGGCTATTACATGGCCGATACCGCCTGTCCCATCGGCCCCGGCACCTGGGAGGCGGCCCGCGATGCCGCCCAGGTGGCGTTGACCGCCGCCGATCTGGTGTTGGCGGGCGAGGGCGAGGCCTATGCCCTGTGCCGGCCACCGGGCCATCATGCCTATTCGGATCAGGCGGGCGGCTTTTGTTTCCTCAACAATGTGGCCATCGCGGCCCAGCATATGCGCGGCCGGGCCGAGCGTGTGGCGATCCTGGACGTGGATGTGCACCACGGCAACGGCACCCAGGGTATTTTTTATGACCGCGCGGACGTTCTGTTCTGCTCTTTGCATGGCGAGCCGTCGATTTTCTATCCCTACTATGCGGGCTATGTCGATGAGCGGGGCGCGGGCCCTGGCGAAGGCTTTAACCTGAACCTGCCGCAACCCAAGCGCACGGGCGATGATGACTATCTGACGGCCCTGGAGACCGCGTTCGCGGCGATCAGGGATTTCGCGCCGGATTATCTGCTGGTCTCTCTGGGCCTGGATACCCAGGAAAATGATCCCTTGGGTATTCTGTCCATCACCACCAATGGCTTCAGCCGCATGGGCGGCGCCATCGGCGCCCTGGGCCTGCCCAGCCTGATCGTGCAGGAAGGCGGCTATCTGTGCGACGAAATGGCCGATAATCTGCTGGCCTTTCTGGGCGGCTTCGAAGCCAGCCGCTGAATTATACCAAGGAGCAGTAATAAAGATCTATATAGGTCTTTATTACTGCTCTTTGGTATTAGCCTCGGTTCTGAATTTTCGG
>CAZPWJ010000100.1:0-16939 GCA_964590195.1 uncultured Rhodospirillaceae bacterium | reverse complement strand
TCCTCCCTTTGGAAACAGGATCACATGTCCCAAATGTTTTGATGACGGACAATGGTGCCGGTATGGAAGGGCATTTCCTCGACAAAGGGGATCGGGTTGCCGAAATAAACCTTGTCCGTGATGTGATTGACGATGCGGGTTTCCAACTCCAGCTGGCGTATCGCCTCGGCAATGTTGAGCAGTCCGGTGGCTGATGAATTGAAAGTTTGCAGCGGCATCTTGCGCGACTGGTTGACGTCGGCGACAGCGGCCAAATGAACAACTACATGAGGGCGATGATGCGCCATCAGTTCGTGCACTTGCTCGAAGCTATCCAGGTCACATGGTATTTGTTCCACGTGCTCGGACAGTTTCAAAAGGCCAAACATTGAAGGCTTGACCGTAGTGGATGCTTGGCGGCGGATCAAAACGCCCACCTTGGCCTTTTTCTCGAGAAAATATTCGCACAGATGCGAGCCGAGAAATCCTGTTCCGCCGGTAATAAGAACATCCATGGCATTGTCCGATATATTGAATTCGCTCTCTTAGTAGCAGCTATCCGCCGAACCGGGGTAGGAATCTCTTGCTGCCGGCGCCTGTGGTCCTATATTGCCGGCCATGTTGAGCACAGAGACAATGGATCAGGCTCAAGAGCCCACCTTGGAGCAAATGATCGCCGACGGTATCCGCCTGGATGGGGTGGAGAATGGCGCGCGGGTCGTCGTCGCCATGTCGGGCGGCGTCGACAGTTCCGTCTGTGCCGCTCTGTGCCAGCGCGCGGGTTACGAAGTCGTGGGCATTACCCTGCAACTGTACGATCACGGCCAGGCCATACAACGCGTTGGTGCCTGTTGTGCGGGCGCCGATATCTACGATGCCAAGGCGGTAGCGGATATCCTGGGCATTGCCCATTATGTGCTGGATTATGAAGACCGCTTCCGCGCCGCCGTGATTGACGAGTTCGTCGATGATTATCTGGCCGGCTCCACGCCCATTCCCTGTATCCGCTGTAATCAACGGGTCAAGTTCGAGGATTTGCTGACCACCGCGAGGGAGCTGGGCGCGGCCGCCTTGGTAACCGGGCACTATGTTCGCCGCTTGGAAGGTGAGGCCGGCGCGGAAATGCACCGGGCCGTGGACCCGCAGCGGGATCAGAGCTATTTCCTCTTTACCACCAGCCAGGAACAGCTGGATTTTCTGCGCTTTCCCCTCGGCGGCCTGGCGGCGAAATCGGCTACGCGCGCACTGGCGGAGGCCTTTGGCCTGCCCGTCGCGGCCAAGCCGGACAGCCAGGATATTTGTTTCGTACCCGATGGCCGTTACGGTGAATTGATCGAACGCCTGCGCCCCGGCGCGGCGGAACCGGGCGACATCGTCGATTCATCCGGTCAGGTTCTGGGGCGCCATGACGGCGTCATTCATTTTACGGTTGGCCAACGCCGGGGTCTGGGTCTGTCCGGGCCGGAGCCTTTGTACGTTCTGGCCTTGCAAGCCGATGCCCGCCGCGTGGTCGTTGGTCCCAAGGCGGCCCTGGCCCAGCGTCAGGTGCGTCTGCATGACGTCAACTGGCTGGATCGTGCCGGGCCGGAGCAGGGCCGGGCGGTACAAGCCAGAATCCGGTCCACCCATCCACCCGTTGCCGCGGCCCTTGGCGTGGCCGAGGACGTTATCTCCGCCGGCCTTACGGTGGAATTATTGCGGCCCGAAGAGGCCATCGCGCCGGGCCAGGCATGCGTTCTTTATGACGGAGAGCGTGTTCTGGGCGGTGGCTGGATCGCGCGTGGCTAGGGTCGAGGCCGGCTGCAATCATACCAAAGGTGTAGTCCTTAACGGATTATATACGGTTTTTCTCACACACTGCGGCGGTAGAAAGGTTTACGCGGAAACCTGGGTGGAATAGGAGCTGGCGCCGCCATTGCGGACCAGATATTCGAGGTGAAAAAAGATCTCGCTTTGACTTTCGGCAGTATGAGTGTGCTGGTTATTGAAGACAGCGAAAATATGTGCCGTATCCTGAAAAGATTATTGAAGTCCTTTGGTTTTAAGGACATTCGCTACGCTGCCAATGGTCAAATGGCGCTGGACATGCTGCACAAGGATGGCGTCGATTTGGCCATATTGGATTGGCATATGGAGCCCATGGACGGCATCGAATTTACCCACCAGATCCGCAAAAAGGCAACCAGTCCGGATGCCTATCTGCCAATCATTCTGCTGACCGCCTTTACCGAGATGTCCAAGGTCAAGATTGCGCGGGATATTGGGGTCAATGAAATCCTGACCAAGCCGGTTTCGCCCGAGGCGCTTTATGCGCGCCTGACTTCCATCGTCCGCCAGCCACGCAGTTATATTGAAACGGACACGTTCTTCGGACCCGACCGCCGGCGCAAGGCGAACCCGAAATTTCAAGGCCCGTTCCGCCGCCGTGGCGATAAACAGCGGACATTGGCGATGTCAAACGGATGACTATCCTGCCTCTTAATTATTGGGCTGCGCGATGAAAACCGTCAAACAACCACGGGTTTTCCAGCCGGAGAACCGTTTGCAAGTCAAGACGCGGGTCTCAGACCTGACCGTTGAGCAGTTGATGGCGAAGGCGAACAAGATCATGGCGGCGATGGCGGAAAACTATCCGAAATGGCTGCGGAAGGACCTTGAAAAGCTTATTGCCGCGCATGAGAAATTGGTTGCTGACCCGTGCGATGAAGCCAGCCGGGCGGATTTATTTCGTACCGCCCATGATATCCGCGGTCAGGCGGCGGGTTTTGGCTATGACCTGGCCAGCCACGCCGGCGGTTCACTGTGTCAATGCCTGAGGCAGCGGCCGGTGCTTTCAGCCGCCGACCTGCATGTTATCGATGCGCACATCAACATCATCCGCGCCTGTCTTGGGCAATCATTAAAGGGCGACGGCGGCGCCATCGGCCAGGAATTATTGACGGAACTGAATATCCTGATCGAACGTACCAAGCCGGCGCAGCAGTCAGCCCCTTAGCGCAGGTCCTTCATCAGGGGCAGTACTTCCTCGGCGAAGCGGACGAATTGACGGTCGCGGTCTTCGTAAGGTCCGACAAAGTCCATGATGACGTGGCGTACCCCTGCTTCGTGGAATTCCAACAGGCGCTCGGCCACGTCCTGGGGACGGCCCAGGGCGCAATACTTTTTGGCCGCTTCACGGAAGTCCATGGCATAGCGGGCGCTCAGGGTTTCCGTGGCCTTGTCCAGGGCGGCCTCGTAAGTATCATCGACCGTGGCGAACAGTAGATGCCCCGTACCAAAAGGCCGCTCCGGCCCGCCGGCGGCGTCGGCTGCCTGGTGGATCTTGTCCATGGACTCTTTGTACATCTCCGGGGTCACCACATAGGACAGCCAGCCATTGCCGATTTCACCGGCCCGGCGCAGGGCGGCGGGCGAGCGGCCGCCGCACCAGATGGGCGGGCCGCCCAGCTGACGGGCGGGCGGAGACATGGTCAGCTCGGGAAAGGCGAAATGCCTGCCGTCATGGGAGACCGCTTCGCCGCTCCACAATTTGCGTAGTACCTCGATACCCTCGCTCAGACGCGCGCCGCGCTCGGACGGATCAACGCCTGCGACCTGAAAATCGGTCTTGAATTCACCGCCGACTCCAACGCCCATGATCAAACGGCCGCCCGATAGATGATCCAGAGTGGCGACCTGTTTCGCCACCGGCCCCGGATGCCTGAGCGGCAGCAGATAAACGCCTACGCCCAGGGCCAAGCGGGAACTGTAGGTCGCGGCCTGTGCCAGTTGGATGAAGGGATCAAGGATCGGAATGGCAAAAGATAAATGGTCGCCGACCCAGACGGAATCGTAGCCCAGGCGGTCGATCAATTCGACCATGGCGCGACCGTCATCTGCCTCTGGCAGCCATAAGCCCACCGCCGGCTCGGTACGCCGATGCATGGTCTGAACGCCGAATTTGAAATGGTCGTCAAGCTGCAAGGTCATGGCCACTGTCTCTCGTATCTAATTATACCGGGAGGCCATGATTGGCGTGCCGTGCGCGCGCGGTCAAGTCCGCCGCCGGCGGTTGCCACGAATTGGGGGCGGCGGCATGCAGCGCCACCGCCCCCAGGGCTGTTTTTGCCGCGCTATTTCATGGGGAAGAAATCCACCGGATTCATCAACATGTTTTCCTGTGCCTCAAGGGCGCCCAACTCGGCGGAGGCCTGGGTATAGGCGATCCATTCGGGGTCGGCCCACAGGGCGGCGCGCTTGGCTTCGCGGTCGCCGGCGTTTTCATAGACCCAGATGTGCATGTACTGGTTTGGATTGCCGGTTTCCGTCTTCATATAGGCCAGGGGCTGACCCAGATTGCGGCTTTGCGGCGCGAAGCCCTTTTCGGCGTACAGCGCCAAATGCTTGCCGATGGTACCGGGGCGGCAGGTGTAGGTGCGGACGTCAAGTAGCATGGGAATTTCCTTTGTTGGTCGGTTTTGATTCCCCCGTAGTCTACGCCATCGCCAGCCTGGGTTCCCACGGCTGATATAGAAAAGTTACAATTTATTTGCGTCCAAATTAATTGTTTCCAAATTAATAGTATGCTAATCAATAGTGATCAAATTGAGCCTATGCGGCATGGTACAAAAGGCATGGACAGTTCATCGAATAGGGCCGGAAACGGCCAGAAAATAGACCCGCGAGAGCAGTTTGGCTTTCGTTTGGGCCGTCTGGCGCGTCTGTGGCGCTCGCGATTGGATGAAAAGATGCGGCCCCATGGCCTGACCCAGGCGCGCTGGGTCGTCATGATGCATATGCAACGCGGTGCCGACGGTCTTCAACAGAAAGCCTTGGCAAAGTTTGTTGGCATTGAGGGGCCGACCCTGGTGCATATCCTGGACAATCTAGAGAGCCAGAGTCTGATCGAGCGCCGGCGGGACGAAGCGGACCGGCGCGGCAAGACGGTGCATCTGACCAGCGAAGGCTGGCGTATGATCGAGGTGTTGAATGATGTCTCGGCCGAATTGCGGCGGGAGCATCTGGCGGGTATCTCGGATGCCGATGTGGCCCATTGCCTGGCAATTTTTGACCGTATTCAGGGGCAGGCCGAAGTGGCCGCGTCGAAGGATGGTGACGGCATGAGTTTGGATTATCAAGCGGCAAGAACGGATTGAGCAAGTGAACGATAAATCGACCACGCAGCGGCTGCAGCCGCAAGACGAAGCGCAAGACAGCGGCCAAGGGACCGGGCAGGGCGGACAGCAAGCTGGCGCCCAGAGTGGGGAGGCGTCGCAGGGCGGCGGTGCCTTGCCCAAGGCGTCATCGGGCCTGCGCCGCGGCATTGGCCGCATGCTGTTGGTGGCGGCAATTCTGGTTGGCGTGGCTGGTCTGATGTACTGGGTTTATGGCCGCTATACCAACGTGGTCGTCTACGATGCCCGAATCAAGTCCGACATGATCATGATATCGTCCCGCATTGATGGCTGGGTCACGGAGGTCCCTGTATCGGAAGGCGACGTGCTGCAGACGGGTCAACCGTTGATTATGATCGATAACCGTGAATCATCATTGCGCCTGCGGGAAATAGATGCCCAGCGCAAATCGTTGCAGGCCGAAAGACAGCGCATCGAGGCCGAGATCCGGATGATTGATCAACAAACCCGTGGCCGCTTCGAGGCCAGCCGTGCCGCCTTGCACTCGGCCCAGGCAGCCAAGTCCGGCATGGATACGGAAATGGAGCAGATCCGTAATGATTTCGAACGGGCACAATCGCTGCTGCAGAAAAAGGTGATCTCGCGGCAGCGCTGGGAGGCCCTGCGCACCGCCTACCGCATGGCCGGGCAACAGGTCCTGAAGGGCGAGGCCGATGTGGCCAAGGCCAACGCCGACGTCATGGAAGCGCAGGCCGACCGCCAGCGCATGGATGTCCTGCAAGGCCGCATCGCCAGCCTGCGTTTTGATGAAGAGCGTTTGAACACGCAGATTGAGCGCCAGCAGCTTGACCTGACCGACCGCACCATCAAGGCGCCCAGCGACGGCAAGATCGACCGTATTTTTATTGATCCGGGCGAGTATGTGGCGCGGGGGCAGCGGCTGCTGTTGCTGCATAACCCAGCCGTGATCTGGGTTGAGGCCAACATCAAGGAAACCGATATCCGCGATGTCAAACTGGGCGCCAAGGCTAAGATTGGCGTTGATGCCTATCCCGATCTGGAAGTGGTGGGCGAGGTGGTCCGTATCGGCAATGCCGCGACCAATCAGTTCGCTCTGTTGCCCAGCCCCAATCCTTCCGGCAGCTTCACCAAGATTACCCAGCGTCTTCCAGTCAAGATCGCGGTGCCGCAGACCGACGGCCTACTGCGCCCGGGCATGATGGTCGAGGTCGAGATTGCAATCGTCCGCGATTGAGGCGATGTTCGCGCGGTACGGGCCGCGCTACCGCTACTACGTAATCTTCACGGCCATGCTCGGCACCACGGCCACGGCGCTGATGGCGACCATGACCAATGTGGCCATTCCCGTTATCATGGGTGCCTTTGGCGTCGGCCAAGATAAGGTGCACTGGGTCTCCACCGGCTTCATTGCCGCGATGACCGTCTCCATGCTGCTAAGTGACTGGTGTGTGCGCGCCTTTGGCATGCGCGTGACCTTTATCGGCGCCATGGCCGTCTTCATTTTCGGCGGCATCATGGGCGGCCTCTCCAACTCTATCGACCTGATTATTGTTGCCCGTGTACTGCAAGGCGCCGGCGCGGGCATTGGCCAGCCCTTGGCGATGGTCCTGGTTCTGCAGGTGTTTCCCGTTGACCGGCGCGGTCGCGCCATGGCGTTGCTGAGCGTCGGCATCATGGCGGCACCAGCCGTGGGCCCAGCCTTTGGCGGCGTGCTGGTGGATGGCTTCAACTGGCAGTATGTGTTTTTCATGTCGGCGCCGGTGCCCGCCGTCGGCATTTTTCTGGCCATGTTTTTCATGCCTGGCGGCGAACGCAAGGGCGGCTTGCCCGCCTTTGACTGGACGGGCCTGGTTCTGGCGACGTTATGCATCGCCTGTTCCCTGACCGGGCTGTCCAGTGGCCAGCGGGAAGGCTGGGGCGCGCCGATAATTTCAGCGCTTTTTTCCATTGGCATCGTCTCCGGCGTCACCTTCGTGCTTTGGGAATTGATGACGCCAACCCCCATTCTTCAGGTCCGTGTCTTCGCCAACCGCAAGTTTGCCGCCTCGATGGTCGTCGGCCTTGTCCTGAGCCTGGGTTTCTACGGGGCCGGCTATCTGGTGCCGCTGTTCGTGCAAACGGTGCAGGGCTATAGCCCGACACGGTCCGGCCTGCTGATGATCCCCGGCGGTATCTTCATGATGATGATCCTGCCCATCGCGGGGCGCCTCTCGGACAAGCTGCCGGGTTACCAGATCACCTTGTTTGGCCTTGGCGTTTATGGCTTTTCGTCCTTGCTGATGATGCAGGCGGCGACGGACACCGCATTTTGGGTCTTTGCCTCGTGGCTGATAATTGGCCGGCTCGGCCAGGCGGCGATGATGCCGACATTGATGGTCATGGCCCTCTCCACGACGAAGCAGGAGTATTTCAGCCAGGGCGCGGGTGCTCTCAATTTTACGCGGAATTTGGGCGGTGCCATTGGGGTCAACGTTGTTGCCGTTATGCTGGACCAGCGCACGGCATTTTACGCCGACGCCTTTGCCGGGCTGCAAACGCCCGACAACAGCGCGACCCGTTATTTCATGCAGCAGCTCGGACCCATCCTGAACCAATTGGGCTGGCCGTTCGAGATGATGCGGTCGGGCGTTTTGCACCTCGTTGGCCGCAGCGTATATTCCCAGGCCAATATGATGGCCTTCAAGGATGTCTTCCTGTTCATAGCCGTGGCCTTTTTCGCCGCCATGATCCCCGCCCTGTTGTTGCGGGATAGCCGACCAAAACCCAAAGGCCGCCCGGAATCCCGTACCGTCGCCGCGGTCAGGCCCGGTTAGCGTGGCTAATCCAGCCATAGAAGCGATGTTCGCGCGGTTCGGCCCGAACTACCGCTACTACGTCTCTTTCACCGCCATGCTCGGCACCATGTCCATGGTGCTGACCGCGACCATGATCAACGTCGCCATCCCCGTCATCATGGGCGCCTTTGGCGTCGGTCAGGACAAGGTGCATTGGCTGTCCACCGGCTTTATCGCCGCCATGACCATATCCATGTTGCTGAACGACTGGTGCGTGCGCGCCTTTGGGATGAAGGCGACCTATATCGGCGCCATGTCGGTGTTCATCTTTGGCGCCGTCATGGGCGGGCTTAGCAGCAGTATAGATATGATGATCATCGGACGGATCCTGCAAGGTTCCGGTGCCGGCTTGGTGCAGCCGTTGTCGATGGTGCTGATGTTTCAGGTTTTTCCTGCCGATCAAAGAGGCCGCGCCATGGGTATTTTCGGGGTCGGCATCATTGTCGCGCCCGCCTTCGGACCGACCTTTGGCGGTGTGTTGCTGGACGCCTTCAATTGGCACTATGTATTTTTCATGTCGGCGCCCGTCGCCGTGGTCGGCATCATGCTGGCGACGGTGTTCATGCCCGGCGCCAAGCGCCAACGGCCCTTGCCGCCCTTTGATTGGGCCGGCCTGATCCTGGTGATCATGTGTATAAGCTGTTCATTGACCGGGTTGTCCAACGGCCAGCGCGAGGGTTGGGGCGCGCCGGTCATCGCGCTGCTTTTTTCCACCGCCATCATTTCCTGCGTGGCCTTCATTTTATGGGAATTGCGAAGCGACAATCCCATTTTACAGCTGCGCGTGTTCCTGAACCGCAAGTTCGCCGCCGCCGTCCTGGTCGGCATGGTGCTGAGCGTTGGGCTGTTCGGCTCGACCTACATCATTCCGCTGTTCGTGCAAACCGTTCAAGGCTACAGCCCAACGCGCTCGGGCCTGCTGATGATACCGGGCGGGTTGTTAATGATGGCCATGTTCCCCATCGCCGGACGCCTGTCGGACAAATTACCCGGCTATCAAATGATCCTGTTTGGGTTGGCCGTATTTGGTGCCTCGTGCGTATTGATGATGCAGGCCCATACCAATACGCCGTTCTGGATATTCGCGGTCTGGATCATGATTGGCCGGGTTGGTCTGGCGACCATGATGCCAACCTTGACGGTCACCGCCGTATCGACCCTGAAACCCGAATTATTGAGCCAGGGTTCGGGCGCGTTGAATTTCTCCAGACAGCTGGGCGGCGCCATCGGCGTCAATGTTCTGGCATTGATCCTTGGCCAGCGCACGGCGTTTTTTTCCGATGCCTTCGCGGTTCTGCAGACGCCTGACAACAGCGCGACCCTGCATATGATGTCGCAGTTTGGCCGCATGTTGGAGCAACTGGGCTGGCCGTTCGAGATGATGCGGCCTGGCGCGCTTTATCTGGTTGGCCGCAGTGTCTATTCACAGGCCGCCATGATGGCGTTCAGCGATGCCTTTCTGTTCATGGCCTTGTTGTATTTCCTGACCATGATACCGACGCTGTTTTTGATGGATCTGCCGAAAAAAATGCAGCTGCGAACCATGTTGCGGCCACGACATGGTTAGGGCAGCCTTAATGTTTGTGCATTCACATAAGCCTGCATCGAAGGCGCGCTAGACCATGGCCGGCGATACAATCGAGGCGATGTTTGCCCGGTTTGGCCCGAACTATCGCTACTACGTCTCGTTCACGGCCATGCTTGGCACCATGTCCATGGTTTTGACGGCGACCATAATCAACGTTGCCATTCCGGTGATCATGGGCGCCTTTGGCGTCGGTCAGGACACGGTGCATTGGCTCTCAACCGGCTTTATCGCCGCCATGACAGTATCCATGTTGCTGAACGACTGGTGCGTCCGGGCCTTCGGTATGAGGGCGACCTATATCGGTGCCATGTCCGTGTTCATATTCGGCGCCGTCCTAGGGGGGCTCTCCAACAGTATCGATATGATGATCATTGGCCGCATCCTGCAAGGCTCCGGCGCGGGCCTTGTACAGCCGTTATCGATGGTGCTGATGTTTCAGGTCTTTCCGGTCAACCAAAGAGGCCTCGCCATGGGTATATTCGGGGTTGGCATTACCGTCGCGCCAACCATCGGCCCGGCCATCGGCGGCGTGCTGCTGGATGCCTTCAATTGGCACTATGTGTTTTTCATGTCGGTGCCAATCGCCGTGGTTGGAGTCATGCTGGCGATGATTTTCATGCCCAGTGCCAAACACCAGCGGCCCTTGCCGCCCTTCGATTGGGCCGGCTTGATCCTGGTGATCGCGTTTATCAGCTGTACCCTGACGGGTCTGTCCAATGGTCTGCGCGAAGGCTGGGGCGCGCCGATTATAGCGGTGTTGTTTTCCATCGCCATTCTGTCCTTCGTGGCCTTCATTCTATGGGAATTGCAAACACAAAACCCGATTTTGCAGCTGCGGGTTTTCATGAACCGCAAGTTTGCCGCGGCCGTCTTGGTCGGCATGGTACTGAGCGTCGGGCTGTTTGGTTCGGCCTACATCATTCCGTTGTTCGTGCAGAGCGTACAGGGCTACAGCCCAACGCGCTCCGGCCTGTTGCTGATACCGGGCGGAATTCTGATGATGGCCATGTTCCCCATTGCCGGGCGTCTTTCGGACCGGTTGCCCGGCTACCAAATGATCATTATCGGTTTGGCCGTGTTTGGCGCCTCCTGCTTGATCATGATGCAGGCCCATACGGACACGCCGTTCTGGCTTTTTGCGATCTGGATCATTATTGGCCGAATTGGTCTGGCGACCATGATGCCAACCTTGACGGTCACCGCCGTATCAACTCTGAAACCGGAGCTGCTGAGCCAGGGGTCTGGCGCGCTCAATTTCTCCAGACAGTTCGGCGGGGCCGTGGGGGTGAACGTTCTGGCCTTGATCCTGGGCGAGCGCACGGCGTTCTTTTACGATGCCTTCACCGGCCTGCAGACGCCGGATAACAGTGTGACCCTGCATCTGATGTCTCAGTTCAGCCGCATGTTGGGACAGTTGGGCTGGCCGATCGAGATGATGCCGGCGGGTGCGCTTTATCTGGTCGGCCGCAGTATCTATACGCAGGCCTCCATGATGGCATTCAGCGATGCCTTCCTTTTCATGGCCGTGTTGTATTTCCTGACCATAATACCGGCATTGTTCCTGATCGACTTGCCGGTGACAACGAAATTGCGCGCCATGTTGCGGCCACGGCACGGATAGAAGTTTGTGATGATGAGTATATTGTTTGCGCCGCAAGGGCAGAGGTCTTAGACCGTGGCCGGGCCTTCCATCGAGACTTTGTTCGCGCGGTTTGGACCGCGTTATCAATACTACGTGTCTTTCACGGCCATGCTGGGCACGGTCGCCATGGTGCTGTCGGCGACGATGATCAATGTCGCCGTGCCGGTGATCATGGGCGCTTTTGGCGTGGGCCAGGATACGGTGCACTGGCTGTCCACCGGATTTATCGCGGCTATGACCGTTTCCATGCTGCTCAACGATTGGTGCGTGCGTTCCTTTGGCATGCGGGCGACCTATATCGCGGCCCTGACGGTGTTCTCTCTTGGCGCCGTGATGGGCGGGTTGAGCACGAATATCGACATGATGATCCTGGCCCGCATATTTCAAGGGGTCGGCGCCGGCGTGGTGCAGCCTCTGGCCATGGTGGTGATGTTCAGGGTCTTCCCGCCCGAGAAACGCGGCATGGCGATGGGCCTGTTCGGTCTTGGCGTGGTCGTGGCGCCGACCGTGGGGCCGGCCCTGGGCGGTGTGCTGCTGGATGTCTACAATTGGCATTTCGTTTTTTTCATGGCGGTGCCGGTGGCCGTGGTGGGCATTGTCTTGGCGCTTATCTTCGTTCCCGGCAAGGAAGGGCAGGGGCCGCTTCCCAGCTTTGATTGGACCGGTCTGGTTCTGGTGGCGCTGTTTATCTCCTTTGGCCTGACCGGTCTGTCCAGCGGTCAACAGGAAGGTTGGCAGACGCCGATCATTTCGGTCTATTTCAGCATTTCGGTTATCTCTCTATGCGCCTTTGTCTGGTGGGAGTTGCAGGCCGAGACGCCGATCATGGAACTGCGCGTGTTTTTTGACCGCAAGTTCGCGGTCGCGGCCTTGGTCGGCATGGTGCTGGGTGCGGGTTTGTTCGGTTCGATCTACATCATTCCGCTGTTTGTCCAGATGGTCCAGGGCTACAGCCCGACACGATCAGGCTTGCTGATGGTGCCCGGCGGCCTGATCATGATGCTGTCCTTCCCCATCGCTGGCCGGCTCTCGGACCGTTTGCCTCACTATCAGATGATCCTGTTCGGCATGTTCATATTTGGCTTCTCGTCCCTGCTGATGATGCAGGCCCATACCGATACGCCGTTTTGGGTCTTTGCGGTCTGGATCATGATCGGCCGCGTCGGCCTGGCATCGGTGATGCCGACGCTGACCGTCGCCGCGATCACGAATTTACGGCCCGAGCAATTGAGCCAGGGTTCGGGCGCGATCAACTTTACCCGCCAATTGGGCGGCGCCCTGGGCATTAACCTGATCTCGCTGGGGCTGGAACAGCGCACGGCGTTCTTCGCCGACGCCTTCGCCGGCCTGCAAACACCCGATAACAGCGCGACCCAGCTGCTGATGGTAAAATTCGGTCATATGCTGGGGCAGTTGGGCTGGCCGTTCGAGATGAAACCGGCGGGCGCGCTTTATTTGGTTGGCCGCAGCATTTATGCTCAGGCCTCCATGATGGCATTCAGCGATGTCTTCATGCTGATCGGGGTGGTTTATGTGGGGACAATGATACCGGTTTTGCTGCTGCGCGACCCAGTCACCAAGGTAAAGGCCCGGCCCCAATTGCGGCCGCGGCCGGGCTAGTCCATGCCGAGCACCGCGATTGAGACATTATTCGAACGCTACGGGCCCAAATACCGGCTCATCGTAACCGTTACCTGTATCCTGGGCGTGGTGACGATGCTGTTGAACGCCACCATGATCAATGTCGCCATTCCGGTCATCATGGGTGCTTTTGGCGTTGGTCAGGACACGGTGCATTGGCTGGCCACGGGCTACATCGCCTCGATGACCGTGACCATGTTGCTGAACGACTGGTTCGTTCGTTCCTTCGGCATGCGCACGACCTATCTTGCGGCCATGGCGGTGTTCGTCTTCGGCGCCTTCATGGGCGGACTTTCGAACAATATTGATATCATGATTTCCGCCCGTGTTTTGCAGGGCCTGGGCGCGGGCTTGATACAGCCGTTGTCCATGGTTCTGATGTATCAGGTTTTCCCCATGCACCAACGGGGCAAGGCCATGGGGCTGTTTGGACTGGGCGTGGTCGTCGCGCCCACATTGGGGCCCACGTTCGGCGGTCTGCTGCTGGATGCTTTTAATTGGCACTATGTCTTTTTCGCTCCCGTCGCCGTGGGTGTCGTGGCCAGCGTCTTGGCTTCGGTGTTCATGCCCTGGCGCCAGGGTAACGATCCCAAGCCGGCCTTTGATTGGACCGGCCTGGCGCTGTTGATTGTCTTTGTTACTTCCATGCTGGTGGGGTTGTCATCGGGGCAGCGAGAGGGTTGGCATGCGCCGATCGTCGCGGTCTATTTTTCAACATTCGCACTATCCCTGTCGGCCTTCCTATGGTGGGAGTGGCGGACGGACGAGCCGATCCTGCAACTGCGTCTGTTCCTGAACCGCCAATTCGCCGCCGCCGCCATGGTGCGCATGGCGCTGGGCGCGGGGCTGTATGGCACGACCTATCTGATCCCCCTGTTCGTACAGACCGTGCAAAGCTATTCTCCAACCCGCGCGGGTTTGTTGATGGTGCCGGCGGGCCTGACCATGATGTGCCTGATGCCCATCGGGGGCAGGCTGGCGGATCACTTTCCCCGCTATCTGTTGATCCTGGGCGGCCTGTTCGCCTTTGGCATCTCGTCCATGCTGATGACCGGGGCTCATACGGACACGCCGTTCTGGACCTTTGCCGCCTGGATGATCCTGGGGCGCATCGGCATGGGCTTTGTCATTCCCACCATCAATGTCACGGCGCTGCAAAGCCTGAGTAGCGAGCTGTTAAGCCAGGGTTCGGGCGCGGTGAATTTCATGCGCCAGATGGGCGGCGCCCTGGGTGTCAACCTGATCGCGGTGATGTTGGAGCAGCGAACGGCGGTGTTCAGCCAGGCCTTCGCAAGCTTGCAAACGGCGGACAATATCCTGACCCAGCAATTGATGCAGCGGCTCTCGGGCCTATTGTCGCAATTGGGCTGGCCAGTGGAAATGCACCCCATGGCGGCCCTGCATCTGCTGGGTAACAGTCTGCATGCGCAAGCCTCCATGCTGGCCTTTCGGGATGTCTTTCTGTTTCTGGGCATGTGCTTTTTCTTCGCCATGCTGCCGGCCATCTTGCTGCGCGAACGCAAGCCGAAAGCCCGTCTGGCACAGACCGTCCGGGCCGACGCGCGGCCTGCCGGCAGTGCCCAGGCCTGATATCGAAAAGTCCCGGGCGGGCTTTCGGAGGGATATTTTCCATGACCAGCCAGCGCGTGCTATATTCGGGCATCAGGCGGCGCTTAGCCGTTATCATGGGCGGGGAAGAAAACGTGGCAGACAAAATCAGGGTTGGAATTGTTGGTGCAACCGTTACGCCGGGTGGGAGTGGCTGGGGCGCCAACGCCCATGTGCCGGCATTGCAGGCTTTACCCGGCTATGAACTAAAGGCCGTTTGTACCGCGCACGAAGAGACCGCAAAAGCCTCGGCGGAGGCGTTCGGCGCCGCGCTGGCCTTTCACGACATGAACGCGATGGTCGCGCACCCGGATGTTGACCTTATCGCCGTTGTCGTTCGCGTGCCCTTGCACAAACAGCTGGTTATGGCGGCTATCGAGGCTGGCAAGCCCGTGTGTTGCGAGTGGCCCTTGGGGGCGCATCTGGCCGAAGCCACGGAAATGGCGGACAGTGCCAAGGCGGCCGGGTTAGCGACAATGGTTGGTTTGCAGGCGCAAAGCGACCCAGCCGTGATGTATGCTCGAGACCTTGTCGCCAATGGCGACATCGGCGGCATCGTGAGCGTCAACCTGCGCGTCATTGTCGGTGCCATTACCGAGCGCGGGGATGGCCGCATCTGGCAGGGCATTCGTACCAATGGCGCCAACCCCATGACCATTCCGGGCGGGCACTCCATAGATGCCCTGTGTTACATCCTCGGCGAATTCGCCGAGATCAGCGCCCGGGTAACGACGCGGATCGATATGTGGAAGCACGCGGTAACGGGGGCGGACTTTCCCGTGGATGCGCCGGATACCGTCACCGCCGCGGGCCTGCTTAAAGATGGCGCGGAAGTATCCTATCAAGTGGCCAGCGTGCCCTATAACGCCAGCGGCACCCGTTTGGAGATTTATGGCCGCAAAGGCACCCTGGTGCTGACCTCCAACTCCGTCAATATTGGGCCTAGCCAGCTCCACCTCGGCATCGGTAACGAGGCCATGGCGGAGATAACCCCACCAGACAGCTACCAGCTTATTCCGGCGGACATGGCCGCCGGCCCGGGGAGAAATGTCGCGCAGGCTTACGCCCGCTTTGCCGATGCGGTTCAGGCAGGGAAATCGGGGACGGCGGATGCGCCTGATTTTGACGCCGCTGTTGTCCGCCATGCGTTGATAGACGCCATGGAGCGTTCTCATGTGGAAGGCAAGGTAATCAAGTTGGTATAATGGGAGTTGCGTCGGTCCCTGGTCCGACGCCGAATGCTTGGTATCAGGTGAACACCGGAGCCCGCCGTGTGGCTTTGCAAAAGGTCAGATGGCTCTTTCAATGGCTTTAAGAAATCCTTTAGCGCTTGCTATGCGGGCAAAAAAAAGTTGGGCTTATCAGGCCGGCAACAATAAGATCAAGATCGAGGGGGAAACTTAAACAAGCACTCGTCCATACCACGATGAGACGTCTTTGTATGGGCGGGTCGATGGGGAGGTACTATGGTACGAATACTTAATCTGACGACTGCAGCTTTGGCTGCGGCCATCGTCGCGGCGTCCAGCCAAATGGCAGGCGCCGTAGAACCGGTTAAACTTCGTTGGGCATCGGATCACAATGGCCCGCCACACCCAGCCGCGATTGCGGAAGTCTACTTCGCCGAACAGGTGGAAAAGAAAATTCCCGGCAGCAAGGTTCAAATTTTCTGGGCCAAGTCGCTCTATACCGTCCCGCAAGGCGTGAAGGCTCTGACCCAGGGCAACCTGGAAATCCTCACTGGTCAATTCGGTAAGACCTCGAGCATCGAGCCCCTGGCGAACGTGCTATTGGGTGCCGGCAAACTGTCCACGGTCGGCGCCATCGATGCCGTCGATAAGACCAAGACATTCAACGAACTGGCGACCCACTTCAACAAGGCGCACGACATTACCATTATGGGTGCCGGTCATTTGAGCATGTACATGGGGGCCGGCGCCGTGAAGGGCCGATTGATCGGACCAGCCGATTTCGCCGGCAAAAAAATGCGCTCCATGGGCCCAGCCGAGAATGCGCTGCTTAGCGCGCTTGGCGCCAACCCGCAGGCCATGGCCTTCGGCGATGTGCCGCCGGCGTTGCAAACCGGTGTCATCGACGGTCTTTTGACGTCGCTTGGCGGCTTCAATGCCACGAAGGAGCAGGCACCCTACTTCACCGTGGCGGGCCTCAATGGTATCGTTGGTGATTACTATTGGTTCGGCGTTTCGAACCGCTGGTGGAACAGGCTCTCCAATGATCAGCAAGCTGTTCTGAGCGACATCATCAAGAACGACTTCATTCCTTTCCAGCGTGTCATCAACTATTGCAACGATGCGCGTACGCTGGCGAAGTTCGTAACCACGGATAAGGCTGCGCCAGGCATCTATGTCCTGAACCCGGCCGAAGCTTCCGTCATCCAAAAGGCCGAAGGCGGCGCCACCAACAAGTGGATCAAGACCAAGGTGAACGACATGGGCGATAAGATGGTCGACCAGTTCACGATGGAAGCGGCAGCTTTGGTGAAGGCCAATCC
>CAZPWJ010000099.1:0-17060 GCA_964590195.1 uncultured Rhodospirillaceae bacterium | reverse complement strand
GAAGCACCCTACATGAAGTGGGTGTCTGCGTTAACCGGATAGGCACGAAATATTCTTAGTAAAAAAAATGTCGGCGCCAACCAGATACGCGGTTAGCGCCGACGGCGGCCTCATACTAGGCCATTATACTCTACTTATACTATACTATACGCGACTATTTACTGAACAATAACTATACTTAACAAATTTATTACAAAGCGTTCGCAAATTAGTTTCAAATATTACTAATCGCCGCCGTCATCATTACTATAGCAATATATGCGGGAAGCAAATCGGAAATCCTTGATTTAGATCAATAGAGCCGAAATGCGACAATCCGCCGCGTTCCCCAGGCACCCACGACATCAACTCGGCGCGATGGCGAAAGGCGCGATCCGGCGAACATTTTCATCCAGGCGCAGTCGATGGTTCAATGGCGGATGGGCCCGTTGGCCGCAATCCAGACGCTCGCAGACCCGGCAGGAAACCCCAACCTCGGTGGCGGCCTGCTTGTTCTTCAAATCCATGCCATCGCCATAAACCAAATGTTTCGCCTGGGTCATATCGCAACCCACCGCGACGGCCAGCCGCGGTTGCCTGCCGCGATAACCGCCCAGGATCGGATCCACCGTGCGGGCAATGGTCAGAAAAGCGCTGCCATCGGGCATGCGGGCCTGCTGGGTATGAATGCTGCCGGGTGAGCGGAAGGCATCATGAATGACCCAGCGCGGACAGGTACCGCCAAAACGCGCAAAATTGAAACCGGCGCCGCTGAGGCGCTTGGAGATATTGCCCGCGTGATCAATCCGGATAAAAAAGAACGGCACGCCCCGGGCACCCTTGCGCTGCAAGGTACTAAGGCGGTGGCAGACCTGTTCAAAACTGACGCCAAAGCGGTTCTGCAGGATCTCCAGATCGTAACGTAGTTCCTTGGCGGCGGCCAAAAAGGCCTCGTAAGGCATTAATAGGGCGCCGGCGAAATAGCCCGCGAGGCCGATGCGAAACAATTTTCTGGCATCAGGCGAAGACAGACCAGCCTTCTCCACCATGCGGTCCAACAACTCCGCCTGCCCCGACAACGCCAGTTGCACCGCCAATTGAAAGCAGCGCCCAGAGGCGGGCAGCATTTCCGAGAGCAGCACCCGGCGGCGGTGAAAGTCATAGCGCCGCAGGGTTTCCCCCATGATATCGACCGGCATGACCTTGGCGCCAATGTCATGGGTGGCCTGCAAATACCGGGCCAGCCCCTGATAAAGATCACCGCTGTCCAGCTCGGCGTCCTGCCACAGGGCCTCGGCGGCAGATTCCAGTTCCGGAAAATGATTCGACTGGGATTGCTGATAGTCGCGAACCTCCTCGATGGGAAAGACCTGGCTATCAAGGCCCTGCAGCTTGCGCGGATCGGCCATGCTTTCAACCAGGGCCTGGCTGTCCTCACGCATTTCCGCATAGGCCTTGTACAGGTTCATCACCGCCTGCGTCGCGGCCGGTGAAACTTCCGCCACTTCGCGAATCTCCTGCTCGCGGACCTTCAGGCCCTCGAACAGCGGGTCCGAGAACACCTCGCGCAGACCGGCGGCATGGGCGGCGGCCTCGTCCTGCGCGAATTCCCGCAGATCAATGGGAAAAACCTGCCCCAGCCGGAATAACAGCGGCACGGTTACGGGGCGCTGATTATGCTCGATCAAATTCAGATAACTGGGCGAGATTTCCAGCATTTCGGCCATCTCGGTCTGGCTCAAATTTTGCTCCTGGCGATAGCGCCGCACCTTGTGGCCCAACATGGCCTTTTTCTCTACCGTCATAGGCGCCTCCGAAGATCAGATATTGCCATAATTATTTACAATTTTTACTAAATTACAAGTGTAAAATTTGCAAAATTATCTACATGACACTTTTCTATTTGCCTTCGCTCCCGCCAGCCGGCATACCACCGGCCAAGGGCGATGCAATAACGTTCAAGCCCTTAACAACGCTGATTTGGCGTAAATACAAGCAGCAGGAGCTAAACCATGACCGAGACCATTGAACAACTTGTTTCCGCCCCTGAAGGCCGCTTTGCCGACATCCAACGCGACTATAGTGTGGAAGATGTAAAAAAGCTTCAAGGTTCGATCAAGGTAGAGCATACCCTGGCCCGCAACGGCGCCGAGAAATTGTGGAAACTGCTGCAAACCGAAGATTACGTGCATTCCCTGGGCGCCATGACGGGCAACCAGGCCATGCAGATGATCCGGGCCGGGCTGAAAGCGATTTATCTTTCCGGCTGGCAGGTTGCCGCCGATAGCAACAATGCCGGCGCCATGTATCCCGATCAAAGCCTCTACCCCGCCGATAGCGGACCGGAACTGGCCAAGCGCATCAACAAGACCCTGCAGCGCGCCGATCAGATCCAGTGCATGGAAGGCGAAGGCAACATCGACTGGTTCGCGCCAATCATTGCCGATGCCGAGGCCGGCTTTGGCGGCGTGCTGAACGCCTTCGAGATCATGAAGGCCTACATTGAAGCGGGTGCCGCCGGCGTCCATTTCGAGGATCAACTGGCTTCCGAAAAGAAATGCGGCCACATGGGCGGCAAGGTGCTGATCCCGACGCAGCAGCATATCGCCAACCTGAAGGCGGCCCGCCTGGCAGCCGACGTCATGGGCGTGCCGACCATCATTCTGGCGCGTACCGACGCCGATAGCGCCAAGCTGCTGACCTCGGACGTGGATCCCCGCGACCGTGACTTCATCACCGGCGAACGCACGGCGGAAGGCTTCTACAAGCACAAGGAAGACGAGGGCGAAGGCATGCGGCGGTCAATCGCGCGCGGTCTGGCTTATGCGCCCTACGCTGATCTGTTGTGGATGGAGACCTCGACACCTAATCTGGAACAGGCCAAGACCTTCGCCGAAGCGATCCGCAAGGAATATCCGAACCAGCTGCTGTCCTACAACTGCTCGCCCTCGTTTAACTGGGGCGCGGCCTTGGACAAGGACGATATCGCCCGCTTCCAGCGCGAGATCGGCGCCATGGGTTACAAGTATCAGTTCATTACCCTGGCCGGTTTCCACAGCCTGAACCACTCCATGTTCGAGCTGGCCCAAGGCTACCGCGACCGCGGCATGGCGGCTTATTCCGAGCTGCAGAACGCCGAATTCGCCTCCGAGGCCACCGGCTACAGCGCCACGCGCCACCAGCGTGAGGTGGGCACCGGTTACTTCGATCAGGTCAACCAGACCATCATGGGCGGCACTTCGTCGACCACGGCGCTGACCGGCTCCACCGAATCGGAGCAGTTCCAGGCACAAGCCGCCGAAGCTGCCGAGTAAATAGTAGCGTTCGTAACAGAGTAACTATCCGGGCGGCCTGCGCCCCACAATGCAAGCAGGCCGCCCGGCGCTTCATCAGAGATACCTAACCTCAAGGTCACCGCTGCAATCATGGCAAGCGGTGGCCTCTTTTTTTTGACTGTCGGCTTGATCCCCGCGCCCGGCGCAGGTAAGCATATTAACCATGAAAATAGTAACCTCCCTTCTCGTTTCGTCCATTCTGATTTTCACCTTGTCGGCCTGCGACAGCAGCCCCTTGCTGCGCGATAGCTACATGGGCAAAAAAGCTGTGGAACCACAGTTGCTACCCCAGCGGGTGGCGCGGGATGGCAATGGCAATCCCATATTAAAGCCTAAAACAAGCTTGTGGACTGGCTTTTGGCCGAGCCTAAGATAGCGCCGCTGATGATTTCATGACCCGCCATGCCGCCGGATAGCCATCAGTATGGCGCCATGGAAATCGGTGTGAAAATCGATGTAGAAATCGGTGTCGACATCGGCGGTACTTTCACGGATGTCGTCTGCCGCCGCCCGGGCCAGGCAAGCCAAATTCTGAAACTGCCCACCACCCGCGATGATCCCGGCCTCGCCGTCCTGGAGGCCGTACGCCGGTTGGAATTAATGGGCGCCCTACAGGGTGCCCAGGTCAGCCGTTTTGTGCACGGCTCCACCGTCGCCACCAACGCGGTGCTGGAACGCAAGGGCGCCCGCGTCGGACTGTTGACAAGCATGGGCTTCCGCGACGTGCTGGAAATTGGCCGGCAGTTCCGCCAGGCCCTTTACGAGGTTCGCCTGACACCCGAGACACCGGGCTTTCTGGCCCCACGCGCCTTCCGCCTGGAAGTGCCTGAACGGATCAATGCCAAGGGACAGATCGTAACGCCCCTGGATGAGGCCGCGCTGCTACAGGCGGCAGATGATCTGGTAGCCAGGGGCGCCCAGGCCATCGCCATTGTATTTCTGTTTGCCTTTCTGAACCCGGTCCATGAACGGCGCGCGGCGGCTCTGATCCGGCAACGCCATCCTGGCCTCGCGCTCTCGCTTTCAGCCGAGGTCAACCCCGCGTTCCGTGAGTACGAACGTACGGCGGTAACCACGTTTGATGCCTATATCAAACCCGTCGTCGATGGTTATCTGGACCGGCTGCAGGGCGGTCTGAGCCAGGCAGGCGTGGCGGCGCCGTTGCAGATCATGCAATCCCGCGGCGGCCTGGCCGGCACCGAGGTGGCGCGGGAGCGGCCCGTGCGCCTGTTTCTTTCCGGCCCCGCCGCCGGCGTCATGGGAGCCTGCAATATCGGCGCCAGGGAAGACCTTGGCGATTTGATCAGCATCGATATCGGCGGCACCACCTGTGACATCGCCTTGATCGAACGGGGCGAACCAACGGTACGCACGGAAGGCGCCATCGACGGCTATCCGGTGCGCGTTTCTATGATTGATATCAACCCGATCGGTGCAGGCGGTGGCTCCATCGCCTGGCTGGACGGCGCCGGCGGCCTGCGGGTCGGCCCACGCTCGGCCGGTTCGGAACCCGGTCCAGCCTGTTACGACAAAGGCGGCACAGCGGCAACCGTGACCGATGCCTCGTTATTGTTAGGCTATCTCGACCCAGGCTATTTCGCGGCCGGCAGCGTCGCCCTGGATGTGGATCTGGCCCGAACCGCCATCACCGAGACCGTCGCCAAGCCATTGGGCCTGGGGGCGGCGGAGGCGGCCCTGGGCATTCACCGGGTTCTGAACGCCCAGATGGCCGAGGGCATCCGCGCCATCACCGTGCGCCGGGGACACGATCCGCGCGGCTTTACCCTTGTCGCCCTGGGCGGCGCCGGCCCGCTGCACGCCATAGCATTGGCCGAAGAACTGGGTATTCGCCGGGTCCTGGTACCGCCGCACCCCGGCGTACTGTCGGCCCAGGGTCTGCTGGATGCAAGAGTTGAACACGAGGTAACCATGGCGTTTGGCCATGACCTGGCCAAGCTGACCCTGTCAGATTTGAGCGAGGCCTATCATGGTCTTGATGTCCAGGCCCAGGCGCTGATGGCCCGCGAGAACATCAAGCCCGGCGATTGCACGGTGCGCCACCACGCCGATGTCTGTTTCGTGGGCCAGTCCTATCATTTGAGCGTGCCCGTGGATCTGGCCGGCGCCGATGCCCTGGCCGCCATCTACCAGGCGTTCCTGGAAACCCACGACCGCATTAACGGCCATCGTTTCGAGGCCCCCGCGAGGATAGTCAATCTGCGTACGGTGCATCTGGCGGCCAAGTCAGGCACCGGTGAAGAACCGACACACCCCGCTGGCGGCGGCGAAATGATAAAGGCCCGCCGCGCGGTATATATGCCCGGCGGCGCCGGCGCGCTCGAGATCCCGATCCTCGACCGCGCCGCCATGGCGCTCGGCACAAAGGTCTCGGGCCCGGCCATCATCGAACAGGCGGACACGACAACTCTTTTGACCGCCAATTGGACAGCCAGGGTGGCGGAGTCGCGAACCCTGATCCTTGAAAAAGCCGAGGATGGCGCGCCATGACGAAGACGGACCCGGTGACGCTCGAGGTTCTGCGCAACAAGCTGGACGGCATCGCCAACGAGATGCAGTCAACCCTGCTGCGCAGCTCGTTTTCGCCTATCGTCAAGGAAGGCCTGGATGCCTCGGCCTGCCTGTTTTCCATTTCCGGCGAGACCCTGGCCCAGTCCATTTCCATCCCCATCCATCTGGCCACCCTGATCCCGGTGATCGAGACTTTCCTGGAATATTTCCCGCTGCACAGTCTTGCCGCAGATGATCTTCTGGTGATGAACGATCCCTACCTGGGCGGCACCCATTTGCCTGACCTGGCCGTCGCCATGCCGATCATGCATCAGGGCCGCGCAATCGCCATCGCCGCCGCCATGACCCACCACCAGGACGTGGGCGGCATGGCGCCGGGCTCGGTGCCGACCAACGCGACGGAAATTTTTCAGGAAGGCGTCCGCATACCACCCCTGAAATTGCGCGATAACGGCGTCATGAACGAAACCTTCGTGGCCATGATGCGCCAGAACGTGCGCATGCCGGACGCCTTCATGGGCGATCTGAATGCGCAGATCGCCGCCTGCACGGTGGGCGCACGACGACTGGACGAAGTTGCCGGGAAATATGGCGCGGAAACGCTGTTGCACGTCTTCGACGAATTGCTGGACCGCTCGGAGCAGATGACACGGGAGTCACTCCGCGCCATACCGAACGGCGCATACGGCTATACGGATTATCTCGACAACGACGGCATCGAGCTGGATACGCCGATCCCTATAAAGGTATTGGTGCGGGTCGAGGATGGCCGCTTAAGCTGCAGCTTCGAGGGCACCGCGGCGCAAGTGCGCGGGCCCTTCAATTGCGTGCCCTCCGGCACCGCCGCCGCGGCGCTGTTTGCCGTCCGCGCCATTACGGACCCCGAAATTCCCACCAACGGCGGCTGCTTTCGCCCCGTCAGCCTGGTTCTGCCCGAAGGCAGCCTGGTCAATCCAAGGCCGCCCGCGCCGGTCAACTCCCGCACCGCCACGATCAAGCGGATTACCGGTTGTATCCTGGGCGCGCTGAAGGATGTCCTGCCCGCGCGGATCCCAGCGGATTCAGGCGGTGAATTGTTGATCCTGTCGTTCGGTGGGCAGCGCGAGGACGGCTCGACCTTCGTAGTCGGCGATCTGATCGCCTCGGGCAGCGGCGCCTCGAACCTGGGCGATGGTGTCGACATGATAGAGACCGACGCCACCAATTGCATGAACCTGCCGGTGGAGGCCCTGGAACTGGATGCCCCGATCCGGGTGCATCATTTCGGCCTGTTACCGGGTTCGGGCGGGGCCGGGCAATTTCGCGGCGGCCTGGGCTGCCGCCGGGAGTACGAAATCATGGCCGGCGAGGTCACTGTCACCTATCGCGGCGAGCGCCATGACCATGCCGCCCAGGGTAGTTTGGGCGGCGAAGCCGGCGGCCTCGCCTCGGCCCGGATTCTGCGGGCCGGGGGCGGGGAAGAAAGCATTCCATCAAAGCAGGTGACGAGGCTGTATCCTGGCGACCGCTTGCGCATCGAGACAGCCGGCGGCGGCGGCTATGGCCCGGTCGAGGAACGCAGCCAGGACGCCCGCGCCGAAGACGCCGCCAATGGCAAGACACTGGGTGGATAACTTTTCCCTGTTTTCACCAATTGG
The DNA here is from genome assembly GCA_964590195.1 of uncultured Rhodospirillaceae bacterium. Lineage (GTDB taxonomy): Bacteria > Pseudomonadota > Alphaproteobacteria. Next base: position 9,580 of record CAZPWJ010000099.1, on the reverse strand, counting down.
CTGTGGCCTCAAGGACTTAGTTGTTCGAATCGTATAATTAATATCCACAGCGGATTTATTAAGAGTTTCTTTACAATAGGTTGGTTAACGTAGGCCCGATAACAGCTTATTGCGCCACTAACCTGCTTTTTACATTGGGAATTTCGGCATGTTTTTTCGTCGGTCTGAAAGGCAAAATACCCTGAGCGAGGGCGATACTTACCAGCGCCGCGTCGCTCATGATCTGGTTGAAACTGCGCGCGTCAATGGTGTGACCACAGGACCCCATGGCATCCGCCATGTCACGTTCCAGGTTTCCACGCCGGGTCTGGATAGTTTGGGCGATCAGCGCATCCTCGCCGCTGATGTTTTCTCAAGCATGTATCAACCGGCCTGACAAAGCACAGCCGGCCGCGCCGGGCCGGTTGCTCTTCCCGAACTTCTGTAGTCGCCGCGGATGGCGTTGTCCCGTCCGCGGCATTTTTGTGTCCGGCCCACCGTACAAAGTAGTATGCTCTGGCCGACGAAGAGGACGGGCGGTTTTCAACGGCCTGCCTCAACTGATAAACCCCACATGACGAGTTCTGATTACATGCCAAGTACAGCGAAGATGACGGGCGAACAGCTCGAGGCTTTCATGGCCGAGGCGTTCCCGCAAATGGACGATTTAAATCTGCGCATCGAGGAGGTCCGCCCCCGCTATCTACGCGCCCGCATCGTGACCTCCGAGAAAAACCTCCGCCCCGGCGGCACCATTGCCGGGCCTACCATGATGGCCTTGGCCGATTGCGTCACCTACCTCACGATCCTGGCCACCCTTGGCCATGGCGAAGGGGCGGTTACCACCAACCTGAACATCAATTTCATGAAACGCCCCGACCCCGCCGACATGATCGCCGAGGCAAGGCTGTTGAAGCTGGGGCGCCGCCTGGCGGTCAGCGATGTGATGATCTACTCCGACGACGGCAGCGACAGCACCGACCACCCCGTCGCGCACGCCACCCTGACCTACGCCATTCCCGACGCCAGCTAGTGGGCCAGCGGCCGACGGTGCTGTGTGGCATCGCTGTTGTATCGGATTTTGACAAGCAAGATGTCGGATTCCGAAGACGTATCCGATTGCCTTTCTATCGGGAATGGCGCCTGCCCACCGATTTCAGGCAACCGACCTACCCCAACATTTCGCCAAACTGTTTTCTCCAAAAGGCTCCGAACCGCATCGAACAAAGCGCCCGATGGCTACGTTTCTGCTGGATCTAAGTTTTCCTTAAGAAGACTTATTCTTTATGCCAGCGCACTTCCTTATGAACCAAGTTATAGTGGCATTGTATACAAGTTTTCTCGCCCATCTCTTGGTGGCGTTTTATCTTGGCGAACCATTTGCTTTGCGGTTTGTGGCAGACTTTACATTTGGCGCTATTTTCGGCCATCATCTGCTTGCGCACCTTGTTCGCCAGATCGACACGCAGGTTCTCCCAGGCAGGGATATCGCGCAGGCTGTTCGAGATCGAATGAAACGGACTCTCGCCGATGGTTCCTTCGTTCACATAGAAAAATTTCCAGGTAAGGATCTCGCGGACACTATGGGGGTTGTGGCAGCCCAAACAGCCAGGTCTAACCTCTCGATCATTGTCGAAATGGGCCGATTCCCGGTATTCTTCAAAGGGATAGGCATGACATTCCGCGCATCCCACGGTCACGTTGAAGCTGCCTGGATCGACGGCCTTGATAGGGCGGAAATCCTCGATCGACTCGCTCAAGGCGCCAACCGGTTCGTATTGGCTGATGTCTACGAAGATTTCGTGGCAGGAGGTACAGATACTGATCCGATTGAAGCGGTCGTGGCTCCAGCCGAGGACGGCGATAACTACGACGAGCAGGAGTGTTCCGCAAATGCCGGACGCCCACATCGCAAGCTGCCTCGCGGGCATGGTCGCAAGGACCGCGAAGACATTGAGATTTTTTGTCAGGTCACCGAGCTTCAAGGTCTGCTCTCCTCCACCATGTTATCCAATGCTCAGGCCTTGCCGAGAAGTTTCTTGTAAATGGCGAGATGTTTGGCATTGTTCGCCTCGATGTCGCCGTACCGGTCGCCGGTCTTCGCCGGCGTTATCTTTACCACGGTGTCATTCCAGGCCTGCACGCCGCTCTGTGGATCAATGTTGATCGGAATGATGTCGTTGGCATTGACGCCGATGTCCCGCCACCAAATATTGTCGTCGATGTCGTCATCCACTTGCGTCTTGCTGCCCTGGATGATGCGCGCGTCTGGGTCGGCTTCGGCCACGCGCCCATATGCGGTCCGTCCGACCGAAGTCGAGATACCAGCCACCTGCGAGTGGATGCCGTGGGTTGGCCAGGCCCGGGTCACCAGATAGCCGGCCTCGCTGGTCAAACGCACCAGTTCGCCATCCTCTATCCCCAACACCTTCGCACTTTCCTTGTTCACCCAGAGCGGATTGGAGTGCCAGATTTCGGCCAGGTATTTCAAATTACTGGTCATCGACAGGGTGTGATAGGCGACCTTGAAGGTGGCCAGGATGAAGTCGCCCTCGGCCAGCGCGGCATGGCGCGGGTTTGGGCTCCAGGCCGGAGCGGCGAGTTCGATCTTGCCGGATGGGGTCGGGAAACCCGAGGCAAGGTTGGCGCCGTACTCCGCTTCCAGCGGCACCCCTTTGCGGGTGATTTTACGGGTGTTGGGGTCGATCTTGCCATAGCTCGGCCAGACACCCTTTTTTCTGATTTTTTTGTATTTGCCCTTCAGTGGGGGGGTCGCGGCGACCTCCTGCTTGACCCAGTCCTTGGCATTGGCAAATTCCCAGTATTGCTTCATGCCTCGGCTGCCGTCGGTGTCGATGGCCGCGACAATCTTCTTCAGCGTTTCACGCACATCCCGTGCCTCGCCGCGCGGCTTTATGGGCGGCAAGGTCATGCTGGCCCAAGGGTGCATGGAGGTGGGACTGCTGGCCAGGTCGTAGCGTTCGACCGCGACCACGTCGGGAAGAATGATGTCCGCCAATTCCGCTGTTTCGCTCATGAAAGGACTGAAGTCGACCAGAAATGGGATAAGTTTCTCGTCCTTCAGAACTTCGCGCCACATACTGGCGGCCGGCGAACTGTAAGCCGGATTACTCATATGATTTAGCAGGACCCGCGGCTTGCGCGATCCCTCCGCCACCTCGAAGGGGAAGGCATAGTTATAGCTGGATGTCAGCGAACCGCCGCCGGCCTGTGCCGGCGCGGGCTGTGGCGGCGCGATATCAAATCGCCTCGGCAGGCAATTGGCGCCTTCCTTGTCGATGTTGCCGGTGACCGCGGCCAGTATGATGCAGGCCGACTCCGCATCGATGCCGTTGCGGTGCAGACTGACCCCGTTCAGACTGAAAACAGTCGCGGGTTTGGCCTTGGCAAATTCGACCGCGATTTCCCTGATCGCCTTGGCCGGCACGCCGCTGGCCTTTTCCGCCATCTCCGCCGTGAACGGTTTGAGGTCCTTGGTCAACCCGTCGCTGGAATAGTTGGTATACTTGTCAATGAAGGCCTTGTCCGCCAGCCCTTTCTCCATGATCACATTGGCCATGGCCAAGGCGATTACGCCGTCGCTGCCCGGAAAGACCGGGAACCATTCGTCGCTGCGCCCGGCGGTATTGGACATGCGCACTTCGAAGGTCACCAACTTCAGCCGGTTGTTGACGACGCCGTCGGTCAGACGCTGTGCCAGCGGAAACGCGGTTTCCATGATGTTGGCGCCAAAATTCAGCACGTATCTGGTGTTTTCGAAGTCAGGAAAAATGACGTTGGCGCCGAAGGCACGATTCATGGCCTCCTGCTTGGGAACGCACCCAACGCCCGGAATACGGCTGCGAATGACGGAATTCGAGCCAATGGTATTCATAAAGCGCAGGCTGCCGCCGTCCTTGAAGCCGCCTTCGTTGAGGTAGATATCGTTGGGATCGTCCAGAGCGTTCCGGATTCTGCCCGCCACCTCGGCGATGGCCTCGTCCCAGCTGATCTCCCGCCACTTGCCGGAACCGCGCGGACCCACCCGCTTGCGCGGCGAGACGATCCTGTCCGGATCAACAGCCGCGAAAAAGGCCGACAGCCCTTTCGAGCAGAGCTTTCCCCGGGTCGCGATATGATCAGGATTGCCCTCGGTCTTCATTATCTCGCCATTTTCCGCATAGCTGTAGCCGCCGTCGAAATAAGGGCACATGGTGCAGAGGAAGGCATTCCGTTCGCGGGGGTGGAAGGTCCGGATCTGGTGATAGTCCTGGCCCCCCAGTTTCAGTTCCATACTCTTGGCAAACTGAGGATAGGCGCTGGCCGCCGCCGCCGCGCCGGCACCGAGGATCATGAATTTCCGTCTGTCGATTTTCACCATCGTCGGTGTCTCCTCAATAGAAGGTCTGCAGATACTGGCCGCCCATGACCCACCAGATCCGCATCCCATAGACGCCGAAGCACACCATGTAAGCCGCCATGAGAACCAAAGCTTTTTGCTTCTTCAAAGGCGTGGCGAGAACGAAAACCGGTATAATGATGCCGATAATGATTTCCATCCAAACATAGGGGAACCGGAAGACGCCCATCAGCACCGCTTCATGCGCCAGTACCAGGCTGGCGCTGCCGTAAATCGACTGCAGAAATTCAAGGAACAGCAAGAACGCGTCGAAGAGCAGCCCATACATCATGTACTGGGCCATCTCGTTGATCAGGCTCCAGTCGGTTCGCTTTTCCGCCGCGACGATCAGATTCTTGACCCAGAGGATCAAGATCAACAGTCCGATACCCGAAATAAAAGCGCCGGTAAGGAATAGCAGTGGCGCCAGTGCGGTATGGTTGAGGAACCGGCCCGGATTGAGCTCCATCACGACACCGGTGTACCAATGGGTCGACAGCGCCAGGATGATCGCGACGATACCGAAAATTCTCGCCCAGGTCTCGTTGTTGCGTAAAACGAAGAAGGTGTAGACGAACATCGAGCAGGGGTAGGTCAGAATCAGCATTGTCCCCCACGACATGGGACCGGTGGCGTGCCAATAGCCGGGCAGAAGCAGATAGATGAAACGCACCGGCTTGCCAAGATCCCAGATCAACAGGATGGGGACCAGCAACAACATGAAGATCGCCGTTGCCGAGGCGGTCATGGCCAGCCCCTTGTACCGTTTGATCCCGAACACCCAGCCGAAGCTGGAAATGACGAACGAGCCGGCGCTGGCGCCAACCAGCCAGAAATAAATCGAGATGGATGTTCCCCACGCGATGTGGTGGAAAACATTGCTTATGACGACGCTGTCTTGCACGTTCGGGCGTCCTCTCTAGCCGGCGAGAAAGATCCAGAAGGAACGGGCCACATCTTTCGCCTTGTGCGGTATGCTGCCCATGAAGCCGAAAAAATGGTCTGTGATTTGCCACATGGTCGATTCCCCCTCCACGATGTCGGAGAAAGTGTCGCCCTTGTGATTGCGTTTGAAGTCGTTGAACTCTTCGCGCAACTGCGAGGTTCGATTGGTGTAGCTGTGCGGTTCGTCCATCAGCTCCCATTCGGCACCGATGTAGGATACCGACGGGCTTGTGCCCAACTCCGGCTTCAGAACAGTTAGCCTCTCCTTCGACGCCAGCTTCGAAACCTCGCTTTCGGGATCGTTCATGTCGCCGAAGATTCTGGCACCGCCGACACAGGCCTGTACGCAAGCCGGCACCAGCCCCTTTTTGACGCGGTGGAAGCAGAAGGTGCATTTATCCACCACCATGGTCGGCAGGTTCTTGTCCTTGCGCTTCGCCGGCAACAGATGCCGGGCGTTGTAAGGGCAGGCAACCATGCAGGTGCGGCAGCCAATGCAGCGGTTATAGCGCTGCAGGACAAAGCCGTCCTTGTGCTTGAAGGTCGCCTGGGTCGGACAGTTCCGGACACAGACCGGATAATCGCAATGATTACAGAGCCTGGGCATGAAGATCCGCCGCGTGTTTGGATAGCGGCCCTTGTCGCCAACCTTCACCCAGGTTCGCCACACGCCCAATGGAACACCGTACTCTGCCTTACAGGCGGCGACGCAGGACATGCAACCGATGCATTTCCGCAAATCGATCACCATCGAGTATCGTTTCGTCCCCGCGACACCCTTCGTACCTGGCGTCTGAAGGCCGTAGGAACGTCTCGATTCAGCCATGCTGTCTGCCCTTCATTCCGTCCCCCGCCATTCCCGCGCGGAGCGGTTTACTAACTGTCATTCTGATGGATCGTCCGGTATCGGAGTCACACCCCGAGCTCCGCCGCCTCCCGCAAAGGCGGCGTGACCGTCCTATCGGTCCGCTCACTGCGCGAATTTAGTGCGCATGTAAGCGATCAGTTTCCACATTTCTTCGTCGGACAGATTGACATCGGTTCCGGGGCCAAAGGCCTTCATCTCGGTCCCCTTGCTGCCTTCCTTAATAATCCAGAAGAGCTGCCCGTCCTTGCGGTCGAAATACCCAGGGGTAGTGAATGCTGTTGGCTTGAGCACCATGTCCGCGGCAGCGGATCCCTGGCCGTCACCTTCGATACCGTGGCATTTTTTGCACTTGCTCTTGTAGAGCCGCTTGACCTTCTTCATGAACTTGGCGTCGACATCATCCATATCAATGGGATTTTCCATCGCCAGATATTCCGCCGGAGCGACCGGTGTCTTATGTGTTCCCGCCGCCTGCACCAAGAAGGGGATCAAAAGTAAAATGCCAAGGCTCGACAATAATTTCATCGCAGAATTTTTCATTTTTTCGCTCTTACAGGTTTCTGGGACAGGAAGTAACGGGAGACGGGGACATGGGGCTGAAAGTGATCAGCTCCATGTCCCGTTGCCCATCCGCCTAGTAGACGTCATGCGTGGTGTTGAAGACGTTGAACTTGCCGGTCGGGGTATCCAAACCCTTGACCCTGGCCTTCACTTCGAGGGTCTTGTCATCAAGGATGACGACTTCGCCGTCCCTGTCCCAAAGTGAAACCCAAACCTCATCACCGGCCTTGTTGAACTCCATGTGCACCACCTTCTTCTCGAAAGTGATTTCCTTGGGCTCCGCCTCAGGATTGTTGATGTCAAAAACAGTCAACACGTTGGATTTCTTCATGTTGATGGTGTTATCGCAGTACACCCGCGAACTGTTCGGATGGGTCTTGAGGAACAGCGAGTTGCCATCCAGTTCCCATTCGCGTACCACCGTCCAGGCATAATCCTTCGTCGGATCAGTGGAGATCATCGACACCAGGCCCTCGCCCAAGTGAACCGTTGCCCAGACCCGGCCAAACTCGGGATCGACCCAGTTGGCGCCGCGACCAGGATGCGGTTTCGTGCCCGTCTTGATATTCGCCACCAGTTTCCGATCGACCGTGTCGATGACGGAAATGGTATCGCGGGCGTTGGCCGCCACCAGGAAGTAGCGTTTGGTCGAATCCCAGCCGCCATCATGGAGGAACCGTTCGGCGTTGATCTTGGTCTCGATGACCGTGCCAACGTCCAGCTTGCTGTAATCGACAAGCAGAACAACACCGGTTTCCTTGAGGTTCAGGATCCACTCCGGCGCATTGTGCGATGCGACGATGGAGGCAACGCGCGGCTCGGGATGATACTCGTTAGTATCATAGGTGTAGCCGCGGGTGCCGACGATCTTGAGCGGCTCAAGCGTATCGCCCTTCATGATCACGTAGTGGGGCGGCCAGTAGTCACCAACCACCGCATACTTGTCCTCGAAACCCTTGTACTTGCTGGTATCGATGGAACGCGCGTCGAGCCCGGTACGCACTTCGGCAACCAGATTGGGCGGATCGGCCCACATGTCCATCATGGTCGCCTTGCCGTCACGTCCGATGCCAAACATATAGCGGCCAGACGCCGAGGTACGCAGGATGTGCGTGGCGAAACCGGAAGGAATAGTATTGAGCACCGCCTTGGTATCGCCGTCGATGATCGCGATCTGGCCCTTGTCACGCAGAACCACGCCGAAATAGTTCTCCCAGTTCTTGCCGGCGGGTGGCGATGTGGGCCGCTCGCTGACCGGAACATGGACCTTCCAGGACGCTTTCATCTCCTTCATGCCCCATTCCGGAGGCTGCGGCGGCGTGATCTGCACGAATTTCGCCATAAGCTGGGTTTCTTCGCGCGTCATGAAACCGTCCCGGCCCCAACCCGGCATGCCGGCGTCGGTACCATCGAAGAGGATCTTGTCAAGCGCCGCCAGGGTTTTCAGGCGCGTCTTTTCGGGCGTGATGTTGGGCCCGGTGGCGCCCTTTCTCAATGCTCCATGGCAACCCGAGCAGCGGTCAAAATAGATGTGCTGCGCTTTCTTGAATTTCGCGCTCGACAATTTCGGAACCGGTTGCAACTGGCCCTTCGCTACCGCGACCGGCGCCGAGCCGGGGGCCTCTTTCTCCGGAATCAGGCCCGGCAACATTGGTGTCAACCAACTGATGGCAACAACCGCCACGACGACGACGATCGCACCGATAAATAGTTTTCCAAAATTCATGAACTAGCCTCCCTACTGGACTGGCTTCCGCCATTGCAATACAACTTGCGGCCTTTTTATCTGAATGCCGCCATGCCCGGCTTGACCGCAGTCAATAGCACCTGCAATAGCGCGTGTGACCTTTCGTCGCATGATATGACGCTTCACCGCATTGCAACGGTCCACTGGCTAATTATAGATGGCGGACGCAATGGATGATCGAGGATCAAATGGCCAAATGGTATAGGCAGAGACGCAAACCAGCCCTAGCCGCGGCATGCGCAATGATTGCCATGTCAGTTCTTTCGACCGCGCCCGGCGCGGCGGAAAGTGGGTTCAAGCTGCGGAACGCCAACAGTGGCATGTATCTCTCCTTGACCGGCGCGATCGGGCAGGATGGCGGAAACTTGATCCAATGGCGCGACGTCGGCCAGCCTGACGCAGTCTGGACGTTCGAGGTTCAAGGCGACGACGGCTTCAAGATCCGCAATGCCAACAGCGGCAAATATTTGGCCGCCGCCCGTGGCGGCAAGGCCGGCGGCAACAATGTCGTTCAGTGGGGCGATGTGGGTCAGCGCGGCCTCGTCTGGGTGCTAGAGAAGACGGCCGAGGGCGGCTGTCATAAGTTCCGGAGCCGCGGCAATGGATTGTACCTTGCCGTTGCCGGCAGCTCGTCGAGAGGCGGCGCCAATGTACTGCAGCAGGCGGACACGGGACAGCCGGGGCTGATCTGGTGTCGGGAGGACATCGAGAATCCGGATGCAACTTCCGGGAAGAATCTGACCATTAAGCTAAGGAACGACTACAGCCGCATGTACCTCGCCGTACACGTTAGCTCTCCGAAGGATGGCGAAAAGGCGATACAGTCGGGCGACGGCAGCCGCAAGGACATCACCTGGATTCTCGAACGGCTTGAAAACGGCACTTTCAAGCTACGCAACGCCAACAGTAATATGTATCTTGCCGTGGCGGGAAACAGCACGGTACAAGGTCATCATGTCATCCAGTCGGCCGACGCCGGACAACCCGGTCTCGTTTGGCAGCGCGAAATCGCCGAGACCCACAATTGTTACAAGTTCAGGAATGCCAACAGCGGCATGTACCTTTCCGTCGACGAAGGCTC
>CAZPWJ010000098.1:0-17134 GCA_964590195.1 uncultured Rhodospirillaceae bacterium | reverse complement strand
ATATCGTTTTCGCTCAAAAGAGGGCTAGTTGATCTGGTATTTCCTCGGTTTGAGTGCGGGCGCGGCCCCCGTAATTGCGGACCATGGCGTATTGCTTGTCGGTGATAAATATCATCGATACGTTGCCCATGGGCGGCGCCTGGAGGCCGATCCGGTCAGCAGCGGCTTCAGCCTGGGCGCGGGTGGTGAAATAGCGTAGATACACGGACCACTGTTTCATTACGAAGCCCTCGTCCAACAGTCGATGGCGGAAGCGGGTGGCGTCACGCCGCTCCTCTTTTTCACCGACGGGCAGATCAAAACATACCATAAGCCACATGGCCCTGTACCCCGATATTTCCTGCATCCACGCACCGGTGCGTCCCCGCGTTCGGCGGCTAATCAGACGGCGCTCCGATTTATTGAGCAAAGTTGATTTCCCCCTGGGAAGCGACGGCCCAGTCTTCGGGCCAAGCAAGATTACCCCTTCCCTCGACGCAATAATCCGCTAATGACAAAGAGAGAGCACTCATAACGCGGGTGACAGCGGTGACGCCGCCCGGCGCCGGCATGAGGCCGTTGACGAGGCCCGCGAGATCTGCCTTGGCTTCGGCCGTCACCGCGCCCGTCCAGGTATCCCGGTTCTTCCAGACCAGGTGATCGGCCAGTGGTCGGAAGGGCTCCATCAGGTCATCGACCAATTGAAAGGCATTGAGCCGCCCCCTGTGGTGGAGCCCCAAGCCTGGCGAAAGCCCGGCTGCGACGACGGCGCGTGCCATGGCCGAGCGGATAACGGTGTAGCCATAATTCAAGTGCGCATTGAGCCCACTACCGTCCGGATCGCGCCGGAAATTCGTACCCAGGAGCCGCCGCCAGTAGAACCGCGCGGCGCGGGCCTCGACATTGTCCGGATCGCCCGAGTGCACGGCTTTAACCAATTTCATAAGACCTACGTGATCAGAATTACCAGCAAGTTCAAGCGCGCGGGCCTGGGCAGTGATCTTGGCGCGGACCAGTTGCCGCCAAAGCTGCTTACGCCGGGGCAGCGGCAGTTCTGCCTGGGCCCGGAGGCGCGCCGCCTGCTCGAAATTGGCGGACACGGGGAGTGTCAAGGCTACAGGCGCGTGATTGCGAGCGCATAGAACGAGTGGAATACCAGCCTCGGCCATGGCCGCGCTTAAACTGAGCGAGATCATGGTGCCATGGCCGTGGACCAGGACGCTTTGGATATCGGCGAGCGGCACCCGGCCCAATTCCCGCCCCTCTGAACCGACCTTGAGGCTGCCGCGCGAGAGCGTCAGAACGCGATCATCCTCAGAGATATCGACCACGCGCCACATGGCTCCGTCAGTTCATAGCCGGGCCGCGCCAGCGGACCCGCCCAGTGGCGTCCAAGAGGACCATAACGGGGGCGTGGTCACGAAACAGCGACAAACTAGTAATCCGTTTCCGCACCCCTCCCGGCACTTCTTTCGGGGCGCGGCCTTCCTCGACGGGCAATAATTCCAAATCAGCGGCCGCGTTCGTCGGTGAAAAGGAAACGGTCCTATAAATCCGACGGCCCAAGGAGGGATCGCTGGGGTCAACGAACATCTCCACCAGATCGTCCTTGCGGAGCACGAACAACATGCGCCCTCCTTGCCGCCGCCAGCGTTCCTGGAAGCCTTGCGTGTTGGCATCCAGCGTCGAGATGACCTCCAGGTCTCGTTCGCCATCAGTATTGATGAAGTAGACCAATCGGTCGTTGCCGCCGGTGGCGTTGGCTCGCCGGGGCTTGGAGTGTTGATGGGCGGCTCCCTTGAGTATCCGGACGGACAAGGTCTCGATCTTGGTGTAGCGCCGTGGATTGTTGGAAGTATCGCACTCTTCGTTACGGGGGCGTTTAGTATATTCCTCAACGGCCCATTTGGCGCGAACCTTCTCGCATCCCTCCGGCGACTGGACCCCATCAAAATGCTCCTTGGGCGTTTTCACCATGAGTTGGAGAAGCTCCCCACGCATGCGCTCTAGCTCGGGCGCAAGATTGTTGCGGAGCGCCGCCAAGGGGTCGTCGCCCCCCCACCAGATAGGCTCTCCAGCAGCTATGGCGACCTCTACATTGGTAATCGCCGCCGCCGGAACGCCAATCCCATCAATCTGCTTAGGGCTAAGCCCCTTAAGCATGACATGGCTCTTGACCACATATTGGCCCGGCTTGCCGACGACAGGACAAATGACGCTATAGTTAGTTTCCTTATGGAGTTGACCCGCAGTGGCGTGATCGGCCTTGTGGACCACAGCGCTGGCAGGGGGCTTTTCCGTGTCCTCGCCCCGGCCCTTCCCCTCCAAGAAGGCCTTAACCGTTTCGCGGAAGCCTTCCTGCCAACAAAAGCCCACGTTCTTGAAGTCCAGATTGGCGCGCCGCACGTCGGCCAGAATTTGCTCGCTCCGGCGGCCCTCTTCCTGGCGGCCCGCCAGGGTTTGCAGACGCTTTACATCGCTCCTGGTAACGCAGGCGGCAACGATGGCGTCCAGCAAATGGTGGCGGTGATCCCAGCGGACTTTATCCGTGCGTTTCCTGCGCTCCAAAATTTGAAGCCGTGTTTCGCCGTTCTTTCTGGGCTTTACGTCGGCCTCAATCAGACGCCCGTCCTCGACCATCAGTTCGCGGATCAAGTTGTGCAGCCCCCATTCGTATCGGAGGCCTGACGTGATCCGGCCATTGAGGCTGACGATACCGTTGGGATCAGCACATACCACGGCCAGGTACTTACCCGCCATCTTGGCAACGTAGCGGGTGTCGCCCAGGAAGCGGCCGAGGAATTTGTCTTCGTCGCGGAACCGGTCCATGGCGTCTTCCTTGAACCGCCAGTACACCCCTGCACCACGTTTCCACGCACGCTTTAGGATGCATCCGTAATCCTGGTCCTGGTAGGCAGGATGAAAGGCCTCGAAGGGAGGCCGCTTGTCCTTGTATTGGTTGGGCTCTTTGAAAGCGAGGGCGAGGTTGGCGATGCCGTCGTCACGGGTCTCGGCACGGGGCAGGATGTGGTCAATTTCCACGGAGCCGTCGAACATATGCTCCATGGATATGCATCTGCCCGTGTAGATGCATTCGCCACCTTGCATGTCATGGAGCTTCATACGGGTCAGGTCGTCGGGGCCCAGCAAGCGACGGTGATCGCCTATCGTTTTCAAATAATTTTCATTCTTCTTGCGGTTTTGGGCTATTTCCTTCTCCGTTTTTTCGCGTTCCTCGGCGCTCTTATTCATATCGCGGGCGAGCTCGACGCAGATTCGATGTGGCTTGCCATAGAGTTCGAGATAGGCGTTAACGGCCTTGCGAATTTGATTGAGTGCCACGTGGACGACTGGATTGGGGATGCGGCCAAACTCGGCCTCAGGCGTCCCTTGCGCCGCACCCTTCGCCTTGACGCAGGAGGCTTTTAGGATTTCCCCGTAATAGGGCAAGCGGTCCAGGGAGGGCACCTCCGGGTCCAGGGGTTCGAGCTCGGCACGTTGTTCGGCCTCATGATTGGAGATCACGTCCTTTCCCAATTCCGCCAGGAGCATCGCCGTCGCGGTTTCCCCGGCGGCGGAATAAGTGGCCGGGAGGCGCGCCTCCGAGAGCGCCTTGCGGGCCGGTTCATCAATGCCGAGGTCCATGAGCGCCGTTTCCAGCGCGTCTACGTCGTCCTCGGTACGCACCAGTTGGGCTACGCGTTCGCGAGCGGCTTCGTCGAAATTTTGCCATTGATCTAAGGCATCTGCCTTGACCATGGCGGCGGCCAAGGGGTGGCCTTGTAGCTTGCCAGGGGTCTTACGGCCTTTGCGCGTTTCTTTGATGTCGAGGCTGGTCTGGTCGGCGAGGGCGCCTTTACCGAGCTTGAGTTCCTTGCGAACGGCTGCGGCGGTAAGGTCCGTGCCGGTTAATAGAATTTCGGCGAGCACATCGCGCTCCTCAAGGGTGAGCAGCCTTTCGGCCGCTGTCCTGGCCGAGATCACGCGGAGATTGTTGACTTCCTCAAAGATGCGTTTTCGCTGAAAAAGATCGCTCCCGCGCGGCAAGCGGCGTTCGATGTTACCCGATGAATCCCCGACGCCATAACGGCACGAGCCGATTTCCTGTGAAGCGGGTTCGGCCTCGGCAAAGGCCTTGTCAAACAGCCAGTTCTGGACTTCGTCCGTGAGTTCTGGGTGGTGCGCCCCCTGTGCCTTCAGCAGCGCCGCCAACTCCCCTTCCATTATAGGGCGCGTAAAGACGGGCATGCCTTCTATATCCTTCTTCAGGCGCGTGCCCCGCATTTCCCCGGCCTTGGTCCTGGCGATAAGCAGTTGCGCAGGATGGGCTGGACCGACTAGTTCCATGGTTTTGCTGAGCGCTTCGAGTGCGGCCTTGGTATCGTTCGCGGCCGCCGCCATGGTCTTGCGTTCCTTTGCGTCTTCTTTTTGTTGCTTGTCGTCGCCCGAGGCTTCGTCCTTGATGCCGCGCGTCAGGCGTTGGCCCCGGTTCTTGGCGATGTGCAGGATGGCGCGGGCGAGATCACCCTTGCTCAGGGCTTTCTCAAGTCCATGGGCGCGGAGCCGCACCCGGCAATTGTTGCGCCGGGGCTTGCCCTTCTTAGTGACACCGTCGGTGTGATCGGGCCAAACGGTAGGCCCGTCGAAACCAGGGTCAAGATTGAATAGCCTGGCTAGCTCGCGGCGCATGTCTCTCATGCGCTGCTTGCGCCGTCTGGTCTGGGTGCGCAGGGATTTATAACGGGTCCGCTCGGCGGCGCCGATGGGCGCGTGATAGATTACGCTGATGCCGTCGATTAGTTTTTTGGGTTGATCGTTTCCATCCAGTTCAATGACGGCGAATCCGAGACTGGCTACACCGACATCAATGCCCCATCCAATCTTCACGTGGCATCCTCCAGTTGGGCATAATATTTTGCATATTGACCATTAATCAAGAATCGGTCAATGTTTCCACGCTGTTTTGGAGAGCAGCTACAGTAAGGCAGTCTTCTCGTAAGGCTGTCGGACAAATATGAGGGGGCGGCGTGCCGCCCCCTCTTTCTATTGTTGGAGGCAATAGAGAGTTACGCACAATTAGCCGCACTTATGCCAAATGGAGTTATTATCCTTGGCGCCCTATGTCATAGGCTCCGGCATTTAGCCGCTAAGAAGTATCTTCTTCAAACCAATCGGTGGGCGGATGATATCCAAGCCCCTCCTTCTTCAGCCAGCAACTGTACGAAAGCCAGTTGGTGTAAGCCAATTCTATCGCCTTGCTACCTTTTCCAAAGTGAGTTTCCGCGTCTATTTTTGCTAATGTTTTTGCTCCCCCCTCATCTCCCTTTAGTTCGGGGGCTCTATTATCAATCCACTCGCCGATAACAAAGTCATCGAAAATCGACCTTTTTTCTTTGGGTCGCCCACGACCGCGTTTGCGGGTCAGATCGGCAATCTTGCTCGCCATTTTCCAGACGCCATCAGGTGTTAGCTGCCGGCCGGTAGCATGAAATTCCTCGAGTAGTTTCAGTAATAGCTCGCCATCACCGCCATCGATGGCATCCCAGATATTAAGTTCCTCATGGGTCAGGGACGTCTGCTCTTCGCTCATATCAACCTCACAATGTTGTCTGTTACCCTGCCCTCGGCCAATTGCATGACGCGATCCGCCCAGGCATCGAGCGCGTGGCGCCGTTGATCAAGCAGAGCCGAGCGCTGATAGGCGCGCTGCACGACCGACATGGTGGAAGCGGCCACATGATTGAGGATACGGTCGGCGACAGCCGGATTGATCCCCAGATCGACCATGTGTGTCACGGCGGTTCGCCGTAAATCATGCAAACGCCAGTCGGTGATGCCAGATGCCTTGTCCAGTCGGGCCTTGGCCTTTGAAATTCCCGAGATTGGGGTGACGCCCGTGGTCGTGAAGAGCAAGCCTTCGGCGGGACTGTCGCCGCCAAGATCGCGCAGAATGGCCTGGGCTGGCGCCGACAGGTGCACGATGTGCTCCGCGCCGTTCTTGGTTCTACTGCCGGGGATCGTCCAGCATGCCTTGTCAAAATCGATCTCCCCCCACCGCATCTCCAGCACCTCACCACGGCGCTGCGCGGTTAGTAGTAAAAGTTTGAAGAATGGGCCGAACGGAAAGCCCGTCTGGCCGCAGGCACGCCATACGGCAACCAACTCAACATCGTCCAGAAATCGTTCCCGGACTGTCTCAGGAGAGGGCTTGCTCAACTCGGACGCGACATTTTCATCGATGTAGCCGCGCTCGTGCATCCAGCGCCAGAAGGGTTTGGCATAACCGACAAGACGATTTGCCGAAATGGGCGCCGTGACCGTCTTGCGGTCAATAAGGGCGGTCAAATCGGAACGTTGTATCAAACTGGCTGGGCGTCCCAAAAGCGGTTTCAAATCACGGCGCAGATCGCGCGCCCGGGTCTTGCCAGACTTCCTGGTCGCCAGGATCGTATCGACGTAGAGATCTAGCAGGGCAGACAGGCTTTCCGTCTTGGCGCGGATGGATGCATTCCGTTTTCGCCGGCGTTCGTTCACCGGATCGTGGCCCGCCTTGATTTTGCCAATTTGCTGCAACGCCAGTTGGCGCGCCATGGCAAGGCCAAGTTCGGGATAGGACCCCAGGGTAAACCGCACAGCCTGGCCGTCGCGGCGTGACCGGATCGACCAGGATTTTATTCCCTTCGAAGTAACTCGAAACCATAGTCCCGCGACCTCAAGGCGGCCTTCTGCTGGAGGCTGCAGGGTCTGGACATAACGCTCGGTCAGGCGTTTTTTCATCTGCCGCTCTCACCTGGGGACACACTGGGGACACATTCTGCATGCGCTTGGGAGAAATGTCCAGAGACTATGGCAGACGGTTAGAGATTCAAATGGCTTTCTATCACATTGATAATAATATATTTATTTAATGCACACCTGCCATATCCCGCAGAATACTGCCCCCCGATAGAAGAACAAGGGGGGGTGTATCGCTGTCTCTTAATCAGCGGGTCCAAGGTTCGAATCCTTGTGCGCCCACCAAACAACCCCTTGAAATCATTGATGATTTTGAGGGGTTTTTTGCTTTTTGATTATAACGGAAATTGCTTCAGGGAAACTGCCGGGAAAGCCCTGTATCATGTCCGCAGTAAGGAAGCCGGCTTCCTTGATGAAAGTTGGGAATACCTGAATATCACCTGGATGGACCGCCGTGCCATGCCCGCCGGTCAAGCCTGAGCAATCGGACAGGCCAGGCCGGAAACATTTTCCATCGGCACACCCTCCTACCGGGGGCACTTGGCCTAACTGAAATTGGGTCCATGATCCACCCTTCCTCCCGGCTTGAAGTACATAGACGCAGTTGCTAGCGTTGCATCGTTCCACGCGGGATCACGGAGACCGGCATTGTTCCCAGTAAGCGTGAGGCCGGTGGTTTAAGAGTTCGTTAACCATTGGCCTCAAATATGTGCGGCATAGCTGGGTGCGTACCACGAGGCGTGACCAGAACAAGGGTGAAGCACACCATGGTAGGCACGGTCGTTGATCAATCGGTAGTTCCGCTGCGGGCGCGCGTGCTGACGGCGATGAAACGCCGGCCCATCATCGCCGCCGTGGTACTTTTCATGAGCGGCGTGGTCTTCTGGGGCGGCTTCAACTGGTCCATGGAGTTGGCCAACACCGAAAGCTTCTGCATCTCCTGCCATGTGATGCGCGATTACGTCTATCAGGAATACAAAATCACGGTCCACTACCGTAACCGCACCGGCGTGCGCGCCTCCTGCCCGGATTGCCACGTGCCCCAGGAATGGATTCACAAAGTGGTGCGCAAGGTGCAGGCGACCAAGGAATTGTTTCATTGGGTTCAGGGCACCATTGACACGCCCGAGAAATTCGCCGCCAAGCGTCTGGCGCTGGCGCAAAAGGTCTGGACCAGCATGGCGGAAACGGATTCGCGCGAATGCCGTAATTGTCATGACATCGGGTTCATGAATGCTGGCGCACAGGCCACAATTGCCGGCAGAATGCACCAATTGGCCCTGAAATGGGACATGACCTGCATCGATTGCCACAAGGGCATTGCGCACCATTTGCCAAAAAGCTTCGATCGGGCCACGATATACGATGAAGTGCATGACCGGTTGGAAAAGGAAAAAGTGAAATGCCGCCTATGCCACAGGCGCATGGCGGGCGGACGGTCGGATGATGATGACGATTAAGACGCCGGTTCCATTAAGGCGCCGGTGCCATTGTCCCGGCCGGAAGACGATCGAGGGATGACACACATTAGCGATTGAAGGAGGGGATCATGATCTTTCACAGCAAATTGCTTCTTGGACTGGCGGCCATGGCCGTGGTGGTGCTTTCGCCACCGGCTCTGGGGAAGACCGCATCACCGGCGACGCTGAAGAAAGGCAAGGCGCTGTTTGCCGAAAACTGCGCCGTCTGCCACCAGGCGGACGCCATCGGCAAGCCGGGCGTGGCGCCGTCACTGACCAACCCCGAACTGCTGGCGACCGCCTCGGACCGGTTTTTCCAGGCCACCATTCGCGATGGGCGGGAAGATACCGGGATGCCGCCGTTCTCCCATTTGGGCCGCCGGAATATCCGCGCCATTGTCGGCTACCTGCGCTCCCACGCGGCCGGTCCGAACAGATCGTCCGAAATAGATGATCAGCCCGACGCCCGCGGCGATCCCCGCTTCGGCAAACAGTGGTACGCCAATATCTGCTCTACCTGCCATGGCGTCGCCGGCGACGGCTATGATGCCGGCGGCACGGGTACGGCGATCGGCCTGCCGGGCTTCATGGACCAGGTTTCGGACGGATTTATCCGCGAAACCATCAAGAAGGGACGCTCCAACACCCGCATGCTGCCGTTCCAGGGACCGGAGGCATTGGCCGATCTGAGCGACCAGGAAATCGATGACGTGATCGTCTATCTTCGCGAGTTGGCGAAAGAGAAAGCTGAGGAATAGAGCCATGAAACGTATCAAGAACGCGATGAGCCGACGCAACTTTTTGAAAACCTCCAGCTTCGTGACCGGCTCGGCGGCTTCCGCCGGGCTCATGGTCGGCGCCAATCCGGAGCTGGTTTCCGCCGCCGAGGCCGAGACCGAGGACGAGCGCACGACCGCCGTCGCCCAATGCCCCTATTGCGGCGTGGGCTGCGGCACCATCATCCAGGTGGAAAAGGGCAAGATCGTCTCCATGCGGCCGGACAAGGATCACCCGACCAACTACGGCCTGCAATGCATCAAGGGCCTGACCGCGGCCGAGCCCATGTATGTGGACCGCATGGAAGGCGACAGCTATGTCCGCAAGGACGTCTGGGCCGAGTGGAAGAAGCCCAAGCACGGCAATCTCGAATTCATCTCCGAGACCAAGGGGTCGTTCGATGAGGAACATTTCGTCCGTGTGCCCTACCATGACGCCTCCGATATGGTGGCCCACAAGATCGCCCATTTCGCCAAGAAATATACCGGCAACTCCATCGCACTGTACGGCTCGGGCCAACTGACCATGGAAGGGCAGTACCTGGAGAATTTGTTCCTGAAGGGCGTCTTGGGCTCCAACACGATCGAGGCCAACGCGCGCATGTGCATGACCTCCGCCGTGACCGGCTATTTCGCGACTTTGGGTTCGGACACGCCGCCGCTGGCCTACGAAGACATCGAAATGGCCGACATGATCATGCATTTCGGGCACAACGCCCGGGAAAGCCACCCGATCATCTTCTGGCGCGCCGCCGATCACAAAAGAAAGAAAAACATTCCCACCGTGGTGGTCGACCCGCGCCACACCGGCACGGCGATGGGCTACGAGGACATCAACCCCGACAACAGCGTGCATGTACCGATCCTGAACGGTGATATTTCCTTCCTGAATGCCATGGCCCATGTCCTGCTCAAGGACCACGAGGACGTGATCGATTGGGATTTCCTGAAAAAGCACGTTACGGGCTGGGAGGAATACGTCGACGTCGTGCGCAAGGATTATAGTCCGGAGCAGGTGCAGGACCGCATGGGCGGCCCCAATCACGACGTCTCCCCAGGCCTGATCCGCAAGGTTGCCGGCATGTTCGCCGACGCCACGCGCAAACGCCTGGCGCGGAGCCGGGGCAGCCATAAGGGCGGCTATGGCGGTGTCATCATCATGTGGGGCATCGGCTACAACCAGCATCTCCATGGCCAGCACAACGTGATCTCGATTATCAATCTGCTGACCTTGACCGGCAACCTGGCCAAACCCGGCTGCGGCCCGTTCTCGATGACCGGCCAGCCGAACGCCATGGGCGAGCGCTTCACCGGCGGCCTGACCGGCCGTTTGCCGTTCAACATGCCGCTCAAGGATGGCAAGCACCGAAAGCACATGGCCAAGCATTGGGGTGTGCCCGAACAGAACCTGATCAACGCCATGAACGGCAAGAACCCGGGCTATGCCGTGGGTATGATGGAGCGGGCGCTGAAGGACGAGGTGAAGGCCATGTTCCTGGTCTACGCCACCCATATCGACCTGCCCGATCTGTACAACCTGGTGCGGCCGGCCCTGGCCAAGACCTTCAACGTGGTGCAGGAAATCTACCGCCACGCGCCCAACAACCTTTATGCCGACGTGATTTTCCCGGCCGCGACCTGGGGCGAGGTCGAGGGCGTCTATATCAGTTCCGAACGGCGCATCAATATCTGTCAAAAGGCCGCCGAGCCACCCAAGGGCTGTCTGCCGGACATGGACATGGTGATCGACAAGGCCAAGGAGATCGGCGAACTGCTGGGCCTGGATATGAAGAAGATCCTGCCCTACGAACGCAAGGCGGACGGCTTTTATGACTCGGAGGAGGTCTTCCGCGACATCATCCGCGCCTCGGCCGGCACCGACACCGACCTGACCGGCATTCTGGAAGTGGAAAAGCTGGACAAGATTTCGCCGTACGAACAATTGTTGGAACTGCGCGGCATCCAGTGGCCGGCGCCCACCTATCAGATCGCGCAGGAAGGCGGCACCAAGCGCCGCTTCATGTCCCAGGAAGGCGCCTGGGAGAACCGGCCCTATGGCTACTTCCGCACCAAGGACGGCAAGGTGCACATGAAATTGTGCCGCCAGGACTATTCCGACCGGCAGGCGTTGACCGAAAAGCTGATGAAGTTCGGCGCCGAGGAAGATCTCTACACCATTGATCATATTGACCTGATCGTCGAGGCCCGGGACAAGGGCATGACCCCGGATATTCCCGACGAGGATTTCCGCGGCACCCATTGGTCGAAGGTGCCACGCGACAAATATCCCTATTGGATGGGTCTGGGCGTGGTCTATGAGCATTTCCACACCGCGAAATCGAACCGCAGCCCGACGACCCGCCGTCTGGTTCCGGAAATGTATGTTGAAATGCACGATGACGACGCCAAGGATCTGGGCATTAAGGACGGCGACAAGGTACGCGTCGTGACCCGGCGTGGTTCGCTGGAGGCCCGGGCCCAGGTCGGCACCAACTCCCTGGTCAAGCCGGCCCGTAACAGCGTGCCGCGCGGCTATATGTTCGGGCCGTGGAACCTCTCGGTCGCCGACAGCGCCGATCCGAAGAAGAACAAGTGGCTGGCCAACGGCATCACCTCCCGGGTCTGGGATCCGGTGTCGGGTCAGGTCGACTTCAAGAAGTGCGCCGCCCGGATCGAGAAGATCTAGACGGGCGCACGAAAGGCCGGAATGGGAAGTGGTCGCAGACATGCGGCGTAGGACATTCATGCGGACGATGGGCGGTGGCGCCTTGGCGGCGTTGGCGACGGCCGGCGCCCCAGCCACCGCCCCAGCCGCCGCCAGTACGTCTTCCCGGCGTTATCTGCGTCCGCCCGGCGCCTTGGCGGAGGAGGAATTCCTCAGCCGCTGCATTCATTGCGGCCAGTGCGGCGAGGCCTGCCCCAATCGGTGCATCAAGTATTTTGGTGCCGAGAACGGCCATGCCGCCATCGACACGCCCTACATCATCCCGCGCGAAAAGGGCTGCATCCTGTGCATGAAGTGCGGCGACGTCTGCCCCTCGGGCGCCATTCAACCGATCCCGCGTGAGGCCGAGGCGATTATCGAGAACGTCGCCATGGGCCACGCCGTGGTCGATGAAAACCTGTGCCTGTCGTTTCAGGGCAAAACCTGCGGTGTCTGCTACCGGGCCTGTCCGTTGCCCGACGTGGCGATTTATGTCGCCATGTTGGAACAGCCTCACGTTACCGACAAATGCGTCGGCTGCGGCCTGTGTGAGCGTTCGTGCATACAGATGCCCCAGGCCATCCGCGTCATGCCGAACCGGGGTTAGTGACGGCGATGGCGGCGGCCACGCGCACACCCTTCTTCCTCTGGCGGCATCTGAACAAACTGCGCTGGCTCAGCCTGAGCCTGGTTTTCGCCATGCTGGTGGCCCTGCCCTGCCTGCACGTTTATCAGACCTTTAGGGCGGCGCACGCCTACGATCTGTTGGCGCCGTCCGAGCAGCGTTTCTATGACATCATGGAAACCCTGACCGCGCCCTTGACCGACGACCCGGCGGAAGATCTGGACGTCGTCAAGGGCAGCACCTGGTCGGGCAATTTTTGGGGTCTGAAGCTGTCCGATCCATTGGCGGCCCTAGGCCACATGGCGGCCGGTATGACGTTCTATTGGCCGTTCCTGCTGACCGCGTTGATACCCGTCGCCGTGACCCTCACCCTGGGCCGGGTCTTTTGTGGCTGGCTTTGCCCCGCCAATTTTCTATACGAGCTGAATACGAACCTGACGGCCTGGCTGCAGTGGGCCGGCCTGAATGTCGGGCGCCGCCGCTTCGACCGGCGCATGAAATACCTGGTGCTGGCGGTTGGGCTGCTGCTATCCGCGGTCAGCGGCTCGATCATGGTGGCGGCGGTTTATCCCCCGGCGATCGTCGGCCGGGAACTCTACTATGGCATCGCACAGGGCGGTTTTGGTATCGGCATGGTGTTTTTCGCCGGTACGCTTCTGTTCGATCTGTTGGTGGCGCGGCGCGGATTTTGCCGCTATCTGTGCCCCGGCGGCGCGCTTTATTCGTTGCTGGGTCGGTACCGCCTGGTTCGGCTTCGCCGTTTGGTCGAGGCTTGCAACGATTGTAGAAAATGCAACGCGGCCTGTGAATTCGACCTTGATCCCTGGCGCGATGGATTTGGCCAGGAGTGCACAAATTGCGCCGCCTGCATCGCGATCTGCCCGACCAACGCCATGACCTTCGACATCCGTCTCTTTGATCACCCGAAACAGGGCCTCGGTCATCTGGGCCAGCGCTATCGGCGCGGCCGGGAAGACCAGGCGGGCGGGGCGGGCTGATGCGCCGCCGCGGTCTTTTGAACAGGGCGGCCGCCGCCGGAGCGTTGCTGACGGGCGGCGCCCTGCCCTATGGCTTGTCCGCGATACTGGCGCCCGGCCGGGAGAGACCCCGGCGCAATCACCTGCGCCCGCCCGGGGCGCTGCCCGATGATGATGCTTTCGTTGCCGCCTGTATCGGCTGCGGTCTCTGCGGCGAGGTCTGCCCGCCGCGCTGTATCCAATTTCACGGCCGCGACGGCGGCGCCGGCGTCAACACGCCCTACATCGACCCGGTCGAGCGGGCCTGCACCCTCTGTGGCAAATGCATGGAAGCCTGCCCCACCGATGCATTGACCAAGGTTTCACCCACCGCCGTGGAGATGGGCCTGGCACGGATCGATCGCACAGCCTGCTACCCCTGGGTCGACCGGGGCATCTGCGGCGCCTGCGTCACGGTTTGCCCCTTGGGCCAACGGGCGATCGGCTTCGATTTCGCGAACATCTACCGCCCCCTCATACGCAAGGGCTGCGTCGGCTGCGGTTTGTGCGTGGAGGTCTGCCCGCACCCCAGCAAACCAATCTGGATCGACGCACCAAAGCAGGGTACAAATTCCATCGGCGAGGTCTAAACGATGCGCATATTGCTTTCTGTTCTATTCTTCAGCCTCTCCGCCATTTTTGGGGGGGGCCTCGGGCTGCCCGGCCAGGCGGAGGCGCACCATATTCTCGGCCGGCCGGCCTACAACCTGAATGAAGACTCGAACACCCCGCCGAGCATGCAGGCGGAGTTGCAGGTCGACCGCTATCAGCTCACCTATATGATCTACCCCGCCTTTCCCCAACCCGGTGACGCCGCCCGGATCAGCCTGTACATTCGGGGCATCGACGACGGCAAACCCTATGACGGCAAGGTAACCTTCACGGTCAGGGAAAAGCCCTGGTACGCCTGGATTGGCGCCGAGGGTCATGAAGACCGACTGGGCGTGCAACCTCCCGACGGCAAGGTATTCCGCCAAGGCTTCGTCGTGCCGGGGGAAGGCGACTATCTGGTCTCGGCGCAATTTCTGGTGCAGGGCGAAACCTATGTTGTCGATTTTCCCCTGCGCATCGGCGCGCCGCCCCTGGTCGGCCCCTTTGGCCTGGCGGCGGGCGGCCTCGTGATCCTTTTGATCCTGGTCGCCGTGATCCGCCGGCGGCAATCGATTACCGCCAAGATCCGCGATGCGCGAACCTCGCAAGCGGGACGGGGATGAAACGGCGGGAGTTCTTCAAGGCCGGCATGCGCCGGGCCGCCGGCGCGGTCGCCGACGCGGTCGAAGAAGGGGTCGAACAACGGGCGGCAAGCTGGATCCGGCCGCCGTTCGCCGGCCGGGAGCTGGACTTTCTGCTGCGCTGCACGCGCTGCGATGACTGCGTCGCGGCCTGTCCGCACAATGTCATCTTCAAACTGCCATCGAAGCTGGGCATTCAGGTGGCTGGCACCCCGGCCCTGGACCTGGCCAACCGGGGCTGCCACCTGTGCGCCGATTGGCCCTGCGTGGCGGCCTGCGGGGCGAAAGCGTTGCAATTGCCAGAGAGCGATGAAGCGGCATCCGCGCCGCCGCCCAAACTGGCCGTGGCGCGGATCGATGAAAGCACCTGCCTGCCCTTCGCCGGCCCCGAATGCGGCGCCTGCGCGCACGCCTGCCCGGTTCCCGGCGCGCTCACCTGGCGGGGCGCCAAGCCCGAGATCGATCAAGCCATCTGCCCCGGCTGTGCCCTATGCCGCGAAGCCTGCATCACCGAGCCCAAGTCAGTGCTGATCACCACCGTCCGACGCGACGAGGACGCGCCCGGGGAATTGTAATGCGGCGAGTGGGCGATAGCTTCAGGCGTTCTCGGGGAGACTTTTCGGATGAAATTGCGGGTGCAACAACCAGCATTTCGGCCTCCAATTATTCGGGCCCAATGAAAAATGCCGCGTGAAGAGATTGATTAGCACGCGGCTGCTTTCGGTTGCCTGATTAACCATGATACGATGTGGTCCAACAGCCTGGGCCGCGAAGAAAGTAGTAGAATCCATTAACCATAATACTTTGAATTTCAGCACCCAGGGGCATATTCCGACATGAATACGTACGTTTTTTCAATGGCTTATAGCGAAACAATCACGAGGGGCTGAGTACGAACATGCCAACAACATTAGTGCTTAACGGCCCATTAAGATGATGACATCTTCGGCAAAGTCTGATTTAACTATTGATGTAGATTCCGGTGCTTTAGGGGCTGGGATTTTCCGACAACGCAATCGCGTATAGATAACGGCGAGACGTGGCTCAGGGGCCAATTTGCATTCAATTGTAAATGGGCGGCATAACAAAAAAAGTTTCCGAGCATGCCTCCTGGTTGAGGGCGTTTGAGAGGTCGAAAGTGACAATACATAATGCCGGCCACGTGGGGGCGACGGCAAACGAATTTCAGACAAAGAATCAGGCGAATGTGTCGTCCGACTTAGTCGATGATTCTGTGCGTCGCCGAAATAGCACCGGCCTGTCGCCTAGTATCGTGACAGGTATCGTTGGCTTCGCGGACGTTTTGATCATCATTGCCGTCGGCGTCGGGTTTTATTTTGGCTACGTCGACCGGGTTCCCGGCGACGCCCCTCGGTATATAGCAAATCTACTTGCCAATGTCGCACTCACCGTCGGGCTGTTCTATTTTTTTGGCCTCTACAATTTTGACGCGATATTGGCACCGGGCAGGCGCCTGGGAAAAGTGGTGTCGATCTGCGTGTTCGTCTTTATGATCATGGTCGTTTTGGCCTTCGCCCTGAAGATATCGGCGGAATTCTCGCGCGTTTGGTTTTTCGCCTGCCTGATCGGCGAGACCGCGCTGATTTGTCTATTTCGGCTCGGCGTTCGTAGTCATATTCGCAACCAGGCTCGCATTGGCGGGATGGCACGTCGGATCGCGATCGTCGGCGATACCGCGCAAGCGGCGCGATTTATAAGCACGCTACAAAGCGCCGACACGCCGTGGAACCAAATTATTGGCGTGTTCGACGACCGCGTCGCCAAGGAGCGGACCAAGGATCGCCTCACCGGTGGGGAAGTGGTAGGTAGCATTGAAGATCTAATGAGTTATGTGCGCCGGGAACGGGTTGACGATGTGGTGGTGGCTCTACCGTGGAATGCGGTTGATCGTCTCATGTCGGTGATCGAACAGCTGCGGGAATTGCCGGTCAATGTCCGCCTTGCCGTTGATATGATCCATTACGAATTCCCCAATACGGAAGCCTCGAAATTGGCTGGTATTCCACTGCTCGACGTGGCGCCGAAACCGCTGGCAGACTGGGATGTTGTAGTAAAGACGATCGAAGACAAGACCATGGCAACTCTGGCTCTGGTCGTATTTGGACCGCTGATGGCGCTGATCGCCCTTGCCATCAAACTGGATAGCCCTGGCCCCGTATTGTTCCGACAGAAGCGGTACGGCTTCAACAATCAATTCATCGAAATCTACAAATTCCGGTCAATGTACCACGAGCTGCGCGACGACAACGCCACTCGTCTGACCGCCCGTGACGACCCGCGAGTAACCCGCTTCGGAGCCTTCCTGCGGCGAACCAGTCTTGATGAGTTGCCGCAAATATTTAATGTGCTGAGAGGCGACATGTCCATGGTCGGGCCCCGGCCGCATGCGCGATCAGCCAAGGCCGGCGCTAGGCTCTACCCGGAAGTGGTTGACCGGTACGCGTCCCGGCACAAGGTCAAGCCGGGAATAACCGGTTGGGCGCAGATTAACGGCTGGCGAGGCGAATTCGATCAGGTGATCATTGACACCCCACCGGTACTTGCGGTCTCGGACATCAAAGTTATCGGCCAGTACACCGACAAGAT
>CAZPWJ010000097.1:0-17728 GCA_964590195.1 uncultured Rhodospirillaceae bacterium | reverse complement strand
TGGTTCCTATATGCCAGCGGATTTTTCGGGGCCGTAGCTCAGTTGGGAGAGCGCCACGTTCGCAACGTGGAGGTCAGCGGTTCGATCCCGCTCGGCTCCACCAAAGTCCAATTTCGAAAATAGAGTATCCTAGTCCAACCCAACCGTCGCCCGGGTGGTTTGGCGGATGATGGGTTTGTCTCTGGGGTCGGCCCGGTCATAGCAATCGACGCCACCAATGGTGCGGTAGCAATAGGCTGCCGGCAGCACGGCCTGGCTGCCCTCGCTGCGGCAGACGTCCAGGCCATGGATGACCCGGGCAAGCTGGCAATCGGATTGCGACAATTTGGAGACGGTGGCATCCACCTCGTCCACCATTTTGATGGCGGCGGCGGTGCATCCCGCGCTGCTCAACGTCACCGAAACCAATAGAATTGCTCTTAGCCAGCCAAACATCCCGGCCCAGCTCCATCGTCAAATTGACCCATTCTTGGCGCCATAAGAGCAGATCGTGATAAACGAACGGTTAATTTCTCTTTCCAGGTTCTGAACCGCCCGCTCCCCCTTATCCGCCAATGCGTTTGCGCTGGTCTTTCCAGGCATCGCTCAATTCGCCATGGAATTTGGGATCGGCGATGGCGATCAGGGCTTCGGCCCGTTCGTCGATGGACTTGTCCTTCATGCGGGCGGCGCCGAATTCCGTGACCACGTAATCGGTATCGGCCCGGGGGCAACTGACCGCCGTGCCGGCGCCTAGTGTTGGCACGATGCGGGAGATCTTGCCTCCGCCAGCCGTCGCCGACAGGGCCAGGACGGAGCGGCCGTTATTGGCCATGCGGGCGCCGCGGACGAAATCCACCAGGCCGCCGGTGCCGCTGATCTGCCGGGCATTGATGGTTTCCGAATTGGCCTGGCCGGTCAAATCTACCTCCAGGGTGGAATTGATGGAGACGAAATTGTCGATCTGGGCTACTACCGGCACACAGTGGGTATAGTCGGCGCCGCAATATTTGATATCGGACCGCTCGGCGGCCCAATCAAATACCCGTTGTGTACCCATGGCCGCGCCACAGATCAGGGTGTTGGTATCAATGGATTTTTGACTGCAATTCAAGGCACCCGCATCCACCAGATCCGCCACTTCGTCCGTCACCATGCCGCCATGCAGTCCCAGGTTACGGCGGTCCTTCAGACGGGTCAGAATGGCGGCGGGCACCTTGCCGATGCCGATTTGGATGCAATCGCCGTCCCTGATCAGTTCCGCCACCTTTTGCCCGATGGTCTTGATCACCTCCGGCACATCGCCGGTGGGCATTTCCGGCAAGGCCCGGTCCGTGGGCAGCACATAGTCCAGGCGGTTGTAAGGTATTTTCGGGCTGCCGGGGGGCGAGGGCATGTTGGCATTGACCTCCGCCACCACCAGTTTGGCCTTGTCCAGCATCATTGGCACGAAATCCACCGACAGGCCCAGGCTGCACATGCCGCTTTCGTCCGGCGGGGCCACCTGCATCAAGACGATGTCCATGGGGGGGAGGCTTTTCATGTAACTGCAAATGCCGCTGTAATGCAGGGGCAGGAAGCGGATCTTGCCGGCGGCGAAAGACTCCCGCAATTCGGCCTGAACGAAAAACGCGGTCAGGCGGGCATCAGGGTGAAAGGCCGAGAAATCCGTGCGGTTGATGCCCGGCACCAGGCAGGAAACATAATGCACGCCCCGGCTGGCCTCGCTATCCGCCGCCAGGGCCTGACCCAGGGCCAATGGTTCGCCCACCGCGCCTTGTACGAAAACAGTGTGGCCCGGCTGCAATAGCGCGGGAACATCCGAGGGGGAAATGGTTTTGGGCATGATAATCCTATAACGGCGTACAAAGAGGGGCGAACAAAGAGGAGCGGGCCGGCGCCTGCATGCTAAAGTATCGCCCCACGAGGTGGCAACGATAAGGCTTAAAACGATAGGGCTTAAAAGGCGGGGCTTAAAGGTATGGATGCGATTGATGAATTTGTCGGCCACGTTCTGGCCACCGGCTTTGACGATTTGCCGATGGAGGCCATGGCGGCGGCCAAGACCTATACCCTGGACAGTTTTGGCGTTGGCCTCTCGGGCGGCGCCGGACCATGGGTCGATGAAATGATCCAGCTTTCCAGCCAATGGGGCCAGGGCGACGATGCCCGTGTCTGGGGCCATGGCCTGCGCCTGCCGGCGCCGGCCGCCGCACTGTGCAATGCCTATCAGATCCATAACGCCGAATTCGACTGCGTGCACGAGGGCGCTGTGGTGCATTCCATGACCGTACTGCTGGGCGCGGCCATGGCCGTGGCCGAGAAGGATGGCGGCGTCAGCGGCAAGGATCTGATCCTGGCCGCCGTGCTGGGCGTGGACGTGGCCTGTCATATCTCGGTCGCGGTGACCACGGGGTTGAAGTTTTTCCGCCCCGGCACCGCCGGCGCCCTGGCCGCCGTTACCGCCATTGGCAAGCTGCGGGGCTTTGACGCCGAGACCCTGCGCCATGCCTATTCCATCGCCTATGGCCAGATCTGCGGCACCATGCAGGCCCATACCGAGGGTTCCATGCTGCTGGGCATGCAGGTCGGCTTCAATGCCCGCAATGCGGTGACGGCCTGTGATATGGCCGCCGCCGGCCTGCAGGGGCCGCGAAATGTACTGGAAGGCCCGTTCGGCTATTTCCGCCTGATCGAGGATGATTACGACCGCGATGTGCTGCTGGGCAGCCTGGGCCGGACCTGGCGCATTACCGAGCTGTCCCACAAGCCGTTTCCCTCGGGCCGGGCGACCCATGGCATTGTCGACGGCTGCCTGGGCCTGCAACGGCAACATGGTTTCAGCGCCGGCGACGTGGCGGGTATCGTGGCCCAAGTGCCGCCCCTGATCCATCACCTGGTGGGCCGGCCCGTGGAAGATGTCATGAGCACCAATTACGCCCGCCTGTGCGCCGCCTATGTCACCGCCCATGCCCTGCGCCATGAAGGCATTGGCGTCGATGCCTATAGCGACGGCAATCTGACGAACCCAGACAGCCAGGACTTGGCCCGCCGCATCCAGATCAATATCGACGATAACCCGGACCCCAATGCCCTGGTTCCGGTGACGGTAGGCATTACCTTGAAGAACGGCGCCGAGCACATTGTTACCGTGCAGGATGTTTATGGAAGCCCGGCCAATCCCATGAGCCACGAAGCGCATTTGCAGAAGTTCCGAAACAATTGCGCCGCCGCGCCGCGTCCGATTGGCGCGGAGCGGGCCGAGGCGCTGATCAATCAGGTCGAGGATCTGGAAAATCTCGATGATGTGACCAGGCTGGTGGACTTGATGATGCCCCAGAACGCACAGGATTGACGCAAAGGATTGATGCATAAGATCATGACTGACCTGACCGAATTGGACATTACCGCCGCCGGCGAAGCCCTGGCGGCGGGCGATTTCAGTGCCGAGGATTTGTTGCGGGCCTATCTGGCCCGCATCGAGCAATATGAAGCCGGCATGAACTGTTTCATTACCCTGCTGGCGGACTCGGCGTTGGGCCAGGCCCGGGCCGCCGATGCCCGGCGGCGCACGGACGAACGGTTGTCGCCCCTGGACGGCATTCCCATCGCCCTGAAGGATAATATCGATCTGGCCGGCGTCCCCACCACGAATGGCATGGTGCGGTTTCGCACGCCTGACCGGGACGCGGCCGTCACACAGCGTTTGCGGGATGCCGGCGCGGTGCTGATCGGCAAGGCCAATATGCATGAAGGCGCCCTGGGCGCGACCACGAATAATCCCCACCATGGCGCGGCGCAAAATCCCTGGCGCCCTGGGTTTACGCCCGGTGGCTCGTCCGGCGGCTCGGCGGCGGCGGTGTCGGCGCGCTTTTGCGCCGGTGCCCTGGGCACGGACACCATGGGGTCGGTACGTCTGCCGGCGTCTTATTGCGGCCTGGCGGGCCTGAAGGCGACCTATGGCCTGATCTCGACCCGCGGTGTGGTGCCGTTGAGCTACGGCCTGGACCATGTGGGACCGATCTGCCGTTCGGCACGGGACCTGAGCCTGATGCTGGCGGTATTGACGGGCCATGATCCTGAAAGTA
The DNA here is from genome assembly GCA_964590195.1 of uncultured Rhodospirillaceae bacterium. Taxonomy (GTDB): domain Bacteria; phylum Pseudomonadota; class Alphaproteobacteria. The sequence continues at coordinate 13,661 of CAZPWJ010000097.1, read as the reverse complement.
CGGAATCCATCCATCCCCACCGCGCCCTGCGCGCCAAGGGCGTCAGCCTGGAAGGCCTGCGCTTTGCCGTACCCCTGGATTTGGACGCCGCGCCCTGCGAAGCGGGTATCCGCGAAAATTTCGAGGGCCATCTGGCGAATTTGCAACAGCAGGGCGCGGTTCAGGTCGATCTGCGCTTTGCCAATCAGGATTGTACCGGCACCCGGCGCGCCGGTCTGTTGATCTCCGAAGCCGAGGCCGGCCACGCCCTGGAGGCTGAATTGCTGGCTCATCCGGAAGATTTCTCGGACGAATTCCGCAACAATCTGGAATATGGCCGCAATGCGCCGGCCCATCGTCTGGTGGCGGCACAAAGGCACATTTTGTCCGTGGGCCTGGAGGTGCGAAAGCTGTTCGACGAGGTGGATCTGTTGCTGCTGCCGACCGCCCCCCAGGCGGCATTTTCGCAAACCGGCGAAGTGCCGGTAAGCCAGGCCGATTTCACCCAATGGGCCAATCACGCGGGCTGTCCCGCCCTGTCCCTGCCCTGTGGCCTGTCGCCCGGCGGCCTGCCCCTTGGCTTGCAGTTGATCGGCCAGCACCGCGCCGATGGCCGGCTTTTGGCCATGGCCGGGCTGATCGCGCCTCTATTGCCCGAACTGCCGATGCCCGCGCTGTAGCATTCGATTTTCGCTTATAGCTGGACCTCTTCGCATCTTCGGTTTAGAGATCGGATACAGGCTATATAGCGGCTTGCCCCAAGTGATGGCGCGGGCTAGATTGGCCAACTTTTTTCAATCGCCGCAATGGTTTCGAAATGTTGCGGCAAGTTGTGGAGTGTGCCCGCGTGGCGGATATTTTCCAAGAAGTCGATGAAGATGTCAGGCGTGACAAAGCCATGGCGCTTTGGCGCAAATATGGCAGTTATGTTGTCATTGCCTGTCTCGCGGTCGTGCTGGGCACCGCTGGCCGGGTTGGCTGGCGCGAATACAAGGCATCCCAGCGGGCGGAAGAATCCAAGCAATATGTGGCTGCCGCGCAGCTGCTGGAAAAGGGCGATACCGCCGCCGCCATTACTTCGTTTCAATCCCTGGCCGCCGATGCCAGCACCGGCTATGGCGTGATCGCCAAGTTCCAGGCCGCGACGGCGCGGCACAAATCCGGCGACAAGGCCGGTGCCCTGAACGCCTATGACCAGATCGCCACCGACAGCGGCATGGACCCGATATTCCAAGGCCTGGCGCAATTGCAGGCGGTCATGCTGTTGATGGACGATGGCGCCAAGGATGATTTGGAACGCCGCCTCGCCCCGCTGACGGCGGATGCCTCGCCCTGGCGTTATTCCGGGTTGGAGCTGCAGGCGGTGCTGAAACACCGTGACGGCGATCTGGCCGGTGCCCGTGCCGCGTTCAAGGCCTTGTCCGAGGATGCCGCCGCACCTGCCGGCATGCGTAGCCGAGCCAACCAGATGCTGGCCGCGTTCGGAGAGGAATAGGGCCGTGATGCGACGCGGTTTGTGCGGCCCCCTGACCGCGATTTTGCTAATGGCGGCAAGCGTGCTGCTATCGGCTTGCGAATTGCCTGATTGGTTCGGCGGCACCGAGAAACCACCGCTGCCGGGCGAACGTATTTCCATCCTGCAATTGGACAAGGCGTTGGAGCCCGATGCCGCCATCGCCGATCTCGATGTGCGCCTGCCCCGCCCCTTCCGTAACCCGGACTGGCCCCAGGCCGCCGGCTTCGCGAACCACGCCATGCATCATTTGGAAATCGGTGAAAATCTTGCGCGGGCCTGGAGAATAAGCATCGGCGAAGGTTCGGGCAGCGAAAGCAAACTGCTGAGCCGGCCCGTGGTGGCCGGCGACCGCCTGGTCGCCATGGATGCCGAGGCCGGCGTATCCGCCATCAGAGTGGCGGATGGCAAACGCTTCTGGCACCGTGAATTGACCCCGGAAGACGAAGACGAAGGTGTGATCGGCGGCGGTGTCAGCATCGATAACGGCACAGTCTATGTCAGCACCGGCTACGGCTTCGTACATGCCCTGTCCCTGGACGATGGTAAGGAGATTTGGCAACGCCGCATCGGTACGCCGATCCGCGGCGCCCCGACGGCGATCGGCGGCCGGGTTTTTGTCATTACCTATGATAATCAGCTGCACGCGCTGTCCAGTTCGGATGGCCATACCTTGTGGAGCCATGGCGGCATTCCCGAGGATGCCGGCCTGATTGGCGCTCCCAGCGCGGCGGTGGGCGGCGGTCTGGTCGTGGTGCCTTATTCCTCCGGAGAGCTGTTCGCCCTGCGCCTTGAAAACGGCCGCATGGTCTGGGGCGATCAACTGATACGGACCCGGCGTCTGGCGCCCCTGTCGAGCATGAGCGAGATCAGGGGCAGTCCGGTGATTGACCGTGATCTGGTCCTGGCCGTCGGCTTCTCGGGCCGGGTCGCGGCCATTGATCTGCGAAGCGGGCGGCGGCTTTGGGATCGGGATATCGCCGGCATGGAAACCCCCTGGGTGGCGGGCGACTTTATCTTTCTGGTCACGACCCAGGCCGAGGTGGTCTGTCTGGCCCGGAAAAGCGGCCGCATCCGCTGGGTGGCGCAATTGCCCCGCTACGAGGATGAAGAAGACAAAGAGGATCCGATCCATTGGAGCGGCCCGGTGCTGGCCTCTGATCGCCTGGTTCTGGTCTCCTCGGAAGGTCATGCGGTTGCCGTCTCGCCCTATTCGGGCAAATTGCTGGGCCGCCTGGAGTTGCCCAAGGGTGCCCTGATCCCGCCCGTGGTGGCGGATGGTTCGATTTACGTCCTGTCTGACAATGGCGACCTGATTGCCTTAAGGTAATATCGATGACCTTCACAATCGCGATTGTCGGCCGCCCCAACGTGGGCAAGTCGACGCTGTTCAACCGCTTGGTCGGCAAACGCCTGGCCCTGGTCGATGATCAGCCAGGCGTGACCCGCGACCGGCGCGAGGGTGAGGGCCGCATTGCCGGCCTGGATTTTCGTCTGTTTGACACGGCGGGGCTGGAGGACGCGGACGCGGCCAGCATGGAAGGCCGGATGCAGCGGCAAACCGAAACCGCCCTGGACGATGCGGATCTGGCCTTGATGCTGATTGATGGCCGGGCCGGCGTCACGCCCCTGGACAGCCATTTCGCCGGCTGGCTGCGCCGGCGCAATGGCCCGGTGCTGCTGCTGGCCAATAAGTGCGAAGGATCGGCCGGCGATTCCGGCCTGGCCGAGGCCTGGTCCCTGGGCCTGGGCGAGCCTCTGGCCATTTCGGCTGCCCATGGCGAGGGCCTGGTCGCTCTGCATGATGGTATCCTGGCGGCAATGGAGGACCATGCGGCCAAGAACTATGTGCCTCCGGCTGCCGTTGAAGAGCCTGTTGATGCTGATACGGATGCCAGTGATATTGATGCCCGTGATATCGATGCTGAATTCGAAGACGATGGCGACGAGCATGATGGCATTTTGCAGCTTGCCATCCTGGGCCGGCCCAATGCGGGCAAGTCCACCCTGGTCAACCGACTGTTGGGCGAGGAGCGGCAGATCACCGGGCCCGAGCCTGGCCTGACCCGCGATGCCATCGGCATTGCCTGGCAGTGGGGCGAGCAGGCCATTCGCCTGATCGACACCGCCGGTTTGCGCCGGCAAGCCAGGGTCACTGAAAAGCTGGAAAAACTGGCCGCTGACGATGCCGTGCGCGCCATGGAATATGCCCAGGTCGTGGTCCTGTTATTGGATGCCCGGGCACCGTTGGAACGTCAGGATCTGAATATCGCCCGCCGTACCCTGGACGAAGGCCGGGCCCTGGTGGTGGCGGCCAACAAGTGGGACCTGATAGAGGACCGCAATGCCGGCATGGGGCAGCTGCGCGACCGACTGGAAACTTCGTTAACCCAGGCCCGCGGTGTTCCCGTTGTCACCCTTTCGGCCTTGACCGGCCGCGGTGTGGAAAAATTGATGCCAAAGGTGACCGAGGTTTATCAGCACTGGCAACAGCGTATCTCCACCGCCGCCCTAAATCGTTGGCTGAAGGATATGACCGAGAGCCATCCGCCGCCCCTGGGCCAGCATGGCCGGCGTATTCGCCTGCGCTATATGACCCAGGCCAAGACGCGGCCGCCGACCTTCGTGATCTTTTCCAACCTGCCTGACGATCTGCCCGACGCCTATGCCCGCTATCTGCAGAACGGTCTGCGCGAACATTTCAATCTGCCCGGCGTCCCCCTGCGCATCCTGTTGCGCAAGCAGGATAATCCGTATGTAAAGGGCGGCTAGTTCTCCTACCTGTTCCTGCTGGGAATGATGATCGGCCACGGGTCGGGGGTTTTGGGGAACGGCACTTCGATCACCGCCGGCCCGGATTGCTTGAAGGCATTGGGCAGAACCTTGGCCAGTTCATCGGGGCTTTCGGCGCGATAGGCGGCGCAGCCGAAGCTTTCCGCCATTTTCACGAAATCCGGATTTTGCAGATCAGAGGCGATGGTGCGTCCATCGTAAAGTTCCTCTTGCATGCGGCGGACATTGCCAAAGGCGCCGTCGGCGAAGACGATGGCCACCACATTGACGTTGTATTTCGCCGCCGTGGCCAGTTCCTGCACGTTGTACATGAAGCCGCCATCGCCGTTGATGGACAGCACCTGGCGGTCGGGGTTGGCGATCTTGGCGCCAATGGCCACGCCCAGGCCGCAGCCAAGCGTGCCTTGATAGGCCGAGCTTAAATATTTGCGCGGCTGATAAACCGGCATGGCGACACGGGAGACATAGCCGACCTGTGTCAGCTCATCGACAAAGATGCCGTCGTCATCCAGGGCCTCGCGGATCACCTTGATCCAGGACATTTGCGGGCCCAGACGGTCCCGTAGCATTGCCTGCACCTCGCCCGTCAGTGCCAATAATTCATCTTCGCGGGAGGCCCGGCTTGGCGCCTGTTTGGCCACCGCATCCACCAGAGCCGGCACGATGTCCTGGGCATCACCAACGATGGCGACGTCCGGCGTGGCGATACGCTTTATCTCCACAGGATCGATATCCACATGGATAATTTTCAGGTCCTTGTCCATGCCCCAGTTCATGCGCGGCTGCTGCATCCGGCTGCCGATGGCAAGCACAACATCCGCATCGGCCCACAGGCGATGACCCTCCAGGCTCATCATTGACAGATAGTGCCGGTTCGAGACAATGCCGCGACCGGTGCGGTTGGCGATCACCGGCGCCTGCACGATCTCCGCCAGGGCCTGTATGGCCTCGCCGCTGTCAACGGCGCCGCTGCCAACAAAGATCATCGGCGCCTTGGCCCCCGCCAACAACTTGGCGGCCTTGGACACGGCGTCTTCGTCCACCGGCGGGCGGGCATACTCCGTGGCCGCCTCCAACATATCCACATTGCAAGAGTCGGCCAATTGATCCAGGGGCATTTCCAACGCCACCGGCAGCGGCCGGCCCGTGCGCAACTGCCGGAAGGCTTCCGCCACTTTGCCCGGCGCATCGGTGGGATGATCGATACGGGCGGCGGATTTCGTCAGTCCCTGAAGGATCGACAACTGATCGGGGATTTCGTGCAATTGGCCATAGCCGCGCCCGATGGTGGCGGATGGGATCTGCCCCGTGACGCACAGTACCGGCACGTTCGCCGCCCAGGATGTGGAGAGCGCGGCGGTGGTATTCAGAACGCCAGGGCCTGGCACCACGGCAAAGGCGCCGACCTTGCCCGTGGACTGGGCGTAGCCATGCGCCATATATGCGACGCCCTGTTCATGGCGGCTGTTGATCACCCTGATATTGTTGCCTTCATCGTGCAGGGCGTTGAAGAACCAATCTAGCTGCACGCCGGGCAGGCCAAAGATGGTGTCGACGCCATGGGCGATAATGGATTTTACGAGGGCTTGGCCACCGGTCATGCGGGTCATCGAAAACACTCCAGAGCTACGCTAAAAGTTGGCCAAGCCTAGAGCAATTCCGATCCAATGTGAATCGCGAAGCGATTCTAAGTGATTGGAAAAATTGCTCTATATCTTATGAGTCGGAGCATTTCCTGTTCGGAAATGCTCGGGCACGGCCTGCACGAAGCTCAATCGTCGAGTTCGATCAGTTCACCTTTGCGTAATGTGGCCAGGGCGGCTTTCAGGTCCTGCTCGATGGCGGCGGCGGGGGTCTCGGGAAAGGCCTCCCGGAACAGGACCAGCAATTCCGCTTCGCTGGCCGGCTCCGCCAGGGCGCGCCAGATCGCCATGGCGAGTTGGTCCAGATGAAAAATATCGCCGCTATCGCCTGCGATCAGGAACAGTTCGTTCTCAACCGGGGTCTCGTTGATGCCGGGGCGACGGTGATAACGGCGCATTAGGTCTCGCCCTTGCTGAAGTGTTCGATAACGGTATCGGCGGCGCTAAAGGCCGAGGCATAGTGTAGTTGCCAAATTTCGGCGCTTTGGGCCAAACGCACACAGGCGGACAGTTCGCCCTGTTGGCTTAAATGCGGGGCAAAAAGCTGCTCCAACAGGACACGGACCATGTCCGGTTGCCGTATGGCAGACAGGGTCGGCTGGTCAGGCCGGGCCGTATCCGTATCACGGCGAAGCACGACCAGGGCCCGCACCGGCAGGCTTTCGCCGAATGCCGCCGCCTGTTCACTGCCGGGACGCAGCACCGCCATCTCGGGCCAGTTCAGGACGCTGTTTCGGGCAACAAAATTGCGATAGGCCGCGTCGGCTTCCCGGGGGAGGGGCAGGCGCAGCTTGGGCGCGATGGCCAGAGAGGACCCCACGGGCGTGGCCTCCGCCAAATTCAGGATCAGTCGGTCGTCGGCGAAAAAGCGCTGCCCCCTGGATGCCAGGACGGTCGCGAAGGTACTTTTTCCGCCTTCATTGTCGCCCAGCAACAGAACCAGGCCATCGCCAATCCTCACCGCGCCCGCGTGGATCGAGACCAAGGCATCGTCCTGGGCCACATGGGCGGCGATCAAGGCGCCAATCAGGGCATTGGCGGCCATGTAGCCGTCATCGAGATCGTAATCATCAATCACCATGTGCGGCGATGCAATGCGCCAATGGGCGCCATTGCGCTGGATGGTGATGCCGTTTACAGGCGCATCAGCCGCGAAGTCGCAAGACTTCAATATCGGCCACTGTGGGATCAATTGAAAAAGCAACGGCGCCAAATCTCCACCGTCTTGGCCGCCGTCCTTATTGCCCAGCCCCGTGACCGCAATACCGTGACGCGGACCGGCAAGGACCAGCCTATCCGTTCTTGGCTGCGTGGCCATGTTCGGCGGTCGCCGCGCGGTGCTATTCAGCGTCTATCAGCTCTTGCTGCCGCCGCCCCTGCGGCGGCTGCTACTGCGCCTACGGCTGCGGCTTCTACTGCGGCTGCGACTGCGGCTACGACTACGGCTTCGACTACGGCTGCCTCTGCTCTTGCTCTTACTGCCGCAACTGCCACCTGGGCAAATCACCGATGGGCGCGCCTTTCTCGAAGCCAGGGCCTCGCCGTCGATGTGGGTAATCGTGGGCGCGGCATAGACCACGGCGGCGGCGAGTCCAAGCCTTGCCAGCGCCTTGCGCCGGCTTAAAACAGTTTTGTCCTTGTTTTCTGCCATATTCATCTACCTCGGCACCCTTAAGGGCCCAGCCTGGGAGACTTACACCCCGCCATTGTTCCAATCGCGGGAGCTACTCTTATAGAATCGTTCTTATGGACACAAATTTCAAGTAAAATACTTAAGAATTCGGCAATTCAGCAAGGCCCGCCGCCAACAAGGCCTGGCCCATTTTGACGTCATCGGGGCCATCCAGGTCAAAGCCTTGGCAAAAGGGAATTTCAATGGGTATGGACGGGTTGGCGAACGGCGTCTGCTGCTCCAGCGCCGCCAAGCTGCGGAAAACCAGTAAATTGCCGAACAGATAATGTTTCGGCTTTTTTTGTTTGTTGTGGGCTATGGCGCGCTCTTCGGCAAAACGAAAGCTGACGTGGCCATCCTCGATCACCCGCTGGTTCAAGGCATGGTGGTTGTGCGGGCAAGGCACCACGGTCTGGGCCGAGCCGGCCTGGGCATCCGCCAACAAAGCGTTCACCGCCCAACGGATATGTTCCGCCAGCAAAAACGGCGATGTGGGCTGCAACAGGGCGATGCATTCTGCTACCGCACCTTCGTTGGCGTAAATATCCTGCAACAGATCCGCGATGACCGCCATCACCGGGGTATCGTCGGCGCCCAGATGAATGGGCCGTTCATGCACCTCAACCCGCAGCGTGGCGCAGCGGTCGGCAATGGCTTGGTTATCCGTGCTGCATAATATGCGGCTAAAACATTGTGAGGCATTGGCGGCCAGAACCTGGAAATCCATCAACGGGCGGCCGACAAACGGTGTCAGATTCTTCATCGGGATCGATTTAGAGCCGCCCCGCGCCGGGATCAGGCCCCAGACGGCACCGGGGATAATCTTCATGTCTTCCAATCCTTGAAATGTTCAATGGCCATTTCGATCACCCGGCCCTGGGTTTCCCGCCAGGCATCATGGGTGGAGCCGGCAATATGCGGCGTCAGCAATACATTGTCGTGCTTTTGCGCATGGCGCACCAGTGGATGGTCGGCTGCCTTGAAATCCAGCTCGAACTCGCCATCCAGGACATCCGCGCCATAGCCGGCGATGCGGCCCGATTGCAAAGCCGCCAGCAATGCGGCCTCGTCCACCAGTTCGGCCCGCGCGGTATTGATGAACAGGCTGCCCGGCTTGAAACGGCTCAATACCTCGGCGCTGATCATGCCCTGGGTTTCCGGCAGGGCGGGGACATGCAGGCTGATCACGTCGGCCCAGGCCACCAGATCTTCCAGCTGTTCCGTGCGTTCGGTGATGCCATCAGCCTCGACAAAAGGATCGTGGTAGCGCACCGCCATATCAAAGGCCGCGCCATAGCGCGCCACCCGCCGGCCCAGACGGCCATAGCCGATGACGCCGAGTTTCAGGCGCGACAGCATGGCCGGCGCACCCCAGTCAAAGCGGTTCCAATGACCGGCCTTGATGTGATCAAAGGACCAGGGCGTGCGCCGCAGCAGGGCCAGCAATAAACCCCAGGTATGTTCCGCCGTCGGCGTGATTGTGTCGAGAAAGGCCTGTTCGTCCTTCAACGAAAACACGGCGATGTCCCGCGCCGCCGCCGCCGCCATGTCGATATGCGGCACCCCGGTCGTGTTGGTGACGATGGCCCGCAGCTCTGGACAGCGATCCATTTTTTCGGCTCCGAAATAAAATCCCAGAGGTGCGCAACAGGCCTGGATTTCCGCTAGAATCTCATCGCTGTCCTGATCCGGATTGTCCAGTTCATGAACCGTGAAGGCGTCCGCCGCCAGGGCCTGGTTCTCGGGCTGCCAGCTCAACAGGCGGTAATATAGCAGCGCCGGTTTGCCCATCAGTAGCTCATGCGTTTGTTCAGCATGCGCTCGTCCACGCTGATATCAGCCAGAGTGTCTGTGATGTGGCGATACGACGTTCCATCGCCAAAGGGCGGCGGCGTCGCCGCCATGGCTGCCTTGAAATCGCTGTCGTTCAGGACCCGGCGAATGGCGGTGCTGACGGCAGTGGAATCGTAAGGCACGTCAATGACATTGGCGGCCCGTTCACGGCCAATCTGGCGTTCGCCCACATTGACGGCGCCAAGCTGAAAGTACGGCGCCTCGATCAATCCGGCGGATGAGTTTCCGACCAGGGCGGCGGCGATTTTCTGCAGACCGATAAAATCCGGCGCCGGGATATTTTGATGCACAGAGACACCGGAACGGCCCCGCGCGGCCTCCAGGCCGTCGATAATGCCTTCATAGCCTTGATCGGAGCAGGGATAGACCAGCATGGTGCGCATGCCGATGTCCGCCAAGCCGGCCAGGGTTGCCTCGATCTGGGCCCGGGAATCGTCTGGCACGGTGGAATCGGAATGCTGCAGGACCAGCAGGAAAGGTTCGCCCAGGCCCAGCTCATAACGCCGGCGCAGTTCGTCTTCCTCCGTGGCGCGGCCCAGCAGAATTTGATCAATATGGGTGTCGCCGGCGACATGGATGCGCCAGGACTCCTCCCCCATGCGCCGGATGCGTTCGGCGGATTGTTCGGTGGAGGGAAAATGGATATGCGACAGCTTGGTAATGGCGTGGCGCACCGGCTCGTCCAGGCTGCCGGACAGATCGCCGCCCTGCACATGGGCGATGGCGATGCGCATGTTGTGTGCCGCGATGCAGGCGGCGAAGACCTCGCCCCTATCACCGATCACAAGCAGGACATCGGGGGCCAGATCGGCCAGCACATCGACCGAGCGTTGCAGGCACAGGCCCACGGCGCGGGCGCGCTCCTCGTTGCTGTCACCGGATTGTTCCATGTCGATGGCGGCAGCGATGGGAAATTGATCCTCCACCTCGCGCACCGTGCGGCCGAACTGGTCATAGAGATGTTGATCGGTGACCACCAGGGCCAGCTCCAGCGCCTCGTGGGCCTGAATGGCGCGCATGGTTGGGGTCAGGGCGCCAAAGCCACCCCGTTTGCCCGACCAGACACAGATTTTCTTGCTCTTCACGCTAGGTCTTCCATCTCTAACAAAGTGTCCGCCGCCACGGCCCGGGCCAGGGTGCGGCCAATGATATCAGCCAATTGATTGGCCGGAATTCCGTTGCCCGGCCGCTTGGTGATCAGATCGTTCGGTCCCAATACCGTACCGGCGTTCAGATCGCGCCGCGCGACCACGGACTTGGTGGCCCAGACGAGGCCTTCCTGTTCCGCTAATGTGGGCTCCTTGCGGCCATGGCCCAGCATGGCCTCCACCCGCCGCACATTGGCGATTAGTTCGGCCAGATCCTCGGGACCGGCGGAGACTTTCCAGTCCTGGGCGTTGGGCACGTCGCGCAAAATGGTGATGTGTTTCTCCACCACCTCCGCGCCGCGCGCCACCGCCGCCAATAACGCCAAATGATCTTGCGTGTGGTCGGAATAGCCCACGGGGCCAGGAAACAATTCGGCCAGCCGGTCAATGGCGGCCAGATTGACTTGTTCTTCGGGCGTTGGATAGGCGGTGATGCAATGCAACAGCGCGACGCGGTCACAACCGCCCTTGGCGCAAGCCTCCAACGCCTCGCCCACATCCCGTTCGTCGTACATGCCGGTGGAGACCAGCATGGGCCTGTCCAATTCGGCCAGCCTGGTCAAAAATTCCGGATTGCCCCGCTCGCCCGAGCCGACCTTGATGGCGGGTACGTCCAGCTCCAGCAACCAGGGAATGCGACTTTCGTTATGGGCCGTGGCCATGAACAATAGGCCCCGCTCATCGCAGAGCGTTTTCAGTTCCTTGAATTCGGCCAGTGACAGATTGCGCGGACGCAGACGCTCGCGCCATTCCGGCAATTCCGCCGCGATCAGTTCGTCGACATCGAAAACCTGGGTTTTGAACACATCGGCGCCGGCATCGGCCGCCAGTTCAACCAATTGAATGGCCATGTCCATATCGCCGAAATGGGCCACCCCCGCCTCGGCGATAAACAGACAGGGCGCGCCGCCTCCCAACTGCCGGCCGGCTATACTGAATTTTTCTTGAAAGTCCGCTGCATGCATACCCTCTTGTACAGTTTCGCTTATTCTTCGCCCATGATTTTCTTGATGCAGAAGCCAAATAATCCAACCATCAAAACCACGCTGAAAAAAGCGCCAAAGGGGTTCCATAAGGGTACGGCATCGGCGGCATGGCACCACCAAAACCATGTAGAGGCGATTAATTTCATACCCAATTCAAACATCGAACTATCCTTTCTTGCCAGACAAATATGGGTACGATGGGCAGGCACCTAAGTGACCGGTCTCACATCCCGTCCCGGAACAATTTCGACGAGCAAAGGCAGCACATGACGAACAATCTCGGCGCCTATATCAGCCACGACAACGTTGCCCTGCCGGCCAGCGGCGAAGGCCCCTTGTCCGGGCTCACCTTCGCGGCCAAGGATCTTTACGATATCGCGGGTCATGTCACCGGCGCCGGCAGCCCGGACTGGCTGGCCTCTCACGGCCCGGCCACGGCGACCGCGTCGGCTGTCGATAGGTTGCTGGCGGCGGGGGCCGCCATGGCGGCAAAGGCGCAAACGGACGAAATGGCCTTTTCCATCACCGGGCAGAACGCCCATTACGGCACCCCGGTCAATGTCAACGCGCCGGGCCGCATACCGGGCGGTTCATCCTCGGGCTCGGCGGCGGCGGTGGCCGGGGGCCTGGTGGATTTCGCCTTGGGTTCGGATACCGGCGGCTCGGTGCGCATGCCGGCGGGCTTTTGCGGCATTCATGGTATCCGCACGACCCAGGATCGCATCCCGGCGGACGGCGTGCATCCCCTGGCACCCTGTTTCGATACTATCGGCTGGTTCACCCGTGGCGGCGAATTGATGCAAAAGGTGGGCCGGGTGCTGTTGCCTGATTACAAGGATCCCGCGGCGCCGGCGCGTTTGCTGGTGGCCGAAGACTGCTTTGCCTTGTTGGCGCCTGACGCGGCGGCGGCTTTGGCTGGGGCGGTCGATTTGGTCGCCGGGCATTTTCAGGCGCGGAAAACGGTACGGGTCAGCCCCGACGGGCCTGACAAATGGATGCCGCATTTCCGCACCTTGCAGATGGCCGATATCTGGCGCACCCACGGTGCCTGGATCGAACGGGCAAAGCCCAATTTCGGCCCCGGCGTGGCCGAGCGCTTTGCCGCCAGCGCCACGATTACCCCGGACATGGTGGAAGAAAGCAGCCAGGTGCGCGCAACGGTGCGCCGCCGCATGATTGACCTGCTGGCGGGGGATGGCGTTCTGTGCCTGCCCACCGCGCCGGGCATCGCGCCCCTGTGTGAAACGCCGGAGGCGGCTTTGGACGATTTTCGTTGGCGCGCCATGGGCCTGACCTGCATTGCCGGTCTGTCGGGGTGTCCCCAGATCAATCTGCCCCTGGCCAGCCTGGATGGCTGCCCCCTGGGCCTGTCATTGCTGGCCGCGCCCGGTTGTGACGAGTTGCTCTTGCAATTGGCCGCCGCCATCGCGCCGTAGCTGGCGGGTGGCGGGGCCAGGTTTATTACGGACAACTTTTGGGCATAAATAAGGGCTCAAAAAATCTCTGCCATTAAGCGAGGGCTTTCACTGAGAAATCTAATTCGCCAAGGCCTGCTTCTGCTTTTCATCGAAGCCCACGGAAACATCGCGTTCAGTTACGAAAATTGGTCGTTTCAAAATTGCGGGATGATCCAATATCAACGAGATGAGAGCCTCGCCGTCCGCGGCCTTCTGGCTGTCGGACAGCGCGCGCCAAGTCGTCCCTCGACGATTTATCAGGTTGTCGGCACCAATGGATGAAAGCCAATGGCGTAGGGTTTCAGCGCCGATTGGTGATTTGCGAAGGTCATAAAACTCAAAGGCAACAGCCTCTGCTTCCAGCCATTTTTTCGCCTTGCGGCAGCTATCGCAGTTCTGCAAACCGTATACTTTCAAACTCACGCGGGCCTCCCATGTCCCGGTCGCAATCTATTACCTATGTTTCCTGTATGAACTTGTGGCGAATGGCGGAGGGGGTGGGACACTCCACCATTCCGGCAAGCCATTGATAACATTAAGTTTCGACGATGATAGTTATCGTTGATGCCCCACCTGCGTGTCTCACCTGTAGCGCGGATAAATGGATGGCGCAACA
>CAZPWJ010000096.1:0-18075 GCA_964590195.1 uncultured Rhodospirillaceae bacterium | reverse complement strand
CGTCATTGATCAAATCCAGGAGGTGGAGGGCAGATTCGTTAATATCATTCGTGTATTCGCGATACTTTTTGTTGAGTTTCCCGAATAGCTCTCCCTCCATTATCTGAGAAAATCCCAATATGGCATTCAGAGGCGTCCGTAGTTCATGGCTCATATTCGCCAGGAATTCGGATTTCGCGCGATTCATATTCTCTATGTTTTTCTCCATATCCTTGCGCTCGGATATGTTTCGCGCGATCCCTTCAATACCCAGGGGCTGCATGGCATTGTCGAAACGGATGTAGGCATTGGTGGAAACCCATATTGGCGTCCCGTCCTTGGCACGAAATGCAGCTTCAACGTGGTGTGCCTTGCCGCCGCCATCGGTTAGGGCCTTGACGATTTTTTCACGGTCGCCGGGATGATGATAGAAATCCGCCATGGGCTTACCGATCATTTCGTCTGGCGTATATCCGATAGCCTCCAGGGTCGAGGGAGAGATCATGGTAATGATGCCCTCGGCATCGGTACGGTAGAAAACATCCGGTAGATTGCTCAGAATTGAATCGATGTCGGCTTGTGAATGGGCCAAGGCCGTTTGGGTATGTTTCGATTCCGTATCATCGCGTAGTGATCCGACGTAAAGGGTTTTGCCGGTATCATCTTTCTGTATCGAAATCCGCGCCGATACATGCCGTATTTCGCGCCGTTTGGTTACCAGCCGGATCTCGAGGCGGGCCGGGATAACATCGCCTGTTTCCCAGGAGCGGTAGTGTTTAATCAGTGGTACTCGATCATCTTCATGAACCAGATCCAGGATAGGCGCGGCCATTAATTCTGCTTTGGAATAGCCGGAGATATGAGAAGCATGGTCATTGAGGAACACGAATTGGCCGTCCTCGACCACGAAGACAGCCTCATGAACCGCGTCAATAAGCGACAGCAATGTGGATTTCGATAGTGCCTTGCCAGTCAATGATCAGGTTTCCGTATCGGTGTCCGTGAAAGAAATGTGCAATTGTCTAAATCCCCTATTTGCTGCACGGCATTCCTTTATCAAAATACTATAAGCCCTTGGTAAAAATATTGATAAAGGGATAGTGATTGCCATCCACGGAGACGGCTAGTGGGCTTTTCGTATGTACCGCGTATATCGTAAGTTTTATGCGGCCGCGCCCATTGCCTGGGATAGTCTCGCCCGCAGACTGTGCAGATCGAACGGTTTCATCAATACCTGCAAATTGTCTATGCCGCTGGCCCGCGCCTTGTCGGCGGCGCCAATATAACCGGTCATCACGATGATCGGATAATCGATGCCGTCCGCGCGCATGCTGTTGATCAGGTCAATACCGTTGCCTGCTGGTAGATTGACATCGATTAGGCCCGCATCGGCGCCAAGCGCACGAACCTGGTTCATGTCCGTGGGGGCATAATCAAACCATTTACAGTTCCAGCCGTGTTTGGCGAAGTTCAGCCGAATGAGCTCATAAAGCACGGCATCGTCCTCGACCACGAGGATTGTCTTTTGGGCGATTGGATCCTGGGGCATGGGTCTATCCCTCCATTTGCCAGCCACTGTCCACGGCAAGATTATGGCAAATAATTGTAAAGAGGAGGTAAACCCGTCATATGCCCGGGCGGACATGCGCCCGCCCGGTTTATAACGGCCTAGCCGGCCTTTTCGTAGGGTGCGGCAACCCTTGGCGCCTCGCTCATGAGGGTGGAGGGGATATCGCGCAGTAAATCATCCACGGTGAACATGCCGTCGCCGCCGATGTGCAGCGCTTTGCGTTCCTCGCCGTAGTAATAGCTATGGATGCGGTTGCGCTCTACGTGGAATACGTGGCCGTTGACGTCCCAGGCTGCGTCCGTGCACAGATAGCCGACCATGGGGGCGATATATTCCGGGCCGCGGGGGCGGGAGGCGCGGTCGAACTCTTCCTGGGTGATCAGGCCATCCGCCAACTTGCGCGCCCGGTTGGCGATGACTGCGTCGTTGATGGTCATGCGGGTATCGGCGGAAGGACAAATAGCGTTAGCGGTAATGCCGTAGCGGCTGGTTTCCTTGGCGATGGAGCGCGTTAAACCGATGATGCCGGCCTTGGCGGCGCTGTAATTACATTGCCCGACGGAGCCTTTGAAGGCGTCGGAGGAGAAATTTACGATGCGGCCGCCGCCGGCCCCGCGCATGTGCTTGATGGCGTGGTGGCAAACGTTCCAATGGCCCTTCAGGTGCACATTGATGACCATGTCGAAATCTTCCTCGGTCATGTTCCAGATCATGCGCTCGCGCAGCAGACCGGCGGAATTGACGGCGATGTCGATCTTGCCATGATCATCCACGACCTTTTGGATCATGCGGCCCATGGCGGTGTAATCCGCCACCGAATCCGTATTCACTTCCGCCTGGCCGCCGTCCGCCCTGATTTGCGCCACAACTTCCTCCGCCGGTGTCTCGCCTTCCTCCTCGCCGCCACGGCCGACGCCTGGATCATTGACTGTGACAATGGCGCCTTCCTTGGCCAGTAAATAGGCGACTTCCATGCCGATGCCGCGACCGGCGCCGGTAATGATGGCTGTCTTTCCGTCCAAATGCATTTCAAACTCCCATGTTTTTTGGCTCCGACACTGTCGGCGCCATAGCTAAAGGCTGTTCGCTTATTTTTCGGCGCTTAATTTTTCCCAATCAAACAGGGACGGCTCCTTGTCCTTGAAACGTTTCACCGCCGCCTTGTGATACGGCGTGACCAGGGCCATGCCCTGGGCATCAGCCTCCAACTCCAACAGGGTGCGGTGATCCAGATTGAATGATTGGTTCAGGACGACCTTGGCCATGCCGATGGCGGCGGTAGACGCAGTGCGGAAGCGGCCGGCGAATTCGCGCACCTCGTCCATGGCGTTTTCCTGGGAGACCACATCCAGGATCATGCCAAGCTCCTTGGCTTCCTCGGCGCCGACTTTTCGAGCCGAATAAACCATTTCCTTGGCCCGTTGCAGACCGACCAGGCGCGGCAGGATATAGAAGCCGCCCCAATCGGGCACGGCGCCGATGCGGCCAAAGGCCTGCATGAAGTAACCCTTGGGCGTGGCGAAAACGAAGTCGGCGGCAAGGGCCAGATTGCAGCCCGCGCCCGCCGCCGCGCCGTCGACCAGGCTGATCACCGGCAGCTCCACATGCGCGAAGTCATAGATTATGTCGTGATCCAGACGCAGGCCGCGCCGGGTTATCAGGGAGGTCCGCTTGTCGCTGCCCATGCCCTTGACGTCGCCGCCGGCGCAAAAGGCGCCGCCCGTGCCGGTCAGGATCAAGGCCTTGATCTCTTCGCCCGCCTGTTCCTTGACCTGCCGCAACACAGCGCGGAAATCATCGCGCATTTCCCGGCTCAGGGCATTGCGCGCCTCCGGGCGGTTCAAGGTAATGGTGGCGATTTCGTCGCTGACGTCGAATTTGATGTGCGTGAGATCCATCTTTCTACAATTCCCTTTTTCGGCGCGCTTCAAGTGGCGGCATTCTGGCTACGATGCGTTTTGCCAAGGCTATCATGGATTTCTCCGCCCCGGCGATGACAATGTGCTGTATCATCACGGCTTGTTATGCCTGGGAGTAAACATGGACAGCACCAAAAAGACCGAAGTGGACATCACCACCCTGGCCACCATGCAGGGGGCGCTGGCCTCCATCACCGACGAGATGAGCCAGGTGGTGGTGCGTACGGCCCGTTCGCCAGTCTTCAAGCTGGCCAAGGATTTTTCCTGCACGCTTTGTGACTGGCAGGCCCGGCAGATGATCCAGGGTGATGCGGAACTGCCCGTGCATGTAGGCTCCATCCCCTTCGTCTGCCGCGCCGTGGCGGAAGCCTACGAAGGCGATATCGCGCCGGGCGATACCTTTCTCTGTAATGATCCGGCTTTTGGCGGGCTGCATCTGAACGATGTGGCCTTGCTGCGGCCTGTTTTTATTGGCGGCGAGCTTTTGTTCTGGGCCGTGATCCGGGCCCATTGGCTGGACCTTGGCGGGCCGTCGCCGGCGGATCTGCGCCGGGCGCAATCGGACAGCTATGGCGAGGGTATTCGCATACCACCCTTGAAGGTCATAGCCGCCGGTGAACCTTGCGATGACGTGATGCGGCTTTATTTCAACAACATCCGCTTTCCCCAGCAACAGCACAGCGACATGCTGGCGATGATCGCGGCGGCCGAGATCGCGGGCCGGCGGTTGCGTGCCATGGCCGAAAAATACGGCATCGCCGTGACCAGGTCCGGGATCGAAGCACTGTATGACATGACCGAACGCCGGGTCCGTAAGGCCATCGCCGATCTGCCCGATGGCAGCCAACAGGGTGAAAGCTGGCTCTCGGCCCGGAGCGGCGATGATCATAAGAAAATAGCGGCGCAAGTTACCGTGACCGGCGACAGGATGGCCATTACCCTGAGTTCGCCAGAGCAGCTGCGCGAGGTGCGCAATTCACCCTTTGGCGCCACCCATGCCGCCGTTGGCCATGCGGTGACCATTGCCCTGGGCCTGCAACCGCCCTTCAACGACGGCCTCTACCGTGCGCTTGATATTGACTACGGCCCCCTGGGCACCATCACCAATGCCCAGGTGCCCCCGGCGCCCACCCTGGGCTGCACCACGCAGCCGTTCTGCGAGATCGTTGATTGCGTCCGTGATGCCTTGTCGAAAATCATTCCCGATGAACGCCAGACCGCCGGCTGGGGTCCCGCCGCCTCTATCGTTCTGGCCGGCATTCATCCTGATACCGGCGCATTCTATGGCCATTTTCATCCCAACGGCGGCAGTTCCGGCGGCGGTGGCGCGGCCTATGGCGCCGATGGCTGGTCCGGGGTCGGTTCCGAGAACTCAGGTGGCGCGGTGTTGAAGGAACCGGTGGAATTGCTGGAGTACGAGATGCCTTTTCTGGTCAGCCGTCTGGAATACCGCACGGATTCGGGCGGCGCTGGCCGATGGCGCGGCGGCCTGGCGGTGGATACGGAGTGGGAACCGATTGATCACGAGCAGACCGCGCGCTTTCACGGCACCATCGATACCTTTCCCGCCCTCAGCGTCCAGGGTGCTAAATCAACCATGCTGGAACCAAAACTGGGCCAGCGCAATGCCATCGATCCCGACGGCTGCGTGCGTAAATCGGGTGGCGCCTCGCGTCTTCATTCAGCGCGGGGAGGGCGTTTGGAGATGTGCCCGCCGGGCGGTGGCGGGGTCGGCGATGCATTCGAGCGGGATGTCGACGCCGTCCGCCGCGACGTGATCAATGGCTTTGTCTCCATCGACGGCGCGGCCCTGGACTATGGTGTGGTCATTGATCCCGACAATCACGCCATCAATGAAACCGAAACAGCAAAGTTGCGTACAAGATGAGCCACCGTCTGGGTATTGATATCGGTGGGACCTTCACTGATTTCGTTCTGTTGTCCGAGAGCGGCGACCTGCAGGTCGCGAAAGTATCATCCAATCCCGAAGACCTGGCCTCGGTCATTGACGAGGGGCTGGGCCAGTTGGCGGCGGAGGCCGACCTTGATATCCCCAACCTGCTGCAAAAATTCGACCTTGTGGTGCACGGTACGACAATTGCCACCAACGCCCTGATCCAGGGCAAGCTGGCGCGGACGGGGATGCTGTGTACCGCCGGCTTCCGCGATATTCTGGAGCTGCGCGAGGGCTTGAAGGAGCGGCGCTATGATTATATCCAGCCGCCGCCCACACCCCTGGTGCCGCGCCATCTGCGTCTGCCCATAGTCGAGCGCATCAACAAGGACGGCGCGGTGCTGCAGCCCTTGAACGAAAGCCAGGTGCGGGCCGCCGCGGCGGCCTTCCGCGCCGAGGGCGTCGAGGCGGTCGCCGTCTGCTTGTTATGGTCCATCGTCAATCCGGACCACGAGGAACGCATCCGCGAACTGTTGGCCGAGGAGATGCCCGGCGTGCCGGTCTATCTGTCCTCCGCCGTGTCGCCGCAATTGCGCGAGTATCCGCGCTTCTCGACCACCGCCTTGTGCGCCGCGCTGGGCAACCGGCTGCATGACTATATCGGCCGCTTGGAAAGCAATTTGCAGGCCGCCGGCTTTCACAAGGCGATCCGTTATATCCAATGCAACGGCGGCACAACCTCCGCTGCCGGTCTGCGCGAACGCCCTGTTCTGGCCCTGGATTCCGGGCCGGCGGCGGGGCCGGCGGCGGGACGTTTTTTTGGCCGGCTGTTCGATATTGAAAATGTCATCACCCTGGATATGGGCGGTACGTCGTTGGACGTTAGTTTGGTGCATCAGGGCCAGATTGACACCGCCAAGAATGTTGATGTGCACCGCTATCGCGTTGCCGTGCCCATGGTCAACGTGCGTACCCTGGGCGCGGGCGGCGGTTCCATCGCCTGGATCGACGATAGTGGCCTGCTGCATGTGGGTCCGCAAAGCGCCGAGGCCTGGCCCGGTCCTGCCTGTTATGGCCGTGGCGGCGGTTTGGCGACGGTGACCGATGCCAATGTCGCATTGGGCTACTTCTCGGACCGCCAGCTTTTGGGCGGGGCCATGGCCATTGACGGTGATCTGGCCCGCGACAGCATCCGCGATACCATCGCCAGGCCCCTGGGCGTTGATATGTTGGAGGCCGCCTACGCCATCTACACCCTGGTGAATGAGAACATGGCCAATGCGGTGCGCCAGGTTTCTACCGAACAGGGCCATGATCTGCGTGATTTCGCCTTTGTCTGCGGCGGCGGATGCAGTGGTGCGCACGCTGCCCGGATTGCCGAAAGCCTGGGCGTGGAGCGGATTATCGTGCCGCGCGTGGCATCCCTACTGTGTTCCTTTGGCGCCGTCATCGCCGATGTGCGCCACGATTACAGCCGCAATTACGCCGCCCATTTCACCGATTGCGATGCCGGCGATATTAATCGGCAATTCGATGAAATGATGGCCTCGGCCCGGGCCGACCTGGCGGCGGAAGGCTTCGAGCCTGAACATATTCGCCTGCAACGCACCATGGATGTGCGCTATTTGGGCGAGTTGGGGGTTCTGACCCTGACACTGGCCGAGGACGAGCTGTTCGCCAATAGCATGGCGGCGGTCGAAACTTTGTTTGATCAGGAGCATGAGCGCGCCTTTACCTTCGCCGATCCCGACTGCGAGCGGGAATTGATGGGCCTTGGCGTTATCGCCTACGGACAGCGGGAGGCGCTGCTTTCGCGCATCAGCATGCCCGGTAGCGGCGCCCAGGCGCCGGAGGATGCGGTCAGCCATAGCCGCCAGGCCAGCTTTTCGCCCGAGCAAACACTTGACGTTCCCGTTTATGACGGGGCCAGAGTTGCCTTCGGCGGCGAAATCGAGGGCCCTGCGGTCATTGAAGAGGCCACTACGACCATACTGGTGCCGCCGGGCTGGCGGGTCCGGTTGGATGACAGCCATGCCTGGTTCATGTGGCGGCTGGATCTGGATTGACTGGGCTTGAATCCGCTTTGAATCGGCTTGAGAATGACGCCAAGTAAGGACTTTTATTGGAGGACGCACGGCCATGGCGGAACAATATGACGCGATAATCATCGGTGCCGGGGTTATCGGCGCCTCCGTTGGTTTGGAACTGGCCAGGCGGGGCTGGCGCACGTTGAATGTGGATCGTCTGCCCGCCGCGGGCTATGGTTCGACCTCGGCCTCGTGCGCCATTATCCGCAGTCACTATTCGACCCTGGACGGTACCGCCCTGGCGTTCGAGGGTTATCAATACTGGCGCCATTGGGCCGAACATCTGGGGGTGGAGGACGAGCGTGGCCTGGCCCGCTTTGAAGAAGTCGGCTGCGCGGTGATGAAAACGCCGAGCAACGGCTATCTGAAATCAATCTGCGAGAATCTGGATACCCTTGGCATCCTATGGGAGGATTGGGACAATAAAACTCTGAAAAAACGCCTGCCGATCTATGATCTGCGCTCTTTCGCGCCGGCCAAGCTGCCTGATGACCCGGGCTTCGGCGAGGCCACGGGGCCGGCCATCGCGGGCGCGGCGTTCATGCCGCAAGCGGGCTATATCTCCGACCCGCAACTGGCCACCCATAATATCCAGGTAGCGGCGGAAGCCGCCGGCGCGCGCTTTCGCTTCAACAGGGATGTCACTGAAATCCGCCGGCGGGACGGCAAGGCATGCGGCATAACCTTGGCCAATGGCGAGGAAATCGATGCCCCCGTCGTGGTCAACGTGGCGGGCCCCCATTCCGCCAAGGTCAATGAAATGGCGGGCGTGGCCCAGGGCATGAAAATTAAGACCCGGGCCCTGCGCCAGGAAGTGGTACATCTGCCTTCGCCGGATGGCTTCGACTACATGACCCACGGGCCGGTCGCATCCGATAGCGATATCGCCTGTTACAGCCGCCCGGAGGTAGGTAATCACATCCTGTTCGGCAGCGAGGATCCGGAATGCGATGCCCGCGAATGGGCAGATCCCGACGATTACAACACGGAGTTCACGGCGCAATGGCAAACCCAGGCCTTGCGCGCCGGCCAGCGGGTGCCCGGTTTGAAAATTCCCAGTCAGGCCGCCGGTGTTGTCTCGCTCTATGATGTGACGGACGATTGGATTCCGATTTATGACTGTTCCGATCTGCCGGGCTTTTACATGGCGATCGGCAGCTCGGGCAATCAGTTCAAGAACGCCCCGGTCGCGGGCGCCATGATGGCGGAATTGATCAGCCGCTGTCAGGACGGCCAAGACCACGATGCCGATCCGGTCTGTTTTGATTATCTCTATACCAAGCGTCAGGCCAATATCGGCTTCTTCTCCCGCAATCGGGAGATCAATCCTAACAGTAGTTTTACCGTCCTGGGCTAGAGCCCCCGTAAACTCCAAAAAACGCGCCTCTAGTCTTCATCGGCGCTTGATTTGGTATGAAAATATTAACGCCCATCCGTGATCATGGGTGCTGGGGGAGGTTGCGCATGGAGTTTGGGTATTGGCGCGTATTAATCAGAATGCGTTGCAGGAAAAATTAGTCGCACATAAGCAGTTTTTGGCGGGCGTTCACGGCGGTAAGCGCCTGATTCTAAAAATGCACGATGCGGCTGATTTGATTTTTGCAAAACGCAATATCTCATGGGCTGAGCTGGTCGGAACCGACCTGCGCCGCTGCATCTTTGTGCAGTCGTCCATGATTGGCGTTTCGCTTTTCGCCGCCAACCTGGACGGCGCGGACCTGCGCGGCGCCGATCTGTCCAAGGCTGATCTGCGCGGCATAACCCTGCGCCGGGCCAATCTGGAAGGCGCGACCATGGCCGAGGCCGACATCCGTGACGGCCGCTTGTTCGTGCAAAGCGAACAGGGCGGTTATGAGCCGGTTGGGGACGGTATCAGCCGGATCGACGAAGCCATGATGTCGCGGGCCAATTTACGCGGCGCAAGATTGGGCGCGGCGATCGGGCCGCGCACGGATTTGAGCGGCGCCAATCTGCGCAATGCCAATCTGGTCAAGGCCAATTTGGCTGAATCTAATTTATCCGGCGCCGATTTAAGCGGTTCGGATATGACCGGTGCCAATTTGGGCGGCTGCAACCTGCAAGGGGCTGTATTGCTGGGCGCCACCATGGATGGCACCAATTTCAGCGGTGCGGACATGACCGCTTCATTGTTCAAGAAATCGGATCTGGAGGACGACCAGCTTGGCAGTGCCGTGGTCTCGCCCACCCTGTCGGAGGTTGGCGGCACGATTTCAGATATTCTGCGGGAGCATTCCAGATGGGTGCGCAGCCTGGGTAACGAAGGCGACCAGGCTGATCTGAGTGGTATCGATCTGACCGGAATTTCCATGCGCAGCGTTGAACTGTCTGCTGTGAAGATGGAACGGGCCACGTTGACCGGCAACGACATGACCGGTTGCAGTCTTTCCATGGCGCAGTTGGATGGCGCCCTGATGCGCAATATAAAATGCAGCGAGGCGGATATGCGCGGCGCGCAGTTGGTTGGCGCCAACCTGACCAGCGCCAATCTTACCCGGGTCCGCATGTCGCCAATGCGGATCGCCACCGGCTTGGAAGCGGAATGGCCGACCAATCTAAGCCGCGCCGATTTACGCGGCGCCAACCTGAAGTCGGCCGATCTGCGCTTTGCCAATATGGAAGGTGCCGCCCTACAAAAGGTTGATTTCCGGCAAGCCAATCTGTCCGACGCCGTCTTTCTGGATGCCGATCTGACGGGTGCGGATTTTCGTGATGCGGTTTTGACGAACGCCGACTTTCGCGGCGCCAAGGGCTTTAAACAATAAGCCGAGGCATGCGCTAGCTCTGGACGGGCCGGGGGCTTGGGCGTATACAGGGCGCGCTCTTCGTAACGGTGATTTAACTATTCGAGATCGCCTGCGTTGCGCCGGCAAAGCCTATTCCCAATTGCCAAATTTCGATTGAAGCACACAAAGTCAGAGACACGCCGCCATGTACGATCTGCGTTGGATTCGCGAAAATCCCGAAACCTTTGATGCCGGCATGGCCGCCCGTGGCCTGCCCCCGCAAGCCGCCGAAATTCTCTCCCGTGATGAGAAAGCCCGGGCCAACCGCACCACTCTTCAGGAGATGCAAAACCGCCGCAACGCGCTGTCGAAACAGATCGGCGCGGCGAAATCCAAGGGCGAGGATGCGGATCACCTGATCGCCGAGGTCGGCGAGTTGAAGGGAGCCTTGCAAAGCGGCGAGGAAGTCGAGCGGGAGCTCTCTCAAGGCCTGCGTGAAACATTGTCCGGCCTGCCCAATCAGCCCGAAGCCGAGGTGCCCGTGGGCCCGGATGAAGAGGCCAATATCGAGGTGCGCCGCCACGGCACGCCCCCGGTTTTCGATTTCGAACCGAAAGAGCATTACGAGATCGGCGAGGCCCTGGGCCTGATGGATTTCGAGGCTGCCTCGAAATTGTCCGGCTCCCGCTTTGTCGTGCTGAGTGGCGCCCTGGCTCGGCTGGAGCGCGCCCTGTCAGCTTTCATGCTGGATATTCACAGCACCGAGTTCGGCTATACCGAGACCTCCGTGCCTCTGTTGGTGCGCGAACACACGGCCTTTGGCACCGGTAATTTGCCGAAATTCGAGGAAGACCTGTTCAAGACCACGGACGGCTTTTACCTGATCCCGACAGCCGAGATGGTGCTGACCAATCTGGTCCGTGACGGCGTGTTGGGCGAGGATGAATTGCCCCTGCGCTATATCGCCCATACCCCATGTTTCCGCTCCGAGGCCGGGGCCGCGGGCCGGGATACGCGGGGCATGTTGCGCCAGCATCAATTCTACAAGGTAGAGATGGTTTCCATCGCCCATCCCGATGATTCCAAGAACGAGCTAGACCGCATGACCGGCTGTGCCGAGGCCATCCTGCAGCGCCTCGGCATTCCCTATCGGGCGATGTTGTTGAGCAGTGGCGATATGGGGTTCTCGGCCCAGCGGACCTATGATCTGGAAGGCTGGATGCCGGGGCAGGATTGCTACCGGGAAATCTCCTCCTGCTCCAACTGCGGCGACTTTCAGGCCCGGCGCATGAGCGCGCGCTACAAGCCAAAACAGGGCAAGGGCACCAATTTCGTCCATACCCTGAACGGTTCCGGCCTGGCGGTGGGGCGGACGCTGATAGCGGTGATGGAAAATTATCAACTGGCCGATGGCGGTTTCGCCATACCCGAGGCCCTGCAACCCTATATGGGTGGAATGACGAGGATCGTCTGAACCATGGCCAAAAAACCGGCCCCGAAATTAGCCAATTTGCGGCGTACGCGTATCCTGTTAACCAACGACGACGGCATCAACGCGCCCGGCATGAAAGTGCTGCAGCGCATTGCCAAGACGCTGTCTGACGATGTCTGGGTGGTTGCGCCCGAAACCGAACATAGCGGCGCCGGGCATTCCCTGACCCTGACCGATCCCCTGCGTTTGCGCAAGATTTCCGCCCGCAAGTTCGCCGTACAGGGCACGCCGACCGACTGCGTAATGATGGCCATGAACCAGGTCATGGCGGATAAGCGCCCGGATCTGCTGTTATCGGGCGTCAACCGGGGCGCCAACATGGGCGAGGATGTGACTTATTCCGGCACCATCGCCGCCGCCATGGAAGGTACTCTCGTGGGCGTGCCGTCGATCGCCCTCAGCCAATCCTTCGCCAACCGCAAGATCATGCACTGGCCCACGGCGGAGAAACATGCCGGCGATATCATCCGCCGTCTGGTGGCGCTGGGCTGGTCGAGCGAGGTGCTGATGAACGTCAATTTCCCCGATGTATTGCCCGGCGATGTAAAAGGCGTGGAGATCTGCCGCCAGGGCCGGCGCGATATTACCGCCCTGAACATAGAAGAGCGCATTGATGCCAGGGAACGGCCCTATTACTGGATTGGCTTCCGCCCTATTCAGGGCACGCCTAAGACGGGTACCGATCTGTCGGTAACCGAGGCGGGACGTATAGCCATCACGCCCCTGCACATGGACCTGACGGAAAACAAGGCGCTCAAGCAGCTTAAGGCATCCTTCTTCGGATGAGCTACGAGGCGCACAAGATCCGCCTCATCATGGAACTGCGCAAGCAGGGCATCACGGATAAAAGGGTTCTAAGCGCCATTGAGCGGGTACCCAGGGAGCAGTTCGTGCCCGAGGCGCTGCGTTCCGAGGCCTACGATAATCTGCCGTTGCCCATCAGCCAGGGCCAGACCATCAGCCAGCCCTTTATCGTCGCCTTCATGACCCAGGCCCTGCGCCTGGGGGAGCGGGACCGGGTCTTGGAAATTGGTACCGGCTCGGGCTATCAGGCCGCCGTGCTGGCCAAGCTCTGCCGCCGCGTTTGCACCATAGAGCGCTACCGTTCGCTGCTGGCCCAGGCCGAAGCCTGCTTCGAGGCCTTGAAGCTGCATAATATCACCACCCGGTTGAGTGATGGCGCCAAGGGCTGGCCGGAATTGGCGCCGTTTCCCCGTATCATCGTGACCGCCGCGGCACCGAGCATGCCCGGCGTTCTGGCCGATCAGTTGGCCGAGGGCGGCATCATGGTGGTGCCCGTTGGGGCGCCGGGGGAGCAGACCCTGATCCGTCTGACCAGGGACAGCGATGGCTTCCATGAAGAAGTCTTACTGCCTGTCCGCTTTGTACCCCTTGTCGAAGGCATGCCGGCCGGACGACAATAGGGCAACAACAGGTACGATTTTTGTAGATTAGGAGGAAACGTTATGGAATTTGATCTGATGGCCCGGGCCTCGAACTGGGAAAACTCCATAGATCTGGCAACGAAGTTGGAGGCAGCCGGATTTTCCGGCATGCTGATGACCGAGGCCAGCCAGGTGCCCTGGGCCTCGATTGCGGTTGCCGCCATGGCGGCGCCGAGCCTTGAATTCAGCACCGGTATCGCCGTTGCCTTTCCCCGCAGTCCCATGGTGTCGGCCCAGGTCGCCTGGGAGATGGCGGCCAATACCAAGGGCCGCTTCCGTCTCGGCCTGGGCAGCCAGGTCAAGGCGCATGTGACCCGGCGCTACGCCTCGGTTTTTGACCGCCCGGCACCACAGATGAAGGATTACCTGCAAGCGGTGCGCGCCTGCCTCAAGGCATTCCGGCAGGAAGGGCCATTGCAACACGAGGGCCCTTACTACAATCTCAGCCTGTTGCCGGAGAATTGGACGCCGGCACGTCATAATTATGAAGATATCAAGCTGGATATCTCCGCCGTCGGGCCCTACATGACCAAGGTCGCGGGTGAGCTGGCGGATGGCGTGCATGTGCACCCGATGCATTCCATGCCCTATATTCAGAACAGGCTATTGCCTAATCTTGCCGAGGGTGCCGCGCGTGTGGGGCGGGACCCCTCGGATATTGATCTGATCATTCCGGTCTTCGCCATCGCCGGTGACAGTGCTGAGGAGCGGGAATGGGGCGTGCTGCGCGCCAAGACGCAGATTGGATTCTACGGTGCCACGCCAAATTACGCATTCCAGTTTGATGATTTGGGCTATGGCGGCATGCGTGAGCAATTGCGGGATCACATGCGGGCCGGCGACAACGACGCCATCGTGGCGGCGATTAGCGACGAGATCTTGGATCATTTCGGCCTTGTCGCCCGCTGGGATGATATGGCGGACAAGCTGATCGCGCGCTACCAGGGTACGGCGGCCAGGGTGGTGATGTATCTGGCCGAGGAATCCATTCGCCAGAACCCGGACAACCTTGGCAAATGGAGTGAAATCGCCCGCGCCGTACGCGCCGCCTAGATATTTGCGAACAGCGGCGGCGAGGGGTATCGTGCCGCCATGCGCGGCAGATTCGCAAAATCAATGATGTGGCTGGCGGTGATGTTTATCGCCGCCGCCTGCGCCCGCTCGGTGCCCGCACCCCTGGTCTACGGCAGCAAAACCATCGGAGGCGGCGGGCAGCCAGCATCACCAGAGGCGTCTTCCGATACTGTGCCCCTGGCGGCAGGCGGCTACAGGGTCGCGGCGGATGAAACCTTGTATGCCATTGCCCGGCGTTCCGGCGTCGACCTGCGCGATCTGATCGCGGCCAATGATCTGCGCCCGCCGTACCGTTTGCAGCGCGGCCAGCGTCTGAAGATACCCGCCGTGCGCTATCATCGGGTCGCGGCGGGGGAGACGCTGTATTCTATCGCCCGCCGCCACCGGGTTTCTCTCTATGACTTGGCGCGGCGAAACCAGGTGGCGGCGCCTTACAAGATTCGGCCCGGCCAGCGCCTGCGTCTGCCAAGCAGCGAGACGCGGTTGGCGCAAGCGGGCACTCCACAAGAGGCAGCCGCCGTTCCCAGGCCAGGCACGAAGCCCAGCAAACAAAGTTCCGTTAAACATTGGTCAGGCAAACAAAGAACCGGCACGCAGCAGGCGATCCAGCGAAAACCGGTTACCACGAAGCCGCCGGCGCGGGCCGGCAGCCGCTTTGCCTGGCCGGTCCGGGGCCGGGTCATTTCGCGCTTTGGCGTCAAGGCCAATGGTCTGCACAACGATGGAATCAATATCGCCGTCAAACGCGGTGCGCCGGTGCGGGCGGCCGATAACGGTGTGGTGGTTTATGCCGGCAATGAACTGCGGGGCTTTGGCAATCTGCTTTTGCTGCGCCACAAGGGCGGCTGGTTGACCGCTTACGGGCATAATCAGAGTTTGATGGTCAAGGTCGGCGATGTGGTGCGCCAGGGCCAGCGTATCGCGCGGGCCGGCAGTACGGGCAATACCAGCCGCCCGCAACTGCATTTCGAAATTCGCAAGGGCCGCCGGGCCGTCAATCCGGCCCGTTATCTGGCCTCCAGACAGGCCGCTCTAAAGATCGATCCTAGTCAATCTTGACGCCCAGACGCCCGGCCAGATCCTGAATGAACTGCCAGGCTACCCGGCCATTGCGGGCGCCGCGGGTGACCGACCATTCGATGGCCTGGGCATGCAGATCCTCGTCGCTGATATCCAGGCCGTAGTGTTTGCAATAGCCCTGCAGCATGGTGATGAAGTCGTCCTGGCTGCAATTATGAAAGCCCAGCCACAGCCCGAAACGGTCGGAGAGGGAGACCTTTTCCTCGGTCGCTTCCGAGGGGTTGATGGAGGTGGAGCGTTCGTTCTCCATCATATCGCGGGGCATCAGGTGACGGCGGTTCGAGGTGGCATAGAAAATCACATTGGCGGGCCGGCCCTCGATGCCGCCTTCCAGGATTGCCTTGAGGGATTTGTACGCCGCGTCGTCGTGGTCAAAGGACAGATCATCGCAAAACAGTATGTAACGGTGCTCGCTCTGCCGCATCAGGGTCAGCAACTGGGGCAGGGAGGGGATGTCCTCGCGGTGAATTTCCACCAGCTTCAGGGCGCCGGGATTGTCCTGGACAATGGCGCCGTGCAGGGCCTTGACCAGGCTGCTCTTGCCGGTGCCGCGGGCACCCCACAGCAGGGCATTGTTGGCGGGTAGCCCTTCGGTAAAGCGGCGGGTGTTCTCCGAGAGGATGTCGCACTGGCTTTCGATGCCCTGCAGCAAATGCAGATCAATCCGGCTGACCTTGGTTATCGGCGCCAAGCGGCCTGCATCGGCGTGCCAGACAAAAGCGTCGGCGGCGCTGAGATCAATGGCGTCGATCTTGGGCGGTGCCATGCGTTCCAGGGCATCGGCGATGCGAAGCAATAGGGGCGCGACGTCTGAGTTCAGGGCGGATGTATTATCGGACTTGGCAGCGGACATGAAATTCTCTTGGCCTAATATTCCCGGAAGGCCGGGAACCTAGTCCCGCCGGCCCTCGCGGTCAACGGTCAGTTTGTCGCGCGCGGCCATCCCGTATTCATTGTAAACTGCCGTCATATAGAGACTGTCCGCAGAGTGAACGCCTTGTCAGATCCAGCCGCCGCATCCGTAAACATCCTGGCCAAGCCGATTGGCCCTTTGTGCAATCTGTCCTGCGATTACTGCTTCTATCTCGAAAAGACCGAGATGTATCCGGACAGATCTGATTTCCGCATGAGCGATACGGTGCTGGAAACCTATGTCCAGCGGCAAATCGAGGCACAGCCGGGGCCGGATATCCAGTTCATGTGGCAGGGCGGCGAGCCGACCTTGATGGGGCTGGATTTCTTCGAGCGCGCCGTTGCCTTGCAGCAACGATATGCTCCGCCTGGGCGGCGCATCACCAACGCCCTGCAAAGCAATGGCCTGTCGTTCACGGATGATTGGGGCCGTTTCCTGCACGAACATGATTTTCTGGTCGGCTTGAGCCTGGATGGCCCCGCCGAGTTGCATGACGGCTACCGCCGGGATCACATGCAACGGCCAAGCCATGCGCGGGTATTGAAAAGCCTTGAAATCCTGCAGCGGCACAATGTCGAGGTGAATGCCATGATCACGGTGAACGCCGTCAATGTTCACCATCCGCTTAAGGTCTATCGTCACCTCAAGCGCATGGGTTTACGCTATATGCAGTTCATTCCTATTGTCGAGCGGATGCAGGCGCAGGGCGAACTTGCCGGGCCGCCGTCAGCGATGGCCGATGATTATCGTCTAGCCGATTTCTGTGCCGAGCCACGGCACTATGGCGATTTCATGTGTGCCATTTTCGACGAATGGGTCAGCAAGGATGTCAGCAGGGTCTTCGTGCAACTGTTCGATACTATTCTGGCCGCCACCATGGGCGAGCCCGCCGGCCTGTGCCTGTTCGACGAGACCTGCGGCAGAAACCCGGCCATGGAAAGCAACGGCGATCTTTATGCCTGCGATCACTATGTCTATCCGCAATACCGGCTGGGCAACATCAACGACGGCAATCTCGACGAACTGATCTCGGCGCCGCGACAGCGGCAATTCGGGCAGGCCAAGAAGGACGATCTGCCTCGGCAGTGCCGCGAATGCGAAGACCTGGCCCTGTGCAATGGCGGTTGTCCCAAGCACCGGTTCCTGAAAACCAGGGACGGCGAGGCGGGCCTGAACCACCTTTGCCAGGGCTATCGGCGGATCTATCACCATACCCGTCCGGCGATGGCGCGCATGGCGGAACTGCTGCGCCAGCGCCGCCCGGCCGTTGGGATCATGACGTCTGGCGGCACGACAACAAAAAAGCCAGGCCGAAACGATCCCTGCCCCTGCGGCAGCGGCCTGAAGTACAAGAAATGCTGCAGATAGGAAATTCGCACAGAACCTCTGCCACCCGACTTTTCGCGTTGCGAGGAGGAGGCATCCGCCAGTCCCGACAATTGAGGCTCAATGCGAGCCTATCTCTTGGCTTGCAACCGCGCCGAAGCCAAACATTGGCCTTTATGGTCAATCACAAATCCGAATACCGTTCCCGAAGTATGAACCGTTCTACTTGACGCTTCCTGACGCGCTCTTGGCCCAATGGAATGAGTTTTGTCGATCGGCTGGAAATAGAAAGTATGATCATACTGGCGTTGGTGCCGGCGGGTCATCATGATGAAATCCCGTAAGGCTGGCGCGCCAATGGTGCCATACCAGAAGTCATTAACGAGGGAAGCGTAATTCGCGCCTCCGAGATTGAATGTGGGAACACGACTTTCTTTGAAGCTAATTTTTCCGGTATTCTTGTCGAGTTCCCTAACCTTTACTTTCTCGTACGAACGTCGAAGCGTGCCTATCCGGTTGACGCAGACACCCGCTACATCTAGTATCTGTCCA
>CAZPWJ010000095.1:0-18367 GCA_964590195.1 uncultured Rhodospirillaceae bacterium | reverse complement strand
ATCCTCCCTTATGAAAACACTTCAATATGTCCCAGGGGTGCTGACGTCAGACACTCGAAGTGGGCCGCGCTTTGCTCGCGCACCTGATCGACCACGGCGGAGGACACCAACACGCCGCCAGGTTCCGCCATTGCTTCCAGCCGCGCGGCCACATTGACCCCATCGCCGAAGACATCGCCGTCCTCGATCATCACGTCACCAAGGTTAATCCCGACACGGAATAGCATCTCGGGCGCATCGGAGCTCTGATTGAAGGCATCGACGCCGTGCTGGAACTCAACCGCGAAGTTTACCGCATCGACGACGCTGGCAAACTCCATCAGCACGCCGTCCCCCATTGTCTTGATGACGCGTCCGTTATGGCTGTCCAACCCGGGATTCATCAGATCCTTGCGGCAATTGCGAAGGCGGTCGAGGGTTCCGGCCTCGTCAGCCTCCATCTGTGCGCTGAAACCGGCCATGTCCGCGGCAAGAATAGCTGCCAGCCGCCGTTCGATTTGATCAGACATCGGTTTCAATCCCCCAGGAAAACGCAGCTATTCTAATTCAATTCCTTTTGCCGGCCATCGAAATAATCCAGCCGGCAAGCCGCGGTGCCTGATCTTAAGGATATATAGGCGGATACGGAAGAATTCCCGGGCGCATCCGGGCTACTTCGCCGTGCCTTTGATGGCGCGGGCCTTGGCTTCAAGGGTGTCCAGGAAGGCATCCATGTCGCCGCCGGCGGTGCGTACGGCGGCGGCGAAATCAGAACGCTGGGTCAGGGACATTGAGATCCCCTCGACCATGACATCGACGATGCGCACGGCGCCCAGGCGCTCCCGCAGATGCCAAATCACTTCGACCGGTTCGCCGCCCGGACGCTGGATACGGGTCTTGACCGCGGCCCAGCCGCGATTGTCAATGCTTTCGTTAATCACGACAAACGACTCGCCGGAATAGTTGCCGAAACGGGCCGCGTAGGAATTGACGATATAATCCTCGAACAGTTTCAGATAACGCCGCCGTTGGGCAAAATCGGCGCGCCGCCAATAGCGTCCCAGGGCAAAGCGCGCGATGCCTCTCAGCGCGAAACTTTGGTTCAGCAGATGACGGAAACGGCGCCTTTTTTCCTGTTGGGTTAACTGCTTGTTCGACAGCATCGCCACGGCGGCATCACCCAGGGACTTAACCAGTTCCCTGGCCTCGCCGGGCAATAGTGGCCTGTTTTCTGATTTTGCCAGGGCCGCGCCACTCACCAGGGGCACCGCCGCAACCGGCGTCAGTGCGCAGCGGCCCAAGAAATCCCGACGGCGCATGGACGTACCGCCAAGTCTATTTTCTGATGGAGGAGACACGTTCCGCGCCGTTATCTTCCTCTAATTCTTCCGACATTTCCGGCAGCGGGTTCTCTGGACCACGGCCATTGGCGATTTCCGCGGCTCGGTATTGCCGATACAAACTACGGACCGTGGCATAAAAATCGATCGAGCCGCGTTCAATCTCATCGAAGGTCTCGATGCTGCGGGACCGGGTATCGATACCCTTGACCACCGTGCGTGCCAAGGCAAAGCCGGTGCGATGCTCGTTCGGCACGATATAGTTGATCGGATTAATATAGAAATTGACGGCCATTCCCAGGCTATCGCGCACATTCGATGGGCCATAGAACGGCAGCATCAGATACGGGCCCGGCCCGAAGCCCCAAACCGCCAGGGTTTGGCCCGAATCCTCGTTATGAAAAGGAATCCCCGCATCGGGGTTTTTCGGATTGTCACCCGCCGCGACATCATTCAAACCGGCGGGGCCAAAAAAGGTATTGGTCGTAAAGCGCCCAAAACTGTCCGAGGCCCGCTCGACTTCACCCTGCAGGATGTCGTGCACGAAAATACCCGGTGTCTCCATGTTGTTAACCACGCTGCGGACGCTGTTCCTGACCCCTTCGGGCAAGGCGCCGCGGTAGATTTCCGAGACCGGGCGCAACAGCAAATGGTCAAAACCGCGGTTAACCTCAAAGAAATAGCGGTTTAACGGCTCCAGAGGATCATTGTCTTCCTTGAAGGCCGCCACGGCCTCCTTGTCGCTAGCGGGCGGGGGCGTGGCACAACCGGTCAGGGCAGCAAGCGCGACAACCCCGGCCATGGCCAGCTTGGCGCTATTGCAAACCGTCTTGAAATGCTCTCGCATGGCTAACGTGTCCCTCATAGCGCCATATAATCCAATGAAAACCCGGCATACATGTATCCCAGGTTTTCGGCATCGCATTGCCGGTGCTCTCATTCGCTGGACAAGCCAGTCTGGCCCCGTATCAACTATCTACCACCCTTGTCCTATCTATAGTCTTAACGATCATTGTTAAGATCATCTTGACGACGGCCACAGTGATAAATTTACAACAGATGCCGCAACTTCTTCATGACGCCAGACAAGCCGCCATTTAGCCACGGACCCTGCCAGCGACAAAACACTGGCGAACTTCGTAGCACAGGGAAATGCCCTTGGCTAGTTTACGTATCAATTTTGTGTCGAATCTATCACGGGCGTTGCAATTGGGCCGCGGCACGCCGCATGGTCAATCCATCTGCCGCCGCCGCCAAAGCTTGCGGTTAAACGGCTTTCAAAGCTAGCATCACGATCTTTCAAGCCCAGTTCGGAGGAATGTCATGGCCCGTGTGCGGGATGTCCTAGTTGACGAGATACCAGAGGCGCTGCAGCCGGTTTATCAGCGATTCATCGATAGTTATGGTCCCTATGAGAATCTGGCGCGGGTGGTCGGCCACCGGCCGCCGGCGGTGAAAAATTTGCTGGGCCTGATGATGGGCCTGGCCGAGGAGGAACTGGTCTCGCCCCGCTATATCGAAATTGCCGTGGTCACGGTCTCCACCTTGAACGGCTGCCGTTATTGCCTGGCTCATCACGCGGCATATCTGATCAAGCATGGGCTGCCGCCCGAGGCGCCCGCCGCCATTCTGGATGACCAACCACCCGGTTTCGATGCGGTTGATCTGTTGGTGCGGGACTTTGCCATCCAGGTAACGCGGAATTATGCCAATATCGACGATAGTTTCTTCACCCGCCTGCGAGCGCATTTTTCAGAGGAACAGATCGTCGAACTTACCCTGCGAACGGCCCTGACCTCTTTCTACAACCGCTTTAACGAAGTCATGCAGTTACAGATGGAGGCTCCCGCCATCGCCGCCCTCGAAGCCTCCGGCGCCACGGATATCCCCTTGCCGGACTATGATCTGGATTAGGGCGCTGCCTCGCAAAAGCTTGAATTCAATTTGCCCGGTTTAGCTGGTAACGGTTGATACCGGCATGGGTCGCTCCATGTCAGTCAAAGGATCAATAGGGGATCAACTGGGGATCAGCGGGTTTTCTCCTGCAAATCGGGGGATGATATGGGCGTGTCGGCATGAAAACGATCCGGTTGGGGCTGCGCCAGTACCTCCGCGAGGTGCTGGCCTGTCGGCTGTGCCGCAACGTCGCCCTGATGGTTCTGATAAGTATTCTGCTGGTCGAGGGCGCCATATTGGTCCCTTCTTACCGTAACTATGAACGGGATCTGCTGTTGCGTCTGGAACAGGTCGGCCGTGCGGTCATCAGCTCCGCACTGCGCGGCAAGGGCCATCACTCGGATCGGGATATTCTGCTGGCGGCCCGCCTGATGCTGGCGGCGCCGGAAATCGTCGGCGGCGCGGTCCACGGCGAGGACGACCGATTGATTGGTGTTTTCGGCGAAGCGCCGAAAATGGCGCCTGATGGCACGGCAACCAAGCGTCGCAGCGAAGACGGCCGCCATTATGCGGTTTTCTACAATGCCAAGACGCTGGATCTGCCCCTTGGCGTGGCCGCCAACCTTCGTGCCGATTGGGTCGCGGAGGAATTACGGGCTTTTCTGTGGCGCGTCGTCGGCTTGGTATTGCTGATCACCGGCTTCGTTACCGTGGCCACCATGGCGGTAATCGGTCATTTTGTCCTGTCGCCGCTGTTGCGTCTGCGGGATCATTTGAATGTGGCCGCCGCCAGTATTGAATCCGGGCCAGAGAATCCCGCGAACCTGAGCATCGGCGGCGAAAGGCAGGACGAGCTGGGCGAGGTCATGGGGCAGTTCGATGCGCTGTTGAACAAAGTTTCCGCGGCCCATCATTCGGCCCGTGAACGCCTGGCGGCGATGGTTGACAACAGTACCAACGCCGTCTTCGCGGCGGAGCCCGATGGCCAATTGGTCTACGCCAACCAAGCGGCCCTGCGCCTGTCGAAGGCGATGGAAATCAGCCAATTGAACCTGCTTTCCCTGCCCCTGATCGTGAACGCCGAGGGCGCGGGCGTGCCCATGGCGCGTTATCTGCTTGAGACCGACGGCGTCAATGAAGTGGAGTTGCAGGATGCCGAGGGTCAACGCATCATTTGCATTCTTGGCGCCAACCGGCTTTCCGGGCGGGATGGCCGGGTCGCGCTGTATTACGCCTGGGCCATGAACATCACGGCGCGCCGGCAAGGCGAAGAGGCCTTGCTACGGGCCATGGAAGAGGCGCAAATCGCCAACCGGGCGAAAACCGAATTCCTGGCCAACATGAGCCATGAACTGCGTACGCCGCTAAATGCCATCATCGGCTTTTCCGAAATTATTCGGGAAGAAACCTTCGGGCCCCTGGGTCAGCCGCGATACCAGGATTACATTCATGACATCCATGGCAGCGGCCAGCTGTTATTGGCGATTATTAACGACATTCTCGATCTCTCTCGTATCGAGGCGGGGGTAACCTCACTAACGGAGACCGAGGTCGACCTGCCGGCCTTGATCGATGACAGCATTCATGTTGCCCAGGGCCGCATCGACAGCGGGCGGACCAGAATAACAGCGCAAATGGAAACCGAGCTGCCGCCGGTTCTGTGCGACCATCGGCTGTTGAAACAGGTCCTGCTGAATATTCTCTCCAACGCCCTGAAGTTCACCCCCGATGACGGCGCCGTGCTGGTAAGCGCCGGGCGGACCGGGGCGGATGGCGGCGCCTGGGTCAGGGTTGCCGACAGCGGCATTGGTATTCCCACCGGACAGCTGGACGAGGTGCTGCAGCCTTTCACGCAGATAGAGCACAGTTATGTGCGCCAGCACGAAGGCGCGGGGCTGGGGCTGCCGCTGGCCAAACAATATATGGAGCTGCACGGCGGCCGCCTTGAGATAAGCAGCGATGAAAGCGGCAATAGTGAAAATAGTGGTACGGTCGTAACCCTGTATCTGCCGGCCCAACGCATGCTCCGGTTAAGCCGAAGCGGCTAAGAAACCGCGCAGGGCATCAAGGGTCTCATCCGGCGCCTCATCCATCATGATATGGCCGGCGCCGGGGATCACGGCCTCCTTGGCGCCGGCAATCAAGGCCGCCGTTTTCCGGGCCGTCTTCAACGGCGTCATCATATCCTTCTCGCCCATGATCGACAGCGTCGGGCATTTCACCCGGGCCGCCGCGACCTCGCCACCGTTGTATTCGTTGCAGGCGTTCATATCGTTGTACAGCACACCGTCGGCGGACTCTTCCACCAGGCGCATGCCGCCCTTCAGCATCCAGGTACCCGGTATGGTGTGCCGTCCCAGCTGCGCCGCCCGGCCATAGCCCCAAGCATTGGTCAGCTGCTTGGCCAGGTCCTCGTTGGCGCGGGCGGAATTCAACAGCTCGTCGTTGACCCGCATGGGATAGGCGCAGCCCAGCAAGGCCAGGGCGCTGACCCGGTCGGGAAACCGCGCCGCCGCCTCCAGGGTGATCAGGGAGCCAATGCTGTGGCCAACGAGGGCGGCCTGTTGCAGCCCGGCCGCATCCAGCACGGTGATCAGCCAGTCCGCCAGCCCCTCGATGCTTGGCACGGGCGGGCCGTCGCTACGGCCATGGCCGGGCATGTCCAGGGCCAGGACGCCGTGGCCGTGCCAGGCGAAATAGCGGGTCTGCAGTTTCCACACCGTGTGGTCCGCCGCCGCGCCATGAATGAAAACGATAGCCGGCAGCTTTGCATCAAAGGGCTTGCCGCCCGTAGCGGCATAGACCTTGCGGCCATTGACGTTCAGTTCCATGGCGCTAACTCCTGTCTTTCGAATTATTAACGTTGCGAGCGGCGCAAGGCACCGCCCAGATCATCTTTCAAATCGCGAATGTCTTCCAGGCCCACGGACATGCGCACCATGTCCTCGCCGACCCCGGCCGCCGCCAGCGCCGCCGTATCCATTTGTTGATGGGTGGTCGAAGCCGGATGGATGATCAGGGACTTGGCATCGCCCAC
Source organism: uncultured Rhodospirillaceae bacterium (assembly GCA_964590195.1). Taxonomy (GTDB): domain Bacteria; phylum Pseudomonadota; class Alphaproteobacteria. The sequence goes on along the minus strand of CAZPWJ010000095.1, from coordinate 12,115 downwards.
GTTTGCCAGGTGCGAGTAGATTTCCAGGCTTTCAATAAACTTGGCGCCGGCGCCGCGCCCGCCCTTGATGCCGAAACTGAAAATCGCGCCGGCACCGTCCGGCATCAAAGCCTTGGCCAGATTATGATCGGCATGATCAGGCAGTTCGGGGTAAGTGATCCAGGCCACGGCATCCTGGCCCGAGAGGAATTCGACGATCTCCCTGGTATTTTCCACGTGGCGCTGCATGCGCACGGACAATGTCTCGACGCCCTGCAGAATATAAAACGCCGTTTGCGGGCTCATGGCGGCACCGAAGTCGCGCAGGCCTTCCATCCGGGCCCGCATGACAAAGGCGTTGGGACCGAACTCCTCGGCGAAATTCAGGCCGTGATAGCCGTCATAAGGCTCGGTCATGGTGGGAAATTTGCCCGAGGTTTCCCAGTCGAACCGGCCGCCATCGACCAACAGGCCCGCCACGGCGACACCGTGGCCACCGAGGAACTTGGTCGCCGAATGCATGACCAGATCGGCACCATGTTCGATGGGCCGGAACAGATAGGGCGTAGCGAAGGTATTATCGATCATCAGGGGGATGCCGTTGGCGTGGGCCACATCGGCCACCGCTTGTACGTTCATCACCTCCAGGCCCGGATTTCCCAGGCTCTCGCCGTATAGCAGCCGGGTGTTTGGCTGGATCGCGGCGGCAAAGGCATCCGGGTCGCGCGGGTCGACAAAGGTCGTCTCGATGCCAAAGCGCGGCAGGGTATGGCTGAATATGTTGTGCGAGCCGCCATAAATAGAGGCGGAGGAAACAATATGACTGCCCTGGCCCATCAAGGTCGCCACGCCCAGATGCAAGGCGGCCTGGCCCGAGGCGGTAGCCACGGCGCCGACCCCGCCTTCCAGGGCGGCGATGCGTTCCTCCAGCACCGAAACCGTCGGGTTGGAGATGCGGGAATAAATATGCCCGGCGCGCTCCATATTAAACAGGGCGGCGGCATGGTCGGTGTCATTGAAAACGAATGATGTGGATTGATAGATTGGCACCGCGCGGGCGCCGTAGGTAGCGTCGGGCTTTTGCCCCGCGTGCAGGGTCAGGGTATCGAAGTTGAGATATTTCGGATCCGCCATGAGGCCCTCCCGAGCTTGGAAAATCGCCGCATCCTAGTGCATGCCGCGGCTAATCTAGAGCCACGGAAAGACCGGAGCAACGTGCGTATTCGCATGCGGTAGTATATTGTCCCACGCATGGCCGTTGGAAAGGGGAGGATTACGAATGGCGATACTGAATATTGAACCATTGCACGAAGACTTTGGCGCCCGGGTCAGCGGCATTGATCCGCGCCAACCGCTTTCGGGGGGCGCCGTCGACGAGATCCAGGCGGCCATCGACGACTATTCATTTTTGTTATTTCCCGAACATGAAATGAACGACGACCTGCATCTGGCCTTTACCAAAAGCCTGGGCGTGCCCGAGGAAAGCCATGTCGCCAAGGGCGAGCGGGGCGAAATCGCCCATATAGGCACCATCGGCAATGTTCAGCCCGACGGCAGCAAACTGGGCAACGACCACAAAAAGACGATCTTTCTGACCGGCAACAACATGTGGCATTCGGACAGTTCGTTCCGCGAAGTGCCCTGCCGCCTCTCCATCATGTGCGCCTACGAAGTGCCCGATGAAGGCGGCGAGACGACCTTTGTCTCGGCCCGGGCCGCATACGGACGCCTTGATGAAGCCACCAAGGCGCGCATCGATCCCTTGGTGGCGATCCACGACTATGTCTTTTCCCGCAGTAAAGTGGCACCTGACGCGGTCAGCCCATCCCTGGCGGCGTCCCTGCCCCCGGTGCCGCAAAAACTGGTGCGGACAAATCCGGGCACGGGCGCGAAGAACTATTTCGTGGGCTCCCACGCCAAGTCCATTGAAGGCTGGAATGATGCGGACAGCCGCGGATTGCTGGATGATCTGCTGGACCGGGCCACCAAACCCGAATACGCCTACAGCCACAAATGGCAACCGGGCGATCTAGTGATCTGGGATAACCGTTGTCTGGTGCATCGGGGCGAAGGCTATGACGCCGATCGCTACCGCCGCTACATGCGCCAGACCCGCACCCGTGGCAGCGGTTCCACGTTGGCGGAGTGAGCATTATTTACGAGGATATGTTTTGAGTAACCCTGAAGCCAATATGGCGGATAGCTATGACGTGATCGTGCTGGGGGCCGGTGCGGGGGGAATGGCGGCGGCCGTGGTCGCCGCCAACGAGGGGCTGCAAACCCTGCTGCTGGAGAAGACCGAGTATCTCGGCGGCACCACGGCCATCTCCGGCGGCATGGTCTGGGTGCCGAACAATGCCAAGATGGCCGGCGCCGGCCTGCCCGACAGCCGTGAGGCAGCGGAGACATATCTCGACGCCACCGCCGGTGCCGAGAACGGCGATACCGACAGCGCCAAGCTGCGCCGGGTGTTTCTGGACGAAGCACCCACGGCAATCGACTACCTCGACCGTAACAGTCATGTCCAACTGGTACCGCTGTCGTTTTACCCGGACTATTACCCCGACCTGCCCGGCGCGACCCAGGGCGGGCGGGTGCTGGAACCGATGGCGTTCGATGCGCGGGAACTGGGCGAAAGCTTTAAAATGCTGCGCCCGCCGCTGTCCGAATTTACCCTGCTGGGCGGCATGATGGTGGCCCGTCCCGACATCGTGCATTTCCGCCGGATCTTCAAATCGCCTTTCTCGGCCTTGCGGGTGGCGCGGCTGGTGGCCGCCTATGCGTGGCAGCGGACCAGGTTGCATCGCGGCGCCGATCTGGTGCTGGGCAATGCCTTGGCGGGACGGTTGCTGAAATCCCTGTTGGTGCAGGGGGTGGAGATCCGGCGCAATATCGTGAGCAAACGCCTGCTGCAGGAAGACGGTCGCATCACCGGGGTCGAGATCGAGACGCCCACCGGTGGGCGGGAGATCAAGGCGCGGCGCGGCGTGGTGCTGGCGGCGGGCGGATTTTCACACAGTGCGGCGTTGCGCGGATCCTTGCTGCCCGGCGAAGCCGGCATGCATTCCGCCGCCGCGCCCGGCAATACCGGCGACGGTATCGATCTGGCGCTAAGCGCCGGCGGCGGGGTGCCCAACGACAATGCCTCGAACGCGTTCTGGGCGCCGGTTTCACATTTCACCAGGGCCGACGGCAGCCCGGGCGTCTATCCCCATACGGTAACGGACCGTGGCAAGCCGGGCATGATGGCGGTCAACGGCGATGGCCGCCGCTTCGCCAATGAAAGCAATTCCTATCATGAATTCGTCAAGGCTATGTTCCAGAGCCACAACCAGAGCCCGGCCATTCCCGCACATCTGATCTGCGACCACCAATCCCTGTGGCAATACGGCCTGGGCGCGGTCAAGCCCATGTGCCTGCGGCTGGCGCCCTATATCGATAGCGGCTATTTGATCCAGGCCCAAAACCTGGACCAACTGGCGCAAAAGATCGGCGTGCCGGGGCGCCATTTGAAGGAAACCATCGCGACCTATAACGCCGATGCGGAACGGGGCGAGGACAGCGCCTTTGGCCGGGGCGGCAACGCCTACCACAAGTACGTCGGTGACCCCGCCAACCAGCCCAACCCCTGCATGCGGGCAATGGCGACCTCGCCATTTTATGCCATCGCCCTGTATCCGGGTGATCTGGGCACCGCCGCCGGCGCGCGCACCGGCGGCAATGGTGAGGTCCTGAATGATAATGGAGAGGCCATACCGGGGCTGTACGCCTGCGGCAACGATATGAATTCGGTCATGGGCGGCAGTTATCCCGGCCCCGGCATCACCCTGGGCCCGGCCCTGGTATTCGGCTATCTTGCCGCCATGCATTTGGCCAAGGGCGGCTGACGGCGAAACGTTTTGACGGCGATGGCACGGGCCTACTTCGTGGGCGCGGCCATCTGGTCATTGCCGTGGCGGCCGGGGACGATTATGCAAAAATACTTGATCACCTGATCATAATCCTATTCACTACGATTTCGGTACGGTACCGACATGATCGCGGGGAGGGGATCAATGGCGGAAACGTTGACATCACAACAGGCATTGAAACTCTGGCACCAGGCATTGCTGTCTTCGGTGCGGGCCGAGGGGCCGGATCTGTCGGCCCGGCAGATGGCCCTGTTCCTGCAAGTCTATCTGGCGCCGCCGCCCCATACGGTGCGTGGCCTGGCAGCAACATTGCAAATATCGAAGCCGGCGGTGGTGCGCGCCCTGGATACCTTGGGCCGTCTTGATTTCACCCGCCGCAGGCGGGACCAGAGCGACAAGCGCAACGTGCTGATCCAGCGCACGGTCAAGGGCTCGGTCTTTCTCAGCGAATTCGCCGATTGGGTCGTGACCGCATCGGACAGCCTTTAACCGGATGGCGAATTAGGAAATCACCGTGGCCATGGACCCGCGCATTACTCCGGCCCGTGACGGCCTTGCCGCGGATAGGCTGCGCGGCGAGGTCGAGGCGGCACGCTACACATCGGGCACGCCACGCACCGTAATCCGCGACGGCGCGCCGTTGCGCTTTGCCCCCGACCGCAATGCAGGCCTGGAAAGCCAGCTGATCTATGGCGAAATTTTTCAGGTTCTCGATGAACGGGACGGCTGGTGCTGGGGACAGAACCAGAGCGACGATTATGTCGGCTATGTCCCGTCGGTGGATCTGGCCGAGAACGTTCCCAGCCCAGATCACCAGGTCGCGGCCCTGCACAGCCATCTGTATACCGAGCCTGATTTGAAGCGGCCCGTAGCCGGCATCATCTCCATGTCGGCGCGGGTCAAAATCGTTGATGTGGAGGGGAAGTTCTGCCGCATCGCGTCGGGTCATTGGCTGCATTCGCGGCATCTGGTGTCCCTGGATTATAGCACCCAGGACTTTATCGGCACGGCCCTGAAGTTTATCGGCGTGCCCTATCTGTGGGGCGGACGCACGGCTTTCGGCCTCGATTGTTCATCCCTGGTGCAAATAGCCCTGGGCATGGCTGGTATCGCGGTGCCCCGGGACAGCGATCTGCAGGAGGCCGGCGCCAACGCCATCGGCGGCTTGGTTGAAATGGATGGCGAACATGATTACTCCCACCTTGAAGAGGGCGATCTGGTGTTCTTTCCCGGCCATGTGGGCTTTTACGTCAGCGATTGGCGCTTTCTGCATGCCAACGCCTTCGACATGCAGGTCTCGCTGCATGGCTTTTCCGACGTATTGGACCGCGCCGACCGCGACAATGCCGGGGTCAGTTCCATAAGGCGGATCGCGCCATCTCATTAAGCCCGCACGTCCGATGCCCGCAAGGGAACGTAGCGGCGTGAGTGGTCCCGAACCCAGCGCCCCGTCGGCCAGACCGTCAGCGTTGGCGCCTTTCGCGGTGCGCAGTTTCCGCTTTCAATGGCCGTCGGATTTGCTGACCTCCTGGGCCTTCGAGATGGAGATCCTGATCCTGGGCTGGTACGTGCTAGTGGAAACGAATTCGGTGCTTCTGCTGACCGCCTTTGGTTCCCTGCAGTTCCTCGGCACCTTGATTTCGCCACTGCTGGGCGTGGTCGCCGACAGGGTAGGCCGGCGGGCGGTGTTGTGCACCATGCGGGCCATCTATACCGCCCTGGCCCTGGCCATACTGATCCCGGCATTGAGCGGCGACTTGAATGTCTATTACGTATTCGCCCTGGCCGTGCTGGCCGGTCTGGTGCGGCCCTCGGACCTGGTCATGCGCAATTCCCTGATCGGTGACACGGTGCCCAGCGGCATGCTGGCCAGTGCCATCAGCCTGTCGCGCACGACCATGGACTCGGCCCGCATCGCCGGCGCCCTGGCCGGCGCGGGCCTATTCGCGACCCTGGGCATCGGCCCGGCCTATATCGGCGTTACCGCGCTGTATGGCATCGCCCTGCTGCTGACCCTTGGCGTTGCCGGTCCCGGCCCGGAGGTGGCCGCTTCCAAACCGGCGGCACCCCGAACCACGGCCTGGCAGGAACTGAAGGCCGGCCTGGCCTATGTCTGGAGAACGCCAGAGGTGCTGGCGCTGATGCTGCTGGCCTTTTGGGTCAATCTGACGGCCTATCCGATCTCCATGGGCCTACTGCCATACGTGGCCAGGGAGATTTACGCCCTCGACCAAAATGGCCTGGGCCACCTGGTGGCGGGTTATGCGGGCGGCGCCCTGCTGGGCTCCATCGCGATGATCGTCAGCGGCGGCGCCCGGCGCCCGGGGCGGTTCATGATACTTTCCATCATCATTTGGTACCTTTTGATGGTGATATTCGCCTGGCAGGATACGAAATGGCCCGGCTTTGCCATTCTGTTGGTTGTCGGCGTGGTGCAAAGCACGGCGATGATTTCCATGTCGGTGACCCTACTGCAGATTACGCCGGAGCAATTCAGGGGCCGTATCATGGGCGTCCGCATATTGGCGGTTTATGGCCTGCCCGTGGGCCTGCTGACGGCCGGTGCATTGGTTGATTGGACTGGTTTCGCCAACGCCGTTACGATTTACGCCTTGTTGGGCATAATGTGTACAGGATGGATCGCGCTGAAATGGCGCGCGGTAATTTGGCGCTAGGGTCTATTCGACTGGCCTGGCCAAATCGGAAAATCTAAGGTGTTTCAAGGAAAGAACCATGAGCAAGAACACATTGGAAATTAATGGCGGCAGGCTTTGGGATACCCTGGAGGCTTCGGGAGAGATCGGCAAATTGCGCGGCACCGGCCTGCGCCGCCTGCCGCTGTCGGACGCGGACAAGCAAATGCGCGATACATTTTGTGCCTGGGCCAGGGAGGCCGGCTGCGAGGTCGAAGTGGACCAGGTCGGCAATATCTTTGCCCGCCGCAAGGGCAGCGATGACAGCCTGCCCGCCATTGCAACGGGCAGCCATCTTGATACCCAGATGTGCGGCGGCAAGTACGACGGTGTCCTTGGTGTCATGAGCGGCCTGGAAGTGATCCGCACCCTGAATGATCTGGGCCTGGAGACCAAGCGCCCGATCGAGCTGGTGGTCTGGAGCAACGAAGAGGGCGCCCGCTATACCCCGCCCATGCAGGGCTCCCTCGCCTTTGTCGGCGATCTTAGTCTGGAAACGGTGTTGTCGTCCGAGGACGCGGATGGCCTTCGTTTTGGCGACGAGTTGCAACGCATCGGCTATGACGGCGCGCGTTCCCTGGGCGAGAGCAAGTTCGAGGCTTATCTTGAACTGCATATTGAACAGGGTCCGGTGCTGGAGCGCATGGGCATCGACACCGGCATCGTGGTCGGCGGCTTTAAATCCCACGGCCTGCGCATTCAGGTCACGGGCAATACGGCCCACGTCGGACCCACGCCCATGGACGAGCGGCAAAATGCCCTGGTCGGCGCGGCACATTTGATTACGGCGGTGGACGCCATCGGCTGGCGGCATCACCCCGAGGGCGGCAAGAGCACGACGCCCTTCATTAGCTGCTTTCCCAATCTGCCCGGCATCATACCCGAGGCGGCGCAATTGACCGTCGATTTCCGTCATCCCGAACCGGATATGGCCGACCAGATGCTGGCGGAGGTCAAGGCGGCCATGGAAGAGGCGGCGGAAAAGGCCAAAGTGAAGATGGAGATCATCGACAGCTGGTCATTTGGCGACAATCCGTTCTCCGATGTTTGTCTGGAAGCTCTAGAGGAGACGGCGGATGCCATGGGCATCGGCTACATGGAGATCCGCAGCCAAGCCGGCCACGACGCCTATGCCATCGGCAAGGTAGCGCCGATGGGCATGATCTTCACGCCGTGCACCGGCGGCGTCAGCCACAATGTGGAAGAAAGCATAGAGTTGGATAAAACCCTGAACGGCGTCAACCTGCTGCTCAATACCATGGTCGGAATGGCGAACCGGTAAGGCGTTTCAGCGATCCCCCCATAAAGAGCAAACGAAAAAGGGCGCGGCGAACCGCTCCCCCGGACGTCGGAATATTTCAGCCGGCTACCACATGGCGACAGGGGCGCCCGGCCCGCATTTAGCCGCGCGATGGAAAGAAAATTATAGGCGGTGCAGATTAGCGCATAGGCGAATTGCAGCCCGACGACGATGCTCATCCGTCCTCGAGTTCCGGAATAACCCACAGCGGCGCCGCGCCCCGGTTGACGCGCTGCACATTGTCAAAGGCATTGCGCACCCGCGCCTTGTTGCTTTCAAACGTCGGGCCGGCCATGTGTGGTGTCAGGGTGACGTTGTCCAGACCAAATAAAGGGTTCTCGGGCGCCGGCGGCTCTACATCGAACACGTCCAGGCCGGCGCCGGCGATGCGGTTGTTGCTCAAGGCATCGTGTAAGGCGACCTCGTCTATGACCGGCCCGCGCGAGGTGTTGATCAAGGTGGCGGTCGGTTTCATCAGGGTCAGTTCCGCCGCGCCGATCATGTGTTGGGTCGAAGGGTTCAGGGGCACATGCAGGCTGACCAGATCGGACTCGGCCAACAACTCCCTCATCAGACGAAAGCGTACACGCAGGGCGTCTTCCTCCGCCTCGCTCAGGCGTTCGATATCGTAATAGGTGACGGCCATGCCAAAAGCCTGGGCCAGCCGCGCGGTTTTCTTGCCGATGGCGCCCAGGCCGATAATGCCCAGACTCCTGTTCCGCAGTTCGTGCAGTTCCAGCACGTTGTTGCCGCGCCAGCGCCCCGCCGCCACATCGCCGTGCTGGCGCACCAGCTGGCGGGAGGTGGCCAGCATCAACAGCAAGGCATGTTCGGAAACGGCCACTGAATTGGCGCCGCCATTGTTGGAAATCGGCACACCGGCTTTTTGCGCGGCAGGGATATCGGCCCGGTCATAGCCGGCGCTAAGCAGTTGGATCAGCTTCAGATTGGGCGCCGCGGCGTACAATTCATCGTCCACCAGCATATCGACGAAGCCGACCAGATATTCGGCCGTCGCCAGGGCCGCATTATATTCCGCGCTACGGGCCTCGGTGATAATCAGCTCATAGCCAGTGGGCACCAATTCCCGTGCGAAATCAGCCGCCGCCGGAAATGTCGTAACGAAAACAATCTTCGAGCTCATGGCTCACTTCTCCCCGTTTGGAACATGCAAGTATTCTTCGGAATTTCTTTGCACTTTATACCTTTTGTACCCAACCTGCGATGATAGACCGGGGACGCCATGAAGCAGTTGCGGTATTCTATTGCATGGCAGCTGAAAGAGGGAACGAGGAAGAGCATGAGTAAGCCGGAGAGTTTGCCCCTGGCGGGGGTCAAGGTGTTGGAATTCAGCCATGCGGTGATGGGACCGACCGCCGGCATGGTCCTGGCTGACCTAGGCGCGACGGTAACCAAGATCGAACCGGTGCCCGATGGCGACCGCACCCGGCATTTGCAAGGCGTCGGGATCGGTTACTTCCCGTTACTCTGCCGCAACAAGCAAAGCCTGGCCATTGATCTGAAGGCGCCTGGCACCCGCCCGGCGGTGGAGTCCCTGGTACGGCAGTCGGATGTTCTGTTGGAGAATTTTGCCCTCGGCACCATGGACCGCCTGGGCCTGGGCTATGACGCCCTGAAGGCTCTCAATCCCGGCCTGGTCTATTTACAGCTGAAGGGTTTTCTCTCGGGCCCCTACGAGGAAAGGCGGGCCCTGGATGAAATCGTGCAGATGATGAGCGGCCTGGCCTATATGACCGGACCGCCGGGACAGCCGCTGCGCGCCGGCGCCTCTGTGGTGGATATCATGGGCGGCATGGCCGGGGTGATTGCCGTTCTGGCCGCCCTGCGCGAACGCGACAGCACTGGCCAGGGGCAGCTGGTCAAGGCGGCATTGTTCGAAACGGCGGTCTTTGCCGTGGGCCAGCACATCGTGCAGCATGCCATCAGCGGTGAGGATTTGGTGCCCATGTCGGTACCGAACCGGGCCTGGGGTATTTACGACACTTTCGTAAGCGCCGAGGGCAAGCCGATCTTTATCGGCGTGGTGACGGATACCCAGTGGCTGCGGTTTTGCGAGGTTTTCGAGCGGCCCGATCTGCTGGCCGACGAGCGGCTGCAAAGCAACGGCGACCGGGTTGATCAGCGGTCATGGCTGGTCGGTGCCGTGGCCGAGACCTGCAAGGGTTTTTCCACCGAGGAACTGCTGGCACGGTGTGATAAGGCACAGCTGGCCTTTGGCCCCGTCAACAAGCCCGAGGACCTGCTGGACGATCCCCACTTGAACATGGACGGCAAACTCCGCGAGATGAAAATTCCCAGCGGCAAGCGGATCAAAACGCCGCGCCTGCCCTTGGAAATGGCTGGCCGCGATTTTTCCGTGCGTGACGACCCGCCCGCCATCGGCCAACACAGCCGCCAGGTTCTTGGTGATGCCGGCCTCTCGATGGCCGAAATCGATGAACTTGTCGCCGCCGGCCAGGTCATTGAAACGGACGCCTAGGATATTTATCTATTGATAGATAGATCTATCGGAGGCAAAGGCATGGATGCGCCGGCCAGCATGTATGAAGGCATATTGGATGCGGCGGAGCGGCGCATTCGCAAGGCAGGCTATAACGCGGTCAGTTTCAGGGATATTGCCGCCGACGTGGGGGTGAAGAGCGCCAGCGTGCACTATCATTTTCCCCAGAAACAGGATCTGGGCGCTGCCCTGGTGCGCCGCTACAAAGACCGCTTCGTGGCTGAACTGGCGGGTATCGCCGACGGGCCCCTTGATCCGGATAATCCCGAGGATAGAATTGCGGCGTTTCAGGCCTATCTGGAGCTTTACCGCGGCGCCTTGATTATCGATCAATCGGTTTGCCTGTGCGCCATACTGGGTGCCGAGGCCATTGGCCTGCCGGAGATGATCCGAACGGAAATTCGGCTGTTTTTTCAGGCCAACCTTGATTGGCTGACGAAAACCTTCGCGCCCTGGCCATCGCGGGAGGGTGAATTTTCGCCGCTCGGCGTTGTCGCGGGACTGGAGGGCGCCATGATCATCGCCGCCGTAATGGGCGATGGCGCGGTTCTCGACCGGACAATAACGCACATGCAGGCCATTTTCCGGGAGCAGGTATCCGGCAAACCGGCATCCGGCCCGGCATAGTCTGGGACCATGCCGGTTCTTTAACGCGCTGTTTACCGGCGTCCGGCTAACCTCCGCCATCGGCGCAATGGTAAATAGTGAATGAGGGCATAGCGATGGCCAAACCCGGCGGTGAAGGCAAGACGGCACCATCTGACTTCGCAGGCAGCCATCAAATGTACGCAACGCCGAACAAGCTGCAGGCCAAGATCGGTGCCAGACAAGGCGCCAATCACGCCGCCCTGATTTTGGCGGAAGATGTCTTGAAAAGCGTCAAGCCTACCTTTGAGGCCCGGTTTGAAGACGAGATGCGCGCCCTGAACTCGCTGTTCATCGAGATGCAAGACCGCAACGAATATGATCTGAAGCGGCTGATTACCAAAGTGCACGATGTTCGTGGCGAGGCTGGCACCTTCGGCTATAACCTTGTGGCTGAAATCGGCCGTTTGTTATGTGAGTATCTCGCCAGGGTTGATCAGGTCGGTACAACCGAACAGATGGCCATCTCGGCGCATTTGCAGGCGATGCAGACCGTTGTGGTTGACAAGATCAAGGGCGCGGGCCCGGAGGTCGCCAAACAGGTCATCGCCGGCCTGAACACGATCATCAGCAAATCGAAAGCCTAGTGACCTGAACCGCGCCGGCACACGCTTAAACTAATAGCTCTCCCTGGCCAATAGCTCTCACCGGGGCAGGCTTAGGGTCGCGATCATGCCTTTGCCCAAGACGCTATCGAGGGCAATGGTGCCGCCCTGCTTCTCGATCAGTTCCGCGCACAAGGGCAGCCCCAAGCCCGTCCCGGTCTCGCCGGCTGTCCCCGTTGTCGTGGTCTTGCGGTCAATGCGCAGCAGGTCCGCCAGTTGATCTTGGCTGACACCGACGCCGCTGTCCACCACCCTGATTTGCCCCTCGGTGCCGGCCTGTACGGCGGATACCGTGATCCGGCCACCCTCGGGGGTAAATTTAATGGCATTGTTGATCAAATTACGCAGAATCGTATCGATCATGTTCACATCCGCCCGCGCCATCACCGGCCGCGCCACGTCACTGATCAACGACACGCCTTTTTCCGCGGCGACGGGTGAGAGCAAATCGACGTTGGTTC
>CAZPWJ010000094.1:0-18721 GCA_964590195.1 uncultured Rhodospirillaceae bacterium | reverse complement strand
CACGGACGAGGATGTCGCCGCCTTGATCAATACCTTGCGGGAGGTGCTGTAATGGCCGGCCCCGAGACAATGACCACCAGCAGCGGCCACCGCGGCCTGGACCTGGCCGAGCCGCTGATCTTTGAGCTTGATAGCCCAGGCCGTTGCGGTGTCGATCTGCCGGAGGCACCCGATGTGCCGAACCGCCTGGGCGGGCTGGAACGTGCCGCGCCCATTGGCCTGCCGGGTCTGTCGGAGCCCCAGGTGATCCGCCACTTCGTGCGTTTGTCGCGCAACAACTTTGCCATTGATGCGGGGCTCTATCCCTTGGGTTCCTGCACCATGAAGCATAATCCGCGCCTGAACGAGAAAATGGCGCGGCTGCCGGGCTTTGCCGACCTGCATCCCCTGCAGCCGGTGGAAACCGTACAGGGCGCCCTGGAACTGATCGATACCCTGGCGGACTGGCTGATCACCCTGACCGGTATGCCGGCGGTCGCCATGTCGCCCGCCGCCGGCGCCCATGGCGAGCTTTGCGGGCTGATGACCATTCGGGCCGCGTTGGAGGCCAAGGGCGATGCCCGCGAGGTGGTGCTGGTGCCCACATCGGCCCATGGCACCAATCCCGCCACCGCCGCCATCTGCGGCTACCGTATCGAACAGATCCCCGCAGACGAGCGGGGCCGGGTCGATGTCGCGGCCTTGAAGGAAAAATTGGGGCCGCATGTGGCGGCAATCATGCTGACCAACCCCAATACCTGCGGTCTGTTCGAGAACCAGATCATCGAAATTGCCGAGGCGGTGCATGCCGCCGGCGCCTATTTCTATTGTGACGGCGCCAACTTCAACGCCATCGTGGGCAAGGTGCGGCCCGGTGATCTGGGCATCGATTGCATGCATCTGAACCTGCACAAGACTTTTTCGACCCCCCATGGCGGCGGCGGTCCGGGCAGCGGCCCCGTGGTCCTGGCCGAGGCCCTGGCGCCCTTCGCGCCCTTGCCCATGGTTGTCCGTGACGGCGATGGCCTGACCCTGGTGGAACGAAAATCGGATGATCTGGGCACGGCGGACAGTTTTGGCCGCCTAAAGGGCTTCCACGGCCAGATGGGCATGTTCGTCCGCGCCTTGGCCTTTATCCTCAGCCATGGCGCCGACGGTCTGCGCCAGGCCTCGGAAGATGCGGTGCTGAATGCCAATTATATTCTGGCCCGCCTGCAGGATCTGTTTTCGCCCTCATACCCCGGCCCCTGCATGCACGAGGCCCTGTTCGATGACAGCTTCCTCAAGGACACGGGCGTTTCGACCCTGGATTTCGCCAAGGCCATGATCGATGAAGGCTTCCATCCCATGACCATGTATTTCCCCCTTGTGGTTTCGGGCGCGATGTTGATGGAGCCCACCGAATCCGAATCAAAGGCCAGCCTGGACCAGTTCATTGCCTCCATGCGGCATCTGGGGGAACGGGCCCTGGCAGGAGATAGCGAATATTTCACGGGCGCGCCGTATCTCGCACCCTATCGCCGCCTGGACGAAACCCAGGCGGCGCGCAAGCCGGTTCTGCGCTGGCAACCGGAGGTCGGCGAGGCGGCTGAATAGTAATCCATGGCGGAAGATTTTTTTCAGCAACAACCCGCGCCGGTGCAAATCGAGGCGCGGATGGCCGAGTTGGGCGCCTGGTTCGAGATCGACCTGGATGACATTGCGTTTAATCTGAAGACGGTCCGCGATCGTGTCGGCCCTGGGGTCGAGATCATGCCGGTGGTCAAGAATGATGCCTATGGCCATGGCCTGCTGCCCGTGGTGGCGGCGTTGGCGGGAGAGGGCATCAACTGGTTCATGGTGGCGCGTACCGCCGAGGCCTTGGCGATCAGAACTTCGGGCGTTGCCTGCGGCGTGATGAACATGGATGCGTTGTATACGGACGGGCAATACCAGCAGGCGGTGGCGCGGGATATCAGCCAGGTGGTTTATACGCTTGCCGCGGCGGAAAAGCTGAATGCGGCGGCGGCAACGCTGGGACGGAAAGCCGGCGTCTTCATCAAGGTCGATACCGGATTGCGCCGGGTCGGCGTGCCTCATGACGAGGCCGTGCCGTTCATGGAAAAGATCGCCGCGCTGCCCAATCTGGAAATCCGCGGCATGTTCTCTACCTTCATGCTGCACCCGGAGCAGGACCAGGACGTCCTTGCGCGTTTTCGGGCCATCATGGATGCGCTAAAGCAAAAAGGTATCGATCCCGGCCTGTGCAGCCTTGCCGCCAGCCATGGTATTTTTCATCGCCCCGATGCCTGGCTTGATATGGTCCGCCCCGCCATGACGCTGTTTGGGGTCTATCTTGACGATGAAGACAGAGACAGCGGTTTGCCATTGCGTCAGGCGCTTTGCTTCAAGGCGCGTATCGAGCATCTGAAATGGATCGAGGCGGGAGATTCCGTGACCTATTTTGGCCGCTTTACCGCCCCCCAGCGCATGCGCGTGGGAACCTTGCATGTGGGTTTCTATGACGCGGTTCCGCGCGAGCTTTCCAACTCGGGAAAAATTTTGGTCGATGGCGTTCTGCGGCCCGGCATCGGTTCGGTTTCCCTGAACCATTATCTGTTCGATGCCACTGATTTGAATGTCCGGGAAGGCGATGTGGTTGAAGTCTACAGCCGCGCGGGCGAGAATGACGTCGCCGGGGTCTCGGAAACGGCCGGTTGGATGCCCTATAGCCTGTTAAATCACCTGAACCCCTTCGTTCCACGAATTTATTACCGTGGACAGACGCCCGTGGCGATCTTGGAGCGGGACGTCACTGGCCTGTGATAACGGCCACTTGGTTGTCATCTCCCAACAAGACCTGCTCCGTCATGCCGCAAAACAGACCATGTTCGACCACGCCGGGCCAGGTGGACAGGGATTGCGCCAGGCCGGCTGGGTCGGCGATGGATGGGCCAAAGGCGCAGTCCAGGATCCAGTGGTTTTCATCGGTGCGAAAAGGTTCGCCGTCCGCTGTCTGGCGCAGTGTTACCACTGCACCCAAATCCGACAGACGGCCGCTCAGGGGCTGTCTGGCCATGGGAATGATTTCAACGGGTAGCGGAAAAGCCCCCAGCACGGCGACCTGCTTGGAGGCATCCGCGATGACGACAAAACGCTTCGCCGCGCCAGCCACGATTTTCTCCCGTAGCAGTGCGCCGCCGCCGCCCTTGATCAGATTAAGCGCCCCGTCGAATTCGTCCGCGCCGTCCACGGCCAAATCGAGGACCGGCGTTTCATCCAAATTGGTCAGCCCGATGCCCAGTTGCCGGCACAGTTCGGCGCTGCGTTCGGACGTCGCGACGCCGGATACAGACAGCCCGTCCTGCACCCGCTGGCCAAGCTGCCGGATGAAATGCTCCGCCGTGGAGCCGGTGCCGATGCCGAGGCGCATTCCGTCTTCAACCAGTTCCGCCGCCGCGCCGGCGGCCAGTTGTTTTGCTTTATCACTCATGCGGGCAACCTTTTTTCATATCCGTCGTCAGTTTCGTTTCAGTTCACTACAATCCAGGTTATATGTTCGCCATGTCAAATTCCGTAACTAATACCTCCGCCCCAAATCCGCTTCTCAAGCTCGCCTTGGAAATCGGTCCCCTGGCTCTGTTTTTCGTGACCAACGGGAAAGCTGGGATATTCTGGGCGACGGGCGTCTTCATGGTGGCGATCCTGGTTTCGTTGACGCTTACCTGGCTGTTGGAGCGGCGCCTGCCGATACTGCCACTGGTTACCGGCGTTGTCGTTTTGGTTTTTGGCGGCCTGACCCTGATTCTGCAGGACGAACTGTTCATCAAGTTGAAGCCCACCATCGTCAACACATTGTTCGCGGCAATCCTTTTTGGCGGTCTTTTCTGGGGCAAGTCTTTTTTGAAAAGCCTGATGGGCAGCATGTTCCGAATGACGGATCAGGGATGGCGATTGTTGACGATTCGCTGGGCCATGTTTTTTGTCCTCCTGGCGGTCTTGAACGAAATTGTCTGGCGCAACACTTCCACCGACACCTGGGTCAGCTTCAAGGTCTTTGGCATCATGCCCCTGACGATCTTGTTTTCCCTCTCGCAATTGCCGGCGATGAACCGCCACCAACTGCCGAACGACGAGTCTGGCAGCGAGCCGGATAACAAGGATGCGTCCTGATGTTCCAGGGGCGGGATATCGCTTGTGACCGGGGCGAGCGGCGGATTTTCTCCGGCCTCGATTTTCAAATCTTGCCCGGCCAGGCACTGGTCCTGCGCGGCCCCAATGGCTGCGGCAAGACGACTTTGTTGCGGACGGCGGCGACATTGCTGAAAGCGGCGGCGGGAACGTTGAGCTGGAATGGCGCCGACATTGCCGACGACCCCGAGGAACACCGCGCACGGCTGCATTTCATCGGGCATCAGGATGCCGTCAAGGGCGCCTTGACCGTGCGTGAAAATATTGCCGTTTGGGCAAAGGTGCGCGGCGCCGGCGAAGACCGGATCGAGGCCGCGATGTCGGCCTTTGACATTGCCCATCTTACGGACACGCCGGCACAATATCTTTCCGCCGGCCAGCACAGGCGGACCGCGCTGGCACGATTGGTGGCTTCGCCCGCCTCCCTGTGGTTGCTTGACGAACCCACGGTATCATTGGATGCCGACGGCACCGCCTGCCTGCAACGGGCGATTGCCGCGCACCGGGCCGACAATGGCATGGTCATGGCCGCGACCCACATCGAACTGGGCCTGGACGATGCGGAAATCTTGCGGTTGAAACCCCAATGAGAGCATTTCAGGCAATCATCGCCCGCGACCTGCTGCTCGCCGTGCGCCAGGGGGGCGCCACGTTCCTGGCCTTGGTGTTCTTTTTGCTGACGGTGACCTTGTTTCCCCTCGGTATCGGGCCGGAGCCGGCGATCCTGGCCCGCGTCGCGCCGGGCGTGCTTTGGGTCGCCGCCCTGTTGGCGGCCATGTTATCGCTCGACCGGCTGTTTCAGGCCGATTTCGAGGATGGCAGCCTGGAACAGCTGACCCTATCCGGTCTGCCTGTTGGCTTTATCGTTCTGGCCAAAATCATCACCCATTGGCTGACCACGGGGTTGCCCCTGTTGCTGGCGTCGCCGGTGTTGGCGGTCTTGCTGAATATGAACAGCGAAGGCTTCGCGGCCCTGATGCTGACAATGTTGATCGGCACGCCTGCGTTGAGCCTGATTGGCGCCATTGGCGCCGCCTTGACCCTAACGGTCCGCAGGGGCGGCGTTTTGTTGTCGTTGCTGGTCCTGCCGCTCTACATTCCAGTGCTGATTTTCGGCGTATCGGCCATTGATGCCGCGGTGCATGGACTGAACGCAAAGCCCCATGTGCTGCTTCTGGCGGCCCTGACCGTGGCGGCGATCCCGCTGTGCCCATGGGCGGCGGCGGCGGCGGTAAAGCTATCGCTGGAATAGTGAAAAAGAACCTCACCATACCGCGACAATTTGTTACCCAACAGGTGCTTGCGCCCATGGCCCGGGGGGGCTAAACCTCCACCCATGTCAATGCACTATTTTGCCAATCCAGCGCGTTTTACGCGCCTCGCCGCGCGCATACAGCCGTGGGCCTCGGGGCTGGCCGCGGTCTTGCTGCTGATTGGGCTATATCTGGCTCTTGTGGTCGTGCCGGCGGACTATCAACAGGGTGATACGGTACGCATCATGTTCGTGCATGTGCCGTCCGCATGGATGGCCATGTTTTGCTATACTTTCCTGGCGGTGGCCAGTGCGGTCGGCTTGATCTGGAAGCATCCGCTGGCTGATCTGGCGGCCAAGGCATCGGCGCCTATCGGTGCTGGCTTCACCTTTCTGGCGCTGGTCACGGGCTCTTTGTGGGGCAAGCCCATGTGGGGTGCCTGGTGGGTTTGGGATGCGCGGTTGACCTCGGTTTTGATCCTGTTTTTTCTTTATCTGGGCTATATGGCGTTGTGGCAGGCGATCGAGGATAGTCAGAAAGCGGGCAAGGCGGCGGCGGTCCTGGCCCTGGTCGGCGCGGTCAATGTGCCGATCATCAAGTTTTCGGTGGATTGGTGGAATACCTTGCATCAGCCCGCCAGTGTCTTGCGCATGGATGGACCGGCGATCCATCCCACCATGTTGTGGCCGCTGTTGATCATGGCCGTGGCGTTCAAGGCATATTTCGTGGCCCTGTTGCTGGCCCGTATGCGTATGGAACTGAACCTGCGGCGCATCCGCGCGCTGCGTCTCGCGGAACGAACAAGTTAGGATTTCTGAGAATGGATGGCATGGGGGCGTTTTTCGCCATGGGGGGCTATGCCGGCTATGTCTGGCCGGCATTCGGTATCGTTCTGGCGGTCATGGCGTTGCTCTGGATCACCAGCATCCGGGGCTGGCACAAATCTGAACAATCCTTGACCGCTCTGCGGAACCATCGCCGGCAACGCGAAGGTGTCGAGGAATGACCCGAAAGCAACGGCGCCTCTATATCGTCGGCGGCTTCATGTTGATCTTCGCGACCGCCGCCGCCCTGGTCCTGATGGCGTTCGAGGAGAATATCGTTTTCTTCTATTCGCCGACCGAACTGGCCCGAAAGCTGGAACAACAGCCGATCCCGCCGGAGCGCCGTTTGCGCATTGGCGGTTTGGTCGAGGAAGGCTCGGTGGGCCGTGATAAGGACGGCATCACGAACCTGTTTCGCATAACGGATACAGTCGAAGTGGTGCCGGTGCGCTTCCGTGGCCTGCTGCCGGATCTTTTCCGGGAAGGCCAGGGTGTCGTCGCCGAAGGCAGCATGGCCGCGAATGGTACATTCGTGGCGACCGAGGTGCTGGCGAAGCATGACGAAACCTATATGCCAAAAGAGGTTGCCGATGCCTTGAAAGAGGCCGGGCAATGGCAAGGGGATCATGAATGAATGAACGTGCGAACGGGGAGAAGCCGTGCGTTTTGCTGATCGATCCGATACCAAGTTGGATCGTTGACCGCGCCCGCGGCGAATTCGATTTGATCGTGCTGCCCCACGAAGATGAAAGGCCGGCGGAATTTCTCGATAATGCCGATCGCATTCTTGGTATCGCCATGCCCGGCTTTGCCAGGGTCACCGCGGCGATGATGACATTGATGCCGAATTTGGAGATCGCCGCCTGCTTTGGCGTCGGTTATGACGGCATTGATGCGTCTTATGCAAAAGAACACGGCATTGCCGTCACCAATACGCCGGAGGTCCTGACTGACTGCGTTGCTGATCTCGGCATGGCCTTGATCCTGGCGACATTGCGCGGCGTGGTTGAAGGCGACCGTTATGTCAGGGCCGGACGTTGGCAAAGCGAAGGCTTCATGGATTTGTCCCATTCGCCGCGCGGCCGCCGTCTTGGCATTGTCGGCTTGGGCCGTATCGGCATGGAACTGGCGAAACGGGCCGAGGCGTTCGGCATGTCCATTGCCTATTATAACCGCTCGGAACGGGATGATGTTTCCTATCCCTACCATGCCTCCGCTGCCGCCCTGGCGGAAGCCTGTGATGTTCTGGCGCTGACCTGTCCGGGCGGCGAGGCGACCTTGAATTTAATCAATGCCGAGGTGCTTGAGGCCTTGGGCCCAAAGGGTTATCTGATAAATATCTCGCGCGGCAGCGTGGTTGACGAAGCGGCCCTGGTGCGGGCCCTGTTGTCGCGAACAATCGCGGGGGCCGGTCTTGATGTTTTCGCGGACGAACCCAATGTACCCGAGGCATTGTTCGGGTTGGAGAATGTTGTCCTGCAACCCCATCAGGCCAGTGCGACGGTGGAAACAAGGACGGCCATGGGAAACCTGACGATCGATAATCTGTTGGCGCATTTCCAGGGCCAGCCGCTGCCGAACAGGGTGGCGTAACGATATGATAGCCGAACTGGGACATTACGCGTTGGTGCTGGCATTGTCGGTTGCCTTGGTGCAGGCGACGGTGCCCATGTACGGCGCCTGGCGGGGCATACCCGGCTGGATTGGTTTGGCGCGGCCGGCTGCCATCGTGCAATGTTTTTTGGTGGTCGTTGCGTTCGGGGCCTTGACCTACGCCTACGTGACATCGGATTTTTCGGTGCTCAACGTGGCCTCGAACTCTCATTCGGCCAAACCGATGCTGTACAAGATTTCCGGTGTCTGGGGCAACCACGAAGGTTCACTGTTGTTGTGGCTGTTGATCTTGGTGCTGTTTGGCGGCGCCGTGGCACTCTTCGGCGGAAATTTACCGGCGCCGTTCCGGGCCCGGGTACTGGCGGTGCAAGCGATGATCGCCGTTGGCTTTACCGCCTTTGTGCTTTTCACCTCGAACCCGTTCGTGCGCTTGCTGCCGGCGCCCATGGACGGGCGCGGCCTGAACCCTTTGTTACAGGACCCAGGCCTAGCGTTTCATCCGCCGTTTCTTTATCTCGGCTATGTCGGCTTCTCGATGGCATTTTCGTTCGCCGTCGCTGCCTTGATCGAAGGCCGCGTGGATGCCGCCTGGGCCCGATGGGTCCGGCCCTGGACCTTGGCGGCCTGGTGCTTTTTGACCCTTGGTATCGGGCTCGGCTCCTGGTGGGCCTATTACGAACTGGGCTGGGGCGGCTGGTGGTTTTGGGATCCGGTCGAGAATGCTTCCTTCATGCCCTGGCTGGCGGGCACGGCTTTGCTGCACTCCGCGATCGTCGTGGAAAAGCGGGATAGTCTGAAAAACTGGACCGTGTTGCTGGCAATCTTGACCTTCTCCTTGAGTTTGCTGGGCACATTCCTGGTCCGTTCCGGCGTTCTGACCTCGGTCCATGCCTTTGCCACCGATCCGGCGCGGGGCGTCTTTATTCTGGCTTTCCTTATCGCGGTCATTGCCGGCTCGTTGACGCTTTATGCCATCCGTGCGCCGGCCATGAAGGGCGGCGGCCTGTTCGCGCCGGTAAGCAGGGAAGGCGGCTTGGTATTGAATAATCTGTTGCTGTCCACCGCTTGCGCGACGGTTTTGCTGGGCACGCTCTATCCGCTGTTTCTGGATGCGGTGACGGGCGAAAAAATTACCGTCGGGCCGCCATTTTTCAATATGACGTTCGGCCCTCTGATGGTGCCGGTTTTCCTTGCCATGGCCGTGGGGCCAATGCTGCCGTGGAAGCGCGGTGATTTGCTTGGCGCCGTACAGCGGTTGAAATTCGCCGTTATCGCGGCCGTGATCGGAGTGCTTGTCACTTTGGTTCTGGCCTTCGATGGTCCGTGGCTGGCGATCCCGGGCATCGGCCTGGGCGTTTGGATGATCGCCGCTTCGTTGGAAGAGGGCGCCTATCGGCTGCGTCTTTTCCGCGCGCCGGTCAGCGAAAGTCTGCGCCGCCTGGGGCGCTCCACACGGTCGGCCTGGGGTACCACATTCGCCCATGCCGGTGCAGGCATGGTGATAATCGGCATCGTCGCCTCGTCTTCCTGGCAGGTGGAGAAATTGCAGGTCATGCGCGCGGGCGAGAGCCAGGCGGTCGGACCCTATCAGTTCAGGTTCGAAGGCGCGGTGGCGCTGGATGGACCGAACTATGACGCTGTTCGCGGCACCTTCCATGTTAGCCGCGACGGACAGGATGTCACCGTGTTGCAGCCTGAATCCCGCACCTATCAAAATCCGCCCATGGCGACCACCGAGGCCGCGATCCGTACGGGGTGGGGCGGTGATCTATATGCCGTGGTCGGCGATCCAACCGGCGATGGAGCCTGGGCAACGCGGTTTTACAACAAGCCAATGATCCATTGGATCTGGATCGGATCACTGATCATGGTGTTGGGTGGCTTGATATCCTTGACGGACCGCCGTTTCCGGGTCGGCGCGCCGGCGCGGCGTAGTGGCGCTGCAAGGACAGCGGGGGCCGCCGCGTCCATGGCAGGTAAATAGGGTTTGATGATTTGAGCGAGCCAAGCACAGAACAAGGTCCAGAGGGCCGGCCCCGCAGCGTCTGGCTGCGCTTTGTGCCCCTTGCGGTGGCGCTGGTCATCGGCGCTTTTCTGCTTGTCGGCTTGGGCTTGCGGCCAAAGGAAATTCCATCGGTCATGATCGGCAAGGCGGCGCCTGTCTTTGATCTGCCGGCCTTGCCGGGGCGCCCGAAAGGTTTGAAGACCGCCGATCTGAAAGGCCAGGTTTCACTGGTTAATGTTTTCGCCTCGTGGTGCGTTTCGTGCCGGGCCGAACATCCCCTGTTCATGAAGCTGAAGGAGCAGGATATTCTGCCGGTACACGGCCTCAACTATAAGGATGAAGGGCCGGCGGCCATCGAATGGCTGCGGCGTTATGGCGATCCTTATGACCGTGTCGGCGCCGACCTGAATGGCCGGGTTGGTATCGATTGGGGTGTTTATGGCGTGCCCGAGACATTCTTGATCAACACCGAGGGGCGGATCGTCTGCAAGCATATCGGCCCGGTCATGGAGGCGGATTTGCGCGACAAGTTGATACCCGCGATCAAGGCATTGCGCCAGGGGGGCACGGCGCAATGTTAATGCATGCGTTCCGCCGCCTGGTCTTTGCCCTGTGTCTTGCCGGCTTGGTCGCGCCGGCTTGGGCCGTTGCCGTGGATACGCCCCTCGATGACCCGGTATTGGAGGCCCGCGCCCGCGCCATTCATAAGCAGTTGCGCTGTCTGGTCTGCCAGAACCAGTCGATCGAGGATTCGAATGCCGGGCTGGCGCGCGATCTGCGAATTTTGGTCCGTGACCGGATCTCGGCTGGCGACAGCGATGCGGCGGTCATCAGCTATATCGTTGAGCGATATGGCGATTGGGTGCTGTTGCAGCCTCCGGTCAAGGCCCGGACAGTACTGCTTTGGCTGGGGCCGCTGCTATTCCTGCTGCTGGCGGTGGCCCTGATTTTGCTTTGGTATCGCCGGCGAAGCAGCCCGGTCGCAACCGCTACCGCCGCCGCGCCGTTGAGCGCCGATGAGCAGTCCCGCCTAAAGGCTCTCTTGGATGATCGGGAGCAAACATGAGTGTGTGGTTGGCGATCGGCGCGCTGACATTGGTGGCGGTGCTGCCGATCCTTTGGCCTTTGTTGCGCCCTTCCGGCGCGGTTGGCGAGCGCCTGGATCACGATCTGGAGGTCTATCGGGATCAATTGCGCGAAGTCGATGCCGAATTGGCGGCCAATTCGTTGACCGAGCGGGAAGCGGCAGAGGCGAAACGGGAAATTGAACGGCGGATACTAAGAGCTGCCGATCAGCAAGAAAGCCATGGCGGCCCGGCCGCGCCGTCGGCCATCACGGCGGTCCTGATCGCCCTGTTGCTGCCCGCCCTGACGCTGTTGTTGTACAGCCAACTCGGCCAGCCGGGCCAGCCCGACCAGCCACTGGCGGCGCGGGAAGCTCCGGCGCCTGAAACACAAGGGCTGAGCGAGGAGCAGAGCGCGCAGGTCAGCGAGATGGTTGCGCGCCTGGAGACACGTTTGCAGAACCAGCCCGATGATTTGGATGGCTGGGTATTATTAGGCCGTTCACGGGCGGCGATGGGCGATTTTGACAATGCCGCCAAGGCATTGCGCCGGGCCGTGGCCTTGTCTGGGGATGATGCGGAGTTACAGGTTGCGCTTGGTGACATTCTAACGCGGGGCGCCCGGGGCGCGGTTACGCCCGGGGCCCTGACGGCGTTTAAAAAGGCGCTCGAACTGGCGCCGGGACACTTGGCGGCACGGTATTTTCTGGCGCTTGCGGCGCTACAGGCCGGTCGGCCCCAGGAGGCTTACGATGCCTGGCTGGCCTTGTACCGGGACTTGCCGGGGGATAGTGAAAACAGGCAGGCCGTGGCGGCGCAAATCCGTCAAGTGGCAACGGAGCTTGGCGTGGACCCGGAGAAGCAGCTGGCTGCTGCCGCTGAATCTGGTTCGGCGCCCGCTTCCGCACCCGCTTCCGCACCTGGTTCCGCACCTGGGCCTGATCGTGAGGCGATGGCGGCAGCTGCCAATATGCCGGCCGCCGAACGCCAGGAATTCATTGCCTCTATGGTGCAGCGCCTGGCTGATCGTCTGGCGGACGAGCCCGATGATTTCGACGGTTGGATGCGCCTGGGTAAGGCTTACGGCGTGTTGCGCAAGCCGGCACAAGCGGCGGATGCCTTCGGGCGCGCGGCGGCCCTTCGGCCCGGCGACGCTGCACCCCTGCAGGCGCAGGTAACGGCCTTGATCCAGGGCGCGCGGCCGGAACAGACATTGCCCGAGGCAACCCTGGCCGCATTGCGTAAACTGGAGGCGCTGCAGCCCGACAACCCGCGGGTACTTTGGTTCCTTGGCATGGCGGATGCCGGTGCCGGACGGCCAAAAGAGGCAATCGCGCGCTGGCAAAGGCTGTATGCGCAATTGCCCGAAGGCAGCAAGGAACGGGACAGTCTCAATGTTGCGATTGATCGTTTGCGGGCTGCTGAATAGGGCGGCTGGGCAGCCGGTTTACGGTTCATTAACAGGATTATTGATACTGTACCGCCTAAGTAGGGGAAACGGGTACCCATTGTGGCGTATCTCCATGAGGGCAATTCGAAAAAGGCAAACCGCCGGTGACGGCGGGGCGCAAAGCCACCGGTCTGGATGGATCAGATAGCGGGGCCGCCGAAAGGAGCCGAGTATATGTCGACTGATACGTTGGTAGCGCTGCGGGCGCTAATTGTGGATGATCAACGCACCATGCGTTCAATCGTGCGGACATTGTTATCGCAGGTTGGTATTACCGATGTGATCGAAGCAGCCGACGGCACCGAAGCCATTGAATTGCTTGAGATGCCCGGAGAACAGCTGCCGGACTTCGTGATTTGCGATCTGCATATGAAAGACGGCGACGGCATGGCGTTCTGCAACAAAATCAGACGTCACAAGAACGGCGACCTGGCGCAAATTCCGGTACTGATCCTGACGGGCGACAGTGATGGCCTGCTGCATGAAGTGGCAATGCAGATTGGCGCCGCCAATGTCCTGACCAAACCAATTTCCGCGCCCGATCTGGGCCGTGAAATCAGCCGTGCGGTGGGTTTCGCCGCATAGGCAGACATGCCAGAGCATCTCAAGGCGACTAACCCGGCGGCAATTGATGCGGCTGTCGTTACGCCCTCATAGGTGGAAATCCTAAAGGCCGTCACCGCACCTGCCACCGCTGACAATATTGTCAGCCGTGCCTCCGACTCGAACCAACATCGGCGCCAATCTTTCCCCCGACGATTAATGCATTGCGAAATATTCGACCTGCGCTTCGTTGTCGCGCAAGAATTTACTTGCAATTTAAACGTATATAGTGTAATATTCACACGCTGAAATAATTGGGTTTACAAGCGGCCTCATACCGAATTGACCGAGCGCTAGTTATCCTACCTGCTCTGATGGAGCAGCCGGAGCCGGCGCTTTTTTTGTGCTAAACCCGTGCCAAACCGTTGTTGATTGGCGGCCTCAACTGAAAAAATTGGCTGAAATCTTGTTCTAATATTTTGTGTCCAGCCATCGTCACGATGATGCTCAAGGGTCAGCGCGCGAAGCCGCGCCGGCCCTTTTTTAATGCACGCAGCCCGCAGCTCGATCTATCCGACCATGCCCATGCTGCTGGGTTCGCGAATAAAATACCAGTATTTAATCCAATTCTTGCCGCTTTTGCTAACGATAATTAATTCAGACACTTTATACCGAGCAAAAAGCAAAAAATCACCCGTATTCGTCAAATGACAAGGAAACCCCACGACATGAGTAATCTAAGCAACAAACAACGGCGCTTCGTCGATGAGTATCTAGTGGATCTGAATGCCACCCAAGCGGCAATTCGGGCCGGCTATAGCGCGCGCGCGGCCAACTCCACCGGCCCGCGGCTGTTGAAAAATCCAGGCATCGCCGCCGCCGTGGCCGAACGCCAGGAGCGCATTTCGAACCATCTGTTCGTTACCGCCGAGCGGGTGGTGCTGGAATACGCCCATCTGGCCTTCGCTGACATGCGCGACTATATGCATTTCGCCGAAAACGGTGATGTGCTGTTGGATTGGTCGGCCATGCGGAAGCCAGTCAGGCGCAGACCGGGCGACCCAATATGCGCGAGGTAGCGACGGTCGAGGCCGACCGGCAAATCCTGCGTGATCTGCCGCCCATAGCTGAAGCGGCTTTGGCTGCGATGTCCAATACCAATGATATCGATGCCTACTTGCCGGAGGAACTAACATGAGATCCACTTTTCGACATCTGCTCCTAGCCGCCACTTTGGCGGCTTTTTTATTGCCCAGAGCGGCTTTGGCTCAACCGATCCGTGATGGCGGCCAGAGGTCGCTCCAGACTTTGCTCAAGCAATATGCGTTGGTGCACACGAATCCGGATGTGGCTAGCTATTGGTGGATGGAGGTGGCGCTTGGGTCACCATCAGAGCGCTGGTGCATCGTCGTTCGCCAACCCAATGGCCGCACTTGTCGCATGTCCACCGGCCAGGTGCGCCAAAGCTCGCCGTGCCCAGAGGTCAAGAAGAGGGCGGCATTGTGATTAAAAGTACATCCACCGATGCTGTCGTGGCGGCCGCCGGAACAGCCTCCGCCGGTTGGATCTCCACGGTAGATGCGGGCAGCCTGGAAGCCGCCGTGGCTTTGGCCGTTGGCGGCCTGACAATTCTCCTGTTGATCTTGCGCATTGGCATAGCCTGGCGCGAATTGAATGAAAGGAAGCCCTGACATGCTTTCACTCTTAGGCTCCCTGCTCGGTTTTGGCACATCGTTCCTGCCCAAAATCATGGACTATTTCCAGGACCGCCAGGACAAAGCGCACGAATTGGAGGTCATGGCGCGGCAACTGGACATGCAGCTGCAGTTGCAGCAAGCCGGCCATGAAATGCGGCTAGAGGAAATCAACGTCGGTGCCGACATCCGGGAAACTGAAAGCCTGCACAAACACGACCGTAAGGTTGGCGTGACATGGGTCGATGCCTTGCGCGGCTCTGTTCGTCCGGTGGTGACCTATATCATGGTGTTGGAGTTCGTCATCATCAAGTCGGCGGCTATGTATCTGGTCCTCGGCGCGGATGGGCTGACGATGGATACTTTGGCCCAGGTTTGGGATGCCGAAACCCGCGCCCTGTTTGCGGCCATTCTGTCGTTCTGGTTTGGCCACCGCGCCTTGAAAACCTTCCACCCAAAATGAAAACCAATGCGGCGGGTCTGGCGATCATCAGGCATTTTGAGAGTTTTTCGTCCATGCCATATCTGGACCCGGTAGGCATCCCCACCATCGGTTATGGCTCCATCTGGGGCCTGGACCGATGCCGGGTGACGATGGATCATCCGGAGATCAGTGAAGACGACGGCGAAGTCATTCTGGCCTGGATGCTGTGGCACACCGAGCGGGCCGTGGCCCGGTTGATCCGCGTTCCGTTATCGGAAGATCAATTCTCCGCCTTGGTGTCCTTCACCTACAATCTCGGTAGCGGCAATTTGCAACGCTCGACCCTTCGCATGAAGGCTAATCGAGGCGACATGGCGGGTGCGGCGGCCGAGTTTCCAAAGTGGCGCCGGGCCGGCGGGCGTGTGCTGCGCGGCTTAGTGCGCCGGCGGGCGGAAGAGCAGGCGCTATGGCTGAGTTAATACCCCAATTGCCAATTTTCTCACCACAATGACAGAAATTCAAACATGTCCGTACGGGTGAGATGCAGGCGCCCGCCATCATCCCGGCTGTCTTTTCCGTATCGGGTGATTTTCGCGCCAGCCGGCCTCCTATCTGCCGAGTAAGTCTGGACCGGCGGTGCCAGTGCATGGATACGGGCGATGAGATCGCCCCTAATGAAGGGCTTGGTCATGTAGTCGTCGGCGCCAAAGCCAAGGCCCTTCACCTTGTCATCCGGTTCGGCCATGGCCGACAGGATCAGGATCGGCGTCTCGACCGCTGCATCACGAAGTTTCCGCAGGACTTCATAGCCATGCATGTCCGGCAGGTTAAGGTCCAATATGATGACGTCATAGGCATAGAATTTGCCAAGATCCAGGCCTTCTTCGCCTAAATCGGTTTCGCTGACATCGAAACCTTCGCCCTGCAGCAACAGGTCAACGGTCTTGGCCATTGCCGTATCATCTTCGATCAGCAAGGCTCGCATGGAACCTCCCTCAATATATTATGGTAAACATATTAGATGGGTCTCTGCCAAGCTGATATCAATGCTGGGACAAAATTGTGCTAAGAAATGCTCATATCCGCCAGGCTGAATGCATGGCAGCGATACCACCCGATAGGTTGCGATAGCTGACATTGCCCAGACCGGCCTCCGCAATCATGGCGGCAAAGGTATCTTGGTCCGGGAAAGTACGGATGCTTTCGGCCAGATATTGGTAGGACGCCTCATCATCAGCCACCAATCGGCCCAGGCGAGGCACCACCTGGAACGAGTATTTATCATATAATCCTTCCAGACCGGGCAATGCGAGGCGGGAGAATTCTAGACAAAGGAAGCGTCCGCCAGGCTTCAAAACCCGGCACATTTCGGCCAATGCCCGCAGCTTGTCAGTCATATTGCGAATCCCAAAGGCACAAGTCACCACATCCACCGACGCATCGGGAATTGGCAAGTCTTCACCATTGGCGCAGAGCCATTCAATGTCACCGTCGAGACGCCGTCCGCTTGCGCGGCCTTTCCCAACAAAAAGCATTTCCTGGTTGATGTCCGTTACCGTGACCCTGCCGCCGCCGCCGGCCAGAAAGCGAAATGCGATGTCGCCCGTTCCTCCCGCCAAATCCAGCAAATGCATATCCGCCCGAGGCCGCAGCCAGGTGATAAATGCCGCTTTCCAAAGGCGATGCAGTCCGCCCGACATCAGGTCGTTCATCACGTCATAGCGGCCAGCCACGGAATTGAAGACGCCGCGCACACGGGACGTCTTTTCCTCCCAAGGTATGGATTCGAAACCAAAATCAGTGCTCACCGTTGGCACCATGCCGTTGTCACTCCACAATTCCATATACCACCATCACCATAGCACGTTTCACCACATGCTTGGCAGTTGTAGCGAAGATCAGCTAACCTTTCTCATATGCCTGAACTCCCCGAAGTCGAAACCGTCTGCCGTGGCCTGGAAGCTCCCTTGGCCGGTCGACGCCTAACAAAAGTTACCCAACGCCGTGACAAATTGCGCTGGCCTTTGCCAGAAAACTTTGCCGCGCGATTGGAGGGGCGAACCGTCCAACGCCTGTATCGGCGCGCAAAATTCATCCTTGCCGATCTCGATGACGGCTGGGTCTGGATAACCCATCTGGGCATGTCGGGCAGGATGTTCATACACAATGGCCTGGCACCGGAGCCCGGTAAGCACGACCATGTTTTGCTAGAGACGGACGGCGGGCAGACAGTGGTGTTTCAGGATCATCGCCGCTTTGGCATGATGGACTTGGTGCTAAAGAAGGATCTGGGCAACCACCGCCTGTTGCGCGATTTGGGCCCGGAGCCTCTTGGTAACAAATTCAATGGCGTGGTCCTATCCGACGCCCTTCGGGGCCGCCGCACACCGATAAAGTCAGCTTTGTTGGATCAAAAGATTGTCGCCGGCCTGGGTAATATTTATGTTTGCGAGGCCCTATTCCAAACGGGCATCTCGCCACGCCGCTTGGCCGCATCGGTCGCTGGTCAACGGGCCGAGCGGTTGGTTCCCGCCATTCGTGACGTGCTGACAAAGGCCATCGCCAAGGGCGGCTCTACCCTGCGGGATTATGTGCAGGCATCTGGCGAGTTGGGGTATTTTCAACATGATTTCACCGTTTATGGGCGAGAGGGCGAACCGTGCATCCAATGTGAACGGCCCATCAAACGCTTGCTACAGGCGGGTCGCTCAACGTTCTATTGCTCCAACTGCCAGCGATGAGTTTTCAAATATTCGCGTCAATTTTAATATAATTGGAATGATCCCCGCTTGCTGAAATGGCAGGGTTCGAAATCCGCTTATTTCGGACGAATAACTGGGAAATCAAAAATATAAAGTAACACGTTAAAGATGAATTAAGCGTTCCGGCTTCGCTTTAGTGAGGGCGTACTTCTGTCTATTTTTCCCATGTCTACCCATATTGTTCCCAGGGTCATTCCCCGAGGGGTAGGGCGCACCCTGGCTTTCAGGGCTAACAACCTGATTAAAAAATTTCAAACTTAGACTTTGGGGCCGCCTAACTTTATCGGGATCCCGCCGGGGTTAGGGGCCGGGGCCAGCGGTGCCCTTCAACGATCCGGCTGGCGGATGATCCAAGCGCTATGATAGAGGGTGGCGGACAACCCTCAGACCGGGGACCAAAACGTCTCTCGTGTGCCGCCAGAACAGTATTTATTTGCCTGCGGCTCTGGTTCAAATCATATAACCATATGATATTAATAAAAAATATGGTTCCGGCGACAGAAGTCGAACCCGCGATCTATCCAAGGTTCCGGATTTCAACTGGCATCATCTGCGCAGGACGTTTGTGACCTGCTTGGCCGAACGGGGCCACGACGAAACGGTGTTGGATGCAATGCTGAACCATCGTCAGGCTGCGACTCGGCCCGGCGCCATGGGAGTCCATCTATGGGCGCAGCGGCGGCAGGAACATGTAGCCGCCATGGAGGCCTAGGCCGGATTTGTCATGCGCGCGGCGGCGAAGACTACCGACGCACTTGGGGACCATTGATCGCCCGAACCATATCGCGTTGGATTGCATCAAATGGCGCTACAATTGCAGTGATTGCAAGAAATAGTATCGAAAATGATGCGCGAAAGATCAAATAAATTAAAACAATTGGATCAATTAACCGTGCCTATCCGGTTGACGCAGACACCCGCTACATCTAGTATCTGTCC
>CAZPWJ010000093.1:0-18741 GCA_964590195.1 uncultured Rhodospirillaceae bacterium | reverse complement strand
GGACAGATACTAGATGTAGCGGGTGTCTGCGTCAACCGGATAGGCACGGTTGATTGTCCAACCATGACCCGGCGGGCGATTTAAACACTGGGCGCCGAACCTTCTTTCGACAATTCGGCGATGGCATCGGCCAGGCTAACCACCTGTTGACCCTTGTCGCCCAGACGGCGCAGGGCCAGGGTACCTTCGTCGGCCTCGCGCTGGCCGATGGCGGCAATAACCGGCACCTTGGCCAACGAATGCTCCCGGACCTTGTAGCCGATTTTTTCGTTGCGCAGATCCAGTTCCACCCGCAGACCCGCCGCCCGCATGGCCTGGGCGGCCTGTTCGGCGTACGCGTCCGCATCATTGGTGATGGTGGCCAGGACCACTTGCACCGGCGACAGCCACATGGGCAGACGGCCCGCGTAATGTTCGATCAGAACGCCAATAAAACGTTCGAACGAGCCCAGAATGGCCCGGTGCAGCATGACCGGACGGTGGCGGGCATTATCCTCGCCCACGTATGTGGCATCCAGACGCTCGGGCAGCACGAAATCCACCTGCAAGGTGCCGCACTGCCATTCCCGGCCGATGGCGTCACGCAAGACGAATTCCAGTTTGGGGCCATAAAAGGCGCCCTCGCCCGGGTTCATGGTAAAGGGCAGGCCGGTGGATTTCAGCGCCGTCATCAAGGCGTCCTCGGCCTGATTCCAGACCGCGTCCTCGCCGGCGCGCACGGGCGGGCGGTCGGCGAATTTCACATGCACCTCGTCGAAACCCAGGTCCTTGTATATGGAAAGCAGCAGGTCGCAGAAAATCTGACTTTCCGAGGTAATCTGATCCTCGGTGCAAAAGATATGCGCATCGTCCTGGGTAAAGGCGCGCACCCGCATCAAGCCATGCAGGGCGCCCGACGGCTCGTAACGGTGGCAGGAGCCGAACTCGGCCAGGCGCAAGGGCAGATCGCGATAGCTTTTCAGGCGCTGGCGGTAGATCTGCACATGGCCGGGGCAGTTCATGGGCTTGAGGGCGAAAACCCGCTCCTCGGATTCCGTGGTGTACATATGCTCACGGAATTTTTCCCAGTGCCCGGATTTCTCCCATAGGGTCCGGTCGACCAATTGTGGTGACTTGACTTCGAGATAGCCACCATCGTCCAGGCGCCCGCGCATATAGTGCTCCAGGCCGCGATACAGGCTCCAACCCTTGGGGTGCCAAAAGGCCATGCCGGCGGCCTCCTCCTGGAAATGGAACAGGTCCATTTCGCGGCCCAGGCGGCGGTGGTCGCGTTTCTCGGCTTCCTCCAGGCGGTGCAAATAGGCCTTTAATTCCTTTTTGTTGCGCCAGCAGGTGCCGTAGATGCGTTGCAGCATCTCGTTGCGGTGATCGCCGCGCCAATAGGCCCCGGCGATCGACATCAGCTTAAAGGCATCGTTGCCCAGCTTGCCGGTCGAGGGCAGATGCGGCCCCCGGCACAGGTCGACGAAATCGCCCTGGCGGTAGACGGTAATGGTTTCGTCCTCGGGCAGATCTTCGATGATCTCGGCCTTGTAGTGTTCGCCGATGGATTTGAAATAGTCGATCGCCTTTTGTCGCTCCCAGACCTCGCGCTCGATCGCTTCGTCGCGGCCGACGATCTCGACCATGCGTTTTTCCAGGCTCACCAGGTCTTCCGGTGTGAAGGGCTCGGCCTTGGAGAAGTCATAGAAAAAGCCGTCATCGATGGATGGCCCGATGGTGACCTGGATATCGGGCCACAGCTCCTTGGCCGCCTCGGCCAGAACATGGGCGCAATCGTGGCGCAGAATGTCCAATGCCTCGTCGCTTTGCCGTGTGATGATTTCAAGCTGCGCATCCGCCTCCATGGGCAGGCGCAGATCGGCCATCTCGCCATCAATGCGAGCCGCGATGGCCGCCTTGCCCAGGCCGGGGCCGATATCGTTGGCGACCTGTTCCGCCGTCACCGCGCCGTCATACTGGCGCACTGTTCCATCGGGTAATGAGATGGCAACCATGTTCAAACCATTCCGTGCAAAAAACTTCCAGACCGCCTTGCAAGACAGTGTGAGCGCAACTTAGGCGGAATGGCGGTGCTGTCAAGCAGCGGAGGTGGACGCTGACGCACCGCTTGCTAAACCTGCGCCGTCTGGCCATTATCCCGGTCATGGACGGAGCCGTGGCACCACCTGAAATATCACCGCCATTAGCACTGGAACAGCGGGGGCGGGCGGGCGCGCTGCTGCCCATCGTGCTGCTGAATACCCTGCTGAATATCCTGACCCTGTCGATCTATAGATTTTGGGGCAAGACCAGGGTGCGGCAGTATCTGTGGCGGCAGACATATTTCATGGCTGAACCGCTGGAATATACCGGCAGCGGGGGCGAGCTGTTCAAAGGTTTCCTTGCCGTTTTCTTCCTGGTCCTGGTGCCGCTTGGTGTTATAGGCAATTTAGCCGGTGTTTATCTGGACGTGGAGAGCACTGCATTCACGGTTTACACAGTGATATCCTACACCGTTATCTGGTTCCTGATTGGGATGGCTATTTACCGGGCCCGGCGCTATCGCCTCAGCCGCACCTCCTGGCGCGGTATTCGGGGCGGCATGAATGGCTCGTCCGCGTCCTATGCCGTCCGTTATCTGTTCTTCTCCCTGCTTGCCCTGATCACCCTGGGCTGGGCCTATCCCTGGATGCGGGCCAGGCTATTTCAGCGGATCATGGCCGAGACCATGTTCGGCAACCGCAATTTTCGGGTCGGCATGCCACTGACGCCGCTCTATCGAATTTTCGCGGTCTACTGGCTCGCCTCGGCCGCCACCTTGATCGCGGCCATCGTCTTCATCCGGTTCAGCAGCATAAAATTTATCGGAGGACCCGAATTTGAAGCCGCCGACATTGATATGTCGCAAGGCTGGGTGCTGCTTTGGCCCTTGATCCCGGCTCTTGGCTGGGTCTGGTACCGGGCGCATGAAATCAACCGGTTCGCCTCCAGCACATCATTCCAGGGGCTTTCATTCCGGATGAACGCCTCGTTTGGGAATTTGATCGGTCTGGTTGGCCTCAACGCCTTGATCATCGTGCTCACCCTGGGTTTCGGCCAGCCTTTCGCGCAGCTGCGGACCTTTCGCTATTTCTGTGATCACCTGATGGTCATGGGGGAGATCAATGTCGACTGGATCACGCAGTCCCAAGCCGAAAGGCCCAGCATTGGCGAAGGTCTTGCCGATGCCTTCGATCTGGGCGCGGTCTGAACCTTGAGCAGTTCCTGGGAAGAATTCAATGACGGCAAGACGGCGGCGCGCCACTGGGTCACCGTGCGGTTGGACGCCGTGGGACTGCACCTGACATCGGGCGACGGAAGGGTCGAGCGGCATTGGCCCTTCGAGCAATTGCGCGCCGTGGAGCCGCCGCGCCCGGGAATGCCGCTGCGCCTGAGCTGTGAAACCGATCCCGACGCCCGCTTGCGGTTGGCCGATGCTGTTCACGCCGCGTCGTTGCGGCAACAGGCGCCGCAGCTGTTTCTGACTGGTCTGGCCCGCCGAAACGTCCGCCGCAATGCCGGCATCATCGTTTTGGCGTTACTGCTGGTGGCTTTGTTCCTGTGGCAAGGCCTGCCCCGGCTGTCGGCGCCGATAGCCGGGCTAATCCCGCTGCAATGGCGGCAGGATATCGGCCTGGCCTTTCGGGCCCGGCTGCTGGCCGGCACCAAGATCTGTGACGGCCAGGCGGGCGCGGCGGCGCTGGCGCGGTTGACGGAACGCCTGGGCGCGGGAGAGGCATTGCCGCAAGCGCTGTCGGTCGTGGTCGCCGACCGCGGCATGGTTAATGCCTTCGCCCTGCCCGGCGGCCATGTGGTGATATTCCGCGGCCTGTTGACGAAAGCCGAAAGCGCGGATGAAGTCGCCGCCGTGCTGGCCCATGAGATCGGTCACGTCGCCCAACGCCACCCGACCCAGATGGCCTTGCGGGTGATGGGCATTAGCATGTTTTCCGAGCTGTTGACCGGCGATGGCTCGGCCCTGGCCGAACTGGTGGGCGAGATCGGCGGTACCTTGCTGCTGTTAAGCTATAGCCGGGATATGGAACGTCAGGCGGACGCCTTTGGCCGAGATCTGCTGCGCCGCGCCGGTCTGTCCAGCCATGCCATGGCGCGCTTCTTCGCCCGCCTGGGCGGGACAAAAAAGGCAGCGGGAACAAATGCTCTGACCGGATATTTCTCCAGCCACCCGCCCTTGGCGGAGCGCATCGCCGCAACAGATAAAGACGAAGGCGGTCAGCCCGCGCTCGACGCTCGAGCCTGGCGAGCTCTACAGACGATCTGCGATTAGATCCCAGACCCGATCGACGGTCAGCGCCGCCAGGTCATTCTCGCGCAGGGTCGCAACCTTGGCGCCGCGCGGGGCGCAGAGCGCCGGATCGGACTCGGCTGAAAACAACACCACCGATGGCGCACCGGCAACGGCGGCTACGTGCATCGGCCCGGTATCATTGCCCACCGCCAGTTTGGCGTCACGGGCCAGGACGGCCAGGTCCTCGATGCTGGTCTGGTCAGCCAGATCACGGACGCCGGGACATTGCGCCGCCAGCACCCCGGTCAAATGAATTTCATCCCGCCCGCCGATCAGCACCGGCTGGATATCTGCGGCCAGCAGACGCTGGCACAGTTCAAGATAATAATCCGCCGGCCAGCGTTTGGCCGGACGATGGGTCGAGCCGCCGGGCACCACAAGGGCATACGGTGGCTGTAATTCGAAACGTCCGGCATCCGCCGTGACCCAATCAAGGTCCGGCTCCGGCACATTCGCGATCCCCGCCATGGCCAGCTGCTCGGCCTGGCGGTCCAGGGTATGCATCAGATCCCGGTCGGGGTTGTCGTGGGGATGCGAGGCGCCGGGCGCGATGCCTGACCAATCGGGACGCCCGGCCCCAAAGTAGCCACTGGAAAAGGCACGTAGATACAGGCTGGAGCGGGACGAGGTTTGCAGATCATAGACCCTTGCAAAGCCGGCCCCGCGCAGGCGGCGGCGTAGATGCAGCCAATCCATGACCTGATGCCAAGGCGGGCGATGATCCTGCCAAACCTGATCGAACCAGGGACAGGCATGCATGAACATGGCGAAGGCGGGCGCGGTCAACAGAGTGATCCGTGCCTCCGGATGATGCGCCCGGATCGCCTTGAACGGACCGGTGGATTGCACCAGATCGCCCAGGGCGCCATGGCGGATGACCAGAATTTGTTCCTCCGCCATCGCTGTCAATTCAGCCCAGCAGGGATTGATAAACGGCCAGAATGCGCTGACACATCAGGGTCACGGTAAAGTTCTGTTCCACGTTGTCGCGGCCATTGGCGGCCATGGCCTCGCGCTCCGCCTGGTTCAGGCTCAAGGCCCGCTCCAGGGCGGCGGCCATGGCTTCGGGCTCGTTGGGCGGCACCAGCCAGCCGCTTTCGTCATGCCAGATGGTCTCGCGGCTGCCGCCATGATCGGTAGCGATGACCGGCCGGCCCATGGCCTGGGCCTCCACCGCGACGCGGCCAAACCCCTCGGGCTGGGTCGAGGCGGAAACGACCACATCGGCCAGCATGTATGCCGCCGCCATGTCGTTGCAATGATCCACGACGCGCAACACATGATCCAGGCCCCGGCGGCGTGCCTGTTCCTCCAATTCCTGGCGATAGCCGGTGCGCCCCTGATCGCCGCCGACCAGGACGCAGCAAATATCTTTCCGGCCCAGGGTTGCCAGGGCGTCGATCAGCAAGCTCTGCCCTTTCCATCGGGTCAGGCGGCCCGGCAGCATGATCACGGGCCGGTCATCAGGCAGGCGCCAGGGTTTGGATAGCTGTATCATCCGCTCGGCGCTGACATTGGCGGGGTCGAAAGTGTCGGTATTGATGCCGCGGTGGATGGTCACCAGACGGTCGTCGTCGACGCCATAGGTCTCGCGCACATGCTGGGCCACGAAATCGGAAATGGCGATGACCTTGTCGCCCTTGGCCATGACCTTGTTGTAATGATGCTTCAGCCAATTATGGCCGTAGGCATTGTGAAACGTCGTGACGAACGGCTTGCCCGTGCGCCGCGCCGCGCTCAAGGCGCTCCAGGCCGGGGCCCGGCTGCGGGCATGCACCAGATCGACGCCTTCGCGGTTGATCAAATCGGCCAGGGCGTCGCCGTTGCGCAGCATGCGCAAGGGCCGCTTTGCCGCCAGGGGCATTTCAACATGCGTTGCGCCGGCGCGGTTTAGTTCGTGGGTCATCAGGCCGCCGGACGAGGCCACCATGGCGCGCCAGCCGGCCGCCGTCAGGGCCGCGGCGGTCTGCACCGTGCCCCGTTCCACACCACCCATTTCCATTGCCGGCAACACTTGCAGCACAAGCCGCCCCTGAGTTGCCGTTCCCTGGGCTGCTTCCGCGCCGGGCGCTTGAATGCTAGATTGCAATGTACCGTCCATACCGACCTATACTGAATGGCGCATCACCCATGACGCACGATATCGAGCCCAAAGCCGAACCTGACTTCCTGAGCCGCGAGGATGGCACCAGGATCGCCTACCATCATAGCCCCGGCCGCGCCCCAGGTGTGATCTTTTGTGGCGGCTTCATGTCGGACATGACCGGCACCAAGGCCCTGGCCCTGGAAGCCGCCTGCCAGGCATCCGGGCGATCATATACCCGTTTCGACTATCGCGGTCACGGTCAATCTGATGCTGATTTCGAAAGTGGTACCATCGGACTGTGGGCCGAGGATGCCCTGGCGGTGTTGGATCAGGTGACGGACGGGCCGCAGATCGTCGTCGGCTCGTCCATGGGCGGCTGGATCATGCTGTTACTGGCACGGGCCCGGCCGGAGCGGATCGCCGGCTTGGTTGGTATCGCGCCGGCGCCGGATTTCGTTCTGCGTATGTGGGATGACTTTTCTGACGAGATAAAAGCGACCTTAAAGCGTGATGGCGTCTATCGCGCGCCCTCTGAATATTCCGAAGACCCCTATGCCATCACCATGCAGCTGATCGAGGAAGGCCGGAACCATCTGGTGTTGCAGCAGACCCTGGCGGTTGACTATCCCGTGCGTATCCTGCACGGCATGGAAGACCCGGATGTGCCCTGGCGGCAATCGCTGGAAATTGTCGAGCGTCTGCAAGGCGACGATATCGTAGTTACCTTCTCGAAAAGCGGCGATCATCGGCTCTCTGAACCCGCAGATATTGCGCGCCTGATCCAAACGGTCGAGGAACTGGCGGCGGCGAACTGAATAGCGGACGGGCCAGATGTTGAAATATGGCGCATTGTCCCAATTTTACACAGGGGCTTGGCCCAACTTGGCACAAATCGTCCCCGGCCATTATGAATAAATGGCAATAAACCGCCATTTTAGAATATTTCCGAAGTTGGCATGGGCCTTGCAATGTAATGGTTGAAGGTCGAATGGCATAACGCCCGGCGACTTGGAACGATGCATTGCTTTTTCTCTCAAGTTGGTTGTTCGTGCCCTCAAATAACCAACAGACCTCAGGCGCAGGCCACCTTGGTGGCCGGCGCCTTTTTCTTTGCCGTGGCGCTAGCCAATGGGGCCATTGAGCACCTGTCCCAATCCCCATTGTGAGATTCGCAAACGGTCCAATTTGAGACAGGTTTAACGGCCCGCAATATCGGGATGGCTAAAAACAGCGAAATATCATGCTGTGAAAAGTTGGCACGGGCCTTGCAATGTAAGGGATGAAGGTCGAATGGCATATCGCCCGGCGACTTGGAACGATGCATTGCTTTTTCTCTTTGGTTGATTGCCCGTGCCCTCAGGCAATCAGCTACACTCCGGCGCTGATCACTTTGGTGGTCAGCGCCGATTTTCTTTTTGGAAAGACGCTAATTGATCAAGCCGCCTTCATCCTCCGTTTCCAAGGGCGGGTCTTCCGCCGTGGGGCCGGCCTGATGATGCACCAACCGCCAACGTTTCCCTTCATGCACGAAGATATTCGTGGCGATCAGATAATTGCCTTCAATTTCCTCGAAACAATGCACATAGGCCATGTCGCTCCGTATATGCGCCTTGGCGGCCAGGCAGCCGATTGCGGGCGATTCGGGATTGCCAAGGATGGCGTCCCAGCTTTGCAGTACTTCATCGCGGCCCTCCAACAACCCCCAGCCGGGATGGATACAGGAAAGCGGCAAATCATCGGCCCAGACTTCGGCCATGGCCGCCATGTCACGGTCCGCGAAAGCACGGTAAAACGCTTCGTTGGCGAATAATACAGCGTCCAGTTCCGTCATGGCGCTAAATCCCCTAGCCGGCCGTATCTGGCGCCAGTCTAGCAATCATCAAGGCCAGGACCAGCACTGATAATATAGTGGATATTAGCACGGCGGAGGCGGAGCGCGCCGTATAAGTGTCGTACTGTTGCGCCAGGATAAAAACATTGGCGCCCACCGGCTGTGCCGCGATGATGGCCGCGACGGCGGCCCATAGCGGATCGATGGGGAACACCCAGGTGCAAAGCAGCCAGACCACCGCCGGCATGGCCAATAGCTTCAGGCCGACGACCACCGCACTTTCCCGCAGATCGCCGCCCAGGCGATAGGCTGCCAAGGATGCCCCCAGCGCGGCCAGGGCGCAGGGTGCCGCCGCGCCGCTTAACAAGGTAATGAAACGGTCGGCCACGGTTGGCAAAGACAGATCCGTGGCGAGCCAGGCGAAGCCGGCCAGCAGAGCCAGGATCACCGGATTGCGCAGCAGTGCCTTGAAGGCGGTCCAGATGATGGCTCCATAACCGCGCCGCTGGCCCCGCGATAGTTCCAACAATATGGTGGTCGCAGTGATCAGAATGGTCGAATGAAAGGCCACGATCAGGCTGACCGGCACCACGCCGGCCTCGCCAAAGGCCATATAGACCAGGGGCAGGCCCAGCATCACCGTATTGCCGAAGACGGATGTCATGCCCATCAAGGCCTGTTCGGCAAAGCTGCGCCTGAAGAGCAGCCAGCCGATCAGCATGGCAAAGGCGAAGATCACCGCCGCGCCAGTGAAATAGGCATAGACAATGGTAAAATCCAGCTGCCCGGTCTCCATGCCCCGGACCACGGTACGGAACAGCAGGGCCGGTATGGCGACATAAAATACGAACCCGGTCAGACCTTTGGCGCCCTCGACGGACAGAACTGGACTGCGGGCCAATAGATAACCACACACGATCAGGCCGAAAACCGGCAATACAACTTCAACAATGGCCTGCATAATTATCCTAAGCGCAACATCACAATTCGCATTTTCCGGCCATGGGCGTAAACTAGCCCCAAAATCAGCTGAGTATATCGAGCCAACAGAGGAAAACATCATGGCCTATAGCGAAATTCTTTACGACGTATCGGACAAAATCGCCACCATCACCTTGAACCGTCCCAAGGCGTTGAATGCCTGGACCACCACAATGGAAGGTGAAGTCCGCGCCGCCCTGATCGAAGCCTCGGCCGATGACAACGTGGGCGCGATCATCCTGACCGGCGAGGGCCGTGGTTTTTGCTCCGGCGCGGATATGAACAATCTCAACAATATCCAGCAAGGCGCCTCCAGCGGCGGGCCAACATCCGACAGCGTCCGTGCCGTCGATAACGCCATTCCCGGCGGTCTGGCCCTGTCCAACGATTACAGCCTGCGCTACACCTATTTCCCAACCGTTCCCAAGCCAATCATCGCCGCCATCAATGGCCCGGCGGCGGGTCTGGGCCTGATCATGTCGCTCTATTGCGACGTTCGCTTCGCCTCCGACGCGGCTGTTTTCTCCACCGCCTTTTCCCGCCGCGGCCTGATCGCCGAACATGGTATCTCCTGGATGCTGCCGACCCTGATCGGACCCGCCAACGCCCTCGACCTGACCCTATCGGCACGCAAGTTCGATGCCAGGGAAGCCAAGGAAATGGGCCTGGTGCAAAAGGTCTTCCCCATGGAAAGCTTCATGGACGAGGTCCGCGCCTACGCCACGGAACTGGCCACGCTGGCTTCGCCCCGCTCCATCCGGATTATGAAACGGCAGATCTACCAGGCCATGCTGAACTCCCTGGAGCACTCCGTGCTGCTGGCCAATAGTGAAATGCCGGCCAGTTTTGAATCAGAGGATTTCAAGGAAGGCGTGGCCCATTTCGTGGAACGACGGGCGCCGAATTTTTCCGGCAAATGAGCGCCATCAACTAGTCAAGTTATCGGCACCTGGGAGCGCTTGCTCTCGGGTGCCGTCTGTTCTAAAAGCGCGCCGAAACCACAGCTACAAACACAGCTACAAGGATATCGCCATGCCAGTTGTTCGCCCCGCCATCGCCGAAATGCAAACCCAGCGTATCGGCGAGGTCTCGCGTATCGGCATAGGCAACCCGGATGTCATCCCGCTGTGGTTTGGCGAACCGGATCTGGATACGCCGGAGTTTATTCGCCAGGCGGCGATTGATGCCATGCAGGCGGGCCAAACCCGCTATGTCAACAAGCGCGGCATACCGGAGCTACGCCAGGCCATTCTGGATTACACCCAGACCCAGTTCGGCGTTGGCCTCGATCCGGAGCGGATCACGGTCACCGGTTCGGGCATGACGGCGATCATGATCGCCACGGAAACCTTGGTGAACAACGGCGACAACGTGGTTTTGGTTTCGCCCATCTGGCCGAACATCTTTTACTGCGTACAGACCATGGGCGGTGAAAGCCGCCATGTGCGTCTGGATCAGGGCGAAAACGGCTGGTCGCTGGATCTGGACAAACTGTTCGATGCCTGCGATGAGCGGACCAAGGCGATCTTCATCGCCTCGCCCTCGAACCCCACGGGCTGGCTGATGGAGCCCGAGCAGCAACGCGCGGTGCTGGATTTCTGCCGCGAACGGGGTATCTGGATCATCGCGGACGAGGTCTATCACCGCATCGTCTATGACCGGCCCGTGGCACCCTCGTTTCTCTCCATCGCCGAGCCGGACGATGCCCTCTACATCGTGCACTCCATGTCCAAGGCCTGGTGCATGACCGGTTGGCGTTGTGGCTGGCTGGTTCACCCGGCCGAGCTGGGCGACAAAATGGGGGATCTTTCGGGCATCAACAACACTGGTTCCACCTCGTTCGTGCAGCACGCCGCCGCCGTGGCCATTCGCGAGGGCGAGGATTTCGTGGCCGAGGGGGTGGAGCGCAGCCGCCGGGCGCGGGATCTGGTGCACCAGCGTTTGGGCGGCATGGAGCGCATCAGTCTGGCCGCGCCCAAGGCGGCCTTTTATGCCTTTCCCCAGATTGTCGGCCTGGAAGACGATCTGGAATTCGCCAAGCAGCTGGTGCGCGAACATCAGGTCGGCTTGGCGCCCGGTTCGGCCTTTGGCCCCGGTAACGAGGGCTATTTACGTTTGTGCTTCGCCAAATCCGAAGAACAATTGTCGGCCGCCATGGACCGCATCGAAGCCGGCCTGAAGACCCTGTAGATCCGCAAATCCTCCGGAACGTCCCGATTTGGGACATTAATCCGTCAGAATTTGCGACAGGTGTGATGAAAATCACCGATGATAAGATGCTAACCTATTGAATTTACGTAGAAATGTGTTTGGCATGGCTCTTGCTTTGAAAAGGGTGGAGCCTTTGTATGACTGGCTCAATTCTTACCGCCCAAAACCGTGAGGGGGACGTCATGTCACATTCCTTCGTTGTCAACGCCAGCCGGATCAATATCGATTTCAGCCGTGCGCAATCCCTTATGAACGATACATTGGCTGAACTCTCGGCCCATTGGGTGGACCAGAATGCCGCTGTCCTGAAGCGCTCGGGCATCACCAATCACGAGCAGGCCTTGTTTGATAATTATTGCCGGCGCCACCTGGAATATTACGGTGAGCACTTTGCTCCCGACCTCATGGACAACCCGTTCTAATTTTTTGCTTGGCGGTTCGGCGATGTGCCGCTGCCATAGGTAGCTAAATTCGCGCCACCGTCCTTGAGGCCCTTGGGGCCCTCGGGGTCGGGTGGCGTCGCTATGTTATAGGCTGGCGCAGCTTCACCACGGCTGGCACGACGGGCGGCGGCAATAGGGCTTTCAAAGGTCTGGCCGACGGCCATGGCTGCCTTGCGGTCGGGTGGCTGGGGATTCAGGTCATTGGGAACGGGCATGGCGGCGGCCGGGTAGTAGGCCATCCTTTGTTTTGCCGGGTCGATGCTGTTCTGTAAATTCAAATCACGCTGGCTGACGCCCTTGACCGGCTCGACGCAGATGCCGTCCAGGACTTCCATATCGAACCACCATTTTTTCGCCGGGTTGCGCCGGCCCTTGCCCAGATAGTCGTCGAGCCGGACCGCGATGGGGACTAATAACGGTTTCAGCCAACGCGCGTTGATACCGCACCAACTGGCCAGGCGTTCCAACAGGGGACCGTCGGCGGTTACCACTTTGTTCAGGGGACAGGTTTTCATGCATCGGCCACAGGCCGAGCCCTTGGCGTTGGTCAGGCGATAGCGGGCGCAGCGTTCCGCATCGGGCTTCCAAACCTCATAGCCGTTGAACATGATCTTATCGCCCCATGAAATGGCGTCACAGGGGCATTCGCGGGCGCATTTATGACAGTGGTCACAGAAATACTGCAGGCCGAAGTCCACCGGCTTGTCCACGGCAAGGGGCATGTCCGTGGTCAGCACCACGGATTTGAAACGCGGCCCGACGAATGGATTTAGAACCAGTTCGCCTATTCTGGACAGCTCGCCAAGTCCGGCCCACAAGAGCAGTGGAATATGCGGCAGATCGCTGTCCACGTTGGTTTGCGAGCGGGCCGGAAAGCCCAATTGGCGCAAGGTATCTCCCATGACGCCGGCGATCTCGGCGCCGCGCAGATAAGCCCGCATGGATTGCGAGCCCGAGATCCAGTCATCGCCCGAGGCACCTTCCATGGTCTCGTACTCCTGATCGATGAGCATGACCACGGCATATTTGTGGTAGGGGTTGATTTCCTCCCCCTTGGCGCCATGGGAAAACCAGGCGTATTCGGGTATTTCACAAATGCCGGTCAAATCAGCGCCCAGCAGATATGACAGTGACTTCAGGGCCCGGGCATTGGCCGCCGGGTCGCTGTAATCTTGGGGTGTGGCGCCCGCCGCCGTTTCGCCGCCCTGGACCGGCACCATGGCCCGCATTGATGCCATCATGCCGGCGGTATGAGGCTGTTTGAAGGCGAAACGGTTACGCTCCCGCAGGGCCTTCTGACCCAGGTCGCCGCGCGCCGCGCGCTCGAAAAATGCCGCCCGCTTGGAGATCCTCGGCACCTCGTCATCCAGAATCAAGGTCGTGGGCCGATCGACCCGTTTGACCGTCTCCATTGCGTAGGCGCTCAGGTGGGTGGCGCGGCCGGCCCGGCGGTTCCGCTCCCGCCCCGATGTCGCGCCATTCCGTCCCAGCCAATAGCCCAGGCCCGCTGCGTTCAAGGCCGTTTTTGCCAACGGGCGATCAACGGCCAGTTCGTAACTGGTGGAAACAACGGCAATGGAAAATTCGCCCTTGATGAAAGGATTTCTCAGGCTCTTGCCATCGCGCACCGCCAGGCCCGCCAGCACCGCCAATCGCCCATGGTCAAGCGAGCCCGCCCCGATCACATGCGCGGCCGCGGAGAAACCCATTTGCTGAATATGGCCCGACAGGCAGACAGCGATCCCGCCAATGCGGGCGTCCGCCGCTTCGCCCAAGGCAGGCGCGATCCAGTCGCGGGCTGGATTGCCGGCTTCCGGTATTCGTCCGTGGGCCAGCAAGAGAACAATGGCAAGGGAATGATCAAGCGCCCCACCGTCCG
The DNA here is from genome assembly GCA_964590195.1 of uncultured Rhodospirillaceae bacterium. Lineage (GTDB taxonomy): Bacteria > Pseudomonadota > Alphaproteobacteria. The sequence goes on along the minus strand of CAZPWJ010000093.1, from coordinate 4,980 downwards.
TGCACCACGCATTGTCAGGGATACGACAGATGCCGATCTGATCAGCGTTCATGAAATAGCCGTAACCCTTGACGTCGACCATGCGGCGGTGGAGGTCATCAGGTACGGGGGCCCTTGCCGCCGCGGGCTGCTTCATTGCTGTGTCGATAAAAATATCCAGATAGCCGCGCAGGGAATAAGCCAGGGGGCCATCGGCGGGATCAAGATATCGCGGCGCCCGCACCGGTGGACGCGCCGCTTCCAGTGCGATGACACGGTCATCACATGGCAGGCTCTCCAGCGGATAGCTGCCCAGATGATAAGGCCGCCGCGCACCTTTTGTGGTGAAAAACATTGCCCTCCGCCCCCTTGTTCTGACTGCCGGCAAGAACCGTAAAGTGCCGCCGGCCCGCCTGCAAGATTTCAGCCAGGCTTGGAAATTTGTCCCGCAGCACTTGATTAGTTCAACATTAAACTATATATAATCGAACGTTGAACTATTTCGATGCCGTCATGGAAGGATCTGGATATGGACAGGCGCAAATTCCTGAAAATCGCCGGCGCGGGCAGCGTCATCATCGCCGCCGGCGGCATAGGTTTCGCGGCGACACGCACACCGACGGCTGCCTTGAAACCTTGGCATACAGCCGGCTCGCTGTATGCCGACCCCATGCGCCAGGCGCTGTCCTATGCCATTCTGGCGCCTAACCCCCATAACCGCCAGCCCTGGGTCGTTGAACTGAAGAGCGACAGGGAGGCCCTTCTGCATTGCGACCCCGACCGCTTACTCCCTGCGACAGACCCCTTCAGCCGGCAAATTGTGATTGGATTGGGCTGCTTTCTGGAACTGTTCTCCCTGGCGGCGGAAGCGCAGGGTTATCGCGCCGACATTCGCTATTTTCCCGATGGCGTACCGGAGAAAACGCTGGACCGACGGCCCATTGCGCATTTGCTGTTGAGGGAGGGAGACAGCCTCGGCGACGACCCGCTGTTTGCACAAACCTTCAATCGCCACACCAACCGTAACCCATACGATACCGCCCGGAACATCCCCGACAGCCCGCTCCGGCGCTTAAACATGGAAAGCACAGCTGTTCGGATCGGTTCGGTAAACGGCGGCAAGTTATTGGCGGACCTCCGGGCCCTGACCAGGGATGCCATGCGGATCGAATTCGCGACACCGGAAGCCTATCAGGAGAGCATCGATCTGATGCGCATAGGGCGGCGGGAGATCGAGGCCAACCCGGACGGCATCTCGCTGGGCGGCGCATTTCTTGAAACGCTAAGCCTGGCCGGCGTTCTGAGCCGCGAGACCCTGGCTGATCCAAGCTCCAGCGCCTATCGGATCGGCCTTGAAATGTCGGACGAGGCAGCCATGTCCGCGATGGGCTTTGTCTGGATCACGACTGCCGGCAACAGCCGTACGGCGCAAATCGAGGCGGGCCGCGCCTATATGCGCACGGCGTTGCAAATCACCGCCGATGGCCTGGCCATGCAACCCATGAGCCAGACCCTGCAGGAGTATTCCGCCATGGCGCCCAATTTCAAGACCATCCATAATTGGCTGGCGAGGCAGCCGGGTGAGAGGGTCCAGATGTTGGCGCGGCTCGGCTACGCCAAGAGCGTGGGACCGGCCCCGCGCTGGGCGCTGGCGACAAGAATGAGGGAGAACTAATGGCGAAACCCAAAAAGAGGCCGGCCGAAGATCCCATTGCCTTCAGGTTCTTCAACGAAATCGGCATTATCGAGCAGCTGGCGCGAACTCAGTTGGAGCGCAACCTGCCCAACGGCCTGAAGATGCCGCAGTTCGGCGTCTTGAACCATCTGGTACGGCTGGGAGGCAAGTGGAGCCCGGCGCGGCTGGCCAGCGCCTTCCAGGTCACCAAAGGTGCCATGACGAATACCCTGCAGCGTCTGGAAGAACGCGGCCTGATACGGGTCAGCCCCGATCCCGATGATGGGCGGGCAAAGCTGGTCAGCATCACCGATGCCGGACGCGAAATGCGTCTGCGCTGCATTGACGGCGTCAGCCCGCTGCTGGCGGAACTCTTGGGGGAACTGTCAGAAGAGGATTTCGCATCCGCCTTGCCGTTCCTGGAAAAAGTCCGGATCTACCTGGATAGTCACAGATCATAGAGCCGCCATCGTGTTGCCTGCCCCATAAACTCGGCGGACAGCTACAAGCGGTAGAAACGTTTCGCGGTGTCATGGAACAAGGCGCCGCGTTCGGCGGTGGAGCAATCCTGGATCATGTGAGCAATGGCGCTGACCTGCTCCACATAGCCGATGCGCAGCCCGGCCACGGGGAAGTTGGAGGCGAACATGCAGCGTTCAAAGCCAAAAATCTCGATCGCCTCGCGCACCAGGCGCCGGTTGTCGTCATAGTCCCAGGGCGCGCCCGCCAGCCCCAACTCCGATATTTTCAGGTGCACATGCTCCATCGCCGCCAGGGCGGTCATGCCGCGGCGCCATTCGGCCAGGCCATCCTCGCTACGGTCCCAGGCCAGGCCCGTATGTTCGGTGACGATGGCCAGGTCGGGATACAGGGCGCAGACCTCCGCCGCCTCGGCCAGGTGCCAGAACGGTACCCGCAGATCCCAGGACAGGCCGTGTTGGCGCAGCCGGCCCAGGCCGAGGCGCCAGGCCGGGTCCTGCAGAGAGGCGGACAGGCCGCGTACATCGCCGCGCGTGGCGGCGGTGGCTGATGTGCGGGGTTTGCTGCGGATGCCGCGCACGGCGGGAAAGGCCGCCTGGGCCGCCAATACCTCGGCGCTGTTGTCGCGGTTCAACCAGGCATGAGCCACGATGGCATCGGGCAAACCGTGCTCGGCAATCACACCGGTCAGCCAGCGGGTCTCGTCGACCTGGCCATCGCGGTCGGCCTCGGCCTCCACATGCACGGTCTTGACCACGCGCAGGCCGGCCATGTCGCGGCGAAGATCGGCGGGGCTGTAGTTTCGTTTCAGAGCATCGTAATTGCCCAGCAGGAAATTCTCCTCCTGGTGATCGGTTAGCCAGGGATAGTGCACCGCCAGCAAATCGAACAGATGATGGTGGCTGTCGATAATGTCAAAAGCCAAATCCAGGCCGGTGAAATCCGGCAGGTTGCGGGGTTTGGAAATGTCGCCGCTCATCTGATACTGCTCATTGTGTCTTGCTCATCAGATACCTCTGCAAATCGAACTGTCGCCGAGGTGTATCCTAAAATTCCACATTCAGGCCAAAGAAAAAGCGCATGAATTCGCCCTGGGCGCCTTCGGCGAAAACCGGTTCGGTCAGTGGCTTCGCCAGCTCCAGGTTGAAGCGCACCTGGTTCGGCAGCAATGTCCGCATGCCAAAGCCGCCGGAGGCAATGGAGGTCTTGAAAGTACCGAATATGGGATCGTCGTTCCAGGCCGCCGCCAGATCATAAAATGCGTAAATCTGAGTATGGCGGAAAAATGCATTATTGGCGGCGAGGTTGCGCTGCATCTCGAGGTATCCGGCGGCGCCGTGGTCGCCGGAGATTTCCGAGGGATCATAGGCCCGTCCGAAGTTGCTGCCGCCGGCGCGAAACTCCTCGACCGATAACGCGCCGTCCGAGGTTAGTTGTCCCTTCAGGCCAAGTTCGGCCGACCAGGGTCCAGGCAGGTCTTGATAACGGGTGTAGTACGCCTCGATCTTGGCATAGTCGACCTTGCCGCCGTTGCGCGACAGGTTGGCGGCATCGTTGTCGGATGCATCGAAAATATCCAGGCCCTGACTGGCAGTGGCGATCATGACATTTTCACCATCCCAGTCGTCGGCGATAAAGCCCCGCGCGGTCAAGCGCACCGAGCGGATACGGTCGTCAAAATTGTTGACGCCGGCGAAGGTTTCCACCGTGTCGCGGTATTCGAAGGTACCGGTCAGAAACAACGAGCGCCGTTGCCCCCGGATAACGGGGTGGACCAGATAGAGCGCGGCGCGGGTGTCGTAACTGTCCAGATCAAGGGGTTTGTCCGCTTCGCCCGATTCACTGACACTGTGCCAGCCATCAATGCCGACAATCGTACCTTCGGAATTGACGGTAAATTCCTGCTGGCCCTCCAGAAACAGCAGTTCCCTGTTATCGTCGGGCACCGTATAGCCATACAGCGCCGTGCGTCCGTATTGCCCGAACAGGGAATTGAAATTACCGCTGAGCTGCGTTATGTGCCGGCCCACGACGCGGGTGCTTCTGTTGTCGACACTGGCGTAACCTTGGAACGCGTCATGGCTCAAGCGCAGGATCAATTCATGGGCGCCGGGCGTTGCCGACCCCGGTGTATCGTCCAGGGCCTGCAGGCTTGGACGGGCATTGAGCCCCGGCAGATCGCTCATCAACATGACGTATCGTTCCAGCGTCGACTGGCTCAGCGGACGGGCGGCCTTCAACTTTTCGGCGAATTGCAGCAGCAGGCTTTTACGCGCTTGCATCGGCCCCTCGAAAACGACCCGTTCTATGTAACCCTTGATCACATCGAGATACAGGATGCCGAAATCCAAATCCTGCGGTTGTGCTATCGCACGGGATAGGATGTAGCCATCCTTGTGATACTTGTCAGTGATCGCGGCGACGATCTCCTCGATCTCGGCCACGGTCATTTGCCGCCCCAAATAGGGTTCGTATATTACGGCCAGTTCGGATTCGGAATAGATCGTGGCGCCCGCGATCTGCACGCCGGAAAGAACAATGCCGGTGGTCTCGGTGGACTTCGGTTGGCTTTCCGGTTTCGGCAATGGGATCGCGGCGTCATGTGGAGCCTCCGGGCCGGATTTGAGGCGCTGCTCCAAGACCGACGGGGCGCTTGTCCGAGTGCCGGTGGAGACGGCCTGGGCGCCGGCATCGGTGGACAATATAGACACCGCCGCCATGGCCAATATGATGGAGTGAATTGCGGAGCGGCACGGGATGCCCATCCATTGGTGAGTTGCCACAATCATGAATGAAACACCGGTCCCTCAGCCGAAAAGCAAACAAATGCATCTGCAACCATGATG
>CAZPWJ010000092.1:0-18833 GCA_964590195.1 uncultured Rhodospirillaceae bacterium | reverse complement strand
CAAGCCGCCAGGAAAGGCAGAAAATGAGTCTTATGCCGCGCAACTTGGTATTAGCATTAGGATGGAGATCGGTGACTGCGCTATCAAACAGCCTCGGCGATTATCTTGTTGATCTGGATACTGCCAGCTGCGCCGAAGAATGCGTGACGGTCACTCAGCGCCATGTGGGCAAGCTCGGCTTTGAAAATGTAGTTTTCGCCTACACCCCACGGCCCCGAGATATTGAAGGCTATTTGCCGGGCTATTTACGGCATTGCACCGTTTCCGATGCCTGGGAAGAGCGTTATCGCGAGATGAGTTATCACAACCATTGCCCCCTATATCGCGAAAGCCTTCGTGGTAGTGCCTTGCCCTTCATCTGGCAGGATGTCCGTGATCGCCTTGAATTAGATGGTGTGCAACGGCAAATGTTCGATGAGGCGGCGCAAGCGGGCGTCAGGCACGGTATTTCGTTTGCCGTCAACGAGCGGAACGGCGACAGCGGCGGTATTGGCATTACGACCAGCCAAAGGAACCCGGAAGCCGGGCGGATCATTGATGCGCACCTGCCACAGGTTTTTCTAATGGGCAATCACTTGCACGCCATCATCACCGAGCGCTATTTGGAGCAACCCAATTGCGAAAACATCCCCAGATTGACCGTCCGGGAATTGGATTGCCTGTATTGGGTTTCCGTCGGCAAGGGTACTTGGGAAATTTCCGAGATCCACGGCATCAGTTATAACACTGTCAAATTTCACCTGCGAAATATTCTGACAAAACTAGGCGTCAGCACCCGTGCAGCAGCCGTGGCCAAGGCATTTCGACTGGGACTGCTGGATTTCTAGACCGTTTTCGATGTTCACAACGTCGTCGGCCCAGCCGCAACACTTGACGTGCATCATCCAGCGGCGACCGCGATATTTCTTGTTGCCAACTTATTGCCGGTGGGCAAATCGCCGGCGGAACGCGAAAGGGACTTTCGTTTCATATCCGCCAGGCATTGTTTCAGGAAAATAACATGCTGGGCCAGGAAAGCCTCTTTTCGGCATGTGTAGTAACGCATGAGCCAGTCGCCGTACATACGGTCAGGCTCACGGACGAAGCCGCACCTTTCCATGATATGGACACTGGCTCCGTCAAAAATTCGCGAAGCACCATGCACCTTGTCGAGATTAAGATCCAGGAAAGCGAATTCCAAATTACGACGAACGATCTCCGAAGACAGGCCTTCAGACCAATATGGCCGATCCACCATGGTTGAAATATTAATATCGCCATCAAACTCATCTAGATGACGTAACCCGCAATAACCAACAAGCGCCTCCGTGCTTCGGTCAAACGCGCCAAAAACTCCGAAGCCATAACGGCTCCAATGCTCAGAAAATTCAGCAATTCGCGCCAGGGCCCGCTCTACACTTTCATCGCGGGTCCGCGCTGGCGGTTCGAATAATGTCGTCTCGGTTATATTTGAGTCCCGCATGGCGACCCCCAAAGCAGGAGCATCCGCAGGCTCAAGTGGACGTAATATTGTTCGATCTGTCTCTATTATAACAGTAGTCATTTTAAATTCTTCCCTTTTTCCGTTTTTTATTGCAATTCCTTATCCGTTTAATGGGTGCGTTTAAGCTCAATACGAATTTCTTTTGATATTTTCTCGTAAACAGATTTCAACATATCCACTTACACGCAACATCCAGAATGGGTGAAAATCGATATCACTGTCGGAGTTGCTCCTCTCCTACCCAATCGGGTAGGCGACAGCAGTAGCTTCATGGTTCAGCATTGACGATTCTTCCGACCGGCAGGTGCTTGTCAGGATCCATGGACGAATGGAGGTTTTGAAAATGCTCGATAACTCGGAGCTCGGGTTAGCGGATCTGCGCCTGCCACCAGAGCTCGCGGACGATTTGCAGGATGAGACATGGGAAGTCGTCATTACCAATTTTGCCAGACGGCTACGTCAAATTGGTCACGTGGAATCAGCCTATTTCATGGAAATTGCGGCCATGATTCTCAAGGAAAAAAAGCGCCAATGATCCAATGTTCAATGGCCTGAAGGCGAAAAGTCACAAGACCAGGCCGATTCGGCGCGGCGGTTGGCTCCTTCGAACGCCTTATCCTTGATTTAGCAGGTTCAGGACTTGCCCTTGATCTTAGCCCAGCTGTCACGCAGACCAAGGGTGCGGTTGAAAACCGTGCTATCGGCGCTGTCGCGGCAGAAATAGCCCATGCGTTCGAACTGCACGGTTTGACCGACCGTCAATTCCGCCAGGCTCGGCTCCAGCCAGGCCTGTTCCAGCACTTCCATGGAATTCGGGTTCAGGTCGGAGAGGAAATCGTCGCCCGCGGGCGGCTCCTCGCTGTTGAACAGATGTTCATATAGCCGCACTTCCGCCCCGACCGCATGGGCGGCGGAGACCCAATGAATGGTGCCCTTGACCTTGCGCCCATCGGGGGCATTGCCGCCCTTGGTCTCCGGGTCATAGGTGCAGCGCAGCTCCACCACCTCGCCGTCGGCATCCTTGATGACTTCGTTACAGGTGATGAAATAGGCATAGCGCAGGCGGACTTCCCGGCCCGGCCCCAAACGGAAAAATTTCCGGGGCGGATCTTCCATGAAGTCGTCGCGCTCAACATACAGCTCGCGCGAGAAAGGCACTTCGCGGCTGCCCATATCGGCGTTGCCCGGATGGTTCTGGGCCGTCAGCATTTCCGTCTCGCCTTCCGGATAGTTCTCGATCACCACTTTCAGGGGCCGCAGCACCGCCATGCGGCGGGGCGCGTCAACATTCAATTGTTCGCGGATGCAATGTTCCAGCATGGCCATCTCAACCAGGCCGTCGCTTTTGGTGATGGCCAGGCGCGAGATGAAATCCCGCACCGCCGACGCCGGCACCCCTCGCCGGCGCAGGCCCGATACGGTCGGCATGCGCGGATCGTCCCAGCCATCGACGCGGTTCTCGGTCACCAACTGGGTCAGGCGCCGCTTTGACAACGCCGTGTGCGAGAGGTTCAGACGGGCAAATTCGTACTGCCTGGGCCGGGCCGGCACATCGATATTGTCCAGCAGCCAGTCATACAACGGGCGATGATCGGCGAATTCCAGGGTGCACAGGGAATGGGTGATGGCCTCGATGGCATCGGACTGGCCATGGGCGAAATCATAGTTGGGATAAATGCACCAATCCGTACCCGTGCGCGGATGCTCTGCATGCAGAATACGGTATAGCACCGGATCACGCAGGTTCATGTTGCCCGCCGCCATATCGATCTTGGCGCGCAGCACGCGAGCGCCGTCGGGAAACTCGCCGGCCCGCATACGGCGGAACAGATCGAGATTTTCGGCCGCATCCCGGTCCCGGTACGGACTGTTGCGCCCGGCCTCGGTCACCGTGCCGCGATAGGCGCGCATCTCGTCCACGGGCAGATCATCCACATAGGCCTTGCCGTTTTCGATCAGGCTTTCGGCCCAAAGATACAGCTGTTCGAAATAGTCGGAGGCATAGTAGAGATGTTCCCCCCAATCAAAGCCCAGCCAGCGCACATCCGCCTGGATCGCCTCGATAAAGGCCTGCTCTTCCCGCGCCGGGTTGGTGTCGTCAAAGCGCAGATGGCAACGGCCGCCGAATTCCTGGGCGATGCCAAAATTCAGGCAGATAGATTTGGCATGGCCAATGTGGAGATAACCATTGGGCTCGGGCGGAAACCGGGTCACCAAGCCCTGATGGCGGCCCGCTGCCAAATCCTCGCGCACGATATCGCGGATAAAATCGCTGGCGGTTTCTTCTACGGTCCCGTCGCTCATTTTTACTTGTCCATGCTAAGAAGCGTATTTTGCCCCCTTCTGACAGAAAGCGCCGGCCCTGCCAAGCAACTCTGTGGACCAGGACGCCTATTCCGGCGATAGTTCAGACCTTGATAGATAGGAGTTAGCGAATATGAGTTGGATGGAAACCTGCCGCGGTGTTGTCTACCCCTGGCATTGCGATCACCTTGGCCACATGAACGTGCAGCATTATGTGGGCCACTTCGATATTGCCGCCTTTCATTTCCTGGTCGAACTGGGTTTCAAGGCGGACGGCAAACAGGACGAGGGCATTTCCCTGGTCGATGCCCAGCACACAATTCAGTTCAAGAATGAACAGCGGGTCGGCGCCCTGTTCAAGGTCGAGAGCGCATTACTGAAAGTCGGCAACAAATCGGTCACCATGATGCACCGTCTGCGCAATATCGAAACCGACGAGATCGGCGCGACCACGGAAATCGTATGCGTCTGTTTCGATCTTTCCGCCCGCGCGGCCATTCCCATTCCCGATGACATCCGCGCAAATCTGCAAAACTACATCATGGATCCAGACGACGAGTCATGAAGATGCGTTCATAGCCGTCCTGCATGCCCTGTCCGGCGACGACCCAGCCCTTGGCCTTATACAGGGCCAGGTTCTCGGTCATGCTGACGTGGGTATAGAGACGCAGTTCGCGATAGCCCAGGCGGGCGGCCTCGCTATCGGCATGCGCCAATAGCCGGCTGCCCAGCCCCTGGCCATGAAAATCCGGGTGCACCGCGATATTGTCCAGCAACAGATGATCGTCCCGCGCCATCAGAACCAGCACGCCGGCGATGCGTTCCTTGATGGCAAGGACCCAAACATCGTGCGCCGCGATCACTTGGTTGTAATCCTGCAACATGGGGCCGGGCGGTTTCGCCATCCGCGCCAGATACATTTCGTAGGCAGCCGCGACGCAGGCAGCAACGGCCTTGGCATCATCGGGCAGCGCACGGCGAATTTTATGGCTGGGTTGCATGGCGCCCAGGCTCCGGTGGTGTAGGATACGTGCAAGTAATGTAACCGAACGGGAGGAAAGTATGTCAGACGAAATCGACTGGACCCTAATGCGCGGCAAGATGAAGCGTTTTATCGAAGACGTGGTCTACCCCCTGGAAGAGGGCTTCGACAAGGACACGCCGGAAAGCCAGGCCGCCCTGAAAGCGGTGCAGCAGCAGGCCAAGGATGCCGGCCTGTGGGCCCTGGGCCATCCCAAGGACATCGGCGGCCAAGGCATGCCGTTCATGGACTATGTGCATGTGAACGAGGTTATCGGCCGCTCGCACCTGGGCTCCGATGCGGTGGGCTCGAACACCTTGCAGGATTCCATCATGCTGCGGCTATACGCCTCGCCGGAATGGAAAAAGAATTATATGGAACCCCTGGTGGCCGGCGAATTCCGCCAAAGCTTCGCCATGACCGAGCCGGAGATCGCCTCCTCGGACCCGACAAAGCTGCAGACCACCGCCGTGCTGGACGGCAACCATTGGGTCATCAACGGCCACAAATGGTTCACCTCCGGCGCCGACCGGGCCAAGTACACCACCGTCATGGTCCGCACCGAGCCCGAGGACACCCCGGATCATGAAGCCTTTTCCATGATCATCGTGCCGACGGCCAACCCCGGCTACAACATCCAGCGCGACATCCGCACCATGGGCATGTTGGGCGGCCATATGGAGGTGAAGTACGAAGACTGCCGCGTGCCCGCCACCAACATGCTGGGCGGACGGGGCGAAGGCTTCAAGATCGCCCAGGAGCGCCTCGGCCCGGGCCGGATCTTCCATGCCATGCGCTGGCTGGGCCAGGCCCAGCGCGCCTTCGATCTGATGTGCGAACGCCTGAATGATCGCGATATCCGCGACGAAAAGCTGGCCGACAAACAGTTGATGCAGGCCTTCGTCTTTGAAAGCGCGGCGGAAATCCAGCAAAGCCGTTTGATGACCCTGGATGCGGCCCGCAAGATGGACGCGGGCGATCAGGCGCGGGTGGAAATTTCCCTGATCAAGGTGACCGGCGCCCGCATGCTGCACAACGTCATCGACCGGGCCATCCAGGTCATGGGTGCGAGGGGCGTGACCGACGATACGCCGCTGGAACGCATGTACCGCCAGGCGCGCTTTGCCCGTCTGGTGGACGGCGCCGACGAGGTGCATATCTACCGCACCGGCCGGCGCATCCTGCGCGCCTTCGGACGTGGCGAGGGCTACGATTTCGGCGAACGGGAAGGCGAAATGAGCCACAAATCCGATCGCGCCGACATGTAGATCGGTCTACGGCGCCGGGAGCGGCACGCTCCCGGCTGCCTTGACCATCGCGCCGGAACGGATCAATGCCGCCGCGGCTTCCATATCGGCGGCGAGGAAGCGGTCTTCGCCGAGGCTGCTTATGTCCTGGCGCAGACGTGCGATAACATTGGTCAAGACCGTACTGGTACGCAGCGGCGCACGGAATTCGACACCTTGGGCGCCGACCAGCAATTCCACCCCGACAATCTGTGCCAGGTTTGCCGCCATGGGCAGCAGGCGCCTCGCGGCATGCGCCGCCATGGAGACGTGATCTTCCTGATTGGCCGAGGTGGGCGTTGAGTCAACCGAGCACGGCGCGGCCATCTGCTTGTTCTCCGCCATCAGGGCCGCCGTGGTGACCTCGGCGATCATGAAGCCTGAATTCAGGCCGGGATCGGGCGAAAGGAATGCCGGCAGGCCGAAGTTCATGGCCGGGTCCACCAATAAAGCCACCCGGCGTTGCGAAATGGCGCCGATCTCGGCGATGGCCAGGGCGGTCTGATCGGCAGCCAGGGCCACCGGTTCGGCATGAAAATTGCCGCCCGAGACAATGGTGCCGTCGTCGGTGAAAACCAAGGGATTGTCGGTTACCGCGTTCGCCTCCACCACCAGGGTGCCGCCGGCAAAGCGCAGAACATCAATACAGGCGCCCATCACCTGCGGCTGGCAGCGGATGCAATAAGGGTCCTGAACACGTTCGTCGTCACTGCGGTGCGCCTCGCGGATCTCCGAACCCTCGATCAAGGCGCGCAAGGCCAGGCCAACATCGATCTGCCCCTGATGGCCGCGCAGGGCCTGCACCTCCGGCCTGAAGGGCGCGGCGGAGCCCATGATGGCGTCGGTGGACAAGGCGCCGGTGACTATTGTGGCATGGGCGCAGCGCCAGGTTTCGAATAGCCCGGCCAAGGCCAGGGCGGTGGAAACCTGGGTGCCGTTGATCAGGGCCAGGCCTTCCTTGGGGCCCAGTACGATGGGGTTCAATCCCGCCGCCGTCAGGGCCGCGCCGCCGCTCATGCTTCGGCCATGCAGGCGTGCCTCTCCCTCCCCCAACATCACCGCCGTCATATGCGCCAGGGGCGCCAGGTCACCCGAGGCTCCGACGGAACCCTGGCCGGGGATCACCGGCACGACGCCCTTGGCCAGCATGGCCGTCAGCAGGTCGACAACCGCCCCCCGCACGCCGGAAGCGCCCCGCCCCAGGGACAGCAGCTTCAGGCTCATGATCAGGCGCACGATACGATCAGGTAGCGGCGCCCCAACACCACAACAATGGGAGAGGATCAAATTCCGTTGCAGGACCGCCGTATCTTCAGGGGCGATGGTGGTGTTGGCCAGCTTGCCGAAACCGGTGTTGACCCCATAAACGGGATCGCCGCCTTGGGCCGCGCGGGCGATCAGGTCGGCGGCGGCATTGATGCCCGGCCTGGTATCCTCATGCAGTTCCACCGCCGGGCTATCCCAATACAACACAGCCAGATCCGCCAGCGTGACGTCTCCGGGAACCAAGGTCAGCTTTGCCCCCATGGGACACCCCCTACGGATTCATTGCGGATGACTGCAAATAAGCCTACGAATTATGTCAAGAAATATCCAGGGAGCGCGGGATGACCGAATTTTCACGCATCGACAACACGCGGGATATCAAGGCGCCACGGGGCACGGAGCTGAATGCCAAAAGCTGGCTGACGGAAGCGCCGCTGCGCATGTTGATGAACAATCTTGACGCCGAGGTAGCGGAGAATCCTCAGGAACTGGTGGTCTACGGCGGCATCGGGCGGGCGGCTCGCAATTGGCAGGCCTTTGACCAGATCACCGCCGGGCTGAAAAGCCTGAAGGCGGACGAAACCATGCTGGTGCAATCGGGCAAACCGGTCGCGGTGTTGCGCACCCATCCAGATGCGCCACGGGTGCTGATCGCCAACTCCAATCTGGTGCCCGAATGGGCCAACTGGGAGCATTTTAACGAGCTGGATAAGGTCGGCCTGATGATGTACGGGCAGATGACCGCCGGTTCATGGATCTATATCGGCAGCCAGGGCATCGTACAGGGCACTTACGAGACTTTTGTCGAGGTCGGCCGGCAGCACTACGGCGGTGATCTGTCGGGGCGCTGGATCCTGACGGGAGGCCTGGGCGGCATGGGCGGGGCCCAGCCCCTGGCGGCGACCATGGCGGGGGCCTCCCTGTTAGCGGTGGAGTGCCAACCCAGCCGCATCGATGCCCGCCTGCAAAGCGGCTATCTGGACCGCCGCGCCGACAGCCTGGATGAAGCCTTGGCCATCATCGAGGCATCCTGCGCGGAAAAGCGGCCTGTTTCGGTCGGCCTGCTGGGTAACGCGGCGGAGGTATTTCCCGAGTTGGTAACACGCGGCGTGCATCCGGATATCGTCACCGATCAGACCTCGGCCCATGATCCCTTCAACGGATACCTGCCGGCGGGCTGGAGTCTGGAGCAATGGCAAACCACCAAGGAGCGGGACCCAAAGGCCGTCGAGGCCGCCGCCATGGCCTCCATGGCCACGCAAGTTCGGGCCATGCTGGCCTTCCACGGCGACGGTGTGCCCACCTTGGATTACGGCAACAACATCCGCCAGATGGCCAAGGACATGGGCGTCGAGAATGCCTTTGATTTTCCCGGCTTCGTACCCGCCTATATCCGGCCCCTATTCTGCCGGGGCATCGGACCCTTCCGCTGGGTGGCGCTGTCGGGGGAGGCGGAGGACATCTACCGCACCGACGCTAAGGTCAAGGAACTGATGCCCGATGACAGCCATCTGCACAACTGGCTGGACATGGCGCGGGAACGCATCCAGTTCCAGGGTTTGCCCTCACGCATTTGCTGGGTTGGCCTGGGCGACCGCCACCGCCTTGGCCTTGCCTTTAATGAAATGGTCGCCAGCGGCGAGTTGCGGGCGCCCATCGTAATTGGCCGGGACCATCTGGATTCAGGCTCCGTCGCCTCGCCCAACCGCGAGACCGAGGCCATGCGGGACGGCTCCGATGCCGTCTCCGACTGGCCGTTGTTGAACGCCTTGGTCAATTGCGCCTCGGGTGCCACCTGGGTCTCGATCCATCATGGCGGCGGCGTGGGCATGGGTTATTCCCAGCATGCCGGCATGGTCATCGTCTGCGACGGCAGCGCGGATGCCGCGCGGCGTATAGAGCGGGTGCTATGGAATGACCCGGCCACCGGCGTGGTACGCCACGCGGACGCCGGCTATGACAGCGCCATTCGCTGCGCCAGAGAATTTGGCCTCAATATGCCGTCGCTGGATTGAACTTATCTCTGGCGCCGCTACATCCGCGCCATGACACGTTCGGAGAAATCCTCGATCAGGCGGTATTGCTGCTTCAGGGGCGCGATGAAGTTGATGCCGTTCAGGCCCTGGCGCTCCAACTCTCGCAGTTGTTCGACGATCTCTTCCGGCTGGCCGGCAATGGTGAAATTGCGGATCATCTCGGGCGTGATGAAACGCGCCTCTTCCGGATCGAGAAAGCTGTAATGGCTTTCATGCAATTTCTGGTGCGCCGTGGCGGCCTCCCGCTCGGCATGGAAGGCCATGTAGTCATTCCAGATCGGCTTCACATAGTCGGGCGGATCGCCACCGGTTTCCTTCACCCAATCCACCAGGAAATGCACGTTGGCCATGATGGCGGAACCGCATTCGGCAATGGCACGTTCCGATTCCAGTGACTCGCCCGGCTCCAGCATCAACAGGTTGACCAGGGCGCAGGTGAAAAACCCGTCCAGCTTACGCCCGGCTTTCTCGGCGCCGCGCTGAACATTGCCCAGGGCCCATGGAATCCTGCCGCCGCGCGGGATGCCGGTGATCAGGCCATCGCCCAGCTCGCCGGCCAGGGCCTGGGCCCGGGGACCGAAGCCGGCCACATGAATGGGTATCTCCGCATCCAGATCCAGGTATCGCAGCTCGGTATTTTGAAAGCGTATGGGCTGGGTAACGCCGTTCAGGGTGTAATCCACCTCTTCCCCCTTCAACAGCGCGCGGACGATGCGGATATAGTCGCCAAAGGCTTTCACCCCCGTGGGCCGCTGCCCCATGGCGCGCATGGCGGTATTGCCCGTGCCGATGCCCATGAAGGTACGGCCCGGCGCCAGACGGTTGATGGTGGCGATACCATTGGCCGCCACCGGCGCCAGGCGCAGCCCCGGAACGGCGACGCCGGTGCCCAGGCGGATCGTACGCGTAGCCTGGGCCGCCAGGGCAAGAACGGCCCAGGGGTTGGAGCGGATCATCTGGCTATCCGTGACCCAGCAATAGTCATAGCCCAGGTTTTCGGCATGGGTAACGAAGCCGATTTCGTCGATTTTGCTGCAACTGATACCGAATTCCATGGCCGCGCCCTTTCCTATTCATGGGTTAGGGACATGGTAGCGGAGGTTTAGCAGTCGGCCTATGAATTCATCGCTGTTCGCGGCGGCGGCGCATATGGCGTATAGTCGCTGCCGATGCGGCCATTGCAAAAGCGTCTTTACGAATGAACAGGTTTTAGTCGTGCCAGTCCGACCTATCGTTTCCTATGACAGTCTAGGCGCCAGAATTGAGACGCTATTGCTGTGGCTCGCTGGATTCATTTTGAGGCCATACGCGTTCCGTGGCATTGGGACCATCAGCCGCTACTTTGGCAAGGGCATCTTCAACCCAAGAAATCACGTCATCGTCCCTATTTTCAAGCAGTCCAAATTTTGCGTCTATTTGGCTGATTATTATTGGTCCCGCGTCTTATTCTCCGATTTCAATTACGAGCCAGAAGTGGCGCGTGTTCTGAACGCCTATCTGCGGGCGGATTGTGTATTCCTCGATCTTGGCGCGAATATGGGATACTGGAGCATTTACGCCTCTGAGAAAATTCCCGACCCGAGCAGAATTTTGGCCGTCGAAGCCGGCGTCAATACGTTCGATCGGTTGCGCGAAAACGCCACAATCAATGGCTCTCCATTTACGGTCATCCACGCCGCCGTGTCAGAACAGGCCGGTCAGACCGTGTCATTCGTAACGGAAGTTGGCCACGCGGGTGCCCGGATCACTGAAGAGACCGAGAAATTCGCTGGACATAGGGCGCTTGAGACGGTCGCGACGACGAATGTCGATGCCTTGGTTGATGGGCTTGATTTAGCGGCAACGGATCGTGTGGTGATCAAGCTCGACGTCGAAGGAGCGGAAGTCACGGCCTTGAAAGGCGCCGCGAATACCCTTCGGAGAGACGATTTAATTCTGATCTACGAGGATCATGGCGCCGACGCCGAGTGCATGGTGAGCCGGTTCGTGATCAACGAACTAGGTTTCCACGTCTATATGGTCAAGGAACATGGGCCCGCGAAAAGAGCCTCGCTTGAAGAGATTGCCTCCTCCAAGGTCAATCCGCTAACGGGCTACAATTTTATTGCCGTACCGCCAGGCAAAGGGGTCAGCTTGGATATGGAATGAACCGCAATATCTTGGAAACGTGGTCTAGAACGGGATTTCATCGTCCAGATCGCCGCCGCCACCGCCACCGCCGTAGTTTCCGCCGCCGCCACCACCGCCGCCGTCATTGCGGCCGTCCAGCATGGTCAACTCGCCACGGAAGCGTTGCAGCACCACCTCGGTGGTGTATTTCTCAACGCCGGACTGGTCCTGCCATTTGCGGGTCTGCAATTGCCCCTCGATATAGACCTTGGAGCCCTTGCGCAGATATTGCTGGGCGATTCGGCCCAAATTTTCGTTGAAAATGACCACGCGGTGCCATTCCGTCTTTTCCCGCCGCTCGCCGCTGTTCTTGTCCTTCCATGATTCGGAGGTGGCGAGGGAGAGATGCACGATGGGATCGCCGTTCTGCATATTGCGCACTTCCGGGTCGCGGCCCAGATTTCCCACCAAAATGACCTTGTTGACGCTGCCTGCCATGGTTATATCCGTCTCTTCAAAACCGCACCTGGATCCGCACCCGAATCTGAGCAGCGACTATAGCCACATCGCCCCTGTTCTCGCCACCGGCAATTGACGCATAATGCCCAGTTCGTTGTTCCGCCACGCACTTTGGATGATATTTCGTAACAAAGGTGCGTTCATGTTATGTTCCAATATTGACAGATTCGAGAATTAAAATCCAATCATGCAGAAATACATTTCCGTTCACGGCGCCCGCGAACATAACCTGAAGAACATCGACGTGCAGATTCCGCGCGACGAGTTGGTGGTGATCACCGGCCTGTCGGGCAGCGGCAAATCATCCCTCGCCTTCGATACCATCTATGCCGAGGGGCAGCGCCGCTATGTGGAAAGCCTGTCCGCCTACGCCCGGCAGTTTCTGCAACTGATGAACAAGCCTGACGTGGACCATATCGATGGTCTGTCCCCGGCCATTTCCATCGAACAGAAAACCACCTCGCGCAACCCACGCTCCACCGTCGGCACGGTGACCGAGATTTATGACTATATGCGCCTGTTGTGGGCCCGCATCGGCATCCCCTATTCGCCCGCCACCGGCCTGCCCATCGAAAGCCAGACCATCAGCCAAATGGTCGACCGCATCATGGAGATGGAAGAGGGCACCCGCCTCTATCTCCTGGCCCCTATCGCACGGGGCCGCAAGGGGGAATACCGCAAGGAATTCGCCGATCTGATGAAGCGCGGCTTTCAACGCGTCAAGATCGACGGCGAGTTGCACGAGTTGGAACAAATCCCGGTACTGGAAAAGAACAAGAAGCACGATATTTCCGTGGTCGTGGACCGGGTGGTGCTGCGCGAGGATCTGCAGACCCGCCTGGCCGACAGTTTGGAGATCGCCCTGGATCTGGCCGACGGCCTGGCTATCGTGGAGCCCGCCGATGGCGGCGAGGCGACGACCTTTTCGGCCCGCTTCGCCTGCCCCGTCTCGGGCTTTACCATTGCAGAGATCGAGCCGAGGCTGTTCTCGTTTAACAATCCGTTTGGCGCCTGTCCTTCGTGTGACGGCCTGGGCGATCAGCTATATTTCGACCCGGCACTTTCGGTGCCGGACGAGAACCTGAGCCTGCGTGACGGCGCCATCGCGCCCTGGTCCAAGACCACCTCGCCCTATTACACCCAGACCCTGGACAGCTTGGCCCGGCATTTCAAGGTCTCCACCACACATCCGTGGCATGAACTGCCCGAGAAAGTACGTCAGGCAATTCTGTTCGGCACCGGCAAGACCAAGGTCGAGATGCACTACGACGACGGCCTGCGCAGCTATAAGACCAAGAAGCCGTTCGAGGGCGTGATTCCCAATATGGAGCGGCGCTACCGCGAGACGGACTCGGCCTGGGTGCGCGAGGAGTTGGAGCGCTTTCAGAACATCACCGTCTGCGAGGCCTGCGGCGGCCATCGCCTGAAGACCGAGGCCCTGGTGGTACGGGTCGCGGACAAGCATATCGGCGATGCCACGGCGTTATCAATTCTGGGCGCGCGGGACTGGTTCGCCTCATTGACCGAGGTCCTGAGCGAGCGGCAGCTGCAGATCGGCGGCCTGGTATTGAAGGAAATCAACGACCGCCTGGGCTTCCTGGTCAATGTGGGGCTGGAGTATCTGACATTGTCGCGGGCCTCGGGCACGCTGTCAGGCGGGGAAAGCCAGCGCATCCGCCTGGCCTCGCAAATCGGCTCCGGCCTGACGGGCGTGCTGTATGTCCTGGACGAGCCTTCGATCGGATTGCATCAACGGGACAATGCGCGCCTGTTGGAGACCCTGATGAACCTGCGCGACCTGGGCAATTCGGTGATCGTCGTGGAGCATGACGAGGAAGCCATCCGCAGCGCCGATTATGTTTTCGATCTGGGCCCGGCGGCGGGTGAACACGGCGGCCATCTGGTCGCCCACGGCACGCCGGAGCAGATCATGGCCGCGCCCGAGAGCTTGACCGGACAATATCTGGTCGGCCTGAAACAGATCGCGGTACCGAAAAAACGCCGCAAGGGCCATCCCAGCCAACAGTTGGCGGTGCTGGGTGCGAGCTCCAACAATCTGGCCAATGTGGACGCGCATATTCCCCTGGGCACTTTCACCTGCTTTACCGGGGTTTCGGGCAGTGGCAAATCCACCCTGTTGATCGAGACCTTGTACAAGGCGCTGGCGAAGTTCCTCAATGGCGCCCGGGATCATCCGGGCATCTTCAAAAAGATCGAGGGCCTGCATCATCTGGACAAGGTGGTGGATATTGATCAATCCCCCATCGGGCGCACGCCGCGTTCCAACCCCGCCACCTATACCGGCGCCTTCACGCCGATCAGGGAATGGTTCGCCGCCCTGCCCGAGGCCATGGCGCGGGGTTACAAGCCGGGACGGTTTTCCTTCAACGTCAAGGGCGGGCGCTGCGAGGCCTGCCAGGGCGACGGACTAGTAAAGATCGAGATGCACTTTCTGCCCGACGTCTATGTGCAATGCGATGTCTGTCAGGGCCGCCGCTATAACCGGGAGACGCTGGAGATCCAGTTCCGCGGCAAATCCATTGCCGATGTGCTGGACATGACCGTGGACGAGGGCGCCGAGTTCTTCAAGGCGGTGCCCCTGGTGCGGGACAAGATGACCACCCTGCAACGGGTCGGCCTGGGCTATATCCATGTGGGCCAGCAGGCCACTACCTTGTCGGGCGGCGAGGCACAGCGGGTCAAGCTGGCCAAGGAATTGGCCCGGCGGGCCACGGGGCGGACACTGTATATCCTGGACGAGCCCACCACGGGTTTGCATTTTGACGATGTGCGCAAGCTGCTGGAGGTGCTGCATACGCTGGTTGAATCCGGCAACACCATGGTTGTGATCGAACATAATCTGGAGGTCATCAAGACCGCTGACTGGGTTATTGATCTGGGCCCCGAGGGCGGCTCGGGCGGTGGCCGCATCGTCGCCGAAGGCACGCCGGAAGACGTCGCCAAGGTCGCCGAAAGCTACACGGGACAGTATCTGGCTGAATTGCTGGGCCGCAAACAGGCGCTTCCCGCGCCGGCCAAGACAAAGGCGAAGAGCAAAACCAAAGCCAAGCGGAAATCAGCGGCATGAGCCGGCCCGGTCCGTCGCTCCGGTTAGGCATCGACGTCGGCGGCACCAATACCGATGCGGTGTTGATGGATGGCGACAAGGTCCTGGCCTGGCACAAGGTGGCAACGGGGGCACGCATCACCGATGCCATTGTCACCGCCGCCGGCGCCGTGCTGGAACAGGGCAACGCCGCGCCCGATCAGGTCTTCGCCGTCATGCTGGGCACCACTCAGTTCACCAATGCCGTGATAGAGCGGCGGCGTCTGAACAAGGTGGCGGTATTGCGCCTGGCCGCCCCTGCCACCACCGCCGTACCGCCCATGTCCGACTGGCCCGAGGATCTGAGGGCGGTCGTGGACGGCGGCCATTATCTGCTGCACGGCGGCCTGGAATTCGACGGCCGGGAAATTTCGGCCCTGGACGAGGCTGAAATTCTGGCGGCGGCCGGGGAAATCCATGAACTGGGCATCAACGCGGTCGCCATAACGTCGGTGTTTTCGCCCTTGGATGCGGATATGGAGCACCGGGCCGAGGCGATTGTCCGCCAGGAGCTACCCGATGCCGCCATTACCCAATCCCACCGCATCGGCCGCATTGGCCTGTTGGAGCGGGAAAACGCGGCGATCCTGAATGCCGCGCTGTCCGACCTGGCGGTGCGCGTGCTGGACGCTTTCAGCAAGGCCATCAGCGATCTGGGTCTGACCGCGCCGCTGTATATCTCCCAGAACGACGGCACCTTGATGACGGCGGAACATGCGGCGCGCTATCCGGTTTTGACCTTCGCCTCCGGCCCGACCAATTCCATGCGCGGCGCGGCGGTGCTATCGGGCCTGAATGACGCCCTGGTGGCGGATATCGGCGGCACCACCACGGATATCGGCCTGCTGCTGGATGGCTTTCCGAGAGAGGCTGCCATGACCGTGGAAGTCGGCGGCGTGCGCACCAACTTCCGCATGCCCGATCTGCTGGCCATTGGCCTGGGCGGAGGCAGTCTGGTGCGCGACGGCGGCAACCGCATCGGGCCCGACTCCGTGGGCTTCGAGCTTGAACAGCGGGCCTTGGTGTTCGGCGGTGACTGCCTGACCATGAGCGATATCGCCGTTGCCGCCGGGCAGATGGAGCTTGGTGATCGCGGCGGGATATCGAACATGCAGGCCGTGGAAACGGCCATCGCCCGCGCCGCCGAAATGATAGCGGAAGGCCTGGACCGGGTGCGTCCCAGCGCCGCCAGCCTGCCGGTCATCCTGGTCGGCGGCGGCGCGCCCATATTGGCAGGTGAGCAGATTGGCGGCGGCGAGATCGTGCGCCCCGGCCATGGCCAGGTGGCCAACGCCATCGGCGCCTCCATCGCCATGGTTGGCGGCGAGTGCGACCGCATTTTCTCCCTCGACGGTATCAGCCGCGAGGAAGCGGTAGCGGCGGCCAAGGACGAGGCCAAGGCCCAGGCCGTGGAAGCCGGCGCCGAGGCCGGCAGCATCCGGATCGTCGAAATGGACGAAATCCCGCTTAGCTATCTGCCCGGCAACGCCACCCGGCTGCGGGTCAAGGTTGTTGGCGACCTGCAAGGTGCGAGCATGGGCGCCAGTATGGAGATTGGGGCATGATCAAAATTGGCCTTGAGGATCTCGATGATATTGCCCTGGGCGCGACCTTTCTTGGCACGGGTGGTGGTGGCGATCCTTATATTGCCAGCCTGATGACCCGGCGCGCGATCGAGGAAAACGGCCCCGTCACCATGCTGTCCCTGGACGAAGTGGATGATGACGCCCTGGTTTTCGCCTGCGGCAACATGGGCGCGCCCACGGTGGCGATCGAAAAAATCATGGGCGCCGATCAGCCCCCCGCGGCGGTCCTGGCCCTGGAGGCGCATCTGGGCCGCAAGGCGGATGTCCTGATGGCGTTCGAGGCCGGCGGCTCGAATTCCATGATGCCAATCTATAACGCCGCCATGCTGGGCAAGCCCATGGTGGATGCGGACGGCATGGGCCGCGCCTTTCCGGAAATGCAGATGGTCACCTTCTCGGTCTATGGCGCCTCGGGCTCTCCCTTCGCCCTGGCCTCGGAGCATGGCGATACGACCATCCTTGATATTAGCAACGACAAGCGGGCCGAATATCTCGGGCGTGGCATTGTCATCCGCATGGGCGCGCGTTCGGCCAAGGCCTCCTTCCCCATGGACGGCAAGACCGCTAGGCGAGTTGCCATCCCCGGCACCACATCGTTGTGCCAGGCCATCGGCGCCAATCTGCGGCAGTCGCGGGCCGAGAACAGGGAACCCTTTGGGGCTCTGATCGAGATGCTGGCCGGCACCCACTATGGCCACGCCAAACGATTGTTCAAAGGCAAGGTCACGGATTTGATCCGGGAAACCCGCGATGGCTGGGCCATCGGCAAGGTCGTCATCACCGATCAGCATGGCGCTTCATTGGAAGTTGAATTCCAGAATGAATTCCTGGTCGCCCGCCAGGATGGCAAGCTACGCGCCATTGTCCCCGACTTGATCTGCATCCTGGATAGCGAGATGGCCCAGCCCATCACCACCGAGCGCCTGCGTTATGGCCAGCGGGTCACGGTGATGGCTGTTTCCGCCCCGGCCATTATGCGCACCGACGCCGCCCTGGCGGTTTTCGGCCCGGTGGGATTCGGCCTGACGGAGCCATTCGTACCGGTCGAGGATCTGTCATAGCCCCTAGGATCAGCCCATGGACAAACAGCTGCTCAATTCCGCAAAGGCGATCATAGCGCTGATCGTACTGTTGGCGTTGCTGGTCATTGTCATGGGGCGGGAGAAATTCTTGCAGGCGGTTTTCGGCACCTACGAGGTTAAACCGGTCGCGTTTGCCAGCCTGGAATTGACGCCGAAATCGAACCAGTTTCTGGTCTGCCCGCCCGGTTTTTGCGCCGCCAAACCGCATATGTTGAGCCCGACGTTCGCCGGCCCGGCTGACGCCCTGAGGCGGCGCTGGATGAAGATGCTGGCCGCCCAGCCGCGTATCGAAAGCGGCGCGGCGGACGAGGTGGCCATGCAATACGACTATATTCAACGCTCAGGATTAATGAGTTTTCCCGACAGCATCACCGTGCGCTTTATTCCGCTAACGCCCGACAGTTCAACCCTGGCAATTTACAGCCGCTCCCACTACGGCCGCAGCGACTTCGGCGTCAATGAAACCCGTGTCCGTACCTGGCTCGGGGCCTTGGAACGGCCCTGACCTGTCAGTTATTCGAATTGATCGGCAATGCCCAGCCACGCCCGAGCCTCTGTTAAGGTTTTGAAATGTCCCTGCTCCCATTTGCCGCCTTTGAGATCAAAGTAAGCACGGTACATATTGGAAAGGCCCATTAACATTTTTTGGTCGCCAACGATGGCAACGCGGATCGAAGGCAACCGCATTGATGATTCGATATCACGGGCGGCGATCCAGCGGACAATCTCTGTCGAGAACCTCAACTCGGCTACATCCGTAAAATCAGCAATCTCATAGCCAATGCTCTCGAATCTGGGATCGCTGGAAATATCCCGGTTTAGCTGCTCGAGGTCTTGATCCGACGCCGTGCCCGAAAATCGGCAATACACGCCCCCCGTTTCCCATATCAGCTCGCACGCCATAGCAGAATAACCGCCCGTTCTTCATTTGGTTCCGAAATCCTACCTACTCATAATAAGCATTTGGTACAAAAGGAAAATACATTTCGTGCCTATCCGGTTAACGCAGACACCCACTTCATGTAGGGTGCTTCC
>CAZPWJ010000091.1:0-18873 GCA_964590195.1 uncultured Rhodospirillaceae bacterium | reverse complement strand
TAATGGACAGATACTAGATGTAGCGGGTGTCTGCGTCAACCGGATAGGCACGTTTTATTGGTGTAGTCTATCTATTTTTTAAGCCAATTCGAATTATCGCCTACTTATCGGCAGCGGCTTATTTGTTTTTTTTCTTAGGAACCAAAGTCAATTACCATCGAAATCTTCTAATCCTTTATCCTTTTATTGCGATTTTATCGTCCATGGGCATCTATATGCTATATCTCGGTCTAGGAAAGGCACGGCAATTCGTGCCGCAACGGGCTGAGGTATGGAAAGAGCGTCTACCGTGGATTGCGCTGGTGGTAGCTGTTTTGGCAATTGCACCAAGTGCCTACGTCGCGGCGCAGGATGCGTGGCAAAATGCCGGTAAGAAAGAAACCCGGACGCTGGCAAGCATTGACGCAGGAAAGCGCGCGCGCGAAGGCCGCATACCAATAGTGCTGATTGCTAAGGAATTACGCATTCATGCCAATGATTTGAGGAAAATTGACGCACCCCATCGGGTCGTCGCCATGAACGATATTCAAGCTTGCAAGATTCCGCGCCAACGTAGCCTTGTCCTCGCGCCTGAGCGAGTGAAGGTGTTTTTCGCCAAGAACAAGAACGCCAATAAGAAAAAACTAGCCAGTCATCAATGGCTCGTGCGCCAGCTGGTAAAGGGTAAGACTCTCATGAAATATAGGGGATCCGTAGCCAGGCTTGATGTGCTATCGCCTAATCCGGCAATTCTGACCGCCGAACTTGACATGGCCAATATCTGCTCATGATACCGCCTCCCTCATCCCGTTCAACTCTCAAGTCGTGAGCACGGGGAATTCACGCCACCAAAAAAGAAAAGCTGGCCAAAACCAAATCTAAAGGGACAACGGATCGTGGCGGTTGCAAAATCTGCCGAGTTATTTAGATATCTTATTGCCAGCCTGCTTGCTTTGCTGGTCGATGTCGGGCTTCTGTTACTGCTGACCCAGATATTCGGCATCCACTATCTGGCGGCAAATGCAATTTCCTTTGTTTCGGGAAGCATCGTTGCATATCTGGTATCCACCAATTGGGTATTTGCGACGCGGCGGTTGGATAGCAAGCCGCTCGAATATCTTATCTTCGTTCTGATTGGCGTCTTCGGACTGGGCGTCAATGAGGCCTCGATGTGGGTCTGTATGGAAATACTGATCTGGTCGCTGTTGCCGGCCAAACTAATTTCGGCAGGCATGAGTTTCCTTTTCAATTTCGCCCTGCGGAAAGCCGTGTTGTTCAATTAAGGCTTGGCGGGATGGTAATGCCAACGTGCAAGTTATTGGCAAAAGCCCCTACTCCGCTGATGTGATCGGTTGTTCAGGACGTTTAGACGATCTGCCTTGGTAACTGTTTTTGGGGCTTCCCCTGTCAATTGTGTTGCACATTCTTCTAACTTAGTATCCATCCATTGGTGTTTGAATGCTGCCTACCCCGCTGGCTGCTTCATTCGCCTTTGCACGTGATGAGTTTTGCCAATTAATTCGACCATGACACAAAACGACCTAGTTAGAGACGTCGGACCAGCACCATAAGGCAGACGGGCCAAGGACATCCAAGCGGACAAATAATCGATCCATGGAAGAGTATTCGCGCATGTCGAGAGCGGCGAACGATATTATTCCGAAGAGCATTCTTGCCAAGCGGCTGATCCTGGCCCTGGTGCTTGCCAGCTCTTTTATCACCGCAATCCTGACGGCGTTTCAACTGTTCATGGACTATCGGCGCGGCGTCGAAGATATTGAAAATAGCTTCTCGCTGGTCGAAACAAGTTATTTGAGCGGCTTGACCAATAGTATGTGGACGTTCGATGAAGAGCAGATCCATATTTTGCTCTCCGGCATGGCTACATTGCCCGATATGGAAGTGGTTTCGATCCGCATCGGCAACGAGACAAAGTGGTCCGTTGGGCAAGCCAAATCGGAAAAAACCCTGTCAGCCGAATATCCCATGCAGATCAGCTACCGTGGAGAAACCTTGACGATCGGGACATTGGTTGCCGTTGCCAGCCTGTCATCGATTCATCAACGTCTTTGGCAGGACCTTACCGTAGTTTTCGTTGGCAACGCGGTGAAGACATTCCTCGTCGTCGGCTTTGTTTTCCTCTTGTTTCATCGCATGGTGACGCAACGGCTGAACCAGCTTTCAAGCATGATCAAGCGCCTAAATCTCGAATATTCAGCCGTTGGCGGGTACCCGGACGAGACCGTGGGCGCGCGGCAATCGCCCGACGAAATCGATGCGATCAGAATTGCCTTGCAGGATATGCAAGCTGATTTGGCCTCGTCCCATAGGTCGATTCGTGAACGGGAGCAGGAACTTCGCGTCGTTACTAATTCCCTGCCCGCTCCCATGGTGCATATTAGCGCTGAACAGCGTTATCTTTACATCAACAAGGTCGCCGAGGAATGGCTCGATCGGCCATCCTCTGAAATCATCGGCCGGACAGTAGCCGAAATACTGGGCGCGGCGGCCTATGAAAAATTGCGCCCACACATCGAAACGGTGTTGTCGGGGACTCCCCAGGAATTCGAGACGCAGCTTATTTTTCCCGACCACCAGACGCGGGAGATAGAGTTTTCATATGTGCCCAACCTCGCCGACGACGGCACGGTCTTGGGGTTTTTCGGACTTGGTATCGATGTCACCCAGCGCCATGCACTGGAGGCTCGCCTGCGGCAATCGCAAAAGATGGAGGCCGTTGGCCAGTTGACTGGAGGTATCGCCCATGAGTTCAACAATTTGCTGCAAGTCGTAGCCGGCAATGTCGATTTGCTGGAGACTAAGATGCCGCCCAGCGCCACAACCCTGCGCAGCTTTAAGGCGATCAACCGCAATGTGGGCCGCGGTGCGGAGCTGACCAGCCGACTGTTGTCCTTTTCGCGGCGGCAACCCCTGACGTCCAGGGCAGTAAACGTCGAGAACGTACTGGCGGATATGCAGGACATGTTGGCGCGGACCCTGGGAGAAACAATCCGTATTGTCGTCGAGCCGGCGGTTGATCTCTGGACGGCGGAAGCCGATCCGGGCCAATTGGAAAATGCCCTGCTTAACCTGGCGCTGAACGCCCGTGACGCCATGCCCTCGGGCGGCACCATTACCCTGTCCGCCGCCAATGTACGGATTGATGAGGCGGAAGCGGCACGCCATGAAGAGGCAAGCCCGGGAGAGTACATCAGGCTGGACGTGGCCGACAGCGGCTGTGGTATGACGGAGGACGACATCAGCCACGCGTTCGAGCCGTTTTTCACCACCAAGGATGTCGGCGAGGGCACCGGCCTTGGCCTCAGCATGGTCTATGGCTTTGCCCAGCAATCAGGCGGCTTCGCTGAAATCGAAAGCGAAGTGGGGCTGGGCACGACCATCCGTCTTTACCTGCCACGACTTGGGCAAACCGAGGATGCGGCGGCAGCTTACAAACAGAGGATTTCCGACACCCTATTGCCCGACGCCTGCATGATCTTGTTGGTTGAGGACGATGCCGATGTCCGGGGGTCTCTGGCCGGCCAACTATCCAGCCTTGGTTATGGCGTGATCGAGGCCGATGACGGCGTCAAGGCCTTGGCGATCGCCGCCGACGTGCCGCGGATCGATCTATTGTTCACGGATATCGTGATGCCCGGCGGATTGAGCGGCCTTGATCTAGCGCGTCAACTACAGCAACAGCGGCCGGACCTGAGGGTGCTTTACACGACCGGTTACAGCGCGGAGATCGGTTCCGAAGCGGGTCAGTTGGATCACGACGCCGCCGTGCTCTACAAGCCCTACAGCAAGGCGGAAATGGCCGCCACGATTGCGGAAATATTGAATTGAATTGAACCTGAACGCGCTATTGCCCTGAAAACTCCAAGCCGTACTTTTCTACAATTGACAAATATTCACTGGTTCCTTGGAACGTTAAAAAGGCTTTCACGAATTCGTCTCTAAGGCCTTTATCGGTGTTCCTGCTCAAGGCCACGTAGAGCCTGTTTCTTTCCTTCAGGCGTGGGTATTCAAGCGCAACCATCGAGCTGCAATCAAGACCTGCCGCTTTGCATTCTTTTTCGATCAACTGAAAAAACGAGATGGTGAAATCCGCCCGTCCAGAGAGAAGCATTTGAATGATTTGCTTGTGGTTATTCACTTCATAACGATCTGCCTTGAGACCGTTCTTGACCAATTTATTGAACCTCAATATTCCCGCGCTGCCCCGCCAAAGCACGGCTGTTTTTCCCGAAAGGGCATCTTCGGGATTACTGGGCTTGAAGCCTTTCCTTACGATTATCTGTGGCGACAATCCGTCATACAGATAACAGCACCAGTCAAAATAATCTTCTCTTGCCGGTTTTCTGGTCATGGAGAAGATGGCGACATCATTCTTGCCTGATTTTACGGTATCAAAAGACCGCGCCCAGGGTGAAAATACAATCCGATCGTCTGAATAATTCAGTTGCGTGAAAATGCGCTGCAGAATTTCATAGGTCGCACCGCGGCCATCGTCCGTTTGGTAGGGAAAATCATTGTCGGTCAAAAAGGTAATTTTTCCGGTATTGCTCCCCTTATCGGCAATATTTTGAAGCTCTTTAGCTTCTGCCTTGACCGCATAACCGCAGAAAATGATCGCGACAATAAGCAACGCCTGTTGAGCGCCTTGCATCAAGGCCATTGAATATCCCCCATCATTAATCAAGGCCGCCCCATCGCAGTATTGGGGCCCCGGTTAAAACGATGTCCGGACCATTACCCTAAGCGACGAGGTCCCGCAGTTCCCGGCGCAGCACTTTGCCGACAGGGGATTTGGGGATGTCGTCGATGAACTGAATCCGCTTGGGTACCTTATAGTTGGTTAGAGCCTCGTGGCAATGAGCGATGACCACTTCCTCGGTCACCGCATCATCGCTACGCACGATAAAGGCCATGGGCACCTCGGAGGATTTTTCATCCGGGATACCGACCACGCCGACCTCGGCCACGCCCGGCAGCTTTGAAATAACATCCTCGACCTCGTTCGGTGAAACATTGAAGCCCGAGACCAGGATCATATCCTTCTTGCGGTCGACGATTTCCAGGAAACCATCCTCGTCCATCACCGCGATATCACCGGAATAGAGCCAACCGTCCTTCAAAGCCTCCGCCGTTGCATCCGCGCGGCCGAAGTAACCCTTCATGATGGTCGGGCCCTTGAACAGCAGTTCGCCGGGCGAGCCGATGGGCTGATCCACGCCCTCGTCATCGACAATGCGCACGTCCAGGCCGGGTACCGGTATGCCGACCGAGCCCAGGCGGTTTTCGCCCAACGGGTTCAGGCTCATCACGCCGCAGCATTCGGTCATGCCATAGCCCTGATAGATCTCGACGCCGGTCGCATCGGCCCAACGCTGGGCCACGCCGGTCTGCTGTGCCGCCCCGCCCGAGCCGCAAAAAACCACATCCTTGACCAGGTCGCGGCTGAACCAGTCTTCCTCCAACAGCACCGCGAACAAGGTATTGATGCCGGTAAAGCGGGTCACCTTGAAATTTTCAAACGCGGTTTTCAGGTTCGACGGCGGACGCGGCGAAGGCACCAGCACCATATGATCGCCGCTGCCGATGCCGAGCACGAAAATCAGGGCAAAGGCCGTGATATGATAGAGCGGCAGGATCACCAGGGTGGTATCGCCGTCCGGGTTCTGAATTTCCTCGGCCAGGCAACCGGCTTGCGCCGCGTTGGCGAGAATGCCCGTATGGGTCAGTTCCGCGCCCTTACTGCGCCCGGTGGTTCCGGAAGTGTATTGGAACAGAGCTGAATCGGCGCCGCTTTGACCGTCGGTATAGGCCGCGATGTCGCCGCCTTTGCGCGCCTTGGCGCCCTCGGCCAGGGCATCGGCGAAATCGACATGCGCATGCGCCATATCGGGAATGGCCTTTTTCACGTGTTTCAACACGATGCCGATGATCAGTTTCTTCATGAAGGGAAAGAAATCCAGCAGGGAAATCTTCACCACCGTTTGCACGCCGGTATTGCCAACTACTTCGTCGACCTTGTCGCCGAACATATCGATGATGACCAGCACCTTGGCCTTGCTATCGTTGAGCTGATGCTCCATCTCCGGCGCGGTGTAGAGCGGATTGATATTGGTGCATATGGCCCCGGCCAGAAAGGCGCCGGCGGCGGCAATGGTGAAATCGATGCAATTAGGCGTCATCATGGCGACGGTCTCGCCCCGTTGCAGCCCGGCGGTCTCGCGCAGGTAGGCGGCAAAGTCCTTGGAATGCGCCAGCCATTCGGCATAGTTCAGCGTAGCCGCGGCGCCATTCGGCAGAACCGTCGTCATCGCCGGCCGGTTGGCGAATTCCGCGCCGGCATGATTGATCAATTCGACCAGGGTGCTCTGCTCCATGGCAGCCGCATCGAAATTCCGGGCCGTCTCGCTGTAGTATTTCTCCCAGGGTCGCGACATTTTTCCGCCTCCATCCCCAAAGCCTGTTTTTATGCCAAGACGGTATCGTGATTTGCCAAGCAAAACAATTACTACCGAAAGAAATCGCCACATGCCCCGCCCCACTTGCTAAGCTAGTCCAAGAAGCAAAAACCTTGGGATCGAGCATATGAAAATCACCGGCTGTGAAATCCTGCACTGTGGTGCGGGCTGGCGTAATTTTTCCTTTTTGAAACTGCAGACTGACGACGGCATCACCGGCATCTCGGAATATAACGAGAGTTATGGCTCCAAGGGCCTGTCCGCCGTGATCGAAGCACTGGTGGAAACCCAAATCGGGCAGAACCCATGCAATCACGAGGCTATTTCACAGCAGCTTTACGCCATGACGCGCCAGGCGCCGGGCGGCATCAATCAACAGGCCATGGCGGCGATCGAAAATGCCATGATGGACATCAAGGGCAAGGCCCTGGGCGTGCCGGTCTATGATCTGCTGGGCGGCGCGGTGCGCGACCGGATGAAGCTATATTGGTCCCATTGCGGCAGCTATCTGATGAACCCGGCGGCGGCCAAGGCCATCGGCCGGCCACAGTTGAAAAATTTGGACGACGTGGTTGCACTTGGCGCCCGCGTGCGCGAAAGCGGCTATACCGGCCTGAAGACCAACATCTTCCGCTTTGGCGAAACCCCGCCCATGCATATGCCGGGCTTTGGCCGGGGACCGGGCGGTCCGGAACTGAACGTGGAAAAGCACATCATCCGCGATCTACGGGCGCAATTGGAGGCCCTGCGCGAAGGTGCCGGCCCCGACTTGGGCATCCACCTGGATATCAACTTCAACTGCAAGACCGAAGGCTATCTGCAAATGACCCGGGCTCTGGATGATCTGGGCCTGACCTGGTTCGAAATCGATCTGTATGATCCGGAGGCCCTGCGCCATATCCGCAATTCCGTGCAGACGCCCATTGCCTCGTGTGAAAGCCTGTTCCGCCTGCGGGAATTCCGGCCGTTCTTTGAAAATCACTCCATGGACGTGGCCATCATCGATCTGCCCTGGAACGGCATCTTCCATTCCATGAAGATCGCGGCCATGGCCGAGGCCTACGAAATCAACGTGGCGCCGCATAATTTTTATGGCCATCTGTCCTCCATCATGTCGGCCCATATGTGCGCCGCCGTGCCCAATTTCCGCATCATGGAAATCGATGTGGATGATGTGCCCTGGAAGGACGAGATCGTCACTTATGTGCCGGAGATCGAGGACGGCTATCTGAAACTGCCGAAGGGTCCCGGCTGGGGCACGGAACTGAACGAGGATGTCATCAGGGCTCATCCGCCAATCTAAGGAACGGAAAAGACAATGAGATTTGTCGTACTGGGCGCCGGGGCCCTGGGCACGGTCATTGCAGCCTATCTGGCCCGCGCCGGCGAGGACGTGGCCCTGATCGCGCGCGGCGCCAGGGCAAAGCAGCTCGCCAAGGAAGGCGTCACCATCACCGGCCTGGAAGACTTCACGGTCGAGATGGAAATCGTCGAGCGGCCCGATACTCTGGAGGTGGCGGACGTCTTGATCTTGGCGACCAAGACCTATGATACCGCCGCCGCTATCGATGCCGTGCGCCATATGAAGCTGGGCAGCGTCTTTTCGATCCAGAACGGTGTCATGAAGAACAGCCAACTGGCGGACGGCTTCGGCGAGGATACTGTACTGGGCGCCGTAGGTATGCTGGGCGGCGCCGTCGAAGCCAATGGCACGGCCAATTACATGATGGACAACCCGCTCATGGTCGGCGAATTGTCAGGCGAAAGCAGCGCCAGGGTCGACGCCATTGTCGCCGCCCTGAAGGGCGCCAAGCTGAATGCCTCGGCCTCCAACGGTATTCTGACCGAGGAATGGTCGAAATTCGTCGGTTGGATCGGCCTTTCCGGCCTGGCCGTGTTGACCCGGCAGGAAACCTGGAAGTTCCTCGCCGACCCCGACAGCGCCCGTGTCGTCGCCCGCATCATGGCGGAGACGGCGCAACTGCCGCAACGCATGGGCATCCCGCTGAAGGCCGGCCCGCCGTATTTTCTCGATGCCGCGACGGAAAAGCCCGAGGACGAGGTCGCCGCCCTGTTACAGGGACGCGGCCAGGCCCAGAGCACCTCGGCGCCAAATTTTCGCCAATCCATGTTGCAGGACGTGGACAAGGGCAAACAGTTCGAGGTCGAGGAAACCTTCGGCTATACCGTGCGCACGGCCGAGGAACTAGGCCTCTCCGTACCCACGGTGGAGACCTGCTACCGTATCCTGGCCGGCCTCAACCGCATGCTGCAATGAACGGGTTCCAGAAAGATCTGGAGAGCATTGTTGCCGGCAGCGGCTTAACCGAGAGATACCGCATTACCTACAAGACCGTGTTCGGCGCGGCGGCGGCCTATGCCAATGACGCAATTTTTCTGACCCGGGGCAAGTTCGGCATGGCCGTGAAGCTGCCCGGCGAAACCTGCCAAACCCTGATGGCAGACGGCGTTGGCGGGCCTTTGAAGTATTTCGAGAAAGGCCACGTTAAACGAAATTATGTGGTGTTGGGGGACGATCTGCTGAAAGATAAGGCCCGCATGCGCGCATTGCTGGGGGAAAGTGCCGCTTTCGTGCAGCCTAAAGAACGGAAAACATAAACCGGGAAAGGAAGTCTCAATGCCATACCTGGATCGCGGCAACGGCGTTCGCATCTATTTCGAGGACAGCGGCGGTGACGGCATGCCGATCCTGCTGGCCCACGGCTATGGCGCCTCGACAGGCATGTGGGACGGACAGGTCGAGGCATTTTCCGACCGCTACCGCCTGATCACCTGGGATATGCGCGGCCATGGCCGAACCGAATGCCCGGAGGATCTGCGCCACTTCAGCCAGGATGCCACGGCGGATGACATGCGCGGCATTCTGGATCATCTAGGGTTGGATAAAGCCGTCATCGGCGGGCACTCCCTGGGCGGCTTCATAACCCTGGCCTTCAATGTGCGTTACCCCGAACGGGTATCGGCCTTGATCCTGCAGGGTTGCGGACCGGGCTATCGCAGTGACAAGGCGCGGGAGACTTGGAACGAACGGGCCGAAAGCCGGGCCCGGTCGTTGGAGGAAGGCGGCCTGGATGCCTTGGGCGGCACCGGCGAAGTGGGCGCATCGGTGCAGGGCACCGCGCAGGGCCTGGCACTGGCGGCGCGCGGCATTCTAAGCCAGGTTGATGCCCGCGTGATTGACAGCCTGCCCGGCATCGCCGTGCCCACGCTGATCATCATTGGTGATGGCGACAGCCATTATTTGCAGGGTTCGGACTATATGGCGGCCCGCATCCCCGGCGCCATCAACGTCCTGGTGGCGGATGCCACCCACGGCGTCAACATCGATCAGCCCGAGGCGGTGAACAAAGCGTTGAGTGCGTTCCTGGCGAAATTGTAGGGCCGTATGAACCTGCCATGACTGAAAATCATGGCAACCAGATGAGTGGCCGCATCGTTCCATTCCATGATTTCATCCCGACGCTTGCTTTGCACGCAACGGGAACTAGCTCCCATAACAATCGCGTCTAACCGGACCGACCGTCTTATTGCGCGCAATTTTTTGCGAACGGGGATTTATGGTGATGAAACGCAACAGCTTGAGAATATTGACCGCTACAGCGGCGATCGTGGCAGTGGCAGGTTACGCCTTCGCACAGGATGTTAATCCTGGCGCCGTCCTCAAGAAACCAAAGATCTACTCGCCTTATGTAGAAAGGACCGTCAGCAATTCAAACTTGGCGGAAGGTGTTTATTGGGGCGATACCCATTTGCACACATCCTATTCCACGGATTCGGGCATGCTTGGCAACACGCTGGGGCCGGACGCGGCCTATCGTTTCGCCAAGGGCGAGGAAGTCAGATCGGCCGCCGGGATGCGGGCGCGTCTGATCCGGCCATTGGATTTTTTGGTTGTGGCCGATCATGCCGAGAATTTGGGCCTTTCGGTAATGATCAAGGAATCCAACCCCGAACTCCTGAAGAACAAATGGGGTAAAATGGTCCACGACCTCGTGAAGGCCGGCAAGGGCCGCGAAGCCTTTCAGCAATGGCTGAAGGACGCGGTGACGGTCAACAAGGACCCGATCGACAATCCGAAAATGACGCGCACTATCTGGGACCGGCAGATTGGCTTTGCCGAAAAACACAACGAACCCGGACGGTTTACAGCGCTAATCGGTTTCGAATGGAGTTCGATCGCGACATCCAAAAACCCCGGAAATCTGCATCGGGTGGTGATCTTCAAGGATGGCAAGGACAAAGCCGGACAGGTTCTGCCCTACAGCACCGTGGACTCGAACGACCCAGAAAAGCTCTGGGAATACCTTGCAAATTACGAAGACAAAACCGGCGGTAGCGTCCTTGCCATCGCCCATAACGGCAATACATCGAATGGCCAGATGTTCCCCCTCAAACGGTTGAACGGCAAGGACATCGACCGACGCTACGCCGAGGCGCGCCGCCGTTGGGAACCGCTTTACGAGGCAACCCAAATGAAAGGCGATGGCGAAGCCCATCCGTTCCTCTCACCGAACGATGAATTCGCCGACTATGGTACCTGGGACAAGGGCGACATTGCCGGCCTCAAACCCAAGAAGGACTGGATGCTGCAGTATGAATATGCCCGAACGGCGCTACAGGTCGGCCTGCAGCAGGAACGGCAACTCGGTGTGAACCCCTACAAATTCGGCATGATCGGCAGCACCGATGCACATACATCCCTGGCCACCTCACGCGATGAGAACACCTGGAGCAAAACGCCGACCATGGAACCTTCGGCTGATCGTTATGAGCATGTGGTCATCGGTTCGGTTTCCGGCGACGAGAAACTGACGACCTTTGCCTGGGAAACGCTGGCCTCGGGCTTGGCGGCGGTCTGGGCACGTGAGAATTCCCGCGAGGCCCTTTTCGAAGCGATGCAGAAAATGGAGACCTACGCCACGACAGGCACACGGATCACGGTGCGCTTTTTTGGCGGCTGGGACTATGGCAAGGATGAAGTGTATCGCCCCGACGCCGTGGCAATTGGCTATCGCAAGGGCGTGCCCATGGGTGGTGATCTGGGCCAACGTCCCAGCGGCAAGAAGGCCCCTGTATTCATGGTCGGCGCCCTCAAGGATGCCTGGTCCGGAAATCTGGACCGCATTCAAATCGTCAAGGGCTGGGTCGATGAAAACGGCAAGCGGCACGAGAAGATTTACGACATAGCGGTATCCGACGGCCGGACAATTGGCGCCGATGGGCGCTGCAAGACACCCGTCGGCAGCACCGTCGATGAAGCCAATGCCACCTACCTCAACAATATAGGCGATGCCGAGCTTCGGGCCGTATGGACGGACCCGGATTTTAATCCCAAGCATGCGGCAGTGTATTACGCCAGGGTGCTCGAAATCCCAACGCCGACCTGGCAAGCCTATGACGCCAAGTTCTTCAGCATAAAAATGCCGAAAGAGGTGCCGTTAAGCCATCAGGAACGCGCCTACACC
Organism: uncultured Rhodospirillaceae bacterium; assembly: GCA_964590195.1. GTDB lineage: Bacteria > Pseudomonadota > Alphaproteobacteria. Next base: position 6,932 of record CAZPWJ010000091.1, on the reverse strand, counting down.
TCGCCGATCTGGTATTCGCCCGCAGGATAGGTCGAAAGCAAACAAGCCTGGATGAAGGAGGACGACCGCTCTTCGTGCAACCGTGCGACCGGAGGACAATCACCACGAGGCAAGATTATGAGGCGTGGCGCCGGGTATGGGATCTATCATGGAAACGGCGCTCGATTTCAGCCGTTAATCCGAAAACCTGATAATATAATCGGTAGCAGCTCGATTAATAGACGGGACAAGCTTTTGGGCATACAAAGATGCGCGGCGCTGGCATTTGGTTTGATAATCTTGGTGTCATCGATCGCTTCGGCATGGGCCGCCGAAACTATCACCTTTGACGTCAAAGCCCTGGCCGATGATCCCGTCACAATAACGGCGAACTTGGACAAACCCGCGGGCGCCGGTCCATTCCCCGCCGTGGTTATGCTGCATGGGTGCAGTGGCCCCTGGAAACAGTGGGGCGAAATGTGGTCGAAGAAACTGGTGGACTGGGGCTATGTCACCTTGCAGCCGGACAGCTTCGGCCCGCGTGGCTATCCCAAGGGCGTCTGCCATTTGCCGCATGCTGTCGGGCCGTTACGGCGGGTTGTTGACTCGTTTTCCGCCAAGTCGTTTCTTCTGACATTGCCCTATGTGGACAAAGACCGGATCGCCATTCTGGGCATGTCCCATGGTGGCTGGACCAGCTTGTGGGCGGTGCAGAACAAAGATGAAGACCTGCCCATGCGTGACCACCCGTTCAAGGCAGCCGTGGCCATCTATCCCCTGTGCGAATCTCAAGCCACGCGTATTGACGCGCCATTGTTGATCTTGATCGGAGAAGCTGACGATTGGACCTTTGCCCACCACTGCGAACATATGCAGGTGGTCGGTCCACGGCCCCACGAAATGACGTTAAAAATCTACCCTGGCGCCTATCATGGCTTTGACGTGCCCGGCATCGACTTTAACGTCATGGGCCACACAATCAGGTCCGACCCTGCGGCGGCGAACGATGTCGCTGTTCAGGTTAAAGCCTTTCTGGCCAAACACCTGCGCTAGTCAGGCGCGACAGCGATCCGTGCAGTATTAACCCGTCAAAATGATAGCAATGATCGCGACCATGATCAGGGCGATGCCGACCAGTTCCATGCGGGTAGTCTTTTCCTTGAAGAAAAACACCGAGGCGGCGAAAGTAAAGATCAGCTCGATCTGCCCCACCGCCCGGACATAGGCGGCGTTTTGCAGGGTGAAGGCGGTGAACCAGCCGACCGAGCCTAAAAAGCCCACCAGACCCACCATCGAGGCCGGTTTCCAGTGACGGATCACCGCCGTGATCTGGCCCGGTTCCCGCCACAGCAGATAACCGCCCAGCATCACCGTCTGCATCGACAAGGCAACGGCCAGGGCGAACGAGGCGCGGATCATCACATCCATGTCGCCTAGGGACAGAATGGCGCCGCGAAAGAAAACCACGGAAGAACCCAAAAAGGCACCGCAGATCAGACCGACCAAGGTCGATTTTTCGAACAGCGAGGTTGCCAGATTGCTCCAACTTAACGCCGATTGCGCCATGGACAGCAGCACCACGCCGACCAGGCCAAGCATGATCGCCGCCGTGCCCGCCAGACTGACCTCGTCACCCAAAAGGATCAGGCCCAGCAGGGCAATCTGTAAGATCTCGGTTTTGGAAAATGTCGTACCCACGGCGAAATTCCGCAACGAGAATAGATAGATCAAAATGAAGGTGAACAGGATCTGCGACAGGCCGCCCAAAAAACAATAAATCAGGAAGGTTACGTTGACCTCCGGCAGGGCGTGGCCGCCATAGCGATGCACGGCCCATAGCAGGATATAGGACAGAGGCAAGGCGTAGAGGAAACGAACATAAGACGCACCGCCAGTGGAAAGCCGGCCCTTGATATGTTTTTGCAGCACCGAACGCAGGTTCTGCATGAAGGCGGCGAAGATCGTGATGGGAATCCAGTACGAAAACATACGCGGCGTGCTCTCCGTGCTTTACTCGATGGGGATCAGGGCGGCGGCGACGTCGCGGTCTTCGGAGAGCAGAACATTATAGGTCCGGCAGGCCGCACCCGTGCCCATGGCCTCGATCACCACGCCCCATTCGCGGACTTCAGCACGCAGGGCCGGATTGATCAGCGCGCCGTTGACGCCGCAGCCCAGCAGCAATACGCCGACAGTATCCCCCGCCTCGCGGATCGGTGCCAGATCATCGAGCGAAAGGTCCTTTATGTCGCGCACGGACCAGGCCATGGTCTGGCGGGGTAAGATCAGGACCGGGCCTTCATGCCGCGCGCCAGAAACCCGGAAGCCGCCATCGCCATAGCCTTGGATCAGCTGCCGATCCGAGGCTACGGGGGGCGTGATATCCATGATTTAGGTGGAGGTCTGTGCGGCGTCGGGATCTTCGCCGCTGCGGTGGCGTTTGCCCAGGCCCAGCACGATCAGCAAGGGCGCGGCGATGAAGACCGAGGAATAGGTACCCACGATAACGCCCCAGATCATGGCGAAAACAAAACCCTGGATCACCGCGCCGCCAAATATGAACAACGCCACCAGGGCCAGCAGGGTGGTGACGGAGGTCATGGAGGTACGCGACAGGGTATCGTTGATCGACAGGTTCAAGACGTCGGTCAATTCCATGGTTTTGTATTTGCGCAGGTTCTCCCGCACCCGGTCATAGACCACGACGGTATCGTTGATGGAGTAGCCGACGATGGTCAACAAGGCCGCGATGGTGGAGAGGTTGAACTCCATCTGGGTGACGGCGAACATGCCGATGGAGAGGGCCACGTCATGCACCAGGGCAACAACGGCGCCGACGCCGAAATGCCATTCAAAGCGGAACCAGATGTAGATCAGCATCAGGACCACCGCGAGAGCGATGGCGATCGCGCCGGCCTCGATCAATTCGCCGCTGACCTTGGGTCCGACGAATTCGGTGCGGCGGTAATCCAGGCTCTCGCCCAACGCGGCACGGACCTTGGCCACCGCCTTTTGCTGGGCCGTGGCGTCGCCGGGCTGCTTCTCGATACGGATCAGGACCGTGTCCTCGGCGCCGAATTCCTGCAATGACACTTCGCCTAGGCCCAGACCGCCGGTTTTCGTGCGCAGATCGCTCAAATCCGCCGGGCCCTCGGTTTGCACCTCGATCAGAATGCCGCCGCGAAAATCGATGCCGAAATTAGGCCCCGGCACGAATGCCATGACGATCGAGATCAACACCAGCAGCGCGGAGCCTGCCATGGCCGGTTTGCGCCAGTTGACGAAGGGGATGGAGGTCTTGGTGGGGACCAGTTTGATCTGAAACATTTCCAATCCCCTATATAGGCAAGGCCACGGGCCGCGAACGGCGCAACCAGAACACCAGCATCAACCGGGTCACCACCACGGCGGTAAAGACCGAAGTGATAATACCGATGCCCAAGGTCACCGAAAATCCCTTGATCGGCCCGGAACCCATGACGAACAGGATCACGGCGGCGATGAAGGTCGTGACATTGGCATCGAAGATCGTACCCACGGCGCGTTGATAGCCTGCCTCCATTGCCGCGAAAGGCGTCTTGCCCGTGCGCACCTCCTCGCGGATGCGTTCGAACACAAGCACATTGGCATCCACCGCCATGCCGATGGTCAGCACGATACCGGCGATGCCCGGCAGGGTCAGCGTGGCCTGCAAGACCGAAAGAGCACCCATGATCAGGAACAGGTTGATGATCAACGCCAGATCGGCGAATAGGCCGAAAATACCGTAGGACAGCACCATGAAGATCATCACCGCGACAAAGGCGATGATGCAGGCAATCTTACCGGCGGCAACGGAATCGGCGCCCAAGGCCGGGCCCACCGTGCGTTCCTCCAAAATCTTCAACGGTGCCGGTAAGGCGCCTGCGCGCAGCAGCAGTGACAGGTCCTGCACTTCCTGGACCGTGAAATTGCCGCTGATAATGCCGGTGCCGCCCAAAATAGGTTCGCGGATGACCGGCGCCGAGATCACCCGGCGGTCGAGCACGATAGCAAAGGGCCGGCCCACGTTCTTGGCGGTGGCATCGCCAAAACGCTTGGCGCCGACGCTGTCAAAGCGGAAGGAGACCACCGGCATATTGTCCTGAAAGGTCGCGGAGCTGTCCACCAGGGTATCGCCGCTCACCATGACCCGTTTGCGCACCACGAACATGTTTGCCGGGCCGCCATCGGCGGTACGTTCATCGGATTCCAACAACTCGGAACCCGGCGGTGTCCGTGCCCCGCCCAGGATCTCCGCCGGCGACGTCGTCACGTCGACCAGGCGAAAGACCATCTTGGCGGTCTTGCCCAGAATACTTTTCAGGCGCTCGGGGTCCTGCAGGCCCGGCACCTGAACCAGAATACGCTCGTCGCCCTGGCGCTGAATGGTCGGCTCCCGCGTGCCCAGTTCGTCGATGCGCCGGCGCACGATTTCGATCGACTGCTCGATGGCCGAGCGGCGGCGCTCGCGGATGGCTTCTTCCGTCAGTGTGACCTGGATTTTATTGCCGTCGACAACTTCGACCTCGATATCCTGGCCGCCGGCGATCCCGGCTATGGCATTGGCCTGTACCGGCACCGCCAGTTTGCGGATTTCCGCCAGTGCCTGTTCCATCTGTTCGGGCTTGCGAATGGTCACCGTGACCGCGTCATTCTGCTGACCCAGGGCGCGGTAACCAATGCGTTTGCCACGCAGAGCCGGGCGTACGGAATCGACCAAGGCCGCCAGCCGTTCCTCAACAACCACCGCCGCCTCGACCTCGAGCAACAGATGACTGCCGCCTTGCAGATCAAGGCCCAGATTGACCTGCTTATGAGGCAGCCAGTCGGGCCAGCCCTCGGCGGTCTGTTCCGAGACGAAATTGGGAATCGTGAAAGCAAGGCCCAATACGCACAGAATAGCGACCAGGGCGACTTTCCAGGGAGCAAAATACAGCATGACGCGGGCCGCTTTAAGCTATTGAACTATTTCTTTGAACCGAAGCTGAACAGCGACTTTTTCGCCGGCGGCTCGCCATCGTTGGCGGCATCGCCGGAACCCTTGCCATTCTGGTCGTCGTCGCCATCGGATTTGGCGTCGTCCTTGCCGCCCCCACCGCTAGCGCCACCGGCGACCGGGGCGCCCTTGGCCAGGACGTCCGTCAGGGTCGAAGAGATAACCTTGACTCGGACATTTTCGGCCAGTTCCACCTGCACGGTGTTTTCATCGATGACCTTGGTCACCTTGCCAAACAGGCCGCCGCCGGTGACCACCTGGTCGCCGCGGCGCACATTGGAGACCATTTCACGGTGTTCCTTGGCCTTTTTCTGCTGCGGTCGGATCAAAAAGAACCAAAAGACGACGAAAATCAGCAACAGGGGCATCAACTGTACGAACATGCCGCCGTCGGCCGCGCCGCCGGCCTGCGCAAAAGCGGGCGAAATGAGCATAAGGAATTCTCCGGTATCTAGTGTCCTGGGGCGGGCGGACTATAGCCCCGCCGTTGTGGATTGCAAACGCTAAAGCAAACATGCCATCAGTACTTTAACATACTGTATCAGGTAGCGTTTCGCGCGTCACATTTTATGGCCCGTAAGGTAACCCTATTTAAGACTGTCTGAACTTCTCGCCAACCTGATACTCCAGCCAATTTTCAAAAGACTGACGTTGCTGCTCTTAAGTTTCTTGGTCTTTTTGACAGCGCGTGTCCCGATAAAACCGACTTGCTGCAAATGGACCACAGGCAGGCACTGGTTACATTTAAAAGAAACGGCATTGTCATAGCTTTACATAATCCCCGTTTCTTAGGTACTATACTTATGAGAGCAAGACTTTTCGGGAAAAGTCGGCCAAAGGGACGCCAAACGATGCTCGAGTGGATTAAAGTTGGCCTTGGGGGGATATTTACGCTGGTCGCTGGATTTTGGACATTCTTCACGTACACCCAGAATGAATTGCGACGATCAGATTTGGCCATAGCCGCGGTAAGTGACGCTTTGGCAGTCATGGAATTGAACTGTGATTATACGAGTGATTTGTATCTGAATCATTTGTTCAAGCAAAATATAGACGCAGATGTGAAGGGAAAGGATGTCGTTCCGCTTTCTAATCGGCAAAAGAAGTGCCTTGAGGCATACCTCAAGGCATACCAGAAAACGATCAGCGGATCTGTTGATATTGAACCTCCATTCTTAGTCTGGTCCTCAGATTGGGAAGCAAAATGGCAGAATTTTTATGGGGCGCTTAATGATGCAAGGGTCGCCGGCTACGACAGTCAGAGAATTAAGACATCGTGGGAGGAAATAACGGATTTACGAAGGGGATTTAAACTGAACCCCTAGAAATAGAGGGAACTGAGCGAATGGCACAATATAAATGTTTGTTCATCCACTCTCTCTTGGCGCTGAGTTTACTGGGGAGTGGTCATGTTTTCGCCGATGAGATTAGCACCCTGAACGACTATGCGAATGATTGCGGGTCTTTCAGCTTGCCAAAAGCTAGCGTGAAGTTTGCGCCACTCGAAGAGAGAATATTCTTGGCGAAAACGCAAAGAACGAAAGACAGTTCAATGCGTTGGTCTGGCGCATATCAGTTCACGGGCTCTAAAGAATATGCACACGACACCATAAAATTGCAAAACAGAAAAAAAATGGTTTGGCTGCTACGAGATTTTGAAATTGGTAATAGTCGGCAAGAAAGGAAAGAGAGTATCGGCAACTTGCCACCATATATTTGGCACGTGATTTCAGTGCCTCGGAAGCCAAATAACAAAAGAGACGCCGACGGATACATGGTGCTCAAAAAAGACAAATTTTTTGATATGGTAAAACAAATGCCATGGAGCAACGTCAATCCGCCCCTGCCGAAACCGTCAATGGAAAAACTGCATGAACATCTTCGACGCGTGCCTATCCGGTTAACGCAGACACCCACTTCATGTAGGGTGCTTCCA
>CAZPWJ010000090.1:0-19236 GCA_964590195.1 uncultured Rhodospirillaceae bacterium | reverse complement strand
GAACGGGTAAATGATTCATAAGTTAAGATTAAAAGGAGTTTGGCGTATTCTTATGAAACGAAAATATTACTTGATGAAATTCTAATAATAATACTTATATACTAAATGACCAAGGGCATATGCCATTAGATATATTTCTTATCTCCGTAAATAGGTTGCGCTCAATGCGTTGCGCCGTCACCCGCAACCGATCACACGGGCGCAAAATCGGCAATGGAGAGATAATGCCGCGTGTGTAGATTTCATTGAGCGCTTCTCCTTCGCCCTGAGCCTTTGGATCGCTGCTCATGGCGACACTGTAGCGCACCCAGGGTTTCTGTAAAATCGTCGTGATCGGGCCGATTGCATGCTACAGCGTACTGGCGGCGCGCGGTTGAGGCGCCCATACTTAGGTTATTGTTTATCTGCGGTTAGGATTAGCCAATGAGCGGCTTTGATATCAGTTATGCCGGTGCTCTCGGCGGGGGCATTCTAAGTTTCGTGTCGCCCTGCGTTTTGCCCTTGGTGCCGGCATATTTATGCTTTCTGGGCGGCACCTCGCTGGAACAGCTTTCTGGCGAACGGGACACGGATGTTGGAGGTGCGCGGCGCGTTGTTATTTCGGCGCTATTTTTTATTTTTGGCTTCTCAAGCGTTTTCGTCGCCCTGGGCGCCTCCGCTTCCGCCATTAGCGGCATCCTTTTGCAGCATAAATTGGTCCTTGGTCAGATCGCCGGCGTAGTGATTATTATCTTTGGCTTACATATCATCGGGCTGTTTCGGCTGCCTTTTTTGAACAGAGAGATGCGCCTGCATTTGCAAAACCGGCCAACCGGTCTTGTCGGTGCCTATCTGTTGGGCTTGGCCTTTGCCTTTGGCTGGACGCCCTGTATTGGCCCAATATTAGCAACCGTGCTTTCAATTGCCGCGCGGAGTGATAGTTTATGGTATGGCACCTCGTTGCTCTCTGTTTATGCCGCCGGCTTGGGTATTCCATTTCTTCTGGCGGCATTTCTTGCCGCACCGTTTTTACGTTGGATGAAACGAATGCGTCATCATATGCGGCGTATAGAATTAGCAACCGGCGGCCTTCTGATTGTAACAGGATTGTTGTTTGTTTTTAATTCATTCGAGCTATTGGGATTCTGGCTAATAGAAATACTTCCCGTGCTTGGGGAAATAGGATGATTTCTTATTTAGAATGTTCTTATATTGCTTTTTTTATTGTATCGCTTCGAGTCTTGTCGTAACAACGAGTGAGAAAAGATTGTAACCAGCGGTTACTGGGAGGTGCTGTCGCTGCGTTGCAACTGTTGTGTTGGACAAAAGCGCGGATAGCGCGATAAGACACGGGGATACCGAGATGAACCTGGCCGTGATGCAGGAGAATGCCCGCGATGCAAGCCGCGTTCTAAAAGCCATGGCAAACGAACGCCGGCTTTTAATTCTTTGCCATCTGAGCGAGGGCGAGCGAAGCGTCGGTGAATTGGAAAGTTTGCTAGGAATTAGTCAGTCAGCATTATCGCAACACCTCGCCCGTCTGCGTAAGGACGGCTTGGTGATACCAAGACGTTCGGCGCAGAATATCTTCTACTCTCTGCAGGGCGACGAGGCCCGCTCAATCATCGAATTGTTGCATAACCTGATTTGCGACGGGGGATGTGTGTTAAAGCGCCACTAGCTCTTTTGGGCGGCCTATTGACCGGGTAATCTTGCCGTGTTTGGCCTTTTTATTGATTTACAATAGGTTTTGTTTGCCATAACTGGCCATTGTGCTGTATTCACCAACTATCTCGTCGGGGTGGCCATGAGCGTATTATTTCTCAATGCGCTCGGACTCTTAAGAATTTGGCAATTGAATCAATTAGTTAAGTCGCGCGAAAAGTATCTTGGGGCGACGGCGATTCGTAAAAATTGCTCTTGGGGAAGGCGGCTCTATTCTTTTGGGGGTTTCTTTATGATTGGCTAAGGCCATTCAGCGGTGCCGCCAAGCAAATGTGCCATGATATTAGCGCTAGAATATTTCGTGCCACTAGTTGATGTGCCTGTTGCATGCAGATCTATCTCCCGATCGCGGAACTATCGGTTAACGTCTTCCTGTTTCTAGGCATGGGCGCGGGGGTTGGCTTTCTGTCCGGACTGTTTGGTGTCGGCGGCGGCTTTTTGATGACACCCCTATTGATTTTTGCCGGAATTACGCCCGCCGTCGCCGTGGCCACGGAAGCAAATCAGATCGTTGCCTCCTCCGTTTCCGGTGCCCTGGCCCATTGGCGGCGGGGTAATGTTGACCTGAAAATGGGTATTGTCCTCCTCATTGGCGGTATACTTGGCTCTACCTTGGGTGTCTGGGTTTTTGGCCTGTTGCAAGGCGTGGGCCAGATTGATTTGGTGATCCGCTCATCCTACGTCATTTTTCTGGGCATTATCGGTGCCTTGATGCTGGTTGAGAGCTTGAAGGCGATTTCGCGGCAGCGTAAACCGGGCGGCAAGCGGCGTAAATTGCATCAGCATAACTGGCTGCATGGCCTGCCTTTTAAAATGCGGTTCCGCCGCTCCAAACTCTATATATCGGCACTGTTGCCTCTGAGTATCGGCATTCTCGTGGGCATTCTGGCGGCGATCATGGGTGTCGGCGGCGGCTTCATCATGGTCCCGGCGATGATTTATCTGCTTGGCATGCCGACGGCGATGGTAGTGGGGACGTCGTTGTTCCAGATTATCTTCGTCACCGCCAACGTCACCTTCCTGCAGGCCTGGCAGAATCAAACGGTTGATATTTTCCTGGCCTTGCTGTTGCTGACGGGAGGCGTCATAGGGGCCCAGTTGGGGACCCGGGCGGGCGCCAAGCTGCCGGGCGAACAGTTGCGCAGTATGTTGGCGCTAATCGTGCTTGGGGTCTGTGCCCGGCTAGCTTACGAATTATTGGCCCGTCCCGATGATTTATATTCCATCGGCGCATTGGTGGGGCACGGCTGATGAGGGACAGGATGCAGTCCCGCAGGGGTCGAATGAGCCATCTGGGGCTTGGTCTGTCGCTGCTCCTTATGCTCGCCGGACTGGTTCGCCCGGCGTTGGCCCAAGAGGTAGTAGCGGACCTTTCGGATCATTTGATCGCGGTGACAACGGGCTTTGCCGGCACCAAGCTGCTGTTATTCGGTGCTATCGAGGGCGATGCGGCGGATGTGATTATCGTCGTGCGCGGGCCGGCGGAAGACATCATGGTCCGGCGTAAGGAACGCATTGGCGGAATCTGGATCAACCGGCATAATCTGACCTTTGGCAGTGTGCCCGCTTTTTATCGTTTGGCCAGCACCAGGCCGCCGGAGTCATTGGCATCGAACCGTATTCTGGCCCGCCATGGCGTTGGCCTGGAGCACATCCGTATGATCAAGCCGAGCGGTTCCGATGGTGATCTGTCGGCCTTTCGTGCCGCCCTGATCCGCGGCAAGCAGCGGCTGGGGTTGTATCCGGAAGAAAATGGCCAAATCACCTTGCTGGGAAACCGCCTGTTTCGCAGCGACATATTCTTCCCCTCCAACGTACCGACGGGGACCTACAATGTGACGGTCTATCTTTTACGTCAGGGAAAGGTAATCAGCGCCCAAACCACACCATTGGTCGTCTCCAAGATTGGCGTGGGTGCAAGGGTCTTCGCCTTTGCCCATAGCCATTCCGCGCTGTATGGCATTGCCGCCCTGGCCATGGCGCTATTCGCGGGCTGGTTTGCGGGCGCGGTTTTCAAGCGGACCTAGTTCGGCTGCCAGCCCGCTGGCGCCATCTCGAAGCCGGCGAAGTCAAAGGCCGGACCGACCGTGCAGCCGACCAGGGTCCATTCACCCAGAGAGCGGGCCGATTGCCATTCGCCCATGGGGATGACGCCCTGGGGCCGTTGCCCCGCCCCTAGATCCGGACCCAGCAGCAGGCGTTCCCTGCCGCGCATCAGTTCCAGCGGCGCGCCGGCGTAGTAATGCCAGATTTCATCCGCATCGTTGACCCGATGCCAGGCGGAGACCTCGCCCTGGCGCAGCAGATAATAGATCGCCGTCATTGCCCCGCGCCCGCCAGTGCCGGGCCGGTGACGGTAGGTTTCGGCGTAATGCCCGCCTTCGGGATGGGGTTGCAAACCCAGGGCGGCGATAACTTGTTCAGCTGTGGTTGTCATCTCAAAGCAGAAACAGCGCGGCCAGGCCGAGGAAAACAAAGAAACCAACCACATCCGTGACCGCCGTCAGGAATACCGTGGCGGCCACCGCCGGGTCGATGCCGGCGCGGGCCAGGCCCAGCGGGATCAAGGTTCCCGACAAGCCGGCCACCACCATGTTGATGATCATGGCGACGGCGATGACCACGCCCAGTGTCGGGGCCGAGAACCATAGCGCCGCGACCACGCCGACCAGAATGGCGAAGATTATGCCGTTCAGGGCCCCGACCACCAGTTCCTTGCCGACGATGCGCATGGCGTTGGCGGCGGTCAACTCCCGCGTCGCCAGGGCGCGCACGGCCACGGTCAGGGTCTGGGTGCCGGCATTGCCGCCCATGGAGGCAACGATGGGCATCAACACGGCCAGCGCGACGATCTGTTCAATAGTGGCATCGAACAGCGCGATCACCAGGGAGGCCAGGATCGCGGTGCCCAGGTTCAACAGCAGCCAACTGGCCCGGGTCCGCGTGGTGCGCAGGGCGGTGTCCAGCAAATCGGTTTCCGACGAGACGCCAGAGAGGCGCATCAGATCCTCTTCCGCTTCCTCCTCCAGAACGGCCGCCGCGTCATCAAACGTGATGACGCCGACTAGGCGCCCGGCCGCATCGATCACAGGGGCGGAGGCGAAGCGGTATTGCTGGAACAGAAAGGCGACTTCTTCCTGATCCATGTCGACGGGAATGGTCGTTGCCTCTTCTGACATGATCTCGCGCATCAGGACCGGGCGGCGGGTGCGCATCAACCGGTTCAAGGCGACTTGGCCAATGGGCCGGTGGCGTGGGTCGATGACGAAAATCTCGTAAAACTCGTCGGGCAGTTCCACGGTTTCGCGGCAATAGTCGATGACCTGGCCGACGCTCCAATAGGCGGGCACCGCGATCAGATCACGCTGCATCAGGCGCCCGGCGCTATCCTCGGGGAAGGACAGGCCCTCCAGGACGGCGGCCCGGTCGGGCGCGGGAACCTGGGCCAGCACCTGTTCCCGGCGCTCCTCGTCCATCTCGCCCAGCAGATGGACGGCTTCATCGGTGTCCAGTTCGGGAATGGCCCGGGCCACGGCGAGGGGGCTCATCACCGCCAGCAGATCCGCCAGTACCGAGCCTTCCAGATCGATCAGGGTATCGAGATCAAGGTCATCGCCCAGCACCATGGCCAGGCGATGGCGGTCGTCGCGGCCCAGGACAACGAGCAGATCGGCGATATCGGCGGGACGCAAGGGCAGCAGCAGGCCGCGTATTTCGGCGTTTTGGTTCTCTTCCAGGGCGCTTTCGACGGCACGCACCAGCTCGGTGGAGACAGCATAGACGTCCTCGAAAGAGGCCGGCGCCTCTGGATCGATGGCCTCGCCATGCTGAAAAGGTTCGCTCATGGCTCATGGTATAGCAACAACGGCAACAAAAAACCCCTCGAAAACATATTCGTTTTCAAGGGGTTGATTTGTGCCGGTTTGATTTGGTGCGGTCGAGAAGACTCGAACTTCCACGGAGTTTCCTCCACAGCGACCTCAACGCTGCGCGTCTACCAATTCCGCCACGACCGCGCGCAATCAACTAGCCTGGGGGGCATAGCAAATACCAAGCCTCGCGGCAAGCTCCACGCTAACGCGTGATCGGCTTAATCGTCATCTATGGAGATGGTTTCGGTGACCTGTACGGCGACATTCTCGCCATTGACCATGATTTCGCCCCGCGCGATCAAGCGGTTATTGGCCAGAATCCAGACGTAATCTTCCGTCGTGGCGTCCAGCTCGATGACCGCGCCACGGCCCATCCGGAGCAACTGGTGGATCGGCATTTCGGCGCTGCCGATAACCACGGAAATCTCCAGGTTGACGTCTGCTAAGCGATGGTCACTCATGGGCGCTCTGAATCCGATAATTCTGTTGTGGCTATAGCTTTGACAGAGCATGGTTATCAAAGTGTTAAAATGACCGGCGAATTCCTAACGAAAGCGAGATAAAGCGGCGATGGAATGGCGTATCAGCGACGGCCTGATCGATTATGAACAGGCGGTCCGCACAATGGAGGACAGGGTTGCCGCCATTCGCGCGGGAGAGGCGGATGAGCTTGTCTGGCTGTTGCAGCATCCGCCCCTCTATACCGCCGGAACCTCAGCCAAGGCCTCCGACCTGTTGGATCCCAGCCGCCTGCCGGTATTCCAGACAGGCCGGGGCGGGCAGTACACATATCATGGGCCGGGCCAGCGGATCGCCTATGTCATGCTGGATCTGCAGCGCCGGGGAATGGACATCCGCGGCTATGTGGCACTGTTGGAGGACTGGCTGATCGCCACATTGCACCGTTTCAATCTGCGCGGCGAGCGGCGAGAGGGCCGGGTCGGGATCTGGATCGACCGGGGCCATGGTAAAGAAGACAAGATCGGTGCCATCGGTGTTCGCGTCCGCCGCTGGGTCACCTATCACGGTATCGCCCTGAATGTGGAGCCGGATTTGTCCCAGTACGCCGGCATTGTCCCCTGCGGCATACAGGAACATGGAGTGACGTCGCTGGTCGATCTGGGCCTGCCCGTGGATATGGCGGAGGTCGATATGCAACTGGCCCAGGCCTGGGACGACGTGTTCGGCAAGGCCGAGGTTTAGCCCTAAGTCCTCGCGCGACGGTTCATTCGATCCTCGTCGTGAAGAGTTGCGGCTCAACCGCGCCTGGAAATTTGACGTACAGCCTGATCTGAAATGGTTTTCCAAGCGTTTCGCCAAGTGGTGCGTGCAGCATCGTGGCACCTTGGGCCGGGGCGAGAATTCGGACCAGTTCCGCCTCGCTCTCATCTTCGGGAACCGCTGTCAGGAAGGCCTGGAAGCGGTCGGCTCGAATGGCTTCGGTAAAGGCGTTGTAGAAAATCACGCTGAAGCCGCAGGCATCGGAGTAGATGATCTCCAAATGGTGCATCTTGTTCGGCGCCATGTAGAACGCACCGCCATGCCGGGGCTGATGGCGCATGTGGGCGCCTTTCATATGATCCATCGCGCCCTTGTCGTGGCCATGGTGCGTCGTTGCGGGCATATTAAACAGCGAGCCGCCCGCCTTTTTCTCGGCCGCATTACTCAACGCAATGTCGTGGGCGCAGTTTTTACTACCGCTGTCCTTTGTGGCCCGGCCGTGCCCGGCGTGTCCCGTATGTTTGTGCTCGGCCCAAACGCTTGTGCCCGTCAGAGTGCAAAATGCCAGCGCAAAGGTGGTGGCGACAATTGTACGCCGACCGCTTGGATGGGCTCGTTTCATGGATTGGAATTCCTGGACAATATTTGTTCCGATGATCAATGTAATGCCATCCCAGCGCCATTGAAACAGGTTAGGAAATATGTCCGATAGTGAATTCAGAATGGTCGCCCAAGATACCCCGGTCCAGCCGGTGGCGGATCATCTGGGCATCATGAACTGCCTGAACCAATACTGCCACATGGTGGACCGGGGCAGCGTCGATGAGATCGTGGCGCTGTTCGCCGAGGATGCGGTGTTGCTGACGCCGTATCAGGGGGATGGGCGTTTCGCGGGGCGGGCGGCGATCCGCGCCTGGTACGAAAACTACGACCGCGAAGTCCGCGGCGCGCGCCGCCATCGCCGCCATCGGATCACCTCGCCGTTCATCTCTATTCGCGGGGATGAGGCGACCGCCGTTTGCTATCTAGATTCATCCGCCGTCTTAATTGCGTCCAACGTCATCAACGTCAGCTCTGGCCGCTATGACGACAAACTGGTCAAGATAAACGGCACCTGGCTATTCAAGGAACGCATTATCAACATCAATCACGTGCACAGGATCGAAAGCTTCGACGAGCCAGGCTGAGAGAATTCCGCCCGACCCCAGCGCACCAGCAGACACAAAAAGTAGTAGGAGAGTACGAAATGCGCATCATCTATCATTTGCCGAACGACGATTTGCGGGCCGCCCAGAAAGAGGCGCAAGCGGCGGAGGCGGCTGGTTTCGACGGTGTCGTAGCACTTGAAAACGCGCATGGACCCTTTCCGCCGCTTGCCGTGGCATCGCTGGCGACGGAACGGGTACAGCTCGGAACCGCGGTCGCCATAGCCTTCCCGCGTAGCCCAACCATTACGGCACATGCGGCCTGGGACCTGAACAAGGCATCGAACGGGCGTTTCTATCTTGGCCTGGGCAGCCAGGTGAAGGGCCATAACGAACGGCGCTATGGCATTACCTGGACCCCGCCAGCGCCGCGCATGCGCGACTATATAGGCGCGGTGCGCGCAGTCTGGCGCGCCTGGGAGTTGGAACAGCCCCTGGATTATCATAGCGATCATTATAACTTGACCCTGACGACGCCGAATTTTTCGCCGCGCCCCTTGGGGCTGCCGCCTATTCCCGTCGCCATGTCGGCGGTTGGGCCGGCGATGCTGCGGGTCGCGGGCGAGGTCGCCGATGGTGTTCGTCTGCATCCTTTTTCCACGCAACGCTATTTGAAGGAGGTCTCCCTCGAACGGATCGGCGAGGGGCTGCAACGCGGCGGCCGGGAGCGCGCGGATATTGAAGTGGTCTCGGGCGCCTTTATCGCGACCGGTGCTGACGACGAAGCGGTCGCCAAGATGCGTGAATATGTACGCTTCAGGATCGCATTCTATTGTTCGACCCGTGCCTATTGGCATGTCCTGCGCCTGCATGACATGGAAGATCTGGGCGAACGCCTGCGGCCCTATCCGGCGGCTGGGCGCTGGAACGAGATGGCGGCTTTGATATCCGACGATGTCTTGGATTTGTTCGCGGTTGTCGGCGGCCATGATGTCATTGCCGATAAAATCGCCGCCCGTTACGGCGGCTTGGCCGACACCTTGTCGTTGTTCATCCCGACGGATACGGAGCCCGGGCCGTTGGGCGAGGTGGTGCGGGATATTCAGCGCATTGCAATGCCGTTTGGCGGCTATGGCGAGGCTTGGTGATGATAAGCGGCATTCGGCTGCTCTAAACCTTGATCCGTTCCCAGCCGTTGCCCCGCCAATACAGGGCGAACAGGAACATTTGCAGCAGGCCGACTGAGAAATTCGCCGTCCAGACAACGGTTAGGCTGAGGCCCAGATAAGGCCCCAGCCACCAGGTCAGCGGCAGGGCGATCAGCCACCGGGGCGCGACTGAAAGCACCATCACCAGACGCGCCGCGCCGGCCCCCAGCAGGGCATGGGACAGGGTCAAGGAGACCCCTGTCGCGGCAACAAAAAGCCCCATCACGATGAACGGTCCCCAGGCGAGGGCCAGGGTATCGGGGTCGTGCAGGAAACCCGACATGATGAGGTTGGGGAAAAACACCGCCACCGCCCCCAAGGCGCCAAGCGCGATCATTGCGACGGTCGAGGCCTCCCAGCCCCAACGGCGCGCATCCGCCAGATCGTTGCGGCCCAGCGCTTCGCTGACCAGGGTCAGGGTCGCTAATCCCACACCCAAACCCGGCAAATATGCGACCAGGAACAAATTGATGACGACGGCTGAAACGGCAACCTCCGCCGTGCCCATGAGGCCGAATATCCACATCTGCACAACCAGGCTGCCGGCGAACAGGAACTCCCGCAGGGCCGAGGGAACGCCCAGGCGCAGCATGGTAACCAAGGTTTCCCGGCGCGGGATGCGGCTGAGGAAACCCCGGCCCCGCGCCAGGCGAAAGGCCAGCACGCTGTAGATGGCAAAGCCCAGGTATTCGGCGGCGGTGGAGGCGATGCCCGCGCCCAGGGCGCCAAGGGCCGGAAAGCCCAGATGTCCGAATATCAGGACATAGTTGAGCCCGATATTGCACAGATGCATGACCAACAGGGTGTAGAGGTAGACCTTGGCCAGCCGCAGGCCGTTCCAATAGCCCCTGTAGGCGAAATTCAGGCCCACCGCCAATACGCCCAACAACCGCGCGTCGAGATAGTCAACGCCCTGATCGATGACCTCCGGATCATTGATCAACAGGGCAAAGACATCGCCGGAGAATGCCACCGCCACAGCCATCAATGGCAGCGAGATCAGCAGGGCCAGGAACAGCCCGCCGTTCAGCGGCACCGCGGCCTCGCCGCCGCGGCCTTCGCCGACGCGCCGTGCCGCCATGGTCTGCACGCCGGAAGATAATCCGATCACGACCGAGGTGGCGAGAAAGGTGGCATAGGTGCCGACGCCGACCGCCGCCAGGGCGGAGGTGCCGAGGCTGCCGACCATGGCTGTGTCGACCAGGTTGACGACGTTCTGCGAGACCATGCCGCCAATAATCGGCAGGGCAATGCCGCCGATCGTGCGCAGGCGTGTACAGCTAATCATGAAACGGCGTATTGTAGCGCAAAATCGAGAGGGCTTACCGCCCGGCGTCTTGCGCCAGCCAATCGCGCAGCGATAGCAGGTTGGGGAGCACCGCTATGCATTGGGCCGTCAGTTCCCGGTCAATGACGGCGATATCGGGGATGTGCACCACGTGCATTCCAGCGGCAATGGCGGCGCGCAGGCCGTGTTTGGAGTCTTCCACGGCCAGGCAACGGGCCGGTGATGCGCCCAATCGTCTGGCGGCTTCGAGAAAGATATCCGGGTTCGGTTTTCCCCGCTCCACCTGATCGCGGCTGACCACGTGCTGGAAAAAATGGACGATGTCATTGTCATCCAACTTCTCCGACACCGAGGTGGTAGAGGATGTGGCAACCGCACAGGGCAGGCCCCGGCCTTCTAGGTAGGTCAATATCTCGATTGTGCCGGCCTTGAGGGGATAGCCATCCATCAGGATTGGTTGCAGCGCTTCGCGAATGGCATCGCCAAGAATCTCGATGGTGAGGGGCGGTTTGAGTTCCCGTTGCAGCACTCTTCGCAGTTCGTCGAATGGCAGGCCGACGATCTCGGGGAACAGGGGCACGATTTCGGGGCAATCCAGTTTCTCCGCCACGACGTGCCAGGCTTGCAAATAGAGCCGTTCGCTATCGATCAGGATGCCGTCCATGTCGAAGACAACGGCATCAAAATTGGGCAGTTCGGGCAAGTCTGTCATCAAGGCGTGCGGATCAGATATCGGAGATATTGCACGTTAGATGCCAACTGACCTGGCCTTTTTCGGACAGCTTGTCGTAGTTCAGGCGCTTTTTCTTGGCATGCCGGCGCAACAGGACGTCGATTTGCTCCCGCGTGGCCTGATCCAGATCGTCGGAATCCAGAACGATGGTGGCGGGCAGGGCCTTTTTCCGCTTCGCCGCCGGTTTGGCCCGTTTGCGCGCCGGTTTTTTCTCGCCGCCGCCGAAAATACCGTCCCAGCCGGCGCGGTAATCGTCCGTCGAGACGGAGGAGAAATAGCTGATAGGACGGCTTGGCGCGGTAGATTTCTTGCCGTTGCCAGCACTGCTGCTTTCGCTGCTACTGGTATCTGCCGCCGCGGTCGAGGTTTCGGACTTCGTTGCTTCGGGTTTCGCGGCTGTAGTGTCGGCCTTCTTGGTCTCGGACTTGCTCTTGGATTTCGCTGTCATCGCTACGTTCATACCGTTGTTAAATTTCGAAGGCGGAACATACAGGCCCTATAAACTGCGGCCAATGATTTCCTTCATAATTTCGTTGGTGCCGGCATAGATGCGCTGGATACGGGCGTCGGCCCAGGCGCGGGCAATGGGAAACTCCCACATATAGCCATAGCCGCCGTGCAGTTGCAGGCATTCGTCGATCACTTTGCACTGGGTATCCGAGGTCCACCATTTCGCCATTGCCGCGGTTTCCGCATCCAGCTTGTCCTCCAGCATCAGGGCGATCAGCTTGTCCACGAAGGTCCGCGCCACGGTGGCCTGGGTCTTGGCCTCGGCCAGTTTGAAACGGGTGTTTTGAAAATCGTGGATCGGTTGGCCAAAGGCCTCCCGCTGCTTGGTGTAATCGATGGTCCATTCCACGGCAGCCTCGGTGTTGGCCACGGCGGATATGGAAAGCTGCAGACGCTCCCAGGCCAGTTCCTGCATCAGATAGACAAAGCCCTTGCCTTCCTCGCCCAGCAGATTGGTCATGGGTACGCGCACGTCGTCGAAAAACAATTCCGAGGTGTCCTGGGCCTTGAGGCCGATTTTCTCCAGGTTGCGGCCCTTGCGGAAACCTTCGCGCTCGGCCTCGACCAGGACCAGGGAGATGCCCTTGGCGCCGGCATCGGGATCCGTCTTGGCGACCACGATGACCACGTCGGACATTTCGCCATTGGTGATGAAGGTCTTGGAGCCGTTGATGACCAGCTCATTGCCGTCCTTCAGCGCCGTGGTGCGCACGCCCTGCAGGTCGCTGCCCGTGCCCGGCTCGGTCATGGCGATGGCGCCGATCATTTCGCCCTTGGCCATTTTGGGCAGGAATTTGCGTTTTTGTTCTTCCGAGCCGTAACGGTTTATATACGGCGCGACGATTTCCGAATGCAGGCCGAAACCGGGACCCGTGGCGCCTGCGCGGGCCAGTTCCTCCAACAGAATTACGCTATAGGTGCGCTCGACGCCGCCGCCGCCATATTCCTCGGGCATGGAGGCGCACAGCAAGCCCAACTCGCCCGCCTTCAGCCAGGCATCGCGGCTGATTTTGCCGTCTTTTTCCCATTGCGCATGGAAGGGCGCGATCTCGTCCTCGACGAAACGGCGTACCGTATCGCGGAAGATTTCGTGATCGGAATCAAACAGGGTTCTCTCAATAGCGGTCATGGTCTTCTTTCCTAAATGGTTAATCTACGCGGCGGCCAGGCGGACGCCTTGGTCAATGGCGCGCAGGGCGTCCAATTCACCGGCCTTGTCCGCGCCGCCAATCAAATGCACGGTCATGCCGGCGGCCTTCAGATCGTCATACAACTCCCGCCGTTCTTCCTGTCCGGCGCAGATGATGATGTTGTCCGCCGCGATCACGCGGTCTTCCTCATCAACGGTAATATGCAGGCCTTCATCATCGATCTTGCGGTAAGTGGCGCCGCCGATCATTTCGACGCCCTTGTTTTGCAGGCCGGCCCGGATGGCCCAGCCCGTGGTCATGCCAAGGCCGCGGCCCAGGGACTGCGCCTTGCGTTGCAGCAAGGTGATCTTGCGCGGCGAATGCATGGACGGGCCGTCGGGAGACAGGCCGCCGTCATGGTTGGGGTCGCGGTCCACGCCCCATTCCTTGAGCCAGGCATCGATATCGGGCTTGGCCGGATCGCCGGGGCCCTCGGCGTGAGAGAGCAACTCCGCCACATCGAAACCAATGCCGCCCGCGCCGATGATCGCCACACTGTCGCCGACCGCCGCGCCGTTTTGCAGCACATCCACATAGGACAGCACCTTGGCATGATCGATGCCGGGCAGATCCAGGCTGCGCGGGGTAACACCGGTGGCCAGGATGACCTCGTCATAACCGCCCGCCTGTATCTCGGCGGCGGTGGCGTGGTGGTTCAGTTTCAGGGTCACGCCCAGGCGCTCGATCTGGCTGCCCCAATAGCGGATGGTCTCGCCGTAATCTTCCTTGCCGGGAATGGCCATGGCCATGTTGAACTGGCCGCCGATCCGATCCGATGCCTCGTGAATGGTGACGTCATGGCCGCGCTGGGCGGCGGTGATGGCATAGGACAGACCGCCTGGGCCGGCGCCTACCACGGCGATCTTGCGTGCCGCCTGGGCCGCCTCGATCTCCAGCTCGGTTTCGTTGCAGGCCCGGGGATTGACCAGGCAGGTGCAGGTCTTGCCCTTGAAGATATAATCCAGACAGCCCTGGTTACAGCCGATGCAGGTGTTGATCTCGTGCGCCTTGCCGGCCTGGGCCTTGGCGACCAGGTCTGCATCGGCCAGGAACGGCCGCGCCATGGAGACCATGTCGGCATCGCCCGCCGCGATCAGGGCCTCCGCCTGGTCCGGGTTGTTGATCCGGTTCGAGGCAATGATCGGTATGCCGACCCGGCCCATCAGCCGGGCCGTGGCCCAGGTAAAGGCGCCGCGCGGCACCGAATGCATGATTGTTGGCACCAGGGCTTCATGCCAGCCGATGCCGGAATTGAACATGTTCGCCCCGGCCTCTTCCAGGGCCTGGGCCAGGGTCACCGTTTCCTCCCACGACAGGCCGCCTTCAACCAGATCAAGCACCGAGAGGCGGTAGAGCAGAATGAAATCATCGCCGCAGACTTCGCGGGTCCGGCGCATCACTTCAATGGGGAAGCGGATACGGTTCTCAAAGCTGCCGCCCCAGGCATCCTCGCGCTGGTTGGTCCGGGTAGAGATAAACTGCGTGATCAAATAGCCTTCCGAGCCCATGATCTCGACCCCGTCATAACCGGCTTCGCGCGCCTGCAGGGCGCAGTTGGCATAGTCTTCGATGGTTTGCAGGATCTCGTCATGTTCCAGGGCGCGCGGTACCTGGGGGTTGATGCGCGAGGCGATGGGCGATGGCGCCACCGAGCCGGGCTGGCGGGAATAACGGCCGGCGTGCAGTACCTGCATCAGGATCTTGCCATTCGACTGATGCACCGCATCGGTGATCAAGCGATGCCCGGCGCTGCTTTCTTCCAGGGTGGCCCCGCCCAGGCCCAATCCGCCGGCGGCGTTCGGCGCGATGCCCCCCGTCACGATCAGGCCGGCCTGGCCCGCCGCACGGTCGCCAAAAAAACGCGCCATGCGGCGAAAACCATCGGGGTGTTCTTCCAAACCCGTGTGCATGGAGCCCATCATCACCCGGTTCCGCAATGTGGTGAAGCCAAGGTCGAGCGGCGCAAAAAGGCGGGGGTAGGGGGCTGTCATGATCATTCGCTCCGTTACTGGGTTTGCTGAGAATTAGGCGTGTCGTGGTGGCGGGATCCTGTGTCTTGCAGGCTCTAGGTGTTGTTCTGTCTGTCCAGGAAATTGCTGATCTGGCGGCAACTGTCCCGCAATTCGTCGATGACCTCGTCGATATCCCGGCGTTGTTGTTCCAGTACCGCAAGACGTTCGCGGCTTTTTGCCAGGGTTAGTTTCATTTGCTCCTGGCCCTCGTCGTTGGGATCGTACAGGTCGAGCATTTCGCTGATATCCGAAAGCGAAAAGCCCACGCGCTTGCCGCGCAATATCAATTGCAGGCGGCCGCGGTCACGGCGGCCGTATACGCGGTTCTGGCCATTGCGCCCGGGCTGCAGCAATTTCTTGTCTTCATAAAAGCGGATGGCGCGCGCCGTAATCCCGAATTCGGCGGCGAGTTGGCTGATCGTATAGGTCGCTTCAGCGGTGGGTTCCGCGTTGTTTGAACCCGGCATTTTCGCCCGCCTCTTGTAGTGGCTGTCTGGACTGTAATGAATGGTGGCCACATTACTTTACGTTGACGTAAACGTCAATTTCCCCCACTTGTCTCCGTGTCGCGAAGCCGATGGGTCTTTACCACTGCACCTTGGTATTACCTTTCGCCATTATGTTTGCTTGCTTCCTGCGACTTGAGAAAACCTTAATAAATCCTTAGGAAATAGAATTAATATTGTTTGTCCTGTTTATCATTTCCGCTAGGATTTCGGTGCCAGGAGTGATCGGCGCAGTTTCAGGAGGGGCATGTTGCGAGATAGCGTAATGCAGCGGGCGGCCATGGTGCTTGCCTTGGCGGTAGTGGTTTTGCTGCCGTCAGGCATGGCAATGCGCGCGCATGCGGCGAGTAATTTAGAGCAGCAGTTCGAAGAAGCCTTCAAGCACATGTTGCAGGACCCCGCCAATCTCGACAAGTCATTCAGATACGCTGAACTGGGCATCCAAATAGGTGATTACGAAGCCGCGATCAGTGCGCTTGAACGGATGCTGCTGTACAACCCTGATCTGCCGCGGGTGCGCTTGGAACTGGGTGTTTTGTATTTTCGCCTGGGATCCTTCACCATTGCCCGTGCTTACCTGACCCGGGCCGTGGAGGGCGACAATGTCCCCGATGACGTGCGTGCCCGTGTCGCCGTATTTCTTGATGAAATTGATAACCGCCTCTCCAAACACCGCTTTTCAGGCTCGGTCTATGGCGGCATGCGCTATCAGACCAATGCCAATGCCGGCCCGGAACGGGCGGCGATCCGCTTGCTTGATACGGAAGCCGTACTGGATGGCGAATACACCGCGAAAGTGGACTGGAACGCATTCGTTTCGAGTAATTTCCGCCACGTCTATGATCCGCAATCCCATAGCGGCGATGTCCTGGAAACGGATCTCTTGGTTTATCTATCGCGGCAGACGAACCAGCATCAATTGGATTTGATCTTCAGCGAACTCCGTATCGGTCCGCGTGGCCAGTTCCTGCGCGAATATATCGAGAATGCCTCATGGCGGCCGCACATCGTGGGTTCGATTGTGATCCTGGACGGTTCGCCCTACTACGAAACCTATGGCGCCGGTATTGATATCGACAAGCAGCTAACGGCGAAGACCAACGCCTCCCTGTCAGCGTCCTATGGGCAAAAGACATACCGCGCCGACGCCGGGCGCAGCACGGCGCGTTTGCAAAATGGCGCCGAGGCGGATATTTCGGCCAATGTGGGCTATCAGGTGAATGACAGAGTAATGCTGACGTCGAATGCCGGCGCCACCAACCTGGACACCGATACGGATTATTACAGCAACACTGAATTCACCTTTGGCCTCGGCGCCATTGTTTCCCACGATCCGCCGAAATATTTCGACAAATTGCTGGAAACTGGCCCTTGGACAACATCATTGTCCGGGACGGCGATCTATAGCCGCTACCATGGCCCGGATCCCTCGATCGATACTTTCGTCAAGCGCAAGGACCATGAATACCGCGCCACCCTGTTGACCTCCATACCGATCAACAAATCCTGGTCGGTGACGGCGACGCTGGCGCGCACCTCGGTCAATTCGAATTTCCTGAACTACAGTTACAACAACTGGGCTGCCTCCGTGGGCGCATCAGTACGGTTCTAACGCGGCCGGTCGCTGCCCAGGATGATTTGCCGCAGAATATGGCCCGTGTACCAGACGCCATATGCGAGGCGCGCCAAAGGGGTGCCTGAACCTTCATAGGTAACGGCGCGTGATCCTGTCTCGTCGGCTGCGCCGCCAATATCCTGGAATAGGATATCCAAAATACCGGCAAAGTGCTTGCGGCAGGTCAGGCAGTGATAGATGCCCGGCCGCATGGTTTGTGGCTGGATCGTGCGCAGCGCTTCCCGCTCGCCGCAATGAGGGCAATAGGGCCCGTCCGACCAATGGGCGCAATCAAGGTTGCCGTGCCGCTCGATCAGGTAGTGGCTGTTGATTCTGCCGTTGCCCGCCATCACCGATTCTCCATACCTATTCATATGGCCACAAGGCGGTGGTGGTCAAACGGCGTTCTCGACAAATTTCAATAAACGTAGGAACAAATTCTGAACATGAACGAATTTCATTCATTAAACTAACGACTTAATGCCCTATTGCCAAATGAGAACAAAGCCGGTACAATGTGTCCATTGAAGCAATTCAACCTTTGCCCTCGAATTGAATTCAGGGGGCGGTTATGGGATAAGGGAGCGGAATATGTCGGCTGGAAATTTACGCTTGGTGGAGCAGGACCGAATGGATAAGGAAAAGGCGTTGGAGCAGGCCCTGGCGCACATTGACCGGGCTTTTGGCAAGGGCTCGGTGATGAAGTTGGGCCAGAACACCAACGCCGTTCAGATCGAAGCGGTTTCGACCGGCTCCCTGGGCCTGGACATTGCCCTTGGCATTGGCGGTCTGCCGAAAGGCCGGGTGATCGAGGTCTATGGTCCGGAAAGCTCCGGCAAGACCACTTTGACGCTGCATGTGGTGGCGGAGGCGCAGAAAAAGGGCGGTATCTGCGCTTTCGTGGATGCAGAGCATGCGCTTGACCCGGCATATGCCCGCAAATTGGGCGTCGACGTGGATGAACTGCTGATCTCGCAGCCCGATACTGGGGAGCAGGCCTTGGAAATCGCCGATACTCTGGTCCGTTCGGGTGCGATCGATGTTTTGGTCATCGATTCTGTTGCCGCGTTGACCCCACGGGCCGAATTGGAAGGCGAGATGGGTGATACGCATGTGGGCCTGCAGGCCCGTTTGATGAGCCAGGCGCTGCGTAAGTTGACCGGTTCGATTTCCAAATCCGGCTGCATGGTTATCTTTATCAACCAGATCCGCATGAAGATCGGTGTCATGTTTGGCTCGCCCGAGACCACATCGGGGGGTAATGCGCTGAAATTTTACTCTTCCGTGCGCTTGGATATACGCCGCATCGGCGCCCTGAAGGACCGGGACGAAATCGTCGGCAACCAGACCCGCGTGAAGGTGGTGAAAAACAAGGTGGCGCCGCCCTTCAAGGTGGTCGAGTTCGATATCATGTACGGCCAGGGCATTTCCAAAATGGGCGAATTGCTGGACCTGGGCGTCAAGGCCGGGGTGGTGGACAAGTCCGGCTCCTGGTTCTCATATGGCGATCAGCGGATCGGCCAGGGCCGGGAAAACGCCAAGCAATTCCTGGCCGAAAATATTGATATGGCGGACGAAATCGAGAACAAGGTCCGGGCCAATGCCGGCCTGATCGCCGAGGCCATCATTGGCGAGCCAATCCCTTCGGCCGATGCCGCCGATGGCGAGGATTTGGACAATGCCGCCGACACGGCCCTGGGTGGTCCGGGCTAGGTTATTTTCATCGCCTTCACGGGCGTGAATATGCGGATAATGGGGGGGCATCGAAGGATGCACCCCTTTTTCGTTCCCTCAGTCTACCGATGATCACCGGCTTTCGGATCATCAAGGAAAATGCTATTGCCCTTGCTTATCGTTCGTCTGCAATTTCAAACCAATGGTGGCCCCGGGCAATGGCAAGATATCACGTGACACTTAAAGCTAATTTGTCGGACGGCGCGCTGTATTGGGTCACCGACGTCAACGCGGCCACGGAAGACGCCGCAATGACCGAGGCCGAGACCTTGTTTGCCCGGCAAATGGAAACCGCCGCTGAATGGTCGTTTTCCGAAGCGGACGTGGAACCGTTATAGAAATTTTGGCAATTCTGACCGTTGCCGCCGCGGCGGCACTTCGCAAATGGCAAACATGGGCTGTGTAAACCGTTGATGAAATGTCATTTCCATAATTAAATTTATCTCGTGCCTATCCGGTTAACGCAGACACCCACTTCATGTAGGGTGCTTCCAATCT
>CAZPWJ010000089.1:0-19306 GCA_964590195.1 uncultured Rhodospirillaceae bacterium | reverse complement strand
TTGGAAGCACCCTACATGAAGTGGGTGTCTGCGTTAACCGGATAGGCACGGTTCGAAGAACTGCATTCCAACAAATCCTTATCTATAGGACTAAAATTGGAGGAATTTGGCCGACGAAGAGGAAACTGTGCCGTTAAGGCATTGGTTCAATCGTGCAAGAAATATGGCGTACCATTCAATTTTCGGCATCTAGAGTGCAACGGGCAGAGCAAGCTCTTGGTTAAAGTTGGTCGCGTGGTGTTGATCCAAGAGCCGATTCTGGAGCTCTCTGAAAAGCCGCGAGCATCCGATTATAAACGTGTCCTTGCTAGCACTTACGGCATTGTTAGACAGCTTGAATTGAATCTTGGCGACCAGCCACGGCGTATTTTGGATTGGTCGGGTAATGTGCTTGCTGTTTTCCTGCACGGAGCGTCCGGTCGCGGCTTTACCCGCGATCATAAGAGGCTAGGCGGTTTGATGCTTGGCGTCCCGGATGATGAGTACGCGAGCTGGGTGATGCGGCTTGATTTGCACCAGATTGCGATGTTCGGCTTTGATCAGGCAATCCCAGAATCGGTCGATAACGTGAACGAAAAGCAGTCGGACAAAGTGACGGCCACATTGAAAAACAAGCGTCTTGAAGCAGAGTCCGAACGATGAGCGTAGGAGTCAAAAATTTTCAAGGTGTACGTTTAAAAGAGGCACGGCTTGCGCGCGGTCTATTCAAGAATGCCTTAGGCGATCTAATTGGCGTAACCGGAACTGCAATCACGAGATACGAAGACGGTGAAGATAACCCGCATCCAAGTCGCTTAGATGCCTTATCCACTCAACTTAAGTTTCCCGTT
Organism: uncultured Rhodospirillaceae bacterium; assembly: GCA_964590195.1. Classification (GTDB taxonomy): domain Bacteria; phylum Pseudomonadota; class Alphaproteobacteria. The sequence goes on along the minus strand of CAZPWJ010000089.1, from coordinate 18,476 downwards.
GATTTTTTCATGCAGCCCTCATGGCCAGAAAGCTTAGATCTGGTGCACTGGCGGTCGCGGGCATCAGAAAGCAAAAGCGCCCGTGAAATGACCGAACAGCGAATGCGATGGCTTTGCGAGATTTTCGAGTATTTGGAATCGGAAGTCGATTTTTCTGAGACGCCGTTGCCTTATCTGGATATCCCAGATGATTTTAACTTGATTACAGGAGAGCATATCGAACGAGCAACTATGCAAATCCGCAAAGAATGGGGTCTACGTTTAGAGCCAATTCCCGACATGATCTTGGCTTTGGAAAATGCGGGTATCCCAACGACTACACTTAAGATTTCATCTGATAAACAGGATGGCTTTTGCTTTCGATCGAAACGCCTCAACCGAGCATTTGTTGGGATCAACGTGGACAATACAAGTTCAGCGCGAGCACGTTTTGATGCTGGGCACGAACTTGGCCATATTGTACTGCACCGGCACGTTACTCCTGAACAAGCCAGGACCCCTGCCTCGCATAAACTGTTAGAGCAGCAGGCGCATCGCTTCGCTGGTGCAATGCTTTTCCCTCGCGACTCTTTCATATCAGAGGTTGAACCTGTTTCGCTTGATTACTTCTGCGCCTTAAAGAAGCGTTGGGGCGTCGCAATAGCAGCGATGATAATGCGGGCCTCTGATTTGGAATTAATTGGGCCTGAAACTAAAAGTATTTTGTTTCGGAGGATGACTAAGAGGCGATGGAGGGGACCATTGCGCGAACCATATGACACCGAAATGCCTTTAGAGCGTCCCCGAATGTTGCGCCGAGGATTTGAAGCCATGTTGAATTCGGGCATATTTGCCAAATCATCGATACTTTCGGCACTACCTCACCCTGTGCGTGAAATCGAAGAAATTGCGAGCCTCGTGCCCGGCGCGCTATCTGGATCAGAACCTACTCAGATGCCAATTTCTACTCGCAAAAGCAACATGGAAGCAGTTGATTTGGAGACAGGAAAAGTGATCGAGTTTCCAGGGCGAAATAGCAAAAAATAGAAGTGTTTCGCATGGCCATATTGCACAATTTCGCAAATGCCCTGCCGTCCATGCTGCACGATTTGGAGGCCGGCAAACTGATCAAGTTGGCCGGCCTCCAAGGCGCCGTGGCGCGCCTGGGCGCGGAGCTGGGCGTGCCGACACCGGTGCACCAGGTCGTCTACGCCGCATTGAAGCCCTATATGAACGGCCCGCCCGGCGAATAAATCGGGCGATATCGTCAGGATAATCCGCATAATTCAGCGGTTTTTTGTTTTTCGGTTCGAATCCACTTGCGCCCGCCCCCCCGCCGTTGATTAAATTGAATCCTGGTTGATCAATGGAGGCCGTGGTCCCGGATTGGTCCATGAAACGGCCCGCATCAACCCTGTATTCGATCGTCTGACAGACAGCGTAGATAGGGAAGCATCATGACCAATACCATTCCAACCGGCCCCCGCAACATCGCCATCATCGGCCCTTATCTATCCGGCAAGACCACGCTGCTGGAAGGCCTCCTCCACACCTGCGGCGCCACGGGGCGCAAGGGCTCCGTCAACGAGGGCAACACCGTCGGCGACAGCGCCCAAGAGGCCCGCAACCGCAATATGAGCACCGAGCTTAATGTCGCGACGGCCACCTTCATGGATAGCGAGCTCACCTTTCTGGACTGCCCCGGTTCCATCGAATTGCTGCAGGAAAGCCTGTTCGTGCTTTCGGGCGTCGATGCCGCCGTGGTGGTTTGCGAACCCGATGCCGACAAGGCCCAGGCGCTATCGCCCCTGTTGCATGCCCTCGATGCCCAAGGCATCCCGCATATGCTGTTCGTGAACAAGATCGACAAGGCGACAATCACCGTGCAGGCGCTGCTTGACGCTTTGCAGCCGATCTCGACCAAGCCGTTGGTGCTGCGCCATATCCCGGTACAGGAAGGCGACGAGATCACCGGCTATATCGATCTGGCCTCCGAACGCGCCTATCACTACGAACTGGACAAGACCTCGACGGTGGTCGAATTGCCCGGCACCGAGGAAGACGCCTTCGCCGAAGCGCGCTATGGCATGCTCGAGGCCCTGGCCGATTTCGACGATGACCTGATGGAAAAGGTGCTCGAAGACGTAACGCCGGAAAAGGACGAGCTGTATGCCAATCTGACCAAGGACTTTCAGGATGGCCAGATCATTCCGGTGCTGCTTGGTTCGGCGGAACATGACGGTGGCGTATTCCGCCTGTTGAAGGCCCTGCGCCACGAAGTTCCCGGCGCCGAGGCCGCCGCCGAGCGGGCGGGCGCCGATGGCGCCTCCGGCACCGTGGCGCAGGTTCTGAAGACGTACCATACCCAGCATGGCGGCAAGCTATCCATTGCCAGGGTCTGGGCCGGCGAGGTCAAGGACGGCATGACCCTGAACGGCCAGCGCGTCTCGGGCCTGTTCCGCATGATGGGCCATGAACAACAGAAGATTTCCGCCGCCAAGGCGGGCGAGGTGGTCGGCCTGGGCCGCATGGAAGACGCGGTGACGGGCGAGACTCTTTCCGACGGCGGTGCCGATGCCCTGGCGACACCGGATATTCTGCCCTCGGTTTATGCTCTTGCCATCGCCGCCGTACACCGGGACGACGAAGTGAAATTGTCCACGGCGCTGGCCAAGGTGCGGGACGAGGATCCCTCCATTTTTGCCGGCCACGACGACACCACGCACCAGCTGGTGCTGCGGGGCCAGGGCGATATCCATCTGAAGATCACCATGGATCGGCTGAACCTGAAATACGGCCTCGAAGTCACCTCCGAGCGGCCGAAAGTGCCCTACATGGAGGCTATCCGCAAAAGCGTCGAACAACACGGCCGGCACAAGAAACAGTCAGGCGGCCATGGCCAGTTCGGCGATGTACATATCGAGATCAAGCCGCTGCCCAGGGGTTCGGGTTTTGAGTTCATCGACAAGATCGTCGGCGGTGCCATACCCCGGCAGTACATTCCGGCGGTCGAGGCGGGGGTAAAGGAATACCTGGTCAAGGGCCCGTTGGGTTTCCCCGTGGTCGATGTCTCGGTGAAGCTGTATGACGGCCAGTTCCACGCGGTGGATTCTTCCGAAATCGCCTTCAAGACGGCGGCCCGGATCGCCATGAACGACGGCATGAAACTTTGCAGCCCGGTTCTGCTGGAACCGATCCTGCAAGTGGATATCGCCGCGCCCTCGGAACACACGCCAAAGATCAATGCCATCGTCTCGGGACGGCGCGGCCAGATCCTCGGGTTCGATACCCGGCCGGGCTGGACCGGTTGGGACGTGGTCTCGGCCCATATGCCGCAATCAGAGCTGCACGACCTGATTATCGAGCTGCGCTCCGCCACCCAAGGCACCGGCAGCTACACCGCTTCGTTCGACCGGCTGCAGGAATTGACCGGCCGTCTGGCGGATGACGTGGTGGCGGCCCATAACGAGGACGTGGCGGCTTAATTTCGACAATTACCAGCATCAAACCATCATTAAACCATCATAGAAAACCACAGATTAAACCTTGGGGAGCGTTTCATTTTGGAACAATCAGCGGCCGCCGAAGCGGCGGAAATTTTGGCTCAGGCACGCCGTGACGGCCAAACCATCGAAGGCCTGCCGGGCCGTCTGCAACCGCAAAATCTGGAAGATGCCTATCAGATTCAAGGCGCATTGATACCGCTGATCGAGGCGCTCTCGAATGGCAAGCGCGCCGGCTACAAGGGGGGCGCCACCAATGATGCCGCCCTGCAGGGATTTGGCCTGGAAGAGCCCTTTGTCGGTGTTCTGATCTCGTCCTACATGCTGAAAAGCGGCGACACGATCGCCGACGCCGACTGCAAGTTCAAGCTGCTGGAGCCGGAGTTCGCCTTCCGCATGGGCGAGGATCTGCCCGCCGCCGCCGCGCCCTATGACCCGGACGGCGTGCGCGCCGCGATCGCCAGCGTTATGACCTCGATCGAGGTCGTGGACCTGCGCTATACGGGTGGCATCGGGGCCGGCGGGATGCAGGTTATCGCCGATAATTCCGCCGCCGGCTATTGGCTGGCGGGGACCGAGTACGCGGACCTGGACGCCATCGATTTCGACGACTGGCCCGTCAGCCTGCATATCAACGGCGATCTGGTGGCCGAAGGCAACAGCGCCAATGTTCTTGGCAACCCTCTGAATTCATTGACTTTTCTGGCCAATAAATTATGCATGTGGGGTGGTGGCCTAAAGGCCGGCGATATTGTCACCGCCGGTTCCTGCACCGCGCCGACGCCGGCCCAGGCGGGCGATGAATGCGTCGCCGATTTCGGCAGCCTGGGCAAGGTCAGCGTCCGCTTCGGCACTTAACCAGATGGACGCCGTCCAGATCAACCGGGCCGCGGATCTGCTGATGCGGGCGCGGCGCGACCGCCGGGCCATGGCCGCCCTGCCCGACGATTGCCGGCCCCGCGACGAAGCCGAGGCCTATCAGGTGCAGGACCGTTTCGTGGACCGCCTGCTGGCGGATCATGGTGCCAAGGACGGCAGGGGCATCATCGGCTACAAGGCGGGCTGCACCAACGTCACGGCGCAGCAGCAGTTGGGCCTGAACTCTCCCTTTGCAGGGCCGTTGTTGAGCGCCCTGGCCCCAACCTCGCCAGCGGAAATATCGGCCGAGGCGGGCTTCATGCGCATGATCGAGGCCGAGATCGGCTTCCGTCTGGGCCGGGATTTGCCGGCTTCTGGCGCGCCCTATGATGCCGCATCCGTGCGCCCGGCCCTGGCCGCGGCCTTCGGCGCCATTGAAGTGGTCGACAGCCGCTACGAGGATTGGACCACCGCCGGGGCGCCGCAGTTGATCGCCGATAACGTCTGCATGGGCTTTTGGGTTTATGGCCAAGAGAGTACCGATCTGGACAGCCTTGATCTGGCGGCGCAAGAGGTTCATGTCCGGCGCAACGGCGTTGCAGCCGAAAGCGGTACCGGCGCCAATGTCCTGGGTAATCCGCTGAATTCCGCCGCCTGGCTGGCCAATCACCTGTGCGCCAGGGGCACTTCATTGCAGGCCGGGCAACTGATCACCACCGGCACCATGATCGCGGTCAACGGCGCGGAAAAGGGCGACGTGGTCGAGGCGGATTTCGGCACCTTGGGGACGGTAACGGTTTCGTTCACATAGTCGATCACGGGGGTTTGAGGCGACGGCGCTTGCTATTCACGGTAAACGCTCGACATAGCTATTGGGGATGCGAACACAGTTAGGGGACAGTTCATGTTGATCAAATCACCGCCGTCCTGGCAGATGCCGGAACGCGAAGCCACGCCGGAGCATGTTTTTCTGAACAGGCGGCATTTTCTCGCCGCCATGGCGGGCGGCGCCACGACGCTTATCGGCGGCAGCGCCTTTGCCGCCAGGGCCGCCAAATCCAAGGATCCGACGGCGGATCTGTATCCGGCCAAGCGCAACGGCGCCTACGTTCTGGACCGGCCCCTGACCAAGGAGTCGGATGCGGCGGCCTACAATAATTTCTACGAGTTCGGCTCCCACAAGCGCATCGCCATGGAGGCTCGAAGGCTGAAAATCCGGCCCTGGACCGTATCGTTCGAAGGCATGGTGGAAAAGGAGCGCCAGGTCGATATCGACACCCTGATCCGGGCCATGCCCATCGAGGAACGGCTGTACCGTATGCGCTGTGTCGAGGCCTGGTCCATGGCCGTGCCCTGGTCCGGTTTCGCCCTGGCGGAGCTGGTGAAATACGCCAAGCCCCTGTCAGGCGCGAAGTACGTCGTCATGCAGACTTTCCACGACAAGGACATGGCCTCGGGGCAAAAACAGGTCTGGTATCCCTGGCCCTATACCGAGGGCCTGACCATGGCCGAGGCCACCAACGAGTTGGCCTTCATGGTCACCGGCGTCTATGGCAAGCCGCTGCCGAAACAGTTCGGCGCCCCGCTGCGCCTGGCCGCGCCCTGGAAGTACGGTTTCAAATCGGTCAAATCCATCGTCCGTTTCGAATTCACCGACAAGCGGCCGGTGACTTTCTGGGAGCAGGTCCAGTCGGCGGAATACGGCTTCTGGGCCAACGTCAACCCAAAGGTCTCCCACCCCAGATGGAGCCAGGCCAGCGAACGGGTTCTGGGCACCACGAAACGGGTGCCGACATTGCTCTATAATGGTTACGGCGAACAGGTCGCCCATTTGTATAACGACCTGAAAGGCGAAAAGCTGTTCATGTAGATGACATATGAGTTGGTAATTTTTGACTGTGACGGCGTGTTGGTCGATAGCGAACCATTGGCCAACCGCGTCCTGTCCGAATGCTTTCAGGCCGCCGGCTTTCCCATCAGCTATGAAACCTGCGTCGCCGAAATGGTTGGCCTGCCCTTGCCGCGCTGTTTCGAGCTGGCGACGGAATGGCACGGCAAACCGGTACCCGATGACTTCTTTGATACGGTGCAAGGGCAAACCTATGAGGCCATTCATCGAGAGCTGCAACCGGTGCCGGGCATTCGACAGGCAATCGAAGCGATCCCCCTGCCCCGCTGCGTCGCTTCGTCATCGGAGCTGGACAAGATCGCCTTGTCCCTGACCCATACCGATCTGCTGTCTCTTTTTGGCGAGAACTATTATTCCGCCGAGCAAGTCGCCCGCGGCAAACCGTTTCCCGACCTGTTTCTGTTCGCCGCCGAACGAATGGGCTATGAGCCGAAAAACTGCGTGGTCGTCGAGGATAGTTTCTACGGCGCCCGCGCGGCGGTTGCCGCCGGCATGGACGTGCTGGGCTTTGCGGGCAGTGGTTTCTCCCAACAGCTGGCCGACGAAGGCGCCACGGTCTTTGATGACATGGCGGCCCTTCCCGCCCTGCTAGGTTTTGGGGCATAATCGAGCTAACTGAAAATCCGAGGAAACCGCCATGAGCGAGACTAAACTGCCCCTTGAGGGCATCCGTGTACTTGATCTGACCCACGCCCGCGCCGGGCCCACCGCCGTGCGCCAATTGGCGGACTGGGGTGCCGATGCCATCAAGATCGAGGTGCCGGCGAACAAGGATGAAGGCCTGGGCGGGGCCCGCCATGGCCCGGATTTTCTCAACCTACACCGAAACAAGCGGGCCTTGAGCCTGAATTTGAAAAGCCCCGAAGGTTTGGAAATCTTCATGGCCCTGGCCAAGGACGCCGACGTGATCGTCGAGAATTTCCGGGCCGAGGTGAAGCACCGCCTGGGCGTCGATTACGAAAGCGTGCGCGCCATAAACCCGCGCATCATCTACGGCTCCATTTCTGGCTTCGGGCAAACCGGCCCGATCTCGAAACGCGCCGGTGTCGATCAGATCGCTCAGGGCATGGGCGGGTTGATGTCCATCACCGGCCTGCCGGGACAAGGCCCGGTGCGGGTCGGCATCCCCATCGCCGATCTAACGGCGGGCATGTATCTGGCCCAGGGCATCCTGTTGGCCCTGATAGAACGCGGCCAGTCGGGGTTGGGCCAATGGGTCCATACCTCGTTGTTGGAAGCGCAGATTTCCATGTTGGACTTCCAGGCCGCGCGCTGGTTGATCGATGAAGATGTCCCCGGCCAGGCCGGCAACGACCACCCCACGGGCATTCCCATGGGCGCGTTCAAGACGGCGGATGGCGCGGTCAACATCGCCGCCGCCGGGGGCAGGCTGTGGACACGATTTCTGGAAGTCGCCGGCGCCGAGGAACTGGCCGAGCACCCCGATTATGTTTCCCCCAAGCTGCGTTCGCAAAACCGCGCTGTGCTGAATGAGGTCATCGGCGAAATCATGGCAAAGCGGACCAGCCAGGACTGGATTGAGTCGTTGAGCGAGGCCGGCGTGCCCTGCGGACCAATCAATAGCATCGACCAAACCTTCGCCGAACCCCAGGTCCAGCACCTGGGCATTGCCCAGCCCATGCATCATCCGGTCAAGGGCACGGTGAAAGTTGTGGGCCAGCCGGTGCACTTGGAACGCACCCCGCAACCGCCCGAGATGCGCAAACCGACCCCGGACGCGGGCGCCAACACCGATGAAGTGCTGGCGGAACTGGGCTATGACCAGGCCCGCATCGACGATCTCAAGGAACGTGGTGTGGTCTAGGACCGCCTAGGCCAACTCGGCCATGATCTTTTTGTAGGTCTCTTCGACCTGCGCCATATCGCCGGGCGTGTGGCCCCAGTTCATCATGGCGCCATCGGTCAGGCGGCGGGGAAAGATATGGCTGTGGTAATGGAACACGGTCTGTCCCGCCGCCGGACCGTTGGCTTGTACGATGTTGATGCCTTCGGGTTCCAGGGCCGCTTGCACCGCACGGGCAACTTTTTGCACCGTGGGCAGCACCGCCGCCAGATCCTCCGTCTTGGCATCCAGGATGTTGACCGCATGGGCCTTGGTGATGACCAGGCAATGGCCATCATTGAATGGATTGATATCCATCATCGCATAGGTGCGGTCGTCCTCGTACAGCTTGAACGAAGGCACCTCGCCGGCAATGATCTGACAGAAAATGCAGTCCGGATCGGCCATGGCTGAACTCCATCTATAAGCGTTACCTCTTAAACCTAAGCAACTTTGCTTGCGACCGCCAGTTTGAAATCTATATAAATTAGGACGGAATTGCGCTAATATCAGTTTCCCTGCGGTACCAAGGACGAGGCTGCGGGCATGTCCAGGGACGGCATATTGATATTGCTACTGGTGGCGCAGTTTTTGGCGCCGTTCGTGCTGGCCCTGCTATTGAGCCGCGGCCCGGATCAACCGGTGACTGAAGACAAACGCTCAAACAAACGAGGCAAACCGCCGCCAAGAAGCGAGCGGAATCCGGCCACGCCGGGCCATGACGATTGGCCATTGATTACGGAATTCACCTATCGGCGCGACAGATTCAAACGCTGGGTATTGGCGGCGGGGTTTGGCGCCCCCGTGCTGGCGCTGGCCGGCCTGCCCCTTTCGGCCATCGGGGTTCTGCTGTTATGCCCTCTGTACGGCGCGTTGATGCATCTGCGCTGTCCCGGTTGCGAAACGGCGACCTCCCTGAAAGGCGTCACCGATGGGCATAATTGTCTGCGTTGCGGCCAGCGTCTTCGATTTTAATCCAATCTTGAATTTCATTTAGTCGCCGGGCCACCCGCTCCCCCGTCCCGGCCGCCCATTGATGGTACCCTGTGGGCGGTCGGGACGGGGGAGCGGGTGGCCCGTTCAATCCCGAAAACAGTTAATCCAACGACTGCCGTTCGCCCTTGCGGAAAGGGCCGCGCTCGGCCAGGTATTCGATGTCCTGGCCGACCTCCTTGCGTTCATGTTCCAGGTAGTTGGCCACCGCGTCGCGAAAACCGGGATCGCGAATATAGTGCGCACTGTGGGTTTGCGTCGGACGATAGCCACGGGCAATTTTATGCGGCCCCTGGGCCCCGGCCTCGACGCGGGCCAGGCCATGCCGGATGGCATAATCGATGGCCTGATAGTAACAGACCTCGAAATGCAGGAACGGATGATCCTCGATACAGCCCCAATAGCGGCCAAACAGCGCCTCGGCGCCGATCAGGTTCAAGGCACCCGCGATATAGCGCCCCTGGCGCCGGCACATGATCAGCAAGATCCGATCCGCCATGCTTTCCGTGATCAGCGAAAAGAATTGCCGATTTAGGTACGGCTCGCCCCATTTGCGGCTGCCGGTGTCGGTGTAGAATTGATAGAAGGCATCCCAGTGCGCCTCGGTCAGATCGTCGCCGGAGATCCATTCGATCTCGATGTCGTTCTCCAGCGCGCCGCGGCGCTCGCGCCGGATGGTCTTGCGCTTGCGCGAGGACAGATCGCCGAGAAAGTCGTCGAAGCTGCCGTAACCCTGATTGTACCAATGATACTGCTGATCGGCGCGTTTTAGAAAATCCGCGTCCTCCAACAGATCCCATTCATCCTCGGGCAGGAAATTGACGCTGACCGTGGCGATATTCAGATGCTCCGCCGCGCCGATCAAACCCGCCGCCAGTTGCCGCTGCACCGTGACCTTATCCAGATCCTGGCGCACCAACAGGCGGGCGCCCGTGGCCGGCGTGAACGGCACCGCCGCCAACAGCTTTGGATAATAGCGCCCGCCGGCGCGCTCATAGGCATCGGCCCAGCCATAGTCGAAGACGAACTCGCCCCGGCTGTGACTTTTCACATACAGGGGCACGCAGCCCGCCGGCGCATTACCATTTGGGTCATCCAGCAGCAGGTGCACCGGCCCCCAGCCCGTGCGGCCATGCACGCAGCCGCTTTCCTCCAACGCCAGTAGAAAGGCATGGCTGAGGAAGGGGTCCCCATCACCGGCGCAGGCATCCCAATGTCCCGCCGGTATATCGGCCATGGATTGGACGATGCGCGCAACCACGCCCTCTTCTCCATCCCGCTCCGTCATGGGTTATCCGTCATGCTCTGCCCCAGCCTGCTCCCCAACAGCCATAATGACGCTATTTCACCTCGAACACCGCATCGATTTCCACGGCGACGTTGAACGGCAAGGCCGGCGCGCCAACGGCAAAGCGAGCATGGCGTCCGGCATCGCCGAAAATATCAACCATCATGTCGGAGGCGCCATTGATGACTTGCGGGTGGTTGTGGAAATCCGGCGTGCAATTGACGAAACCGCCCAATTTCACGCAGCGGACGACCCGGTCCAGATCGCCGTCACAGGCCGCCTTGAGCTGGGCGATAATATTCAGAACCACGACGCGGGCGGCGGCCTGGCCGTCCTCGATGGAGAATTCGGCACCAACCTTGCCGACGAAATTACGCTCGCCGCCTACCCAGGGCACCTGGCCGGAAACAAAGACCTGATTGCCTGTTTGCACGTAAGGCACGTAATTCGCCGCCGGCGCCGGGGCATCGGGCAAGGTGATGTCCAGTTCCTTCAGCCGCGCCTCTATTTCTCCAGCCATGTTGGCCTCCCATTTGTCCTAGAATCAGTTTTATGCAGAAAATTCAGTTTGTACCTCGCAACGGCGGAGGTGAATACCTATTCTTAAAAGGGCCATGAATAATCTACACACAGCGACGGGCCCGGTGCCCGAAATCAGCCAGTGGCTTGTACAGCGCGGCCTGGCCGGGGACACCGTGGCGGAACTGGCAACCGGGCTTTGCGACCGCCTCGCGGCCCAGGGCGTGCCACTGTTGCGCGCATTTATCGGCTTGCAGACCTTGCACCCGCTTTATGGCGGCTACGCCTATATCTGGCGCCGTGGGGTGAAGGATCTGTCAGTGGATTCCTATCTGCGCCAGCAGGGCTTGAATGAGGATTTTCTGGCCAGCCCGCTGCATCATATGCGCCAGAATAGGATTCTGCGTTTTCGCCAGAATTTGGAGACAACGGCGGAGCCGGAATATCAAATCTATCAGATGTTTCGCGACGAAGGCGGCACCGACTATTTCGTCCGCCTGTTCCCCTTCGCCAGGGCGAATGGTCCGGCGCGGGAAGACGGCGTCATTGTATCCTTGTTGTTCGATCAAGCCGGTGGAATGGCGGCGGACGAGTTGACCGAGTTGGAGGCCATATTGCAGGTTTTCGCCCTGGCCGCGCGCAGTGCCGCCACCTACGCCACGGCGCAAAGCGTGGCCCATACCTATCTCGGCAAGGACGCGGGCCAGCGCGTGCTGGACGGCGATATCGACCGGGGCAGCACATCAAGCATGCGGGCGGTGATTTTATTCGCCGACCTGCGCGGCTTTACGCCGCTATCGGAACAGTTGCCGGGGCCGGCCCTGTTGAGCATGCTGGACGATTATCTCGATGCCATCTCGCGCGGCGTGTTACAACGTGGGGGCGAGGTTTTGAAATTTCTCGGTGATGGTGTGCTGGCGGTGTTTGAAATCAGTGACGACGACACGGAATGTCAGGTTGCCTGCCAACAGGGCATGGCGGCGGGCCGGGATGCCTTCGCCGCCATTGACGCCTTGAATGGCGCACGGCGCGCCCAGGGACAGCCGACCATGGCATTGGACCTGGCGCTGCATATCGGCGATGTGCTGTATGGCAATGTGGGCGCGGAAGGGCGCCTGGACTTCACCGTCATTGGCCCGGCGGTGAATGAGGCCAGCCGGATCGAGGCGATGTGCGACAGCCTGGGCCGCAACTGGCTGGTTTCGGAGGATTTCTATCTCTACGCACGTCAATGCAGTGATGCGATGGAGCCCATGGGCCGCCATCAATTGCGCGGCCTGACGGGCGAACGGGCCTTGTACAGCCTGCCCCTCAATGTCGAACCGGCTGAAGACCCGGTTGAAGAGCTGGGCGACGAGCGGGAGGCGAGCCGGACATGAACACTACGCCGGCCGAAGACGGCTTTTACATGCCGCCCGATTGGGAGCCGCACGAACGCTGCTGGATGGCCTGGCCCTGCCACGCGGGCGCCTGGGGCGAGGGCATCGACCAAGCCTGTCTGGCCACTGCCGCCCTGGCCCGGGCCATCGCCACCTACGAGCCCGTGAATATGCTGGTGCCTGGGGAATTGATCCCCATTGCGCGCCTGCAGCTGGGCAGCCTGGTGACGATCTGGGAGGCGGAGCTGGATGATTCCTGGAGCCGGGATATCGCGCCCAACTTTCTGATTGATGGCGAGGGCGGCCTAGCCGGCGCGGTGTTTGACTTCAACGCCTGGGGCAACAAGCATCATGACTACCGCAAGGATGCCAAGTTAGGGGAATGGCTGCTAAGGGAGTTGAATCTGCCCTGTTACCAGATCCCCATGACGTTGGAGGGCGGCTCCATCCATGTGGACGGATCGGGCACCTTGATCACCACCGAGTCCGTGGCCTTTAACACCGACCGCAATCCAACCCTGGACAGCCGCCAGATTGAAGAACGTCTGGCCATGTACTTTGGGGTGCGCAAGGTGATCTGGCTGCGCGAGGGCCTGGTCGGTGACAAGGCGGATGGTCAGGTCAACAAGGTGGCGCGCTTTGTGGCGCCGGGCCGCATGATGTGCGCCGTCGCCTCCCACCGCAGCGATCCCAACCATGCCAATCTGGCCGATAATCTGGCCCAATTGTCGGAAGAACGCGATGCCCTGGGCCGGCCGTTGGAGCTGCTGGAACTGCCGCTGCCCACGCCTTTACAGCACCAGGATGGCCATCTGCTGACGCGGTCATATCTGGATTTCTATCTCGGCACCGGTGCCGTTTATGTGCCCGCCTTTGACGATCCGGCGGACGAGGCGGCGGCCCGACTGATTGGCGATGCCTTTCCCAAGCGCGAAGTCGTCCAGCTGGATATGGCCGAGATCGCCTATCGCGGCGGCGCCATCCATTGCATGACACAGCAACAGCCCAAGGTCTGAAATTATCCATGTCCGATAACCTGTTTGACCGCCTGAAGGCGGCCTGCCACGAGGATTGGCAGGCCTATACCGGGCACGATTTCGTCCGCCAACTGGCCAGCGGCAGCCTGGCCGAGGCATCCTTCCGCCACTACCTGGGCCAGGACTATCTGTTTCTGATCCATTTCGCCCGCGCCTATGCCCTGGCCGCCTATAAAACCACGGACCTGACCGAAATGCGCAGCGCCGTGGCCAGCCTGGACGGCATCCTGAATACGGAAATGGCCCTGCATATCGAATACTGCCAGGGCTGGGGCCTGGACGAGGCCGCCATGACCGCCCTGCCGGAAGCCAAGGCGACAATGGCTTATACGCGTTTCGTGCTGGAAAGCGGCATGGCCGGGGATAGCCTGGATCTGTATGCGGCCCTGGCCCCCTGCGTCATCGGCTATGGCGAGATCGGCGCCGCCCTCCGGGGGGACCCGGACACGGTGCTGACGGGCAATCCCTATGCCAGCTGGATCGAGATGTATGCCAGCGACGACTATCAAGAGGTCGCGCAAGGCGCCATCGCGCAACTGGACGGGCTGGCGGCGCAACGCCTGACCCCGGCGCGTTTCGAGGCCCTGGCGCGGACCTTTCGCCAGGCCACCCGGTTGGAAGCGGATTTCTGGCAAATGGGCCTGACCCTCGCGCCCTAGCCGAATTCCGGCCTATAATCAGCGCCGCAATCAAAAACAGGCGTGATGGAGCAGACAGTATGCAGGTCAAGGATTGGGTGGTGATCATCACGGGGGGCGGTACCGGGGTTGGCGCGGCGGCGGCATTGATGCTGGCGGAGGGCGGCGCCAAGATCGCCATCAATTATTCCCGCAGCGAACGGGAGGCGGAGGAAACCGCCCAGGCCTGCCAGAAACTGGGCGCCGAAACCCTGGTCTGCCAGGGTGATGTCTCGAAGGACGAGGATTGCCGCCGCATCGTCGCCGAAACGGTGGCGAAATGGGGCCGCGTAGACGGCCTGATGAACAATGCCGGCACCACGCAACTGGTGGCGGACGGCAGTCTGGATGCGCTGTCAGCCGACGATTTTCTGCATATATATTCCGTCAACGTGGTCGGCGCCTATCAGATGACCCGCGCCGTGGCGCCGCACATGAAAGCCCGGGGCCGGGGCAGCGTGGTCAACACATCCTCCATCGCCGGTGTCATGGGCATCGGCAGTTCCGTCGCCTATGCCGCCTCGAAAGGCGCGATGAACACCATGACACTGTCGTTGGCCCGCTTGCTGGCGCCGGAGATCCGCGTTAACGCCATCGCGCCGGGCTTTATCACGGGGCGGTGGTGGCGGGATAAGCTGGGCCAGGAAGGTTACGACAAAATGGTCGCCGGCGTGGAGGCATCCGTGCCCCTGAACCATGCCGGCACGCCCGAGGACATGGCGGAAGCGGCATTGTTTCTGCTGACCAACAGCGCCAATATCACCGGCGAAATCCTGCTTTCCGACGGTGGCCATCACCTCGGCGGCGCGCCGCTTGTCGCGCGCTAATAGAAAACAGAAACTTTTAGATAGGAAATCCATCCCAATGGCACGTATCGATTATTCCACCACCGACCACCTCAGCGACCGCGGCAAGACGATCATGGACCGGCTGTCCCACAAGAATATCTTCCGCATGCTCTCGCACTCGGAATCCCACCTGGTCAACTATTGCCGCCTGGGCAATGTGATCCGCGACCATGGCAAGCTGGACGCCTGCCTGCGCGAACTGGCGATCACCCGCGTCGGCATTCTGCTGGGCGCCGAATACGAAGTCATCGCGCACAAGAATATCGGCCGCCGGGTCGGCATCCCCGAGGCGCAGATCGAGGCCTTGGAAGAAGGCTCGAAAAGCGACGCCTTCAACGAGGTGGAAAAGGCGGTGCTGGATTATGCCGATGATCTGGTGGACAACGCCAACCCCGGCGCCGGCGCGGGCGAAACCTTCGAACGGGTGGCGGCGCACCTGGATGCGGAAGAAATGGTCGAACTGACCATCGCCATCACTTTTTACATCATGACATCGAAGTTTCTGATCACCTTCGGCATTGATCTGGAACCAGCGGCTAGCTAAGGGGGCCTGAACCATTTCCGAGCGTGACTACGGCCCAGCGACCAGCCCGTTGAAACGGCGCCTTTGGGGCGTGGTTGGGCTGACCATGGTCCTTGGCCTGGTCATCGGCATGGTCGTGCTGTTTGATTCGTCGGCCGCCAGGGGTGCGGAGGCACCGCCCAGCCCCTGGCTCTTTGTCATGGTCTCCGCCCTGGTGGTTTCGGTCCTGCTGATCGGCCACCGCCTGGGCAACCGAAAGGATAAGTAATGGCTATTCGAAAAGTCGCCGCGATGGGTAATCCCATTTTGTACAAAATAGCGGAGCCCGTGGCCGACCCCACGGATCCGGAAGTCGCCCGCCTGGCGGCGGATATGAAGGACACCCTGATCGACATTGGCGGGTCCGGCATCGCGGCGCCGCAGGTATTCGAAAGCCTGCGTCTGGTGGTTTACCGTTTCAGCGCGCGGCTGGACGACAATGTGGAGGAATTGGCCGACCCCTGGGTAACCCTGGTCAACCCGGTACTGACCCCTGTTGGCGATGAGATGATTTCCGGCTGGGAGCGTTGCCTCTCCATACCCGGATTGCACGGCAAGGTGCCGCGTCATAAATCCCTCAGCATGACCTATCAGGATCTGTCGGGGGCGGAGATCACGGTGGAGGCCAGCGGCGCCCTGGCCGCTCTGTTGCAGCATGAATGCGACCATCTGGATGGCATTCTCTATCCCATGCAGATGCCCGATATATCAAAGCTGGAATTCAACGCCGAACCGGGGCATCTGGCCCAGGACATTGCCGACGGCGCCAAGGTCTGGCCAGTGTTGCGCGATCTGGTCGATGCCTGGCCGGGGCGCGAACTTTGGTTCAAGGAATAGATGGTTCAAGGAGTAGAGCAGATGCCGGGTGAAGATGATCATGGTTGGCTGAAACAGGGCAGTACGTCCAGCGGAGACGTGGCGAAAAGCTACGATGACTGGGCCCCGACCTATAACGAAACCCTGGAGGATTGGGATTACCGCGCACCTGGCGATGCCGCCCGCCTGCTGGGCGCCACGGTCCGCCAGGACGCGGCGATTTTGGATGCTGGCTGCGGTACCGGCCTGACCGGCACGGCGCTGAAAGCTGCGGGATTTACCGGCCCCATCGATGGCACGGATATATCGCAAGCATCCCTGGACGAGGCCGGCGGGCATGGCGTCTACCGCAACTTGTTCCAGGCCAATATGCAGGACTTGCCCCTGGACATAGCCGACAATGCTTACGATGGACTGATCTGCATTGGTGTTTTGACCTATATCCCGGACAGCGATGGCGTCCTGCGGGAATTCGCCCGCGTTGTCAGCCCGGGCGGCACCGTCGTGGTCAGCCAGCGCGATGATCTGTTCCGGGAACGCGCCTTCTCCGAGACGATCCAGGCCCTGGTGGAAGCCGGCATCTACACGGATGCGGACATAACGGAGCCGCGCCCTTATTTGCCGGGCAACCCGGATTTCGGCACCGAGATCAAGGTGATCTTCGCCGCCCTGACCGTGGCTTAAGGAGAAACAACGATGACGGATTGGAATGGCCGCGCCTTGGTGGATACGGAGTGGCTGGCGGCACATCTTGATGATGACGATCTGCGCATTGTCGATGCCTCGGTCGTGATGACGCGCACCGATGACGGCGCCTGGAAACCCAGCAGCGGGCGCGGCACCTTTGATGCGGGGCACATCCCCGGCGCGCAGTTCATAGATCTGTTGACCGAGGTGCAGGGCAAAGCCAGCGGTCTGAATTTCACCCTGCCCAGCGCCGATGATTTCGCCCGGGACATGGCCGCGAGAGGTATTGGCGATGATCATATGGTTGTCGTCTACGCCACCGCCGTGCCCTGGTGGGCGACGCGGTTCTGGTGGATGCTGCGGGCCAACGGCCATGACAAGGTCGCCGTGCTGGATGGCGGCCTGGATAAATGGCGCAAGGAAGGCAGAGCGGTCAGCACGGAAGTACCGGCCCATCCCAACGCCAACTTCACGGCAAAGCGGCGCCCCGAATTGATCGCGGAGAAGGGCGATGTGCAGGCCATGCTAGCCGCCGGGAGCGGCGCCGTCATCAACGCCCTTTCGCCGCAATTATTCACGGGC
This sequence comes from uncultured Rhodospirillaceae bacterium, assembly GCA_964590195.1. GTDB lineage: Bacteria > Pseudomonadota > Alphaproteobacteria. The sequence goes on along the minus strand of CAZPWJ010000089.1, from coordinate 996 downwards.
GAAAGCGATCTTGGCTACGGACGGCCAGACCGTATTGCGGGCAGCGTGTTGTTGTCGTCATTGGGCATGATCGATCAGGACAGCGGCACCTATCTGCCGGAAGAGGCACTGCGCCAAGCCGTTCAGGATGGCTTGGGAGATTTTGGCGGCGAGGCTATCTGTTATTGCGGCGGCGGCATTGCCGCCACCATGGATGCCCTGGTGCTGGACCTGCTGGGCCACGACAAGGTCTCGGTCTATGACGCTTCACTTCAGGAATGGGCCGCCGACGAAAACTTGCCCATGGAGACAGGTTGATGGGCGGCGGAGAGATCTAGAATTTCCTATCCGCTTTCCAGGTTCCCGGCACATTTCCCACCAGCAGGCGGTTGATGACGCCTTCGCCATCCTCGAGGGGCAGAATTATTCGATCCCAACTGGTCGAGTGCACTCTCGGCGGCGGCACATGGCGGGAAAACATGTAACCCGATTGCAGGACGCAAGCACGGTAGGAGGCGATAAAGAACTGCTCCAAGGGGCGCAGCGCCAGTTCGGATAGAAGCCTTCCCGTGGCATCGAACCCCGACCGTTCCGCGATCGCGGTGCCGTAAACGCGATAGCGATAGTCCCAAGCATCGTCCTCAACATCCAGCAGCATCACATAGCCAAGCGCGGCTCTCATTTCCAATGGATCCACTTTACTTGCCAGGGGCAGTGTTTTGCCACGCGGCAGCTCGCTCCAATAGGTCAACAAGACCTGTAAGACCTCTTCATCCAGCTCCGATGAGGCTGGTGACCATATGATTTCCGGCGTGGGGGTACCGACCTCCTGGAAGTAATTCGGAATAGTCAGGAAATCTTCCGAGATCAATTCGTAGGCAAATGTTGAAATTAGTTCTTTACTCATATTAAGCACTACTAATTAACAGGTAAAAAAGGTGACTTTGGCAACTTTACATTACAAATTACCGTGCCTATCCGGTTGACGCAGACACCCGCTACATCTAGTATCTGTCC
>CAZPWJ010000088.1:0-20588 GCA_964590195.1 uncultured Rhodospirillaceae bacterium | reverse complement strand
CAACAAATCTCTCGCTCGATGGCAACCAAGGTAGCCGGCATTGTAAAACACAAACGGCGAAACACAAACGGCGGCCCCGCCAGGCGAGGCCGCCGTCCGCCGACGACAACGACATCAACGGATATTCACCGGTTCGGTTGCAGAAACCGGCGAGATGGTCCCGGAACAAAGTGAGGGTAGGTTGTCCCGGTTCAGTCGTTGTGCCGATTCAAAAGTGTCCAGCACGTCCACCGCGAATAACGGCGGCTCGCATATAGCGAATATTAAGGACCGATTTACAGGTTTTACCAATCTTTAACATTTTCAGGTTAATCTCCCCGGTTCGTGAGCGAAGACAATTTTTCAAATTTAGAACTATGACCTATTTGCCAACGAACACAGTCGAACCAGCCGAACAGATTGCCTCGGAACAGCAGGAAACGCGTCTGCCATATTACCTTGCCGTTCCAATCTGGGTGGGCCTTGCGGTCGTGGCATGGGCCCCGGTCATCGTGTTGTTCCGCGCGATTGCCTCCTAGCCCAAGACCTCCGTCACCATGAATGCCGCCTACCACCATTAAGCTGGTTCCCCAACGGCAAACATCAAGGCCGGCAAAATAACATTTCCGTCATAGCCGACGGAGAGCGCTTTTCGCGTGAAGGGCTTTAGTTGCTTGATGTGGAGGATGACGTCGAAGTCGTATCCGAAACCGACGACGAGGAACTCGAAACCACATCCGTACCGCCGCTGGCCTCAGCCAGAAATGCGGCATCTCCCGTAAACGCCGCCACTGCCGCCGCTGCCGCCATCGCTCCCATGGCGACCCGAACCCCCTGCCGCAGGCGCAATGTGGCTGTCTCGCCCGCTGTTTCCGCCGCGGCGGCGGATGCGCTTGAATGGGCTGATTGCCCTTCTCCGGTTAAACGGCGCAGGCGGGATTTCCGCGCTGCCACGAGCCTGGCAGCTAGCCGTTCCTGCTGCTGCTGATATTCGGAAAGCCGGCGTTGCAAACTGCTTGGCGGCGGCGTCAATTTTTTAGAAGCAACGGTGGCCGGCGTACTGGTAGCGGGCGCACCACCGGTTTGCGCCCATGGCGCCGCCCAGGGGCACAGCATTAGTCCAAGGACGAAAACCCAAATAAACCGCGATGCACAGATCATCATGGGACCTGTTCTAGTACCAATCACCGCCAATGGATAGCCGCAAGTACTCTAACGGTCCTGGAGGCCGGCACACGAACAGCCGTGGCCCCATGCGAGCGAGCAGTTAAGCCGAACGTTTGCGGTTGGCGTTTTTCGCTTTCGGCGGCTGGTAGGCCATGGCCGCGTGATAGTCGCAATAGGGCTGACCGGCCTTGCTGTTGGCACCGCAGAAATGGAAATCCAGATCACCCGGATCGCCGATCGGCCAACGGCAGGTCGAGGCGGTCAATGAAAAGATCGTCGCCCCTTCATCAATTGGGGGTTGCAGCAACAGGACCTTCTCGGCCTGCTCTTTTTGTCGCTGCTGGCGCGTCACCGAGGATTTCGAAGGCTTTGAAAGGCCCAGCCGGTTGGCCTTGCCAATCACCGCATTTCTAGTGATACCCTCGCCCAAGCGCTCGGCAATTTGACGGGCGGAATGCCCATCCTGCCAAAGTTTCGACAATAACGCGACCCGTTCATCAGTCCAGTCCACGGCCATGAAACACCCCCACAGTGTATTGATTGTTGTCGTTGTGGCGCGCCGCAGTGTAGCCATCCTTGTTCGGCAAAACAATATATAATGTAGGAACACAATAGGAACACCACTATATCCTGTGGATAACCTTGTGGTTCATCTTGTGGAGATCTTGGGTACAAGATGCCGGATCAAGGCATTTGAGTGAGGAAATTCAATACTCTATCAAGGTGCCAGAGACGATTTCCCACGCCATGAAAACCAACATGGCCGCCAGAGCGAGAAAGTTCGGGAAATAGATACGAATTATCCCGCCAGGGGTACTCTAAACAGGGATCGATAGGCACGATAGGATCATCGTGCGCATGCAGCACCAGGGTTGGCAGTTTGATTTCCGCCAAAAATCCCATCGCCTGGCAACTCTCCCAATAGTCGTAGACATCCCGATAGCCGTTACGCGGCGCGACGAAATTATCGTCCAATTCCATGAAGTTTCTGGCGGCCTTGATGGCGGCCCGTTCGGCAGGGCTGACGGCGGCCCCCGGCGCCAAACATTCGCGGCAAAAATCCCGTAGTAATTTGCGGTTATAAAAGCGGTTTCGCCGCCGCAGCATATTGGCCGAGGTAACCGCCAGATCAATCGGAGCCGAAACCGTGGCCAGGGCCCGAATAGGTAATTCACGGCCATACTCGGCGGCGAATTTCAAGCTCATGTTGCCGGACAGGGAAAACCCAAGCACCACCACCTCTTGAGCAATCGTCGCGGGCGGCAGGGCCTGAATGGCATCACGCAAGTCCTGGGAGCGTCCGGCATGGGATTGCAAGGTACAGGTTGGCCTTGACGGCCCCGCACCCCGCAGGTTCAGCCGCAGGGTGGCATAGCCGTGGCCAAGGAAATATTTCGTCGCCGCGATGATATAGCTGCTGTCTTCGCAGCCCGCCAGACCGTGGATCAGGATCACCAGCGGTTTAGCAATATCGGAGCCGGCATTATAGAGGGCCCATAAACGGTCACCACTACCGTCCGCCATGGCCAGATACAGCCGCTCCCCCGCCGGCGGCCGGGGCGCCGGCAGCAGGGAATTGCGCAGGGTCTGCAAATCGCCGCCCCACCAGGGCGGGCGTGGCCGGAACAGGGGTGCTTCAGATGGCTGGACCACCCGCTCCCCCTCCCGGCCACCCACGGGATCATACTCATTGGGTGGCCGGGAGGGGGAGCGGGTGGCTTGGCGCTTTCGTTTCAAACGGAAAACCTTCAGAAACGGTCGGCACGGAACGGTGTTGGGTCGATATCGGCCGGGCGGTCCTGTACCAGATCGGCGACGATGCGGCCCGTGACGGCGCCCAGGGACAGGCCCAGGTGGCCATGACCGAAGGCATAGAAGACCCTGTCGAAGCGGGAGGAGCGGCTGATCACCGGCAGCGAATCCGGCATCGAGGGTCGATGGCCCATCCAGGGCTCGGCGCCGCTGTCCTGCAGTTCGGGAAACAGCCGCCTGGCATGGGTCAGCAGAGCCTCGGCGCGGGCATAATTCGGCAAGGCCTCGACACCGCCGAACTCCACGGTTCCGGCCAGGCGCAGGCCGTCGTTCATGGGTGTGACGCCAAAGCCGAGGGAGCTGATCAACATGGGCACCCGCACCTCGACATTGGGCTGCGGCAGCATCATGTGATAGCCCCGCTCGGTATCCAACGGCAGGTTGTTGCCCAGGGTCTTGGCCAGAGGCTTGGAAAAAGCCCCCGCCGCAATCACCAGATCCTCGATCTCCACATTGCCATGATCGGTATGGACATGGGTCGGGCCATCCGCGCCGATGGCGAAACCGGTCACATTGGCGCGGATAAAGCGGCCGCCATCGGCCTCGATCCGCGCTGCCAGCAATTGCGACAGGGCCAGGGGGGACGCGGCATGGCCGGATTCGGTAGCCAGGGCGCCGCCGGCCATCTCCGGCCCGATAGCGGGTAGCAATTGCCGGATCTCGTCCGGGCCTAGCATCTCCAACGCCACGCCCCGGCGGCGGCGGGTCTCGTTATCAGCAGCGGCGGCGGCGACATCGGCCGGATTGGGGTAAAGGTAGAGGCAGCCTTGACGGCGGATCGGCGACTGATCGCTGGGCACGTCATCCAGCAGCGCCGTGTAATGCTGCAAACCGGGCAGGGTGATGGAAGACAGGGCGCGGGAGATTTCCTCCACCCGCCGGGGGGTGCTGTTGGCGATGAAACGCAACAGCCACGGTGTAAGTTGCGGAAGATAGCCGGGGCGGATGGTCAGCGGCCCCAAGGGATCCATCAACCAGCCCGGCACCTTTTTCCAGACGCCTGGCTTGCCCTCCGGCATCACAGCGGAGGTGGAGAATATCCCCGCATTGCCATACGAGGTGCCCATGCCGGGATCAACCCGGTCGATCACCGTGACCGTACAGCCGCGCCGTTGCAGGGTGCGGGCGCAACACAGACCAACAATTCCGGCACCGATCACCGTTACATCACGGCCTGCTTCATCCGTCCGGTCCGTCATACGCGCCACCTAATTGGTTGAAGTTGATGACGAGGTCGAGCTTGTACTGTCGACCGAAGTCGCCGTGGTCGTCGTGGTGCTACCGCCACTATCGACCGAGCCATCCCCCTGAACCCGCACCTTGAATGTCACGGCATCCTGCGCCGCAGCCAAGGCCGCCGCCACGCCAGCCAGGCCAACAGCACCCTTAAACACCTGGCCCGGGGGGCCCGCCCATTGTTCGGAGAATGCATCCTGCAAGTCCTGAAGGGACTCGATGGCCTCGCCGACACCGGTCTGGGCCGCGTTCTGGCTCTGGCCCAACGCAGGGACCGACAGAGCCATGCAAGCGGCAATGACGGCAATTCGTATCATGTGAACAGCCGAAAGCGGTGATCGCCGTCGCGTTCGATATCCTGCAGCAAATCCACCTCCCAGGTCAGATAGGCGCGCATGCGGTCCTCCACGCCCTCCGGATGATCATAAGGCTTCAACCAAGTGTCGTCACGTTCATCCGCCATCCGGTCCAGACCATGCGCCATATCCTGGCCCGCCGCCCGCCAGGCCGCCGTGCCGCCAGCCAGAACGGCCACCGGCATCGCCGTCAACAGCGAGGCCTCGGGCGCCGCCAGACGGGCCACGATGGCATCGGGAGAGGTTATAACGAGAAGAGACTTACGCTCCAGCTTGGGCAAACTGTCGGCCAAGCGGGCGCGGACGGCCCACCAGGCATCGGGCACATGGCCTTTGTCATGCTCCCGGCTGGGCGCCAGATCAATCACCAGCACATCGTCCGCCGCGATCCGGGCGGCCAGATCCTCGACCGAGATTTCATTCTCCGCCGCCGCGCCAATGCCCGCGGGGGCAGAGTCCGGTACTTCGGTGGTCATTTCGAAGCCATCCAGACCGCTGTCCAGCACCGCCACATCCCAACCCATCTGCACCAGCCAGGACGCGGTCATGGTGGCGCGGACGCCGGTGTCGTCGACCAGCACCACGCGCGCACCCAAGGTTCCGACCCACTGGTCGATGCCTTGCACCAACTGTCCGCCCGGCGCATTGGCTACGCCAGCCGGGTGCCCGGCGGCATACTCCTCCGGATCGCGTACGTCCAGGATATACAGGCTGCGCTGTTCGGCCTCGCCCTGCCATTGAGCCAGAGTGGCGCGGTCGATACTCGTCACCTCGAAACGGCTGCCGGCGGCCTCGGCGCAGGTCTGGGCCTTTGCCAAAGCGTCGGCGGAGGGCCGGGGCGCCATGCGGCTTTGCCCCCGCTCCAACTCGTAACCGGCCAGATGCCAGCCCATGGTGCCGTTTTTCAGGGCCACGACCTTGTTTGGAATGGCCGCGTTGATCAACGATTGCGCGCCGATGATGCTGCGCGTGCGCCCGGCGCAGTTCACCACCACGGTGGTGTTTGGATCCGGCGCCAGGTCATGCACCCGGCAGGCCAGTTCCGCGCCCGGGCAATCGATGCCGCCGGGAATATTCATCACCTGGTATTCATCCAATGGCCGGCTGTCCAGGACCACCAGATCCTCGCCGCCGTCGCGCATGGCCTGCAATGCCTCCGCCTCGATATGCGGCGTGCCGTAATGATGCTCGACATATTCGCCAAATGCCTTGCAAGGCACATGCACGCCCGAGAACAGCACATAGCCCGCTGCTTCCCAAGCCGCGATGCCGCCTTCGAGGCAGGCCACGTCCGTGTAGCCCATGTCGGCCAGCGTCGCCGCCGCGCGCTCGGCAAAGCCGCCGCCCGCATCGACCAGGACGCAACGGGTGCCCAGACGCGGCACCAATGAGCGGGCCAACAGCTCCAGATTACTGAGCGGCATGGGCACGGTATAAAACAGATGCGCCTGGGAATGGGCGCCTTCCTCGCGCACATCCAACAACGCCAGCTCGCCGCCGTCCGACAGCATGGCCTTCAATTCAACGGCCGTCACATAATTCGTCATGATAAACACAGTCCCCATTTTGATCTTATTCCGCCGCCTGTGTGTTTCCTTCCCCAGCCACGCCGCGTCCCCGCTCCACCACCGCCGAAACCAGGCTCAACAGGGGAGGAATAATCAACAGCGTCAACACCGCCGACAGCGACAAGCCCCCCAGCACCACCGAGCCGAGGCCCCGGTATAATTCCGAGCCGGCGCCCCCAAACACCACCAGCGGCAGCATACCGAAGACGGACGTCAGGGTGGACATGAATATGGGCCTGATCCGGTTGCGCACCGCCTCGATAATGGCGGCATCCGCATGCATGCCCTCGCTGCGCACAAGAAACAGGGTCTGATGCACGATCAGGATGGCGTTATTGACGACAATGCCGATCAATATGACAAAACCCAGCATGGTCAGCATATCCAGCGGCTGAAAACTGAACAGGTTCAATAACGCCAGGCCCAGAACACCGCCCGCCGTGGCCAGCGGCACCGAGAACAGAATAATCAGGGGATAGAGAAAACTTTCGAACAATACCGCCATGACCAGATAGACAATGACCACGGCCACCGCCAGATCGACCACCAGATGATCCCAGGCGGCGGTCAATTTGTCCGCCGTGCCCGACAGGCGCATCTTGACGGCAGGCGGCAGCCCCTGGTCCATCAATGGTTTCATCACCTTGTCACGCAGGATATCCATGGCCGCTTCCAGGGGCAGGTCCGGCCTGGGATGAACTTCCAGGGTAACCGTGCGCTGCCGGTCCACATGGCGGATCTCCGTCGGCCCGGCCGTTATGGAGATATCCGCCAATGCCGAGACCTGCAAAATGGCGCCGGCGCGGGTCACGATCGGTAGATTACCAATGCCCTGGGTTTCCGCGATCTGACCGTCGGGGCCGACCAGCATAAGATCGATCCGGCGGCCATCGACAGTAACCTCCGCCACCCGCAAGCCGTCATTAAAGGCGTCAACGGTCATGCCGAGCTCCCGCGCCGTAACGCCATTGTCAGCCAGGCGGACAGGGTTCGGCAACAAGCGGATTTCCGGCGCGCCCAATTCCAGGCCCGGTTTGGGCTGGGTATAATTACCCTGGCGCCGTGGCAGCGACTTGGAGATTAAGCGGTCGGCCCGGCGCGCCACCTCGAGTATGACGTCGAGATCAGGACCCGAAACATCAAGATTGATGCTGCGCGCACCACCGATGGTGCGCCCAAAGATGGACCGTTTGTTGATCCGGCCGCGCGTTCCAGGCTCCTTGAAGATCGGCGCGTTCAGCACGGGTATCAATTCGCTGACCCGGCTGGGGTCCATCGCCGAGGCGGCGACGATGGTCGCGGCACGGAACGAAACAAAAAAGAAGTTGTTGATCTTGGGCGGTTCGCCCGGCTTTGATTCCGGTCCGGTCTCCGAGGCCCACAAAGGTTTTACCGTCTTTTCCAGTTCCTTGGCGATGGCCGTCGTAGTGCCCAGATTGTAACCGGGCGGCGGCACGATCCAGCCAAGTATCAGATTGCGGTTACCGGTGGGCAAATAGTCCAGCTTGGGCAGAAATGCCCAGGTGACGATGGCACCGACACCGCAGAGCAGCGCCACCACCGTGATGGCGAGCATGCGGCTCTTCACCACCCGCCGGGTGAAGCTCATGACAGCATCGCTGAACGCCGTGGCAAAACGGTCCAGCAAGGGCAGACTGATAGGCGACTGCAGACTTTTCATGCCCTCGCCCAGCAGCCGCCGCGACAGGGCGGGAACCACGGTCACCGAGACCACCAGGGACAACAGCACCGAAACCGAGATTGCCACCGCGATATCGCGGAACAATTGCCCGACCTCCAGCTTCATGACCAGTAGCGGCAGGAAAACCAGTACCGTGGTCAATGCCGAGACAAGAATGGCGCCCCAGACCTGTTGCGCACCCAGGAAAGCCGCGGTTCGGGGGCTGGCGCCGGTCTGGCGGTGCCGGTAGATATTCTCCAACACCACAATGGCGGCATCAACCACCATGCCGACGGCGAAGGCGATCCCGGCCAGCGAGATAACATTCAACGAGCGTCCCAGCATGGCCATGGCGACGAAAGCGCCGACCACCGAAACCGGAATTGCCAAAGAGACCACCAGCGTCGCCCGGCCCGAGCGCAGAAACAACAAAAGGATCACGGCGGCCAGGACACCGCCGAGCACGATGTTATTCTGCACCAGATCAATCGCCGAATTGATATAGATCGTCTCGTCGTAGACTTGTTTAATGGACAAGCCGACGCTGGGCAGCGTTACCTCGGAGAGTTCACGTATCGCTTCATGGACGCCGTCCATCACTTCGATGACATTGGCGCCGGCATCGCGTATCGCGTTGGTCGCAAGCGATGGCACGCCGAGGCGGCGGATATAGGCGGTGGGCGATTTGTGGGAGAATTCCACCGAAGCGACATCACCAATGGTGACCCGCCCGATACGGCCGGCGGCGCCACTACCCTCCGAGCGGAGCAATACGGCGGCCACCTGTTCCGGGGTGGTAAACTCGCCTTCCGTGCGCACTACGTAGCGGCGCTTGCCCTCATCCACCTTGCCCCCCGAAACGGAGGCATTGGCCGTCCTCAAGGCCTGCACCACATGCGGCACGGTCAACTTATAGCGGGCCAATTTTTCGGGATCGACAATGACCCGCAGTTCTCTTTCACCGCCACCATAAAGATTTACGCGGGAGATACCGGGCACCCGTTCCAATCTCTCGCGCACCAGATCGTCGACCTGGTCGCCGTAAGTGTGGACCGGCGCATCACCAGCTGTCTCCGCGGCCGATTTTGGATTAATGATGAACCATGCGATGGGATTGTCATCGGTGCTCGAGGTGGCGATCGTCGGCTCATTCGCCTCCTCCGGATAGCCGGTAACCCGGTCCAGCCGGTTGGCGACCAGCAACAGTGCCCGGTCCATGTTCTGATGGATACTGAATTCCAGGCTGATGGAGGCGCGGCCATCTTGCGCTTGGCTAATGACCTTGGTCACGCCGGGAAGCCCTTTGAGGGCCTCTTCCTGACGATTGATGATCTCCCGTTCAATTTCGGCCGGCGCGGCGCCGGGCCAGCTGGTTTGGATATTCAAGACCGGCTGGCGCACATCCGGGATCAATTGAATGGGGATCGTCTGCAAGGCCAGCAAGCCAAACAGCAGGATCATCAGCACCGCCGCGACCACGGCGATCGGCCGTTCGATGGATAGGCGGATAAGGTTCATGCTACGTCCCCGGGTCCCACGGCGTCCCTTAGCGGGCCATCAAAAGCGCACGGGTTGGCCGGGATACAGCCGTTCGTTGCCGCGCACGACCACGGCTTCACCCACTTTCAAGCCATCTCGCACCATGAACCGCCCTCCCACCGCATCGCCAATGGCAACCTTGCGCGGCTGCGCGGCGCCATCCACCACCACGAATACCATATCGTTGCCCCGGCGTTTCAGAATCGCATCCTTGTGCACCGAGATCGCTTTCTTTCCGGCACTGATGGGGATCGCCACCGAAACACTCTGATTGCCGGCCAGATGTCCGCGCAGGGCGGCCATATCGGCGGAAAACCGCACCACCCTTGTGCGGGTCAGGGGATTTTCCTGCGGCACCACCGCGCGGACCTTGGCCATGACGCTATTGCCGTTGATTTGGACCGCAACCCCGGTCCCCGGCGACAGAGCGGTGACGCGGCTGGCCGGCACCTCGGCCTCAACTTCCAACGCATTATCGTCGATCAGCGTAACAACCGCCTGACCCACATTGACATAGGCGCCCACGTCCGTGTGCCGTTGTGTCACGACACCGGGAAAAGGCGCCCGGACAGAGGTATAGGAGAGATTAATGCGGGCCAACTGGGCATCGGCCTCAACTTGTTGCAGGCGGGCGGAAGCCTCGGCAACCTGGCTGCGCAGCATCACCATTTGTTGGCGCATATCCTCATACTTGGCGGCCCGGTAGGCGGCTGATTTATTCTCGCGCAGGCGGTCCAGGCGGCGCATTTCCTGGTTTTTCATCACCAATTCCGCCTCCCGCGCCGCCAACATGGCCTTGCGCGAGGTCACCTCGGCCTCTCGGCGCTTGTGCAACCAATGCAGCCGATCCCGTACCAGCACCGCCAGCACGTCGCCCTTTTTTACCCTGTCGCCCACCGCCGCGCGCATCTCGGCCACGGGCCCGGCGACACGGGCCGCCACCACGCCGGAACGGCGCGCCACCAAACGGCCAATGACGGGAATGGTTTGCGAGACGGCTTCGGCCCGAACCTTATCGATCCCCACCAGAGCAGCATTAGCGGCTGGGGCGGCCTTTTTTTTCTCGGCCTTCTGGGCCTGCGCCACGCCACCTTCAAACAACGGGGCAAGGGCCAGAAGCACCGAAAAAACAACAAGGCGCCGGCGAAAAGAGATGACTTTGGACAGATTCATGGATACGGCGATCACTTCCGATAAAGGACAGACCGCAAGGTGGCATCGCGGCGCGGCCTATTCAAGGCATCTTATAGCACGAGCACCTTTATCATGATCACGAATTGGGCAACAGCTCCTGCAGCCGGCGCGGTGCAAGACTATTGGATGCGCTCGACGGGGAAGTGCAGGATTGCCGTGGTCCCGGCCCCCGGCTTCGAATTCAAGGTCAAGGTGCCGCCGTGTAATTCAGCAAGGGCGGTGGTGATCGCCAGGCCCAGGCCCAGGCCGCCGTGATGGCGGCTGGGGCTGGCATTCAACTGCGAGAATGTCAGCCGGGCACGCTCCAACTCCACCTCATCCATGCCGACGCCGTCGTCTTGCACCGAAAGGTCCAAACCGGAGCCCGGCGCGTAGGCAACGCTAATCTTGATCTCGCCGCCGGTTTCCGTGAACTTGGTCGCGTTGGTCAACAGGTTCAGCAGCATTTGCTTGATCTTCGCCTGATCACCGATCAACTCGGGCAGATCGTCGGGCAGGCTTTCCATGATGACCAGGCCCTTCGCCGCCGCCTGCTCGGCAACCATGGCAACGGTTCCTTCTATACAGGCTTCAAGATCCACCGGACCTTCCGCCAGCTTCACATCACCGGCTTCTATTTGCGACATATCAAGAATATCGTTGATGATCCCCAGCAGTTCGTGGCCGGATTGGTTGATGGCATGCAGAAAACCCTGCCTGTCTTCCGTTGCCAGCTTGCTGCTGTCCGCATCTCCCAGCAGATCGGAAAAACCGATGATGGAATTCAGAGGCGTACGCAGCTCGTGCGAGACATTGGCAAGGAACTGCGTCTTGGCCCGGTTGGCGATTTCCGCTGTCTCCTTGGCCTGGCTCATCTCCGCCTCCGCCGCTTTGCGGTCGGTAATATCTCTGACCGAGCCGGCAATGCGATAGGCATGGCCCGAGGAATCGCGCAGGGCCAGCGCCCTGTCAGCCATCCAGCGCAGATCGCCGTCGGCATGGCGGATCCGATAGTCCAGATCAAATATTCGGCTGCCGCCATCCAAATGCGCCTGCCAGCTCTGTTGATAGCGGTCCAGATCGTCGGGATGAATCGTGGCCAGCCAATCTTCCCGTTGAAATAGGGTGGGATCGCCCGATGAGCCGATCATCGACATTACCCGGGAGGAAATAAAAAAGCGCTTGGTACGCAGATCCATATCCCACAGGCCCTCGTTCGAGGCCAGGGAAACCAGGGCATACCGCTCCTGGGCATCACGCAATTCCCGTTCCTTGGTTTTCAGTTCGTTGACATCGCTGACCAGGGTCAGGGTGCCGCCGCCGGTACAAAGGCGATCCAGCACCTCAAACTCGCGGCCGTCTATTTTGCGCCGTTCCCGGATCTCGCCGATCCAGAAATTCTGCTGCCGTTTTTCCCGCCAGGATAAAGCGGATGCGGCCGGAACATAGGCCGCCTGTATTTCGGCCTGCAAAAGATCATCGAACCTCGCACCGGCTATCAGGCGGTCATTCAGGCGGGAAAAAATCGTGCGATAGGCCTGATTGCACAGAACCAGACGATCATCCTTGTCCCACAAGGCAACACCATCGGGCAGGTGTTCGACCATGGCGTACAGCAACACGGTTCGCGGCACCGCCTCGGCGGTGTTCGCCGACCTTGTCATCGTCAGCACCGCGCGGCGCATGGCCAAAGCGGCGGCCACTGAAAGCAATAATCCCGTTGTCCCGAAAACAAACAACAGCACGGGCGATACGGTTTGACCCAGCATTTGTTGTGCCGTGACGGTGGCCAGCGCCGTTAAGCCGGCGGTCAGGGCAAAAACCAGCAAGGCCAGAATGGAAGCGATGGTCGCGGCCCGGTCAGGCTCCGCGCCAGCCATATCCAGGCTCGGAACACGGCTGACAGCTGTGCCAACCTCGCCGTCACCATGCTCATGCCGTATGGCTATACTGTCCATATGGACCTGCCCTCGTTACTCAGCCGGCGCTCCGGGGCTGGGAAATCTGTCCCACGGGCGCGGTTACTCCTCCGGCAATGGCAACCATTGCTGGGCCAGTAGTGACAAAAGAAGGCAAACAAACTGCTAACAGAGGTTAACAGCGCCTTATAACCATTTGGATCCATTATATTTATGTTAGACTCTGCGAATGTGTGGACGCTATAGCCTGACTTCTCCCGAAGACGCCATGCGGCAGCTGTTTGATCTACCTTCTGGGATCACTGGGGCACTGCCCGGGGCCTGGGCCACGCCGCGCTACAACATCGCACCCAGCCAGAGCGCGCCGGTGGTGCGGCATGGGGAAAGTGGCGGGGGGCCGGAACTTGCCGCGATGACCTGGGGCCTGATCCCAAGCTGGAGCCGGGAACAGACCGGTGGCCAGATCAATGCGCGCAGCGAAACCGCGGCTGAAAAACCAAGCTTTCGCGACGCCTACCGCCATCGCCGCTGTCTGATACCGGCGGATGGCTTTTATGAATGGCAGAAAATTGACGGCGGCAAGCAGCCCTATTGGATCAGCCGGGCCGACGGCGCGCCCTTCGTCTTCGCCGGTCTGTGGGAAAACTGGACGGATGGCGCCTCGCAAACCAGCCCCCGCTATACAATCCTGACCACCGCCGCCGCGGAGGCTTTGCGCCCGATCCATCACCGCATGCCGGTAATATTGGCACGGCAGGATTTCGATACCTGGCTTAATCCCAATCAGACCCCGCGAGTGGAGCTGTTCGCACCGGAACAGGCACCGCCCATGCGGGCCCGCCCGGTCTCGCAACGGGTCAACAGCCCAGCTAATGATGACGCCGCCTGTCTGGAAACAGCCACGATCAAGCCGGAACAGGGTAGTCTATTTTAATCGATCCCACCGCGCCGCTCGACAGCGCCCAGCCAGACCGCCAGGCCGATGCCAAGACCGCCGCAAGCTGCCAGCAGCCAATAAGTTCCCGCCCAGCCCCCAAAGCCGGCGATCATGATGGCCATGGCCGGCGGCCCGGCCAGACTGCCGATGTTGGCGCCCTGCACAACGATGCCATTTATGGTGCCGACCATGGTCGGACGCGGCGCATGGGCCGCCGTGCCCGCCAGAAGTGATGCAGGCAGCAAACCACCGCACAGATTGAAGCTGAATGCCAAAGGCAGCTTCCAAATCTCCGGCACCGAGGGTGCGAAAATCCCCGCCGCACACAGCAGCATCATAACAAAAGCCGCCAGCACTAACCACCAGCGGCGCATCCCGTGATGCAGCAACCACGCCGCCGCCAGGTTGCCCAGGGCATTGCCTGCGACAACAACCGCCGTTGCCACCCCGGCCAGGCCTGGTGCATAGCCCAGAACCTCAATCAAGTAGGTCGGCAGCCAGGACGCGACGGCGAAAAACTGTATCGCATACAGGGCGAAACAAAGGCTCATCAACACTGGACCCGGACGCCAGACCGCTTGGCCCAGGGCGCGCCAGGGTATTGTGGCCTCGGCCTGGGGCGCCTCCGCCCAGCGTTTCGGCCCGGTTACCCAAGCCACCGCCGCCAGGCACAGCAGGGCCAGTAACGCGGCCACGAACCAGACACCCTGCCAGCCAAACCGCGCCGCGATTAGCGGCGCGCCCAGGATCGCCAAGGCCATGCCCGCCGGCATGTAGCTGCCCCAGGCAGCCATGGCCAGATTGCGCTGCCGCTGCGTGACCGCGGCCACGATCAGACGCGGCGCGCTCACCGTGCAGGACAGAAACGCCACGCTTTCAAGCACCCGGCAAGCCAACAACCAGGCCGGCCCGGATGGATTATTGGGGGCGAAGGCAGCGGCCAGGCTAGCCAGCGCCATAATACCCAGGCCCAACAGCATGACCCGCCGCGCGCCCAGCTTGTCAGCCGTGGCGCCGCCCAGGATACCGAACAATGCGCCGGTCAGATTGAACAACGAGACCAGCCAGCCGGCGGCGACCAGGGATAGACCCAATTCCGC
Organism: uncultured Rhodospirillaceae bacterium; assembly: GCA_964590195.1. Lineage (GTDB taxonomy): Bacteria > Pseudomonadota > Alphaproteobacteria. Next base: position 6,121 of record CAZPWJ010000088.1, on the reverse strand, counting down.
CTGCAGCAGAGTGATCAGGGGCGGTATCTTGCCGACTTGAACAGCCGCCACGATGCCCGCCGCGATGGCGATGGCGATAACGCCCCAGCGGCTTTGCGTGGGCGCTTCGGCTTGCGGCAAGTTAAACGACCTTGCCGGGATTCATGATGTTAGTGGGGTCCAAGGCATCCTTGACGGTGCGCATCAGATCCACCTCGACTTCGGATTTATAGCGCCTGGCCTCGTCCCGGCGCAGGCGGCCAAGGCCGTGTTCGGCGCTGATGGAACCGTTCAGCTCGTGGATCAGATCATGCACGATGCGGTTGACGTTGCTGTATTCGGCCCCGAAATCCGCGCCTTCATTACCAAGCGGCTGCACCGGATTGTAGTGCATGTTGCCATCGCCGACATGGCCGAAGGCGACGCAGCGAACGCCGGGATAGGCCGCTTCCAGCAGTTTATCCGCGCGCTCAAGGAATTCGGCGATCCTTGAAATGGGCACCGAGACGTCATGTTTGACCGACTGGCCTTCATGATTTTGTGCTTCGGGGATCGACTCGCGGATTTTCCACAAGGCTTCCCCCTGGGCCCGGTTGGAGGCCAGCACCGCATCCAGCACCTCGCCCGCCTCCAGCCCGTCGCCCAACAGCGCCTCGACCGGCTCGCGCAGGCTGTCGGGCGCGCCCTGGCCAGAAATCTCCATCAGGACATACCAGGGATAAACCTCGGCGAAGGGATCGCTCATACCGGGCACGTGTTCAAGGACAAAATCGATGGGCCGGCGCTGGATCAATTCGAATGCCGTGACCTGTTCTCCGACCGCCTCCGTGGCCCGGCTCAACAAGGTCAGGGAGGCGCCGGGATCAGGCACCGCGACCAGGGCGGTTTGAATTTCGCTGGGCTTGGGAAATAGCTTCAGCACGGCCGCCGTGATCATGCCCAGGGTACCTTCGGCGCCGATGAAAAGCTGCTTCAGATCGTAGCCCGTATTGTCCTTGCGCAGGCCGCGCAGGCCGTCCCAGATCCGCCCATCGGGCAGCACCACTTCCAGGCCCAGCACCAGATTGCGCGCATTGCCGTAGCGCAACACCTGGGTGCCGCCGGCGTTGGTGGAGAGATTGCCGCCGATCTGACAGGAACCTTCCGCCGCCAGGGATAGCGGAAACAGACGGTCCGCATCCGCGGCCGCCATCTGCAGATCGGCCAGGATGCAACCCGCCTCCACGGTCATTGTGTTGTTCAACACATCAATCTCGCGCACCTTGTTCATGCGCGAGGTGGAGAGAATAATTTCGGTGCCCGTCGCGTGGGGCTGCGAGCCGCCGGTCAAACCCGTATTGCCCCCCTGGGGCACGATGGGCGTACCGCTGTCGGCGCAGATGGCGATCACGGCGGCGACCTCGTCCACATTGGCCGGCTTCACCACCATGGGCACCCAGCCGTGCCAATTGTCGCGCCAGGACTGGCAGAGGGGTGCGATTTCGTCTGGATCCATGGTGTAGCCCTTGGGCCCCACCGCTGCCTTGATGCGCTCCAGCACATCGGCGTTCACGGCATTGGGCCGCCCGCCCGCTATTCCACTGTTTTCTTGCATAATATTGATGTAGCGCCTTTTTTTCCCCGTAACAAGGCCAGGAACAAGTTCAAGAGCGGGGCGCGGCGGCGCGGCGCAGGCGGTCGTTAATGGCCCGGCCCAGGCCGGTTTCCGGAATTGCCGCCACCGCGATGAGGCGCCCCGGCCCCTGATCCAGCCGGCGCAGCATGGCAAAAAGATTGGCGGCGGCTTCAATCAGGTCGCCGTTGGCACTGAGATTATGGCCGCCAACGTGATCGGGGCCGAAACCGAGAAAGATCTCGTCCGGGCCGGCTTCCACCGCGTTCAGCCGCAGCCCCTTGTCCGGTGCATAGTGGGATGCCAGTTGGCCCGGCGCGCTGGGACTATCGGGCTCGTCCCCGCCGATGGCGACCTTGCCCACCACCGCCCGCAACTGCTCCAACGAAATGCCGCCGGGCCGCAACAGCACCGGGGCGCCCGCGTGAAAGCCAACGACCGTGCTTTCCACGCCGATCTCGCAGGGCCCGCCATCCAGGATAAACGCCACCGCATCGCCAAGCTCCTGGTTCACATGTTCCGCCGTGGTTGGGCTGATCCGGCCCGAGCGGTTGGCCGAAGGTGCGGCAACCGGGCGGCCCACCGCCGCCAGCAAGGCATGGGCATCGGGATGACTGGGCACACGCAAGGCAACGCTGTCCAATCCGGCGGAGGCAATCAGGGCGATGGCGCAATCATCCGTACGGGGCAGGACAAGGGTGAGGGCACCGGGCCAAAAGGCATCCGCCAGGGCGCGGGCGGCGTCATTCCAACGGGCGAAATCGCCAACCGCCTCCGCACTGGCCAAATGGGAAATCAGGGGATTAAAGGCAGGCCGCTGCTTGGCCGCGAAAATTGCCGCCACTGCCTTTGCGTTGGTGGCGTCCGCGCCCAGGCCATAGACGGTTTCGGTGGGAAAGGCGACCAATTCGCCCTGCCGCAACAAAGCCGCCGCCTGTCTCCGATCCTCGGCCCGTTCAGCCCGGCCAATGGTTGCCATGGTTCCCGCTCACGGCTCCATATCCACCGTGGTCAGATGGTTCAGCACCGCCTCCGCCGTCAGTTTGCCGTCCTGGTCGATGCAACGGTAGAGGCGGCCGTCGGGGTCGCCATACAACGTCAGCTCGCTGTCCCAGAAAACCGGACGCAGGAAGCAAATTTCGAGATCCATTTCCCACGGCATGGCGCGCCCGGCAATGGTGCCGTACAAGGCCGTCAACTGCATCGGGCCCTGGGCCAGTGGCGCACGGTAGCCCCGTGAGGCGGCAAAATCCGGGTCGAAATGGATTTGATTGCCGGACTCTTTGGAATATCCCATGACCTTTTCCGGGCTCAATTTCAAACTGCCCACGGCCTCCATGCCGCCGCGCGGGTCCTCCCCCTTGCCCGGCGATTTCGCCCGCGAATTGAACTTCGGCGCCGGCGTCTCGTCGTAGGGCAGAAGATGTTCCGTCATCATGCGCAGGGGCACGGTCTGGTTGGCCCGGCGAAAGGCGATGTTACAGTTCAAATAACGGCCCCGGGGGCCCTTGCCATAGGGGCCGACCTCGACTTCCACCGACAGTTCCTCGCCCAGGGCGATGCGGCCGGTCTGAAACAGGCGCTGGCGGACCAGAACGCGGCCATCATTTGGCAGACCGGCGTTGGCAATGGCGCGAAAGACGTCCTGGGCAAAGATTGATACATCCGCCACCTCCCCGAAAGTCTCGCCGGCGACGTCCGTGGTTTGGTGATATCTGTCCTGCCGGGCCCGGTCGACACAGCTGGAAAATACAGGAAACCGGGTTCCCGACGGGGCCGCGTCGTAGGCGTTCAAGGCGCCTGAAAGCTGTTTTACCTGATCGTTCATATGGGCTTTCGTTCATTGCCGGGGGAAGCAGAAAATCTTCCCGTTGCCATTCCGGTGAGAGATAGCATATTACGCAGCGAACAGGTGAAATTCCAACTTAGGTTTTGAGATCATGAGCGAATATCAGGCGCCCCTTAAGGACATCCGCTTCACCCTGAACCAGATTTGTGATCTGGAAGAAATTCTGAGCCTGCCCAAATTCGCCGAAAACGACGGCGAAACCATCAACGCGGTGCTGGAGGAAGCCGGGCGCCTGGCCGCCGGCGTCCTGGCACCCCTGAACCGCCAGGGCGACACCCAGGGCGCGACATTGGCCAACGGCGTCGTCACCACGCCCGATGGTTTCGCAGAGGCCTACGCCGCCTACCGCGACGGCGGCTGGAACGGCATTCAGTTCGACCCCAATTACGGCGGCATGGGCCTGCCCCTGGTGATCGGCAATGCCTGTTCCGAGCTGTGGAACAGCGCCAACATGGGCTTTTCCCTCTGCCCCATGCTGACCCAGGGTGCGATCGATGCCATCGGAGCCCATGGCAGCGACGAATTGAAAGAGACCTATCTGGAAAAACTGGTGACCGGCCACTGGACCGGCACCATGAACCTGACGGAGCCGCAGGCCGGTTCCGACGTCGGTGCCCTGCGTTCCAAGGCGGAGCCGGCGGGCGACGGCACATGGCGCATCAAGGGGCAAAAGATCTTCATTACCTATGGCGAGCATGATTACGCCGACAACATCATTCATCTGGTGCTGGCGCGGACGCCCGGCAGCCCGGAAGGTACGCGCGGCATCTCGCTGTTCGTGGTGCCGAAATTCCTCGTCAACCCGGACGGCAGCCTGGGCCAGCGCAACGATCTGCGCTGCATCAATCTGGAAGAGAAACTGGGCATCCACGCCTCGCCCACCGCCGTCATGAGCTTTGGCGACAACGAGGGCGCCGTCGGTTACATGCTGGGCGAAGAGAACAAGGGCATGCGCTGCATGTTCACCATGATGAACACGGCGCGCCTCAGTGTCGGCATCGAAGGTCTGGCAATCGCCGAGGGCGCCTATCAGCACGCCGTCGCCTATGCCCTGGAACGGCGGCAAGGCAAGGCGATCGGCGCGACGGAGCCTGGTTCCTCGGCGATCGTCGAACATGCCGATGTGCGCCGCATGCTGATGACCATGAAAGCGCAGATCGATGCCATGCGGGCGCTGTGCTACGTCAACGGCCAGGCCCTGGATCTGGCCCGCAATCATGGCGACGAGGAACAGCGCGCCTGGTATGGCCAGTTGGCCGAGCTGTTGACGCCGTTGTCCAAGGCCTGGAGCACGGACCTGGGCTGTGAAGTGGCTTCGTTGGGGGTGCAGATCCATGGCGGCATGGGCTTCATCGAGGAAACCGGCGCGGCGCAGTATTACCGCGATGCCCGCATTGCACCGATTTACGAAGGCACCAACGGCATTCAGGCCCTGGATCTGGTCATGCGCAAGCTGACCATGGCGGGCGGCGAGGTGGTGACGCGCTATTTGGGCGAAATGCGCGGCCTGGACCAGGAATTGGCGCAGGGCGGCGAGGCTTTCGCCCGACTGCACGATAATTTGAACAGCGCCCTGGATGGCCTGGAAGAAGCCTCGCGCTGGTTATTGGAGGCCATGGCTTCGGATCCCAACGCCGTGGCCGCCGGTGCCACGCCGTATCTCCGCATGTTCGGCATGACGGTCGGCGGCTATCTGCTGGCCAAGGGCGCCCTGGCCGCTGCCGGTCTGGCCGAGCAACCGGGTGCCGACAAACCTTTCCTGGCCGGCCGGGTGGCGACGGCGCGCTTCTATGGCGAGCAAATTCTGCCCCAGGCACCCGCCCTGCTAGCCGCCATTACAGCCGGCGCCGAACCCTTGTATGCCATTCCGCCGGAACAACTGGTGAATTAGCCCCGGACATAGCTGGCGCCGGGCATCGATTCGATTGCAAAACCACCCCGGCAAACTCAAGCCAGCCTTAGATAAAACGTTATAATACAAAAGGTTAAACGGCTTGCTTGTAGCCCCAAGCTGGACCTCTACAATATCTGGTAGAGAGATGGGTGGGCAAGTAACAGTGAATATTGTATCAGAACGATTGGTCAAGGACAGCTCACCTCGGAATGGTTCAAACGAGAGGGGCGAGATGCGGAACCTTCTTGCACGGGTGCAGGCGAATATTGGCCGGCAGCTGCTATTGAATGACTTGGTCGCCACGATCGAGACCGATTTCGAGGAATATGGCCGCATCGTCGACGAGGCGCCCGCGTGGCATGACAAGCGCGTCGCGCCGACTGATCCCGATCATAATACCCTGGGGCCGAAAAACGCTTTTTGGGTCGCCGTCCGGGATGACGAGGGCGATGTCGTGTCATGCTCGGCCGCACGCATTTGGCCCAAAACGCGTTTGGTCGACATGATCAACGCGGGACGGTTCCTCTATGACGGCACCAAGGATCCGGGCAAGGAAAGTCTGCATCTGTTCACGGAAGGGCTTGGTCATATCGACGGCAATATAGCGTATTGCGGCGGCGGCTGGGTCCATCCCAAGGTTCGGGGCCAGGCCATATCGACCATGACCATCATGTTGTCCCAGGCCAAGATGCTGCAGGATTTCGACGTGGACTATTGCTTTTCCATGGTTCGTTCGGACCGTGCCTATCCGGTTAACGCAGACACCCACTTCATGTAGGGTGCTTCC
>CAZPWJ010000087.1:0-21487 GCA_964590195.1 uncultured Rhodospirillaceae bacterium | reverse complement strand
CCATTGATTTCCTCTGGCTTAAGGATAGCGTTAAGATGCCGGCAAAACCATGAACATCAAACGGAAGACATCGGGTGAGCGGAATGACTGAATTTGACTATATCGTCATCGGGGCAGGGTCGGCGGGCTGTGTCCTGGCTAACAGGTTGAGCGAGCCGCCCCGAACCCGCACCCTGCTGCTGGAGGCGGGAGGCAAGGACAGCAGCATCTGGATCCACGTGCCGGTGGGTTTTTCCAAGATGCTGAACAACCCGGCCATGAACTGGCGTTTCGAGACCGAACCCGAGGCCGGAACCGACGGCCGCAAGATCCCCATCCCCCGTGGCAAGGTGCTGGGCGGTTCGTCCTCCATCAACGGCATGCTGTATGTGCGCGGTCAGGCCCAGGACTATGATACCTGGGCCCAGATGGGCAACCGCGGCTGGTCTTATGACGAAGTTCTGCCGCACTTTAAGAAATCCGAGCGGTTCGAGCGCGGCGGCAGTGAACTGCGCGGCGGCAGCGGCCCCATGAACGTTGCGGATATGCGGGAAAATCACAAACTACTTGATGCCCTGATCGAAGCCGGCGGTCAGGCCGGGCATGGCGTCAATCCCGACTATAACGGCGAGAAGCAGGACGGCTTTGGCTATTATCAGGTGACCCAGCACAAGGGCCGCCGGCACAGCGCCGCCCGCGCCTTTCTGGGCCCCGCCGCGCACCGGGCGAATTTACAGATCGAAACCAATGCCATCGCCGGGCGCCTGTTGATGGAGGGCAAGCGCGTGGTCGGCGTGGAATACACCGTCAATGGCCAGCCGCGCCAGGCCCGCGCCCGGCGCGAGGTCATTCTCAGTGCCGGCGCCGTGCAATCGCCGCAACTGCTGGAACTCTCTGGCATCGGCCAGCCGGAACTGCTCAAGGGCCTTGGGATCGAGGTGGCGCACGAGCTGCCGGCGGTCGGCGAAAACTTGCGCGACCATTATGTCACGCGGGTCAACTGGCGGGCCCGCAACACCACCACCCTGAACGAGCAGAGCCGGGGCTGGCGTCTTGGCCTGGAGGTCCTGAAATACGGCATCGCCCGGCGCGGTATCCTGACCTATACCGCCGGCATCGTGCACGGCTTTGTCCGCACACGGCCGGAACTGGAAACCCCCGATGTGCAGTTCCATGGCGCGCACGCTAGCTATGCCACTTCCAAGGATCGCGTTCTGGACAAGGAGCCGGGCATGACCCTGGCGGTCTGTCAGCTGCGCCCGGAGAGCATGGGCTCGATCCATATCCGAGACGCGCGGGCGGGCAGCGAACCGGCGATCCGGCCGAATTTCCTGGCCGACGAAATCGACCGCGCCGCCCTGATTGGCGGCATACGCATTGCCCGTGATGTCGGCGCGCAGCCGGCGCTGGCACCCTATCTGGATTACGAGATGAACCCCGGCCCGGACCTGCAAAGCGATGACGAGCTACTGGCCTATGCCAGAGCCACCGGCGCCACGGTCTATCACCCCATTGGTACCTGCCGCATGGGCCAGGGCCCTGGCACGGTAGTCGACGACCGATTGAAGGTGCATGGCCTGGAAGGCCTGCGCGTCGTCGATGCCTCGATCATGCCCACCCTGGTGTCGGGTAATACTCACGCGCCCACGGTGATGATCGCCGAAAAGGGCGCGCAGATGATCCTGGAGGACGCGGTCTAGACCAGCGATAGCACCGCCTGGGCGAATTCCTCCGGCGCTTCCTGCGGCAGGTTGTGGCCGACCGAGGGGATGACTTCCCGTCTGTAGGGCCCGGTGAAGAAGCGCTCGTGACCAGCGCAGCCCTGCTCTGGTATGACGCCGTCGCCGCTGCCGTCCATGGCCACCGTGGGTACGGAGACCTTGGGTTGTTCCGCCAGCTGCGCCTCGATTTCCTCCACCGACCCATCGCCCGGTACCAGGGCATAGCGGTGGCGGTAGGAATGGATCACCACATCGACAAAGTCCGGATTTTCGAATGACACCGCCGTTTGTTCGTAGGTGGCATCGTCAAAGTTCCAGTTGGGCGACCATAGCCTCCATAACAGTTTGCAATAGGCATGGCGGTTAGCTTCCAGGCCGGCGCGCCCTCGTTCACCGTGAAAATAGTACTGGTACCAGAATTTATGCTCCATCTCCGGCGGCGCGGGCCGTCCGGAGGTGGCGATGTTCTGCATATTGTAGCCGTTGCAGCTGACCAGTCCCCGCGCCCGCTCCGGCCACAACGCGGCCACGATACAGGCGGCCCGCCCGCCCCAGTCATAACCGCCCAGTACGGCGGAGGGAATTTCCAGGGCATCCATCAGATCCAGCAGATCCTTGCCCAGGACGGCCTGCTGGCCCGAGCGGAGGGTATCGGGGGAGAGAAACCGCGTCGGACCATAGCCGCGCAAATATGGCGTGATGACCCGGCAGCCCGTCGCCACCAGGCGCGGCGTTACCTCGTCATAACTGTGAATATCGTAGGGAAAGCCGTGCAGCAGGATGACCGGCGTGCCCTCCCGCGCCCCGGTATCAGTATAGGCGACGTCCAGAACGCCGGCGTTTATGTGTTTCAAATTCATGCCCCAGCGTAGGCGCAAATCGACCCCTGGGCAATCGCCGTGGAACGGGTAAGATAGGGGTAACGTCAGCCCTTTACTGAATGCGAAAGAGAAGACAGATGAAAAAGCGCGTCATGCTCCAACTCCCCTATAGCGACGGCCTCAAAGCAGTGTTCGAGGCCCGCGACGATATCGAGGTCGATCATTTCACGGAGCTGGGTGAAGACAATATCCATCAACACATCGCCAACTACGACGCCGTCATTTTGGGTATCGCGCCCTTGACACCGCGCCTGATCGAGGCCGCCGATAATCTGAAAATCGCCTCCCGCTTTGGCGTTGGCTATGACGCGGTCAATGTTCCGGCCCTGACCAAGGCCGGTATCCCTCTATCCATTGCCGGTATCGCCAATTCCGTGACCGTCGCGGAACATTCCTTGTTCTTCATGCTGGCCCTGACCAAGCAGGCCCTCTCCTATGACCGGGAGACCCGCAAGGGCAACTGGGCGATCCGCTTCGAGGAACCGGCATTCGATCTGGCGGGGAAGACGGTATTGATCATGGGTTTTGGCAAGATTGGCCGCCGTCTGGTCAACCGCTGCGTGGCCATGGAAATGAACGTGCTGGTGCACGATCCGTACGTGGTCCAGGACGGCATCCGCACCGCCGGCGCCACGCCGATTGATGATTGGCGCGGTATTCTGGGCGAGATTGATATCCTGTCGATCAACTGCATGAAGAATGAAGAGACCACGGACATGGTCAATACGGCGGAATTGGCGGCGCTGCAGGAAAGCGCCTATGTGGTCAACACCGCCCGTGGCGGCATTGTCAACGAAGACGCGCTCTACAATGCCTTGAAAGCGAAAAGCATCGCTGGCGCCGGCATTGATCCATTCGTGGTGGAACCGGCCACGGCGGACAATCCGTTGTTCGAGCTGGATAATATCATTGTCAGCCCCCATTCCGCCGGCGTCACAAAGGAATCGATTTTCCGCATGGGCCAGATCGCGGCTCAGAACGTTGTTGATTGCTTCGACGGTAAACTGGATCCCGCCAATGTGATCAATACGGAAGTGTTGGATTAAACTAAAAGGTGACCCATGCGTAAGGCTTTCCCCAAGTCAGGTACCGAATGGCAGGCTCTGGACGCCGAAATGACAGGCATGTCCGGCGCCGACATCGATTGGCGCGGGGGCAGGGCCCCCCTGTATGTCTTCCATGGTAGTGATAGCGCTTACGAGGTCGGCTATCAGGCCTTCATGAAGTATTTCAGCGAGAATGCCTTGGGCGGCCGCCGCGCCTTTTTCGGCCTCAAACGTATGGAGGACGAAGTGGTGGAGATGGGCCTGGATCTGTTCCAGGCCCCCGAAGGCGCCGTCGGCAATATGACGACGGGGGGCAGTGAAAGCATCTTCATGGCCATCAAGGCCTGCCGTGACTGGGCCCGGAGCCAGCCGCGCCTGAAGCCGCCTTACAATATCATCGCCCCCTTCACGGCCCATGCCGCATTCAACAAGGCCGGCGATGTGATGGATATCGAGGTCAAGCGCCTGGCCACCGGGGAAAACCGCCGGGCGGATGTGGTATCGATGGCGGCGGCCATGGACGAGGGCACCATCATGCTGGCCGGCTCGGCGCCGTGTTTTCCCCATGGCGTGATCGATCCCATCGCGGAACTCAGCGAATTGGCCCTGGCGCGCGATGTCTGGCTGCATGTGGATGCCTGCGTGGGCGGTTATGTGGCACCGTTTTTCCAGCGCATCGGCCGGGATATTCCGGCTTTCGACATGGCGCTGCCCGGGGTGCGCAGCCTGTCTGCCGACCTGCATAAATTCGGCTTTTGCCCAAAGCCCGCCTCGACCGTGTTTTACCGCCGGGAAGAAGACCGGGAACAGGGCCTGTTCCATTTCGATCAATGGCCGAATGGCCAGTTTTCGACAGCCACCTTGTCTGGTACCCGGGCGGGCGGCGCGGTGGCTGCGGCCTGGGCGGTGATGAACCATCTGGGCGAGGCCGGTTATATGGATATCGCCCGCGACCTTGCCGCCATGACCGATGCCTACGTCGCGGGCATAAAGGCCATTGACGGCCTGCATCTGTGGGCCGAGCCGGATCTGACGATCATCAATTTCGGCTCGCATGACCTGGATATATTCAAGGTCGCCGAAGGCATGGATGGGCGCGGCTGGCTGCCGGGCCTGACGCAAAATCCAAAAGGCATGCATGCCATGCTGTCCATGTATCACGAGGTGGGCCGGGAAGACTATCTGGCGGATCTGGCGGCCTCGGTTCTAGAGGCCAGGGGGCAGGACGGCGCGTCCGATTTGAAGGCGGTCTATTGAGCCAGACCAAACGTTCGCCTGCCGACAGTCCAGCCAGCAAGGGAAGGCCCCTGGCGGGGTTGTTGGTCGTCGGGCTGGGCACGACGATCGTGCCGCTGGATACTTCGGTCAATATCGCCTTTCCAGATATCACCTCGGATTTTGGTCTTCCTATCGCCGATATACAGTGGGTGGTGGTTTTCTATGTTTTAACCTACACCTCGCTATTGCTGGCGTTTGGCAAGCTCGGAGATCTGTTTGGTCACAAGCGGATTTTCATGACCGGCTTGGCAGTCTCCACCATTGCCTTCGTGCTGTGCGGCCTGGCGCCGGCATATCAGTGGCTGTTGTTGGCCCGGCTTCTCCAGGGCATTGGTGCCTCCCTAGTTTTGAGCTGCGGCCCGGCCCTGGCCACGGCCTTGCTGCCCGAGGGGCAGCGGGCGCGTGCCCTGGGTGCCTATACCATGATGTTTGCTATCGCCTCGGCCGCTGGGCCGTCTTTGGGCGGCCTTATGGTGCAGACCTGGGGTTGGGAGGCCGTATTCTGGTTCCGGGCGCCAATTGCCCTGGCGGCGCTCGCCGCCTTGCCCTTGTTGCGTCCGGATCAGGCGAAACGACGCGGTGGTGGTTTTGATTTGTTAGGCGCGATATTGCTTGCCGTGGGGCTTGGGGCTTTATTGTTGGCCCTGAACCAGTTCAAGGTTGAGGTTTCCCGTGGCTCGATTATCGCGGTTGTTGGCGTTATCGCCATTGCGGGATTCATCCTGCGGCAAATGCGGACTCAGGATCCAATCGTGCCTCTGGCGCCGTTTCGCCGGCTGGATTTTACGGTTTTGGTTGCCTTCAACGGCTTGGTTATGTTTGTCGGTTTCGCGCCGTTGCTCCTTGTGCCGTATTTCTTGGTGCAACAAACGGAATATACTTTGGCCATCAGCGGTCTGATATTGGCGACCAGCCCTCTGGGCCAGGCCGTGGCCGGACCGATTGTCGGCTGGCTGTTAAGCCTTCGGCCCTGGGCCAGCCGGTTGGCCCTGCTGGGAGCTGTTCTGGTTGGCGTCTCGACCGTTACGGTTGGCACGTGGGGGGCGGCGCCGGGTGCCTGGGCCATGACGGTACCGCTGTTCTTCCAAGGCGTTGGCTTGGGCTTGTTCCAGGTTTGCATCCTGGACGTGGTCACAGGCCGCCTGGATGTGCAGGATCGCGGCGTGGCGGGCAGTCTGGCCCAGGTCAGCCGTACTATCGGGGTGGTTCTGGGCGTCACGGGCCTGTCCCTGATTTTCGCTACCCTAAGCCAGGGCGCCGACTTCCTCTCCGCCTTTCAATCCACGTTTACCTATGCTGGCGCTGCCCTGCTGCTCTGTCTAGCGGTGACTCTGCTGCGGCCCCGCCTTTGGTTCAGCTAATCCGATCCTGGTAATTACTCTCGAAATCACCCCAGGGCGCGATGGGCATCTCGCCGACTTTTGCGCCGTTGCCTTCACCATCGCTGCGGATGGTGATCCATTTGTGCCATTCGGGCGGATCCATCTCCGGGTAATCCAAGCGATTGAAATGCAGATGGGTGTTGGAGGCCTTCCGCGCCTTGCAGGCGTGCACGATCATCCGATCACAGGTCAGAATATCCAGCACATCCAGGGCCCGCATTAGTTTATGCGGGTTGTCCGCGACCATCTTATGGGCCTCGTTTTCGGCGATATCGTCCAGCCAGGTTTCGGCCAGGCCCAGCAATTCGGCATTTTTTGGTTCGGAACAGTAATTCTGCATCACTCGGCACAGGGCCGCGTTCAGCTCCTTCCAGTCCATCGCCGGGTTGCCATTCTCGATGCTGTTGCCAAGGGGGGCGTAGACCCGCTCCATCTCGGCCTCGATCTGGTCTTGGCTGAAATGAGCGTTCTCTTGCGCCACGGCGAAAAGCGCGGCCCGCCGTCCCACATAGCGCCCAGTGGCCGCCGCATGTGAATGATCCTGGCTGCCATAGATCAGATCGCCGGCGCCGAACAGGCCGGGCAGGGTCGACATCAGGTCCCAATCCACCACCATACCGCCGCATATGCCCTGCTCGCCAAAGGTGCGCTCCTGGGGCGTGACAGGCTCCCGCATGCCGCTGCCGCGCAGGAAATCGTAGGTTTGCAGCATGTCCTGCTCCGGGTCGAAGCCGGCCTCGGAGTATGTTTGCAGAATGGGTATCCGCGTCTTGCCTTCCTCGCCCACGTTCAGGCCCCAGATCACGCGGCGTTCATGATCGGGCATGGAGGTCAGATCGGCATAGAAGGGCGGGACAAACTCGCCATTTTGCATGCGCTCGGCCAGGTCGGGGATCAGTTTCGGGCCGGCGTGCTCCTTCAGGCCCGGATGGGGATGCGATGATGACCCGCCGCCCATGATGAAAAATTTCTGGCCTTTCGCGGGACGGTAACGCTTGTCGAATTCGGTGATCACCTCGCCATTGCAATCGACCCAGGGGATTTCCTTGCCGTTGGCATCGACGACATTGCAGGCGAACCAGGTGTTGATGGCGTTGCCGACACCGTAGGAGGGATATGAGTACGGCGAGGCAAAGGGCGAGCGCATGGATTTCTCCATCATGGTGAACTCGGCCCCGGCCCGCCAGGCCATGGCATGGCCATTGCCCACGTTGGTCGGCGGGCGGAAGGTCGAGACCCCGCGCATTTCCGAACTGAATGTCCAGTTCCTTTGCGGCCGGCTCATGCAGCTGATCACAGCGCCGGCCTTGAACAGATTGAATTCGCCGGTCCGCGTGTTGACCCCGGTGGCGCCAATGACCTGGGCGCCCGCCTGGCCATCCTTCGTCAGCAGCCCCGTGACTGAAACCCGGTCGACGATTTTCACGCCCAGTCGCCGGCATTCCTTGCGCAGCAGCGGTTTGTAGTCATTGCCCCAGACGCGCAGGACAAAACGGGCATCATAGTCGTAGGCGAACAGCAGTTTGGTCGCCTCGTCCCGGAACGGCGCGCCCTTGAATTCGTCATCTACATCCCGGACCTTGCCGCCCATCTGCTCCATCTCCAGCAGGGCCTGGTAGGCCGAGGCGCACTGAATGTAGGTGGAGATGCCATTGCGGTAGCCGCCCTGATTGTCGATCAGGGCCTGGGTCAGCTCTTCCGGGCCGACGGAGGAGCAGGGATTGTCGGCGGCCCATTGCCAGTGATCGCAGCCGGCACCGCCGGCGCCGCTGCGGGCGGTCACCGATTTTTCCACCAGGACTACCTTGGCGCCCTGCCTTGCCGCGCCGATCGCGGCCCAGACGCCGGCGATGCCGCCGCCTAGAATGACCACGTCGCTTTCGAATTTTTTAACCTGGCCGTATCGGACGGGATAGGGCCAGACTTCACCGTTTGCCGTTTCCAGTGTTTCGGACATCGCCTAACGCACCCGGAAATGTTCGCCGGTGGCTTTGCGTTTCCAGCGCACCCGCTGCATCAAAGGGTGGTTCAGGGCGATGGCGCCCGGTTCCGGACAATCGTCGACGCAATTGCCGCAATACCAGCATTCCTCCGGATAGAGGATCTGCGGCAACTCCCCCTTTTCCGGCGCGGGCAGGAAAATATCCTCCATGCAGAAATGCACGCAGATATTGCAGCCGGTGCAGATGTCTGGATCAAAGAGGACGGGGCGTCCGGGCGTGGGGGCGTTGGGCGTACGCAACACCTGGGAATTCTTGATCTGCATGGTCTTACCAATTCAAGCGGTTGGGCCAGTATTACGGACTAACCCCCATGCAGTCCGACGATGAATTAAAGTCTAATGCATTCCGGCAATTATGCAAAACAAGGCCAGACCATTTTCGAGATGGAACTACCCACCCGCTCGCCCTCCCGGCCACCCATAGGAATATACTCGTTGGGTGGCCGGGAGGGGGAGCGGGTGGCTTGGAGCTTCGATGGATATCGAAAATGGTCTAGCTTTAGAACAGCCGCTCGTCCGGCGGCATGGTGTCCGTCACCAGGTCGCGGATCAGGCTTTTGTTGGGCAGCGGTTCGACCAGCATTTCGCCGGGCCTCAGGGCCGTGGTGCAGGCATAGCCGGTGCGGCCATCAATGCGCATGACGCATTCCTTGCAGGCATTGGCGTTGATGCAGGAATAGCGAACGGCCAGGGAGGCATCCCGGTTGGCGCGAATCCAGCGCAGGGCATCCAGCACTGATTGGCCGGCTTCGAATTCAAATTCGATTACGTCATAGGTTGCCGGTTCGCCCGGTGCGCCGCGGCTGATTTTCAGGCTGGTTGTTAGACGTTCGCTCATCAGGCCAACTCCTCCTCTGCCAGGCGGCGAACCTCGCCACGGGATAGTTTGATTTCATCACCGTCCAGTCCGATGACCTGATTGTAAGTCCAGGCTTCATCCAGGCCGGGATAATCCTCCCGCTGATGGGCGCCCCGGCTTTCGGTGCGGGCCAGGGCGGCGGTGGCGACTGTGCGGGCCACTGCCAGCATGTTGCGCAGCCCGAACCAATCCGCCAATTGCTGATTAAAGTCCTTTGCCCCGCCGGTGGGCAGCGCGGGCAGGGTGGCGGTCAGTTCGGCGATATTCTTCAAGGCCCGGCGCAGGCCTTCTGCCGTGCGGAACGGGCCGACGTCCTGCTGCATGATTGTTTGCAGCGCGGCGATGGCGGCTGTTGGCTCCATGCCCTCGCCTGTACGGCTGGAAGCCTCTGCGATAATGGCTAGAAACGGCGCGGCCGCCTCTCGGATATCGGGCATCGTGCTACCACATACCGCGGCGGCGGAGCGGCCGGCCAGCTCGCCAAAGACAAAGGTCTCCGAGATGGCATTGCCTGACAGACGGTTGGCGCCGTTGGCCCCGCCCACGGCCTCGCCGGTGGCGAAAAGATGCGGCAGGGTGGTGGCCAGATCGTCATCGGTGCGCAAACCACCCATGTGATAATGGGCGATGGGCGCGACCTCGATCGCCATTTTGGTCAGGTCGATGCCGTTGTCGGCTAGGCGGTCGATGACCGGGCCAAAGGCCGCGCGTAGGTCCTCTTCCGGAATATGCTCGAACGACAGCCAGGCCCCGCCGTGGGGCGAGCCACGCCCGGCCTCTACCTCCTTGAAGATGGCGTAGGTGGCGGTATCGCGGGTGACGACATATTTGCCGCCCTCGGGCGCGCCGTAGTTCTGGGTGAATTCCTCTAGATCGCCGTTCAGCAAACGGCCGCCCAGCTTGTATCGGAAAGGATCCCACATGATCGGGTCCATGCCGGTCATGCGCGGTGCCAGGTGGCCGATGGGGAAGAACTGCACGAATTCCATATCGATCAGCTCGGCGCCGGCGCGCAGACCCAGGGCATAGCCGTCGCCGCCCATGTTGGCGGATGCGGAATTGCGGTTATACATCGACGTCAGGCCGCCGGTGGCGATCACCGTCGCCTTGGCGGCAATGGTCACGGCCTGGCCGGATTCCAGATGCAGGGCCACGGCACCCGCCGCGCGTCCATCCTGCCGGACCAGATCGGTAACGATTAGGTCGGATACCCGGCGAATATTGTCATATTTACGCACCTGGTTGCGCAGGGTGCGCGCCGTGGCCGGTCCGGTATTGAGGAAATCCACATAGACACAGCGCTTGCGGTCATGGCCGGGGGCATGGGCTTGCGTCAGATGATTGCCGGACCTGGCCCAGCCGACGCCCCATTCCTCCATCTGCCAGATTTTCTCCGGCGCCCTTTGGCAGAGAATTTTCGCCAAGGGCTCGTCCACCAGATCCCGCCCGGCGGCAATGGTGTCTTTCAGATGGAAGCGCCAATCGTCGGGCTCCTCCTCGCCCACGGCGGCGGCCACGGTCATCTGCGCCATGATCGTGGCGCCGGAACGCCCGACGATGCTTTTGTCCAGCAACAGTACATTGGCGCCGGCTTCGGCGGCGGCGATGGCGGCATACATCCCCGCGCCCCCCGCGCCGATGATCAGGACGTCGGTCTCTAAATACTGTGCCATGCTCTACAAAAGATCCTCGACGGCCGCGCGGTAGGTTTCGATGCCGGCGATATGGTCGGCCAGGGTGGTGCCGGCGATGCGGGTATGATGGTCGCCCCGGTTATAGGTGTTGTTGACGGTGATATGGCTGACGCCCGCATCGCGCCAGAACTCGAACTCCCGGCGCCATTCGTCTGGACCATCGGCGCCGACGGAGACCCAGACCTCCAAACCCATTTGCTTGGGATCGCGGCCCTCGGCCTCGGTATAGGCGCGCAGTTTGTCGAACTCGGCCTTGGCGCGCTCGCCCGGCGGATGCGCCAGCATGATCCAGCCGTCACCCAGCTTTGCCGTGCGCCGCAGGGTTTCGTCCACATGGCCGCCGAACCACAGTGGGATCTTGCCCCCGCTTGGCAGCGGGTTGATGCCGGCATCGTTGATCTTGTGCCATTTACCGTCGAAGCTGACGTGGGGTTCGGCCCACAGGGCCTGCATGAACTCGACCTGTTCCTCCGACCGCCGGCCCCGGTCGCCGAAGTTCTCGTTCAGCGCGACGAATTCCTCCGGGTTCCAGCCGACGCCCACACCAAGGCGAAAGCGGCCCCCGCTCAGGACATCCAGGCAGGCGGCCTGTTTCGCCACCAGGGCGGCCTGGCGCTGGGCCAGGATCAGCACCTGGGTGGAAAATCCGATGGCCTTGGTGCAGGCGCTCAAATAACCGAACAGAACGAAAGGATCATGGAACAGATCGGCGGAGGTATTCCGCGCGCCCCAATCGGGCCGACTGGCCTCGTTAACGCCGATCACGTGATCGGCGGCACCGAGGAAGTCGAAGCCCATGTCCTCCGCCGCCTGGCTGAAATCCCGCACCACGTCGGGGTCGCCGCCGATATCCCACAGCGGCAGGTTCGCGCCAAGTTGCATAGCCTTCTCCCTTTTGTTCCTTTGCCTGGCCGGGAGGGGGAGCGGGCGGCCAGGTAACATCAAATTGTCTTAACGCGCTTTCCACACCGGCGCGCGTTTTTCCTTGAATGCGGTCGGCCCTTCCTGGGCGTCCTCGCTCAAATAGACATGTTCATAGATGTCATCGCCGACCTTTTGCGCCTCGGTCCAGCCGACCTCGGCCACCGCATAGACCATCTGTTTGCCGGCCCGCACCGATAGCGGCGCGTTCTGGGCAATTGTAGCTGCCATTTCGCGGGCGGTGTCCTGCAACTCCGCCAACGGCACGATCTGATTGATCAGGCCGATCTGATAGGCCCGCTCGGCCGAGATCGGCTTGGCGGTGACCAGCAATTCCATGGCCACGCGGGGCGGGATCAGCCAGGGCAGGGGTGCGGCCCAGGGCGCGCCCCGGCTCCACTTCGGCTCGGTAATGGCGAACTTCGCGTTTTCGGCGGCGATCACCAGATCGCACATCTGGGCCAACAGAAAACCGCCCGCATAGGCCAGGCCGTTAACGGCGGCGATGACCGGCTTGTTGGTTTTTATGTTGTGGTTGAGGTAGGGCACGAAGTCGGGCGGCGGCACCTTTAGGGCGGTTTCCGACATTTCCTTCAGATCGCCGCCGGCGCAAAAGACCTTCTCGCCCGTCGCCGTCAGGATGCCCACCAGGGCTTCGTCATCGTCGGCAAAGCGGCGCAAGGCGTCCCACAGCCCTTCGCGTACCGCTTTGTTGAGGGCATTCATGGCCTCGGGCCGATCAATGGTGATGGTCGCGATGCCTTCGGACAGTTCGTAACGAACGGGGCTTTCACTCATGAGGGATACCTTTACTTGGTTGTGAGATTATGTTGCAGGCCCGCATCCACGTGCAGCAGCGTGCCGTTGATGTAGCGGGCCTCGTCGGATGCCAGAAAGACGGCGGCGTTGGCGATGTCCCAGGGCTCGCCCATGCTGCCGGTGGGCGATAGGGCGTCGCGGCCCGCCATCATGGCTTCCATCTCGTCGGCTGATAATTCCTTCATGGCATTGGCCACCATGGGCGTGTTGATCAGGCCCGGCACCACGGCGTTGCAGCGGATATTGCGGTCGGCGAATTCCATGGCGATGTTGATGGTCAGGGCATTGACCGCGCCTTTCGAGGTGGCATAGGCCAGCTCCGGCCGGATCGCCTTTAGGGCGGAGAGAGAGGAGACATTGACGATAGCGCCGCCGCCCTGTTCCAGAAAAAGCGGCAGCACCGCCTGGCAGGTCAAAAACATCGAGGTGACGTTTACGCGCATCACCCGTTCCCATTGTTTCAGGCTGGTTTCGATAGGTCCGCCCCGGCCCGAAATGCCCACATTGTTGTGCAGAATATCAACCCGGCCATAAGCCTCCCGGCAGGCCGCGACCATCTCGGCGACGGCGCCTTCGTTCGAGACATCGGCGCCATGAGAGGTGGCGTCATGGCCTTCGCCCCTGATGATTTCGGCGGTCTCCGCCGCAGCATCCGGGTTCAGATCGACGGCGAAAACCTGGGCGCCCTCGCGCGCGAAGGCGGTTGCCGTGGCCTTGCCGTTGCCCCAGCCGGGCCCGATGGAGCCGGCGCCGCAAACCAATGCCACCTTGTCCTGTAAACGTCCCGTCATTATCCGTTCTCCTGTTCCGCCGCCAATTGCGAGCGTAGCTCTGTTTTCAGGACCTTGCCGTAATTGTTTTTCGGCAGGGCGGCGATAAAGCGGTATTCCTTTGGCCGCTTGAAGCGCGCGATATGATCCAGGCACAGGGTATTCAATTCCGCCTCGGAGACTTCCCCGTCGCCAGCGGCGACAATAAAGGCGATCACCTCCTCGCCCCAATCCGCGTGCGGCCGGCCCACCACGGAGCATTCGGCCACGCCGTCATGACGCAACAGAATCTCTTCGACCTCGCGGGGATAGATATTGCTGCCCCCCGATATGATCAGGTCCTTGGCCCGGTCCATCAGGGTCAGAAAACCGTGTTCATCAAAGGCGCCGACATCGCCGGTATGCAGCCAGCCGCCGCGCAGGGTTTCCGCCGTGGCCTCCTCGTTGTTCCAATA
This sequence comes from uncultured Rhodospirillaceae bacterium, assembly GCA_964590195.1. Classification (GTDB taxonomy): domain Bacteria; phylum Pseudomonadota; class Alphaproteobacteria. The sequence continues at coordinate 7,680 of CAZPWJ010000087.1, read as the reverse complement.
GCCGGCCATGACGACATCGCCCCGGCAGATGATCTCGCCCATCTCGCCCACGGCCAGGTCGTTGTCGTCCGCATCCACCACCCGCACGTCCACGTCCGTCCGCGCGATGCCGGTGGAGCCGAGACGTTTCAGATAATCGGGATGCTGGGTATCCATGTGCATGGCGCGGGACAGGCCGGTGATGGTCATGGGTGCCTCGCCCTGGCCGAACAGTTGCACCAGTTTGGGGCCCAGCACCTCCAGGGCCTTTAAGGTATCCTCCACATACATGGGTCCGCCGCCGTAGACGATGGTCTTGATACTGGAAGTATCCGCCGCCGCGATGCCTGGATGATTGATCAGCTGGGTCAGCATGGTCGGGGCGAAGAAAAAGCTGGCGTTGGGGTAATGGGGCAGCAATTCAAGGGTCTCGGCGGGGTCGAAGCCGCCCGAGTCGGGAATGATATTGTTGGCCGCCTTGGCCACATGGGGCAGCGCGAACAGGCCGGAGCCATGGCTCAACGGCGCGCCGTGGATCATGCAATCCTGCGCCGTGATGGTGTCCATGTCGGCGTAATAGTTCATTACCATCGACATCAGACTACGCTGGCTCAACATGGCACCCTTGGGCCGGCCCGTGGTGCCGGAGGTATAGAACAGCCAGGCGATATCTTCCGGCGCGCAATCCAGCATCGGCACCGCCGGGCCGTCGAACAGCGCGTCATAGTCCGCGCCCTTGGTGGGGATCACCGCTTCGAGGTCCGGAATTTCGTCCACCAGCGGCGTGATCGTGGCCTTCAGATCATCGGTGATAAAGCAAACCCGGGCGCCGCAATTTTCCAGGATATAGGCCGCTTCCCTTGGGTGCAGCTTGGCATTGATTGGAACCGCGTTCAGGCCGGCGTGCCAGGCGCCGTAGAGAACCTCGAAAAAGGCCGGCGCGTTCTTCATCATGATGGCGACCCGGTCGCCCTTGTTCAGGCCGAGTTCACCGGCCATGGCACCGCCCAGGCGGGCTGCCCGGTCCGCCAGCTCGCGATAATTATAGAGAACGTTCAAACCGGCGCTGACGGCGGGCCGCTCGCCGAAACTCAATGCCGCCTTGTGCAATAACGATGCCTGGTTCATGCGCCAAGCCACCTCCGAACAAATCCTACGGAGGTTAGTTATCGCCCATTCCGCCGCCCCGCGCTAGCGGGCTGCCATATTAGCCCCGAAACGCGTTAGCTTTTGCTTTCCGGCTTGGTGGTTTTTGGCGTGGGGGTCTCTGCCGTTGTCGTTTGCGTCGACTGCGTCGATGTGGATGTGCTTGCTGTCTGGTCGTTATGAGAGACGCCATAACAGCCGCCGCCCGCCAAGGCGGAGGTGGAAAGAAATACGCCGACAACTGCAAAAATCAGTGTTTTAGGCATGCCCATATCCTTTTCCGGCTGGATCCAACTTGAACGTTAGTGAACGGTGGCTGATCTGGCAACTCACGCTTTTGCGAGGTCTAGCCATGTAGCCGGCGGTAGGTCTCGGTCACATCGGCGCCAAAACAGCAAAATATAATGCGTTTCAAGCTGCTCGGTCCGGCTTGATAGTCCTTTGCCGCGGCCAGCGCGATTGCCGTCGCGGCTTCCAGCGGGTAGCCGAAGATGCCGGTGGAAATGGCGGGGAAGGCGATGGATGCCAAACCCGCCTCATCCGCCAGTTGGTAGCAATGGCGGTAGCAGCCGGCCAGTAAATCCGCCTCGTTCCGCCCGCCGCCGTGCCAGACGGGCCCAACGGCGTGGATCACGTGGCGCGCGGTCAGATTATGGCCGGCGCTGATGCGGGCCTGGCCGGTGGGGCAGCCGCCCAGGGTGCGGCATTCCTGATCCAGGCCCGGCCCGGCGGCGGCATGGATGGCGCCACAGACGCCGCCGCCGCGCAATAACTGCTCGTTGGCGGCGTTGACGATCGCGTCCACATCCAGGGTCGTGATATCCGCCTCGATGATCTCGATCTCCACGCTCATGTCTTGTGCCCCTCCGCTTCCGATCGGGGCACGATGCCCCGGTTGACCAGCCACCACAGCAGCATCAGACCGGGCAGGGCGGCAACGGTCGTGGTCAGGAAAAATGTCACCCAGCTCGTGCTCTCCGCCAGGATGCCGCCGGGGGCCGACAGGGCGGTTCGGGCCAGGGCCATCAGGGAAGACAGCAGAGCGTACTGGGTCGCCGTATAGGCCACGTTGCACAGCGATGCCAGATAGGCGACGAAGGCGGCGGTGCCCATGCCGCCCGCGACGTTTTCCACCGCTATGGTTGCCGCCAGCATGGTGACGTCGTGGCCGACCATGGCCTGAATGGCGAACATCAGGTTGGAAAACATCTGCAAAAGGCCGCACCATAACAGCGATGACATGATGCCGCGCCGGGCCACCAGAATGCCGCCCAGGAAACCGCCTACCAAGGTGGCGCCAAGGCCGAAGATCTTGGAAACCGAGGCAATTTCGGACTTGGAAAAGCCGATCTCCACATAGAACGGCCCGGCCATCAGGCCGGCCAGACTGTCGCCGAATTTGTAGAACACCACGAACAGCAGGATCATCAATGCGGGTTGCCAGCCGTCCCGGCGCAGGAATTCGGCGAACGGTTCGACCACCGCCTCGCGCAGCCATTGGATGGGAGCGGCGCTGATTCCGGGGGCTGCTTCCTGGGCTTCGCTTTGCGCCGGCTCCGGATTCAGCAATATGGTCAGGATGCCCACGCCCATCAGCGCGGCCATGGCGGCATAGACCCAGAACCAACTGAAGCTTTCGGCCAGGAACAGGGCGCCCGCGCCCGAGGCCAGCATGCCGATACGGTAACCGGCGACAATCATCGCCGCGCCGGCGCCGTATTGCCGCTCTTCCAGAATTTCCACCCGGTAGGCATCGATCACCACATCCTGGGAGGCCGAGGCGAAGGTGACGCACAGGGCCCAGGCCGCCATGGCCCAGGCGCCATTCGCGGGATCGTTGCTGCCCAGCCCGACGATGCCGACCATCAGGGCCAGCTGCGTCAGGATCGCCCAGCCCCGGCGCCGGCCCAACCAGCGGGTTAGCAATGGCAGGTGCAGCCGGTCAATAAACGGCGCCCAAACGAATTTCAGCGAATAGGGCATGCCGACCATGGCGAACAGGCCGATGGCGGTTTTCGAAATGCCTTCCTCCGCCAGCCAGATCGACAGGGTGGAAAATGTCAGCAGCAAAGGCATGCCCGAGGAAAAGCCCAGGAACAAAATGGCGATGACCCGCCGGTCCGTGTAGACCCGCGCCGCCGCCAGCCAACCCGGCCTGCCTTCGCCCCCGGCCATGTCTGCGTTTGGGATTTCGGTCAAGAGGCTTTGGCTTCCGCGGTTGGTATATCGGTCCATTGCGCGATCATGCGTGTCAGCTCCGCCTCCTCGACCGGTTTCGATAGATAGTCGTTCATGCCGGCTTCGGCACAGCGTTGACGGTCCTCGTCCAAGGCCGCGGCGGTCATGGCGATGATTGGCACCGCTGCCTTTTTTCCTTCCAGGGCGCGGATTTCCCGTGTTGCCTGCAAGCCATCGGTCACCGGCATATTCACGTCCATGAGAACCAGGTCATAGTCGCCCTGTTGCACCGCATCCACCGCAAGGCGCCCGTTTTCCACACATTCGGCCGATAGATCCAATTTCGATAACAATGCCTCGACCAACATCTGATTAATTCGATTGTCCTCCGCCAACAGGATGCGGGGCGGTGGTGCCTCTTTCCCAGTCTCCGGTGGGGCGCCGTCGGGAAGCAGCCGTGTTCTGGGCCGTTCGCCCAGTTCGTCGGGGCTTTCGGTCAAGACTCGCGCCAGAGTGTGGCGGCGAATGGGACGTACCAGATAATATTCAAAGCCGTCCTGGCGGAAAGGCTCCAGCCGTTGATGTTGATCAACCCGTAACAACAGCACCGGGCGGCAGTCCCGGCCGGTGGAGCTTTGCCGCAGGGCATCGCCCAACTCGGTAATAGTTTGCCGGGGCAAGCCGGCATCAATGAGGGCCACATCAATGCGCTGGCCGTCGGCTTCCGCCGCGGCCAGGGCTTGCAGGAAATGCTCGGCACTTTCACACTCGCCGACCGCCGCGCCCAGGGCGCTCAGACTGCGGGCAATGATTTCGCGGGAGATAGCGTTGCTCTCGCATAACAGGATGTTCCGTCCCGCCAGGGCGTCCTGTTGCAAGGATGCTTCGGTGTTCGATTGATCCAGGTTCAGATCAACCATGAACCAGAATGTACTGCCTTTGCCCGGCTCGCTCTCAACCCCGATTTGCCCGTTCATGCGCTGTACGATGCGTTGGGAGATGGCCAGGCCCAGGCCGGTGCCGCCGTAACGGCGCGCGGAGCCGGAATCGACCTGGCTGAATTCCTCGAACAGGCTGTTCTGGGCCTGCTTTTCGATGCCGATGCCGGTGTCCCTGACTTCGAACATGACCGCCGCGCTGCTCTCGCTTGCGTGGGTTACCGAGACGTCGATGATAACGCCGCCCTGATCCGTGAATTTGATCGCGTTGCCGCCCAGGTTCAGGATGATCTGGCGCAAGCGGCCGCCGTCACCGTGCAGAAATTCCGGCACATCCGGTGCAAAAGTGGCGCCAACGGCGATCTTGCGCTCCACCGCGCGGGCGGCCAACAACTCGCAGGCCTGTTCCACGGTGTTGATCAGGTTGAAGGGCTGTTCCTGCAGGGTCAGCTTGCCGGCCTCGATCTTGGAATAGTCCAGAATGTCGTTGATGATGGCCAGCAAGGCCTCGCCCGATTCCTGCACCGCGTGCGCATAGCCGTATTGCTGTTCGCTCAGGTCGGTCTCCAGCAACAGCCGCGCCATGCCCAGAATGCCGTTCATCGGCGTGCGGATTTCGTGGCTGACCGTGGCCAGGAAAGAGGACTTGGCCCGGTTGGCGGCCTCGGCGCCGTCGCGGGCCGTTTTCAGCTGGTCTTCCGCCAATTTGCGGGCCGTTACATCGCGCCCGATGGATTGAATTTCGAGGGTTTTCCCCCGGTCGTCGCGAATGGCGTAATCGATCCAGGCAATCCAGCGCCAACCCTCCTGCGTCAGCACTCGCTGGTCATAGCGGATGCGATAGGGTGGTACTTTCAGTCCGGGCCGCAGGCTTTCGGCTATGCCGACGTCCTCGGGGTGGATGTCGGGACTGAAACGGCTGTTTTCCAGCTCGCCGGGCTCCATATCGAACAGATTGCAAAAGGCGCTGTTGACGAAGCTCAGCTGGCCTTCGTCGGTGCGCCGGACGATCAGGGTGTCCTGGGTCTCCACCAGATCGCGGTAGCGCGCCTCTGATTGCCGCAGATCGGCATTGGCGTCGTTCAAGGCCTCGATCGCGCCGCTCAGTCGGTCGGCCATTTCCGCCATGCGTTCGGCCTGATTGTTCAGGCGGGCATACTTTCGCCGGGTATCGAAAAATAATACCGCCAGCACCACCGCTATGGTTATGGCGACCAGGGTCAGGGATTTCGGTCCGATATTATTGCTCGGCTGGCCTTGCAGGGTATCGATATTGAAGACCAGAACCACGACCGCCAGGCCAAGGCAGACCAGCAGCGGGCCGAAATATCTGTTCTGGGCCAGAATTCGCAACAACTTCATATGCCAACATCACCCGGCTATCGTTGCCCCTGTCAATTGGTGCCGCTTGTCGTGCAACCTGGGTTGGCCATCATCATGCCATTTTGCAGCGCGGACGGCAACGCGGCGCCGCGCTAGGCCACGGCGCGCAGGCGGCGATAGCTTAAGGCCTCGGCCACATGTACCCGGCATGCGTCCGCCGCGCTTTCCAGATCCGCCAGGGTGCGGGCGACGCGCAGGACCCGGTGATAACCCCGGGCCGAAAGATGCATGCGCTCGCTGGCCTGGCGCAACAGGGCCCGGCCCTCGCTATCCGGGGTGGCCACCGCCTCCAGCAATTTGCCGTCGGCCTGGGCATTTAACCGAATGGGGGGGCGGATGGTCTTGTCAGGCTCGTCCTCCCGGTCATGGCTCTCGTAACGCTGCCGCTGCACGGCGCGGGCTCGGGCGATGCGGGCGGCGACCTCGGCTGAGCCTTCGGAGGCGGGCGGCAGGTCCAGATCGGCGACGGAAACATTGGGCACTTGGATATGCATGTCGATGCGGTCCAACAGGGGCCCGGACAGTTTGCGCTGATAATCCTCGGCGCAGCGCGGGGCGCGGCTGCAGCCCAGTTCGGGGTCGCCCAGATGGCCGCAGCGGCAGGGGTTCATCGCCGAGACAAACTGAAAGCGGGCCGGGTAACTGACATGGGCGTTGGCGCGGGCGACCACGGCGCGGCCGGATTCGATGGGCTGACGCAGGCTTTCCAGCACCTGGCGGCTGCATTCGGGCAATTCATCAAGAAACAGTACGCCGCCATGGGCCAGGCTGACCTCGCCCGGCCTGGCCCGATTACCGCCGCCGATCATCGCCGCCATGGATGAAGAATGATGCGGGTTGCGGAACGGCCGCCGCCGGCGCATGCGGCCGTCAGGCAAACCTCCCGAGCCGGGCCCGGATAGCGAGGCGATCATGGAGACCTCCAGGGCCTCGCGCGCATCCAGCGGCGGCAGAATGCCCGGCAGGCGCTCCGCCAGCATGGATTTGCCGGCCCCGGGCGGGCCAATAAATAACAGATTGTGGCCGCCGGCGGCGGCGACCTCCAGGGCCCGCTTGGCGCTTTCCTGGCCCTTGATATCGGCCAAATCCAGCTGCGCACCGGTTTCATCCGCCAGTTCCGGTTCGGGCTGGGGCAGCACTTGGCTGCCCTTGAAATGATTGATCAGGGCCAACAGATTGCCCGGCGCCAGTACCCGTAGATCGCCGGCCCAGGCCGCCTCGCCGCCCTGTTCCTGGGGGCAGATCAAACCCCGGTCCTGGGCCAGGGCGTCCACCGCCGCCGGCAGCACGCCCGCCACCGGCGTCAGGGCACCGTCCAGGGACAATTCACCCACGGCGTTATATTCCGCCAGTTCATCGGCGGGCAGCACATCCATGGCCAGCAGCAGCCCCAGGGCGATGGGCAGATCATAATGGCTGCCCTCTTTCGGCAGATCGGCGGGGGCCAGATTGACGGTAATACGTTTCGGGGGCAGGGCGAGACCTATGGCGCCCAGGGCGCCGCGGACGCGTTCACGGCTTTCCGCCACGGCCTTGTCGGGCAGGCCGACAACGGTAAAGGCGGGCAGGCCCGAGGCTAATTGCACCTGCACGTCCACCGCCAGGGCCTCGATCCCCAGAAACGCCACCGTCCCCACATGGGCCACCATACCACGGAACTCCTGCTGCACGCCCGTCCCGCGCCACTAATGCGGGTTGCAAGAGATTATGGCAGAACGCTTCAGTGGCGTCGAGTTAAAAGAACAAATAGAAAACATTGCGGTTGTGGGAGGCCAACAATCCATGATCGGTCATGGCCGGGAGGCGGATCACGCCGGGGTGGCAGGGAAGGAAAAGGAAGCAATCCTTGTGGTTCCCCGAATTTATTTAGCTTCGAAATTTCTAGTCGTAACTAAACCGGTGGCGCACAGGGTTTCTGTATCTCCCTTGATTGCAAATACATTTGCCTCTCCAACGGAAACTGATTTTCCAGAAGATACCGCACGGCCACGCGCAATAAAGGATGCGTGCCTATCCGGTTGACGCAGACACCCGCTACATCTAGTATCTGTCCATT
>CAZPWJ010000086.1:0-21562 GCA_964590195.1 uncultured Rhodospirillaceae bacterium | reverse complement strand
TAATGGACAGATACTAGATGTAGCGGGTGTCTGCGTCAACCGGATAGGCACGCCCCAAAGAATCACCATTTTGCTTGAATCTCGATGTTGTTCAAGCCTTTTGCCGTGTGCGATAGCGTAATCAGCATTTGCTAGACAGATCTAAAAATCGGCTCAGGTCATACCCGGAATAAATACTGCCGGAATAGTTTTATCTCCGCGGCCACCCGTTAGTCAGAATTTGGCGATTTGGCTGACTGGAACCATCTCACCTTGCAAAAAGTAGCGCCAATTGCATTTTCTGCTTCAGCAACCGCCGATAATTCTCAAAGGGCGCTAATATCGCGTACCAGCTTGCGAGGTACTCGAGCGGTTCTTAAGAAAATAGGAAAATCCCGCCCAGATATACCGAATCGCCCGCCCCATGGTGATAATCCCGTTGTCCCGATATTCCAGAGGTATCACGGAATTTACTGGAAACCTGTTAGATTAGTTAACGGACGGCAGTCAGATCGAATGCTCGATAATAATCGATTTGCTTGCGTTTTCCAATTTATCTGGGTGTGGTTTGCTCTTGATTGAAGTCATGTTAAGGGCCTGTCTTGCTGGGATTTACGTTCGCGATTATTCGAACGCCGTCGAGGCATATGGGTGTGTCAGATTACGACTTGTGCACAGGAATTCTCATGCCGTACAATTCTCATTGGTTTCACCTCATTTGCGCGCCCAGAATTTCATTAGTCTAGATGTCCCACAGGCAACACTATCTTTTGTCCATTCTAGAAGAGCGCCCCTATACCATTTTGACATTGGTGACGCTGTGGCAAGCCGTGGAGTTTATTGTTCTCGGCCCGTATTCCTATGTGAACGGCTATGACATCGGCCTCTACGCATCGACCCCAATGACGCTCAAATTGGCGCCCGGTTTGTGGTATCCCGAAGGTGTAGCTGGTTTCGACTTGGCGGCATCGCAGCATATCGTTCCTCTGGATTTCTTGCTTTATCGTGTGCTACCCGGGTTCGCCGCATATCAGATCTATACCCTGATCGGGCTAGGCGGTGCCGGGCTGTTTACGTTTCTGTTGCTGCACCGCCAACTTGGTCTTCGCGCCGATGTCAGCCTGCTGGCCGGTGTGATCTATGGCACCATGATGGCGACTGACTATTACTCGTACACGTTCAACTATGCCTTGATACCAGCGGTGATCTGGATGCAGGGCGCGGTCTGGCGACAGCGTCTCTTGATAGCGATCCCAGGCGTCATAATGCTGGCGCTGATTTATGCCTCTTTTTCACGCGTTGTCTTCGCGATGCCGTTTATCCCTTTTGCGGCATTTATATGGTATGCCGTCGTAAAACCGCGATGCGAGGCGCGTTTTTGGCTGTTCTTTGTACTGTTCTGGCTCGTCTACGCAATGACCAAGCTGCCGGAGGTTTGGTCATTGTTACTGCACCTCCCACTTTCCCACCGCTCCCTACATCCCGATAAAAGCCATGGCGTCGATCTGATTTTGGCCGATACGATCGAGTATTTTTCTGGATTGTTCAGCTGGAAAAATGGTTTTGGCGTGCCATTGTTGTTTTTGATCCTGACGCCCGTTGCCGTTCGCAAGATCGAACCTACTTACGCCCGTCTTCTGATTGCCATGATCTCCTTGCCACTAGTTGTTTTGCTGGCCTTGGTGCTGCTGCGGAGCCTGCCGGTCTTCATCGATAGCGGTCTTTCGACGTTTTCTTTGCCGCGATTTCGCTTTGTCGCGGTGTTTCTGGTCGCGGCGGGATGCGGCCTCGCCTTGCAACAATGGCAATTGGCCCGAGGAGACAAAGGCATACGGGCCATCATTTTGATTTTGTTGGGCGGGCTTATCTGCCTATCATTGTGGGGCAAGGCATTAAAGCTGCCGCAATGGAGCTATACTGGCGGTTTCGCGGCAAACTACGACAACCCGGTCATGCACGATTTGGCGGCCCGGCTAAAACGCCAGGACGGGCGTGAACGCATCGCCGTTCATAATATTTTCAATGGCTCATTTCAAAGCTACGGCATGGAGACATTGGGCGGTTGGTACTCGCTGTTGCCACGAAGATACGGCCAGTTCCTGGACCGCCTCAACGGCCAGGACAAAGATCAATGGTTGAAGGACGGGGTCGGCATCAAGGACACCATTTTCAACCTTACTCTCGCCTCATTGGCAAACATGAAATATCTTGTCAGCTTCCTGCCGATTGAAAATCCGAACCTGCGTCAAATACGCGGGCCGCATCGGCCACCAGCGCAACTATCGAATATTGATAAAGGGCTTTTGGCCCTGAAATTCAATTTTGGTCTGGCCGAGAGATATTACGTTTACGAGAATGCGCAAATCCTGCCTCGATTCTTCCTGACCAGGAAGGTGCGCAGTTTTCCTGATGAAGCTAAGCTTCTCACCGCCCTGACCACGGCGACATTGTCGGAATTGAGAAACACCGCCTTTGTTGAAGGTCCGGCCCCCGGTACGCCGCCCAACTTTCAAACCGGCGGCGTCGGGGAAGTAAGCTACGGCCCCGACCTGATCGTGGTTGATGTCGAGGCCGATGGTCCGGCATTCCTGGTCGCGGTCAACAGCTATTCACCGTTTTGGAAAGTGCGGATCGATGGCCGGGAAGTCTCCATGCGTCCCGCTTACCACACTTTTTGGGGCCTTGAAGTGCCCGCGGGGCGGCATCGGATTGAATGGACATATGAGCCGCCGTACAAGAAGATAAGTTTTCTCGATTTACGTTGGTTTTGGTCTTTTCGTTGGCCGTGATGACGGTGGTATAAGGATCGTGCAATTGGGGCCGTGAAACCGACCCCGGATCTAGAGGGGCCATGACCCGTTGACATCGCAAGACAATCGACCAAATGAACCACTGGCGATTTCCGTCGTGATCGCGGCGCTGAACGAAGTGGACAGTTTGCCTGAACTGATAGAGCGGGTCGAAGCGGTATTCGAGAAGGAATTCGGGGGGGGCAAGAGCTGTGAAATCATCGTCATTGACGATGGCTCCAACGATGGCAGCCGCGAGTTGTTGCGGGACCTAGCGGCGCGGCGGCCGCATTTGCGGCCAATTATCCTGCGCCGCAACGTTGGCAAGTCCATGGCGCTCACCTGTGGCTTTCAAAAGGCCCGAGGCGGCTATGTCGTTACTCTGGATGCCGACTTGCAAGACAACCCCGAGGATATTCCCAGACTAATTGAGGCGCTGGAACAGGGTAACGATGTGGTGGCCGGCGCGCGGGAGAAGCGTCAGGATAGCTTTTCCCGCAAACTAGGGTCCAGGCTATTCAATGGGACGGTTCGGCGGATCACCGGGCTCGATATCCGCGATTTGAATTGCGGCTTCAAGGCCTATCGGACGGAGGTGGTGAAATCCATCGCGGTCTATGGCCAGTTTCACCGCTATATCCCCTTATTGGCTCATAACGCGGGCTTTAAGGTCGTCGAATGCCCGGTCCGTAACAGTCCCCGCAAGCATGGCGCATCACGCTATCCAACCATTCGCTATCGCGGGTTGTTTGATCTACTGACCATCTTGTTCGTGCACAAGTATGATCTGAGCCCATTGCATTTCTTCGCCAAGGTTGCGGCGGTCTTTCTCATCCCCAGTGTCTTAATTCTGGGCTATTTCATCGGACGCCATGTCTTGTCATTGCTCGGGATCGTCGATGAATTTCAGATCACCGAGCGGCCCCTGGTGTCCATCTCTTTGAGCATGTTCGTCGCTGGCATCAATATTTTTCTGACCGGCTTCGTTTGCGATTTCATTCTATATCATTTGATCCGCGGTAGGATTCATCGCATTAGCGATCTGAACATTGCCGAGAGCATTAATCATGGGGAGCCGTAGGTCACTCCGGGTTGACCCGCACCAGACGTCCATCGTCAAGCGCATAACCCAACACCACCGCCCCGTCTCGGCGCGGTAGGTCGGCTAGGTTTTCCTTGCTCAAGCCATCCTCAATCGCTTCCTGGTGGCGGTAGTATTTTGCCGAGGCCATATAGATGGTGGTGAAGATATCGCCAGCCCGCAGACTGACCAGCCCTTGCAGCTCGGCGCCCTCCAGGCGGTCCTCGATTGACGGGCCTTGCCCACTAAATGTTATGGTCCGCGCCAGGCGGAGACGGGCGGAGCTACGGCGATGGATGAACAGCGCCGTGATGATGTTCCGCTTGATCCAATTGGCCAGCCAAAGGTTGCGCCCGACCGTTAGGGTGAATAGCCGAAACAACAGCATGCGCCCCGGAGATGCGGTTCGATCATGAACGACGGCGAAAACCGGTTGGTTGATCCGCAGTTGCCGCTCCGGCAGGGGCGAGACTTCTCGGCCGGCGCAGTCGTCGAGGCCATGAACCTGATTCTTTACATGGAATTGCGTGCTGAGATAGGCACCCCGGCGGCTCCGCGCCATGTAGCCCGCGTGCGCGGCGATAAGTTGCGATGCCGCCTTATCAAAAACCTTGATCACACCGCCCTTGGAACAGCCCACAACAGTATAAAAGTGCTTGTCCGAGCGGACGTATAACCCCGCATCGGGCCAATAGCGTTCGAATTCGCGGCTCAGAGGCAAGGCGGCGGGCCTTGCATTCCCGCCCTCGGCCGTGACCATCATGGCCTGGGCATAGCTGGAGAACAGGGGGACAAAGTTGCGGATATCCGCATCCGCGAGGCCCGGCGTATTGCTGGTTGCGATGCTCTGGGTGCCATGGGCGGCGATGGCTTCCGCCTCGGGCAGGTCTTTTGCCAGCAGTTCCAGGCCGGAAGGGAAATATAGAGGGCAATTGCGGCTGCCATATTCGCCACCGATGGAGCCGTCGGGATGGATAAAATATTGCAGGAAGTCCACTGATGCCGCGGCAAGGCTATTGAGCGCTTCATCACCACCGGTCAGGCGAAGATAGTTCGCCAGATAGTAGGTGGCCAATGTCTGGTAGCCCGGATCGGCGCCGCCGTATTCCCAGGGCCAGCCCTCATTCTTGGATGCCTTGGCCAATACCCCCGCCATCAACTCTTCGGCCCGCCGCCGATAGCGGTCTTCGCCGGTGATCTGGTGCATGGATACCAGCGCGCAGGCCGCGCCAATCCGATGATTGGAAATGAAACCGTGCAGCTCGTCTACGCGGCAGAGAAATTCGGCCCCTTGCCTCATTGCCGATAGCCATTGCGTCTGCTCTTCGTCATCCAGCTCGTCCGCCGCGAGCAATAGCCGATAGGCCTCGGCAATTTCGTACAGCGGGAATGCAACACCAACGAAACTGAACTCGTTTGGGTAATGATGATCGTGGGAGCCGTTTTTATGCTGTGTCCGCCGCCAGAAATCTCCGGCCGCCAGGATCCAATCCTTTATTCTTGGCTGGCCGTGCCAAACGTTTCCCGCAAAAGGTCGCAGGTACAAAAGGGTCAAGGGATAGATTGCCCTTTGCAGATCCACATTGAAAAAATCCTTGGTCGCCCAGGCCCAGTATTCCCGGTCAAAACAGCCATAGGTCGAGGAAAAAGGGTCGCGATCTAGTCCGGACAATAGGCGCGGAATTGCCGCCAGAAAGGCGGTTCGATAGAGGTTATGGCGTTCGGCGGGGTCCATCAAAACACTATAGCCCAATCCTATTGTGAGCAGCCGTGTGTCACGAGAATTCCAACTCAGGATAGCGCATCCGCCAGGCGCGGAAGACGATCATATTGTAGATAATCCGATAGAAATTCCGCCGGCCGGAAAGATGCTGTTCAATCATTCGTTTGAAAACGCCGCCATCTATCTCACCGCCGGAAAAAGTGCCAACATCGGTCAAATCGTCCACCAGGCCGCGCATGTCCTCTTTAAGCCAGCGGGCAATGGGAAAGGTAAATCCGTGTTTTCGTTGGCCCAGGATCTCGGCAGGGAATTGGCGGCGGGCCAAAACTTCGCGCAGTACCCGCTTTAAGCCGCCGCGATGGACCTTGAGGCGATCAGGCAAACGATTGGCAAACTCGATCAGCGGTACCGAGAGGAACGGCGAACGTACTTCCAGCCCATGCAGCATCGCGGCCCGGTCAGTATGATGGCAAATAAACTCGGGCAGGAACACCCGTTGGTAATAGTACAGCATTTGCTGCGTCGGTGTGCCTGATGCCATCACGCCGTGCAATTCGGACGCGACGTCGAAGGCGCCGCCCTCCCGCATGGGATCAAAACAGCCCGGCTCGGTGCGAGGCAGCAATTGGCTCAACTCCTCGGGCGCCAGGGTCGATAGCCAGAGGGAATGGCGGTTGGTCCGAGTTGAGGGAAAGCCTTGCAGGTAGGAAAGCGCTTTGAACTGCAGCCCCATATAGGTATCGCTGCCGGGTAGGCATTTGGCCATGGCGCGGCCCAGCTCGACAGTCCCGCCCGGCAGGTGTTCCATGAGTCGCTGTAGGGGCAGGCCCTGGAACGGCGCATAGCCACCAAAGAGTTCATCCGCGCCATCACCCCCAAGCGCCACGGTGATATGGGGCCGGGCCTTGCCGGCCAGGAAATAGTGATTGACGAAGCCGGGGTCGCCGTGGGGTTCATCCAATTTTGTCATCAGGTCCGTAAATGCGGACATCAGGGCTGATTGGGTCATGGGCAGGATGGTGTGGTTGCCATTGCCAACATGGAGGGTGGCCATCGCTGCCTTTGGGCTTTCATCGTAGTCGGCTTCCGCCATGGCAACCGAGAACGACTGTACCTCGCGGGATACGCCATGGCAGCTGCTCAAGACCAGGGAACTATCCAGGCCACCGCTCAAGAAGACGCCGACCGGAACGTCCGAGCGCATGGATAGACCGCACGATCGATCAAACAAACTCTCGACCTCTCCCACGGCTTCGTCGAAACCTATGTCCAGTTGATCATGACCGGGTACGGAGTCCCACCACCGATCGAGTTTGACTTCACCGCCTTCGATCTCCATCAGGCATCCGGGTAATAGCTTCTCAATGCCCGACACGGGCGTGGACCGCAACGGGTAGTAGCCATGGACCAGATAGCGGCGAAACGCATCGCGATCGATACGCCAATACATTTCGGGCAATTCCAGCAGGGCGCGTAATTCCGAGGCATAGACGACACCGCCCTCGTAGCGATGGTAATAGAGCGGCTTTTGTCCCAGGGGATCGCGAAACAGCAGATGCCGACCGGTGCGGCGGTCATGCAAGGCACCCGCAAACATACCGTCCAGACGCCGCAGCCCATCCGGGCCCCATTGCGCCAGGCATTGCAACAGAACTTCCGTATCGGATTCGGTTCGAAAAGTGCGGCCCAGTCGGATCAGTTCCTGGCGCAGTTCGAGGTAATTGTAGATCTCGCCGTTGAAGGCCAGCACGTATCGCCCCTGATCATCGTGAAAGGGCTGTGTGGCCGCTGCGCTCAAATCGATAATGCTGAGGCGGCGATGTCCCATGAATATGCCGCCATTCTGCCATTCGCCCTTGGCATCCGGGCCCCGGTGCGCCAACTTCTCCGTGGCGCGGCGGCAACCATCAATGCGCTGGGGCGTCAAACTATCCCTATGGGTCACCCAGCCGAAAATGCCACACATCGTTTCTTGTCTATCCATTCAAGGCCGGGAGAAGGCGCAAAATTAATGCGCAATGCGCATCTTAATAGCTGTTTTATCTCGCCAATATCAAGGCACGATGGTCATCGGACTATTCACGGTCTAGTCGCACGACCAGTCTATCTCAATCATTCAAATTAAAGCATGCGCTAATTGTCATGTGGGGCTTTCGCCATGCTGCCAATATCGGATCGTCGTGTAATAACTTTCAACAACCCAAAGCCGGCGCCGGCACCGATGACGCAGGTGAAATAGATATTCTGAACCAGGGCGGAAACCAAGAAGCCCGGTTGACGGCCTGCCACGAAACGCAAGAACCCCCAATAGCCGCGCAGATAGACGCAAAAAAGACCGGCAGACAGCCCGCCGAAAATTGTTGGCCAAGGTTGGGCCGGGACAATCAATGCGGTGGCCAGGAAGACAATAGACAATAGCAGAGCGGCCGAGCTCAGGCCTGTTTCGGCCGAAGTCACACCACCGCTTTCAAATTTCTTGCGGCGGACGAATATTTCCATCCACAAGGCGACCCGATGGAAATAGATCCTAGTCAGTTTGCCAAAGCCGGGGAAATGATGGCGCACGGCGACCGCCGGATCCAAAAGCATTCGGTACTGATGATGAATGCGGTAGCCCAATTCTTCATTCTCATAATCCATGCCCCATCCGAGTTGTTCGTTAAAACCACCGATGGAATGAAAAACCTTGGCCCTGATTCCTGCGCGCGAGCTGTCGAAGACTTCATAAGGAATAACGCCGAGGCGGGAAAAGAAATAGTAATTCACCAATGCTTTATAGTTCGGCACGGCGCCTTGGTTCAGCGGCGAGGGATCATAAATGCCGACAACCGCGTCCGCATCCTTAATGCAAGACGCAAAGGCATCAAGGGTTTCCGGATTCATTACCGTATCGCTGTCGAGAAAAAAATAATACTCGCCATCGACGTTTTGCGCTCCGGCGTTACGGGCCTTGGCGGGGCCGCCATTGATGGCTTGACGAAGCAGGCGGACAACGTTGGGATTTTCGTCACTAAGGCGCTGAACAATATCAGCCGAGCCATCAGTGGAGGCATCGTCGACGACCAGGATTTCCAATGGCCGGTATCTGCTGGCCAGCACACTTCGCACGCAATCTTCGATCGTGGCCCCTGAATTGTATGAGGGGATAATGACGCTGATCTTGTCTCGATTTGGTATGTCGGGTGGTGTCACGGCTGGCTACTTCCGGCCAATGTTGGCAATGGCGGAGGCAGCCATGCGCGGATATTGCGAGGCATTCCAAACCACGTTGGCGCCCAGGGCGCATTCAAAGGTGCATTTGCATTGGCTTGATTTAATCCAGTCGCGCAGATCACCGCTTTCTGGTGCATCAAGGATTTTTCTTATGTCGAAATCCACTTCACGCAGGTTCCCCATGGGCCGGTCAAGAATTTCGCATGGATGCACATCGCCGGTTTCGCTTATCACCAACAGTTTTCGGCCGGCAACACAAGGGGTTACAAACTGATCATCGAATTCAGTGGCGATCAGGTTGCGCCGGGAGACGTCCCGGACCGCGCGCCACAGCGGGTAGAGAAAGCGGTTCTCCTTGGTGCGGCGCACACCCTCTAGAAAATCGTTGACCGCGATATACTTTTCCCGTGCCCGGGTTTTCAAGCTTGGGTCCTTGATTTCGCCGCGCGCCAGGGTAATCGACAGATTGTCAAAATCGAAGGCCTGGCTCAGATGCTTCATGGTGTCGAGGATGCTATCCTCGGATTGCGCCGTGAACACCGAATTGGCGTCCAGCACCAGGTTCGGATACTTCCGCCGCAGCGGCGCGATGGCGTCATAGCTTTTCTGGATCTTGCTGTATGATCCGGGCATGGAGCGGTTGGTATCGTGGGCCTCGCCAATGCCATCGATCGAGAAGGTGAGGCGCAAATAGCAATTTGGGTGGCGCGGCAGCACATCGTCCAGAAAGCGCACCATCCGCTCGGTAAGCGAGCCATTGGTCGGGATAGTGAGATAGCGCACCGCGCAATTTTCGATGAATAGATGGGCGACCTCGGCGAAATCCTTGCGTACGAACGGCTCGCCGCCGGTTAGGGAAAGTTGTATCAGCGGGCCGATTTTGCGGCTGAGGCGATCGATTTCATCAAGGGTCAACTCGTTCGGTTTGCGGCCCTTTTCGATCTCGGCGTAGTAAAAACAGAACTCACAACGAAAGTTGCAGCGATTGGTAACGTAGAAAATCAGGTAACCCACCTGTTGGGGGGCGAGAAAGCTGCGCATGGACGAAATGTTTTGACCGACCATTTCTCTACCATCCCCATCGGGTCAATAAAATGCCCCTAATCTTTCCCGTACCCGACATCTAGGCAAAACCGCGCCCAATATGCAAGGCGTACATTCATGCCGCTATGCCCTTTTCAATACGGCTATCTCAGCGTGTTCATAATGGCGTCATCGTTGATGATCGGCAGTTAGCCATGGCTTATTGATGGCGCAATGACGCCGCGGGCGTTCTTGCGCCACGGCGGTGGTTCCACCACAGGCCCAGGAAAACACCGCAGACTATTTCCAATGGGACAGCCGCCTCGACTATGTAGCGGGTGGTGTTGTTGAAGGTGAGTGCGAAGGCTAAGGTTCGGCCCACGGCAAATATCAATCCCAAAATTAGCAATGGACGAAGCGTCGGGGGGATGCCTCGGACCGCGAACGATACAATTAACAAGATGCCGAATAGCAGCACAACCCGGTACCCGATCGAGGCCGCCTTGAAAAAGCTCAATTCCGGATACTGAAGGATGAGTTTGATGATGCCGGTTAGGTCCCCTGTCACGACGTAATGGATCGCGTCCGAGCCAATGGCGCCGGGCAACTCGGCCGCGGCGGGCAAGCCGGCGGAGGTGAATGGGTTGAGCCACATTTCGAACGAACGGCGAAGGGGCAAATAAATCCAGTTGAATAGCGGCCGATCCGTCTTCTTTTTCAAGGCAATTTGTGCGAAGGCATCATCGATTTCCACCGGCACCGTCCTGCCGTCGAAGCCACGCAAAGTAACCAGCAATGCTTCAATTTGAGCCTTTTCCTTGGCGCTCGCATACGCCCGCGGCGGCGGCGCGATCGCGCTGTAGGATTTCGTGAAGACCGGGAACGCCCAAAGATTTAGGTGATATTCCTTGCTTGACCAGGTTTCCCCCCAGGCCAGTATGCCGGCGGGAAGGGGGGATCCGTCCGCCATGATTGTCATTGGCGGCAGCGGCGGCAATCCTTGCGAAACGCTGCGTAGCGACCAGCCGGCAAGAGGCAAGGCAAGTCCAATCATTACGATTAGCCCGTGCCGCATTGCCTGTTGTGGACGATGGATCAAGAAGGCGCAAGCGGCGACGGGAAGGCAAAGGGACAACAAATCAATTCGAACGAAGACAGCCAGTGCCAGCACCAGTCCCAATCTCAGACTGCGCAATCGATTTTCCGCCAATGACCAAATCAGGTCGGCAAACAGCCACGTCGTTAACGCAATGGCTAGTGTTTCCGTGAAAATATGCCGCGGCCAACCGATCGCTAGAGGCGACAGGGCCAACAGAAAGCCGGCGCATGCCACAGCTGCAAAGGATTTCGTCCAGGCACGCAATGCGGTGCAAAGGTAAAGGATGGCAAAGGCTGCCAGCAGTGCCTGGGCCAGACGAACCATCGTCAGGGAATGGTCGAAAAGCACAAAATTCAGGGCAATAAAGGCAGGGAATCCAGGTAATTGATTGCCGCCCCAATGGGGTTTGCAGAGGCCGCCCGATGGATCGGAAACAGAGACGCAGCCGTTTTGAACAATGTTCTCGGCCACGGTCAAGTATACGGTGGCGTCGCCATATGCTTGAGGGTACAGCCATATTAGAACGGCCCGCACCGCAAAAGACAGCATTGCGAGACTGAGCAGGAGCGTCAAAAAATTATTCTCGCGGGCGCGTTTCATCCGTTGCCCGCCGATCTGATCTGTTCGGACCTTTTCCTGATCACGGTGAGAATGGACGGCGCCGAGCCAATTAGACCTGGTCTGCCAATCAAGAGAAGATCGAGAAATTTTACTGGCGATAGCAACGCGGCAATCACCAGGAAAAAAAATGCCCGCGGCCATGGCGCGCCGAGTGACAAGGTGATGGAAAGCAACTCGGAAACTATAAGACAGAATAACGAGAATGGTCCGGACAAATTTATCTGCTTTACGACTACGCAGGGGGCGAACAATGCCGCCGCCCCTTGGTGCGTATACCGCGTGTAATCGTTGGGCGAGGCATGAAACGGCATCAGAAACGGGGTTTCATGCAGTGCCAACGCGTCTTCCGCCAAACAACGGTACATTTCGGCAACTGCTTTGCTGGCCGAGGGTAAATGTTCGATAACATTCCAGGTCACGATGCCATCTACCGTGGCTTCGCGGAACGGCAGTTGATGCACATCGCAAACAATATCGACGGCTGCGTGGTCCATGACATCAATACCAATGACATCGTCCCGTGCCCGCCGGTTGCCGCAACCCAGGTCGAGGACCAGTCCTTGGCCGTGAGGGAAATAGGCATCGACAAGCTTTTTATAGTTAGGAAGAAGGGTTGGTCCAAGCACACCCGTCAGCCAAGGATAACGAGGTCCGAAAAAACGCTTGAGCGCACCTTTTATTCTGTCGAGTTCATCGGTCTCGGCGGCGCATTCGATAAAGTACAGTTTTCCGTCCCGCACATCGTAGGCCTTGCCGCATGGTTCGCATACGGCTTGATGCGGATAATATCCCAAAATGCCCCGGCAACTCGGACAAGCCAGCACAGTCTGTAACTTGATGAGGCGCGGCGACCAACCATCAATGGGGTGGTTCATTTGGGTAACTGTCAAGGTATGCGATTCCTAGTCGAAATCATGCCTATTTCGAAACAGTCCTGGCACTCGGATAATGGAGTGGTCTATTCTCTCTGACAATAAATGCCAATCCTCTATGTCGGTTGTTGGTTCGTGCCATCATGTCCAAGTTTTCAATTATTATCCCGGTTTTCAATGAGGCGCAGAATATAGCACCGCTGCATGATGCATGTTTGCGGCGATTGACTGATTACGCCTTGGAATGGGAAATTATCTTCATTGATGATGGTAGCACGGACGGAACTTCGGCGGTACTGGACGAAATCTGTCGTGGCAACGAGCGGACCCGATCCATTACCTTGCGTCGGAACTATGGCCAATCCGCAGCCATCATGGCGGGCCTGGATCAGGCCAAGTACCCGATCTTGGTATTCATGGACGGCGATGGCCAGAACGATCCCGCGGATATTCCCATGTTGTTGGATAAACTGGAAGACGGTTACGATGTGGTATCCGGCTGGCGCAAGAACCGCCAGGACGCCTATATTAGCCGCATCCTTCCAAGCCGCATAGCAAACTGGCTTATCTCCAAAATTTCAGGCATTCACCTGCACGACTATGGCTGCACCTTGAAAGCTTACCGCCGCGAGGTCATGAAGGATGTCCGAATATATGGTGAAATGCACCGTTTCATCCCAATTTATGCCAGTTGGGAAGGCGCGCGGGTGGCGGAGGCTGTGGTCGAGCATCATCCGAGAAAGTTCGGTACGTCGAAATATGGTCTGAGCCGTACACTAAAAGTGGTCTTGGATGTCCTGGTAATAACCTTCTTGCAGCAATATATGCACAAACCGATGTACCTCTTCGGCGGCTTTGGCTTGTTTAGCTTTTTCGCGGCTTTCGTCTCTTTCGTCCTCATGCTTTGGTTCAAATATGGCCAGCGTATTTCCTTTATTGAAACGCCGTTGCCGTTGCTGGTAGTGCTTTTTCTATTGGTTGGGATTATGAGTTTGCTCATGGGTTTATTGGCGGAAATGATCATGCGGACTTATTTCGAATCGCAGGGCAAGACCGCTTACGGCCTGAAGAAAGATCACGACTAAGGCGTGCGAGTGCTCGGCATTGCGATTGAGGGCTCATTCATAGTGGCCAATCCATGAAGCGGCACATTTTCTTTTTGCTGAAGTTCGCTGCATCGGTCGTGCTGCTGTGGCTGGTGGCGCGGCAATTCTATATCTCGGAAATTTTGGAAGTCTTGGCGCGTGTCAGTGTTGGAAGCGTCATTGTCCTTCTGTTGATAGGCATCGCGCAAACTCTCATGCACTCTCACCGGTGGCAGCTCGTTTCCCGCTCCCTCGGCACAGAGGTTTATTTTCAACAGCTCAACCGACTTGTATTTATTGGTCTTTTCTTTAATCAGACACTGCCGACATCATTTGGCGGCGATGCCGTCCGCATTGCCATGTCCAGGCGCTTCTATCCTTCGCTATCGCGTGCGATCGCCTGCGTATTGATGGACAGGATCATCGCGCTCATCGCGCTGGTTGGTATCATTGCCATTTGCCTGCCGTTTTTGGCGCGCATGATTGCCAATCCGCCGCTTATCTGGTCCTTGTCGGTTATTGTGGCGATAAGCACGGTTGGCGTCGGATTTGTTGTTGTGTTTGGTGCTGCTGGCGAGCGTTTGTTGAGCAAAATACCGGTAATCAAGAGCTTAGGCTTCTTGCTGGGTGATTTTCGCCGCTCCCTGGCCGCACCTCGGCAAACACCGCCCATTGCGGGATATTCTGTGGTTATTCATTTTATGACATGCATTATGATCTACCTGCTTGCGAGAGGGATGGAAATAGAGCTGAGTTTTCTCCAGTCCCTGTTCTTGGTGCCGACCATTATCCTGATCTCGGCCCTTCCCCTATCCTTCGCGGGATGGGGCATTCGGGAAGGCGTCATGGTTTATCTGCTTGACCACATCGGCATTGCAGGTTCCGATGCGCTGGCAATTTCGATCGCTTTTGGGCTGGTGATGTTGGTATTGGGGATTCCTGGCGGACTGATGTGGCTGACCAGATCCCATGAGAGTGGCGAACGTCGCGACCATAAATGATAAGAAATCAGGCTCGCTTTTGCCACTGCGCGACAAAATATGCGTGAATCCAAGGCAACGGCAGGTAATTCCAAACATGTTCCGCCGCTGTCAAAGCGGGTGAGTAAATATTTTTGAGCGTTTTGGGAACTCGAAAAATCATACTACTGTAAACCAAGAAATAGGCAGGCCCGCCGCCGTGGTGAATTTGCCGCAACTCGAATCGATTTCCAACGGATTTCAACAGCGCATCGTGATCCAGGGCTTGTTCCGTTTTCTGATCAAAGGAATTATCGACCCGGTACCAAATTCTACGTGCGAATTCCAAGAAATAGCGTCCGTTGGGTTCGAACATCGTCAAGATACCGCCGGGACGCAAAGCGCGGTGGATGTGTTCAAATGTCTCCGGCAGAAAATGCACGACGTGATGCAGGCCGCCTGAAACAGCGATGACATCGAATTCATTGTCGCCAAACGACTCGCGCGTAATGTCCATTGCGTGCCCCGGAAAACCTGTCGCCTCGTGATAGGCCGCGCTGGCGGCTTCCGATATGTCGAAGCCAACGCAATCGGCGCCTGAGTTGGTGCGTTGTAAATATGAAGTCAGTGCGCCGTTGCCGCACATGATCTCGGCAACTTTCGCGCCATGAAGGTCGATATTTTCAAAAAGTGGGCGATTGAAAAAAGCATCACGATATCTTGTCGAATGGCGGTCATAGTAGTGTTCGGTATAGCGGTCATGCATATCCTCAAAAAGCAGCTTTTGCCGTGCTGATATCGTTTCTGTCTTCGGGTTTATCATTTTTGCATTGCGATCCTTAACTTGCCGCGTGCTAACGGGCGGTACGTTCCGTCGCTAGCCGTGGATAATTGGATAATGTCATGGTGACTGCCTGTTATGGAAGCTTCAAACGGGATGTTATCTTAACGATGGACAGTTCTATCCAGGTATCAAAAAAATTCGAGCCTTTTTTTGATGACGGGAGGAAATCGGGAAAAAATCTCGTTATGACGTGAGAGTAGGCGCACGCGCAATAATAAAACAGGATTGGCTGGATGGGTAAGCTGTAGCGGTCCTGGGCCGGTCCGGCGAGTATCGGGAAAAGAAATAACAAAAGGAACAAACGCATCCGCCAACCAGTCATGATTAGGCCCCACGCCAGTCCTGGTAACAGCACTACGCCAGGAGCCGACCTTAGCAAGACCAGCCATGTCTCCGTATTTCCAAATGAGGGGCGCAACCCTACAAAGTATAGAATCTTGGCGCCAACGAGTAACAACACAGACAGAATTTTATCAATCCATTCAGGGAATATGGCAAATAAGCCAGAATAATACTCGCTGATCGTGACCCCGAAATATTGCAATTGGGTCGTGCCGCCTACGACATGTATCCCGTGTGGGAGATAGTAGGCAAGCGTGATGGCAAGAAGTCCGATGACGCTAAGACCCATCGTCAGACGGGCGCCAAGGCTGATTTGCGATTTTCGGAGTAGGCATAAATCAATGACCACAAAAGCCAGGATACTTAGTGCGGTTGGCCGCAGCAAGGCCATCAAGACAATGGCACTGAACCAAAGCAGTATGTTCGCCTTGCTTTGACGATTGTCCATATAGGACCAAAAAAAAATGCCCGTCACGAACATGAATGGAAGGTCGGTACTCAAGGCTATCGAGAAATAGAGCGGGCCCGGCAAAAAGGCGAACAAGACGAGCCAGATTGTCGGCATCCCCCTCCCATGCAGCCAGGCGATCCAAATGATACTGGTGGCAATGCCAATAATGAGAAATACGATTGCGACGGGAAGCGTATTGTCAGCCTTAAAGTCAAATAGACCCAAAAGAATAGGAAATGCCGGGCCCACGTTCAGGTATTCGAGAAGTTTGGTTGCCTGAATTCGAAGGTCCAATAGAGCAGCCTGAACGCCAACGGCC
This sequence comes from uncultured Rhodospirillaceae bacterium, assembly GCA_964590195.1. GTDB lineage: Bacteria > Pseudomonadota > Alphaproteobacteria. The sequence continues at coordinate 5,162 of CAZPWJ010000086.1, read as the reverse complement.
GAAAAATCGGGCAATCTGATTTCTTGATAAAATTGCAGGTAGCGGCCGGCAATAGATAGGGCATCGGTCTCCTGCAGGCGCACAGCGACGCTTTTGTAGTAATGCAGGTCCGAGCCTGACTGGACCAACGGCGAAACGGGCGCACCCGCTTCGTTTGGGATAGGCCAGATTATGGTTGCCGAAAAAAAGGCCAGACGAACGACCGTTGCGAAGAGGACGATCAGAAAAATCGACCGATGCTCTTTAGGGATGAGCAATATCTTCACCAAGTTTTTTTTCACGGCATACAACTAAATTATTGAATACAAGGCAATGCTTGCCGACTATTTCGTAACCAGGAAGTCTCCCATGACCAGGACATCCAGGCCATTGGAGAAGAAGCAGCGCAGAGCATCCATTGGGGTGCAGACGATGGGCTCGCCGCGCACGTTAAGAGAAGTGTTTAGCACCAAGGGATGACCGGTGTTGTGACCGAATGTTTCGATCAACGAATGGAAAAGCGGGTTGAAATCGGAGTTGACGACCTGAGGGCGTATGGTGCCATCGACGTGCACCAGTGCCGGGGCCACTTCAGCCATGGTGTCGGTGGCCTCATAGGCAACAATCATGTGGGCGGCATCGTTGGCTGCGTGGATGTATTCAGTCGTGGCGGCGGCAATGGTCGAGGGGCAAAAGGGCCGCCAGCTTTCACGAAACTTGACCTGATCATTGACTAGATCGCGAATTCGGGGGTTCAGAGGGTTGCCTAAAATTGATCGTCCACCCAGCGCCCGCGCGCCGAATTCCATTGGACCCTGAAACCATCCCACCAGTTCATCCGCCGCCAGGCGTTTGGCGGCCTCGGCAGCCGGATCGGCAAGTGTTGTGTATTTGACTTTGGCGGCTTCCAGGTCGCGCCTGATGGCGGCGTTGTCAAAGTCCGGTCCCTTGTATACACCGCCGAAAGGCCGTCGAATAGTCGCACCTAATTCCTTGGAGACATAAAGTGCCGCGCCCAGGGCGGCACCGCTGTCGTACGCCGCCGGCTGGACGAAAATTTCGCTGATGTCGCTTCGGCGCAATAATTCACCATTCATTTTGCAATTCAGACCGACGCCGCCGGCAACGCATAGTTTATCGATGCCGTGATCCCGTACCAGCCTGCGTACCATGGAAATAGCGGCCTGTTCCAAAAGCTCCTGCGCCGCCCAGGCAAGATCGATGTAGGTGGGGTGAAGGTAACGACTGACGGTCTGCCCATTGACTTCGATTTGTTCGCCATAGGCAATCGGCCGGGCGTCGGGGTCAACGCGCATTATCAGATCGGCAAAGGCGTCGGTAAACCGATCGCCGTAAAAATGCCCGCCGAAATGCGTATATGTTGGATCGACCTCATACGCACCATCATAAATTTTCAGTACGCGCGATAGCGTTTCGAGCCATTTGTTGCCCTCGCTGCGTTCCTCGCCTAGGGCCGCCAGCCCCATCAGTTTACCTTCGTCGCGGTACGGTATGAATCCGAGATATTGGGTCACCATGGCAAAGAACCAGCCCAGGGAATGGGGCATGGGAATGCTCTCGACGACTCGGATCGAATCGCCTTCGCCCACGGCCAGTTGGGTCGCCGTCTCCTCGCCGGAGCCATCAATAGTGATGATGCCGGCCCGCTCGAAGCCGCTCAGCGGAAAGACGCTGTAGGCATGGGCAAGATGGTGAGGGACGAATTCGATGGGTGGGATAGCGCCGCTTAACCCGGCCGCGCGCAGTCCTCGATGAATGGCGAAGCGAATTTGACGGGGATGCCACTTCATGGCTACCGAGACGGCATTGGAAAAACCACCCTGATCGGGCTCTATGTGGTGGGCGCGGCGTGCCCTGGCTCCAAATTTCAGAAAAATTTGGGCGAAACGGGCGCCAACCTTCCAGGGATAGCGCTCTACATCCCAACCAAAGGCGATCCGGTCTATGTCCGCTAGCGTCAAATTATTGGCGGCGAGACACCAGGCGACGGCGCGGCTGGGGAAAAAACCCTTGCTCGTCTTCAACCGGTTGAACCTCTCCTCCTCGGCGAAGGAGATCAACTCGCCGTCCCGTACAAGGCAGGCCGCGGGGTTCTCACCAAAGGCGAAAAGGCCGAGTACATTCATGAATGAAAATCCATTGCGTTGACGAGCAGGGCTTCTGCAATGCCCGATAATAGCATATCAACCCTGGAAGATTGGCAACGTATCATTGCCAAACCCACTCTCGACGATCTCGCTGAACGGCGGCAGCGTTCGTCTTTTCAGTAGAGAGTCCAATTTCTTGTGACTCGCTGATCGATGCAGGGATAGCAGGAAGGAGGTCATCCAGCTGGCTCCACGGATGCGGACAAATCCCTCTTCGGAATCAAGATCATAGGGATGCAGGTAGGTAAATGGAATGCGCCCTTCGACTTCGGCATCCAAGGATATCCGCACCAGCGCCATGGGCAAGTAGCGTAAATATATCCCGCCTAAATAGGGGATTTGGAACTTTGAAAACCCAATTGTCGGCACCGGAAATTCAACGATGCCGTTTTGCCATCGAAAAGGTTGTCGCGGCGCCTCGGGATAGCCGAACAATGGATTGCTTGCGGGGAGAACGCTGGAGGTGTAGGTGAAACCGAGTTCGTGCAACACGTCGACACACCAGTTCGTGCGCGCGACCAGCGAGAATACTGGCGCGCGGTAACCATGGACGGCGGTGGCGGATATATCTTCGAGCAGAGCCTTGCCGCGGCGCGCCTCGTCGCGAAATTTATCCGGGTTCGACCGCCATAGCACTTCATGGTCCCAGCCGTGGAAAGCCAACTCGTGGCCTTGACGCGCAATTTCCTTCACCAAGTCGGCGTTTTCCAGCGCCAGTTCTCCGACAACGAAAAAGGTGCCCCGCACCGCGCGAAGATCAAGCAACTCCAACACTTTGCGTGTAATTGCCTCGTATCGCGCAGGCTTTGACCGGTCCTCGCGGTGGTCCTCCAAATCGAATGAAAAAACCAATCCCGCCATTGGCCCTAACACAGTCAGCCCCCGATTGCCGGCGTTTCCGCCTGATGGCCGCTAGGGGTCAATGTATAAACGTCGATGGGTAAGAATGGATGCTGCCATTCAGCCAATTTGGTCAAGCCCTTGTGGGTTGCCAGAAATTCGCTGAAACGCTGGCGGGGAACCAACATTCGGTTGTTGCTCATCAGTGCCGTTACGGGGCGTGGTATTTTTGCCAGTTCACACAGAAATTCGTCGGCTACGGCTAAACCATCGCTGCCGCCATGCCACTGACTGGCACGGTCTTCCGGCAGGCCCATCGCATGAGCCGCTTCTGTCGGAACGTAAGGGGGGTTGAAGATCACTGCTTCAAAGTCGAAATCGCCGATGCCGTCAAAAAATCTTGACCGGCATACATTGAAGGGCTCGCCATTTCGTTTGACAGCTGCCTGGGCCAGCTCGACCAAAGTAGGGTTGATATCCACCGATAGGACCTCGGCATCTATGGCGCGCCATAGCGCTAAACCAATGACCGCATTGGCCCCACAGCCAAGGTCCAGAATTTTGGATTTTTTCGCCAGTGTTTTCTTGGCACGCCCTACGAGCGCCATGGTGCCAAAGTCGAAGTAATAGTCCGATAAACTTAGCGGGCCAAACTCAACCTTAAACAACCATTTTGCGATAGCTTTAGAGCGGTGGGGGTAGCGAGCTAATTTGCCCAGTAATCCTATCAAGATGCCCTCGGTCAGGTATAACGAAGAATGTTCCGGTAGCTTATCGAATCCGTGCTGAGCTTAGCTAGGATCCTCAGGATTTGGAACCGATTTCACGTCAATCGAAGATGGCATTTCGTATCTTGCAACCCTAAACTTCTGGGCTAGGCTGTACACGGGCATGGTAATCCGCCAATGGATGGGCTATTCGAACATGCAATCCACTTATCAGGATGATGGCGCGTCTTGGGAAATCCGTTTATTTAGGCAGGCCGGATATTCGTATATGAATGGCTCCGCACGATTGTCGGTTTCGAAACGAGCTCAAATTGCTCAAGAGAAATCCACGGTATTGCGGAATCCGCTGTGAGACGCAGTTGACCGTCGAGGGATTAATACGCATGAATAACCTCTGGCTTCGAAATCGGAAATGTTTATGAGAAAGAACGATGCGGTTGAAATGAATACTTCTGTTGGCGACGACAAGCTTCTTGATCTTCGTGTATTGGTAAAGGAATTGTGGCGGTGGAAGTGGATCTTGGTGATCGCCGCCATAATAGGCGCAATTATTGGCGTGCGAAACGTCTCTAGTTTTGTCCCTACATATGTGGCCAAGATGATAGTCCAACCGGTAGATTCATCGGGTGGCGACGTCCCTACCCGGATGGGTGGCGGCGGAATATTAGGGGTTGCTCGTTCGATTGGGTTCGCGACCGGCGGCGCCTCCAACGCATCGTTTGATTTGTTCCGGGTCATGATCGGATCAACCCTGCTTGCCGTAAAGATCCAGAACAAACATGGACTGATGCAAAGGGTTTATGAAAGCAGTTGGGACAACGAGAAGAAAGATTGGATCAAGCCGAAGGTTGATGAAAATACATATAAACAACAGCTACGGCGCTTCTTGCATTTGAATTCCTGGCACCCGCCAAGTATTGAATCCCTGGCGGGCTACCTGTCGGGCATGGTCAAGATTGAACAGGTTGGTGAAACCGTGTTCTACAAGATTAGCGTCGAGCACAGTGACCGGGATTTTGCACTTTATCTTCTTGATATTGTTTACCGCGAGGCCGATGATCTCATAGGCCGGCTTCGCCGGCAGGAACAGGAAGAAAGAAAAGAATACCTTGAGCGGCAAATTGAGAAGGCGCGCTTGGTCGAGGTGCGGGATGCGCTGCTGTCACTGCTGATGCAGCAGGAGCAGCGAGCGATCATTGCGGATGCGAAGCCGCCCTATACGATCAAGGTTATCGAGCCGCTGCATGCGCCGGCGGCGGCCAAGGAACCTGCGTTGCGGCGCGCTATATTGGTGCCGGTCGTAGTGATGGTCGCTCTGGTAATCGTCGTCGTGACCATCGTTGTTTCGTTTCGAACCGAATAGACCGCCCTAATTTAGAGGACCGGCTTAAACGTTCCGTGCCTATCCGGTTGACGCAGACACCCGCTACATCTAGTATCTGTCCAT
>CAZPWJ010000085.1:0-21706 GCA_964590195.1 uncultured Rhodospirillaceae bacterium | reverse complement strand
TTGGAAGCACCCTACATGAAGTGGGTGTCTGCGTTAACCGGATAGGCACGGAATTAACTTTATAGTTCTTCTGAGCAGAGTCTTATGCGCGAAACCAATGGGCACAAAATGTTACAGTCGGAAAAATTTTCCCGGCTATAAATGTGAATTTCGCGTGTGCGGCGTAAACCGCCGTTTCGGCTATTCTGCGGCGTCCGGCTTGGGCTTTTTCACGAAACGGCCACGCATGCTTTCGGGCAGGCCGCCGGGGTCCATGGGGATGCCATGGACTTGCATATTGTGGCTGTGACAAAGCTGATGCAGGGAAAACACCTGTGACATGGCCGTTGGTCGGCCCATGGCATCCTGGGTCTGATTGACCGCTTCCTTGGTCAGTTTGAGGGCGAACAGCGGCTTCTTGGCGATCCGTTCGGCCATGGCCAGGGCGGTGTCCAGCAACTGATCGCGGGGCACCACCTGATTGACCATGCCCAACTGTTTGGCTTCCTCCGCCCCCAGCCAGTCGGCGGTAAACAGCAATTCCTTGGCCTTGCGCGGGCCCAGTTCCCAGGGATGGGCGAAGAATTCCACGCCGCAGACGCCCATTTCAACCACCGGATCGCGGAATTCGGCGTCTTCCGAGGCGATGATGATGTCACAGGCCCAAGCCAGCATCAGACCGCCGGCGATGCAGTTGCCCTGCACGGCGGCGATGGTCGGCTTGGGCACGTTGCGCCAACGTTCCGTCATGCCGAGATAAATCTCGCTCTCGCGGGCGAAGCGCCCCTCGGCGCCGGGCGGATCGAAACTGCCCCAAGTGGTGACCTGGGAAAAGTCTTCCCAGGTCTTGCTGCTTTTGCCCGATAGATCATGGCCGGCGCTGAAATGCGGGTCCGCACCGGCCAGAATGATGACCTTGATCGCCTCGTCGGCCGCCGCCTGCTCAAAGGCGTCGTTCAGATCGTAGGTCATCTGCAGATCCTGAGCGTTGCGCATCTCGGGCCGGTTCAGGGTGATCCGCGCCACGCCGTCACTGGGGACGTCATAGGTTATGGTCTCGTAGTTGGGCTGTCCGGTCATTGTAATCAGTCACCGTCGGGGGTTTCGGGCTCTATCGTCGGGTCGATCACGGCCAGCAATGCGGGCCAGTAGGCGTCCGCCAGAACGCCTTTGGTGGCGGCTTCCTGTAAAACCTCGTTGGTGGTTTTCGCACCCTTGATGTCGACGCCGGTTTCATCCGCCAGATCAATGGCATAGCCCATATCCTTGAGCATGTAATTGACCGAGAACGCGCGCAGGGGAAAGACGCCGGGCAGCATCGCCTTGACGCCATGATTGCGCAACACGAAGCTATCGGCGGAGCCCTTGGCCAGGGTGTCCAGCAACAGGCCATCGTCCAGGCCGGCCCGGCGCCCGATCGTCAGGGCCTCGGCCACGGCGTTGACGGTTTCCGCCACGATCATGTTGTTCAGGATTTTCACCACCTGGCCGCTGCCCACATCGCCACAGAGCGTGATGTCGTTGGCGTAACAGGCAATCATCGGCTCAACGCGGGCGAGAACCGCTTCCGAGGCGCCGACCATGACCGCCAGGGTGCCGTCGCGGGCGGCCTGACGGGTGCGCGCAATGGGCGCATCGGCATAGTCGATGCCCTTGGCCTGAAATTGCGCTGCCAGTTCCTTGGTCAGGGCGACGGGCGCGGTGGTGGTATCGATAATCGTCTGACCTGACGTCATATGGGGCATCAGGGTGCCGCAGACCTGTTCCAACTGCACGCCGCTGGGCATGGAAATAAAGATGTAGCCACAGCGCCGCGCGATCTCTTCCAGGTCGTCGGTTGCCTCCAGACCCACCGCCCGTGCCCGCTCCAGAGGGGCGGGGTCGATATCGCAGGCAATGACTGATTTCCCGGATTTCTTGTGCAGATTATGGCACATGGGCTCGCCCATGACGCCAAGGCCAATGAAACCAATGGTGTCCATGTTCATGAGGCTTGTCCCCGAATTATTTCTGGGCTGCGTTGGCACCCGCGATGCGGCCAAAGACGGAGCCTGAAATCAGGCCGGTGCCGCCGGGATAGTTAAAATAGAACAGCCCGCCGACCATTTCGCCCGCCGCATACAGCCCCGGTATGCCGTGGCCGTCCGTGTCGATGACATTGGCATTGGTGTCGATGCGCACGCCGCCAAAGGTGAAGGTAATGCCGCAGGTCACGCCAAAGGCCATGTAGGGCGGTTCGTCCAGGGTATTGGCCCAGTTGGTCTTATTGACGGCCAAACCATTGGTGCGGCGGCCGTCCTTGACCGTGGGATTGAACGGAATATCAGTTTGCACGGCGGCGTTATATTCCGCCACCTCCGCCAGGAAGCCTTCCGCGTTGACGCCTTCCATTTGCGCCACCAGGCCCTCCAGAGTATCCGACTGCGCCTTGGTCACTTCGCGGATGCGGTATTCGTCGCGCAGTAGATGCACGGTTTTCTGATCGAACACCTGATAGGCGAACTGGCGCGGTTGATTAAGGATTTCCCGGCCATATTTGGCATAGGTGTAGTTACGGAATTCGGCGCCCTCGTCGACGAAACGTTTGCCGTCGGCATTGATAATCAAACCAAAGGGATAGCTGTGTTTCTGAAAGCCGTCGCCGACCGCCAGATCGCCAAATTCCGGGGCGTTGCGGTCCCAGGCCACGGCATGGCAGCCCGACCAGTTGCCCCGGGGGCTGGCACCCGCCGCCAGCGCCATCTGGATGCCATCGCCGGTATTGAAGCGGGTGCCCCGCACCGGCGCCAATTCCCAGCCTGGGCCGAGATAGCGGGTGCGCATCTCGGCATTGGCCTCGAAACCACCACAGGCCAGGATTACCGCGCCGCCGCTCAATTCCGAGGTTTTTCCATCCTGGCGCAGATTTACGCCATGTACTCCGTCATCATCATGGATCAGCGACAGGGCGCGGGCGTTATAGCGGATTTCGATGCCTTCGCGGTTGCAGCACTCCGTCAGCCCCTCGATCAGGCCGGGGCCGCCGCCATAGGCTTCCACGGTCAGGCCGCCCCAGAACTTGAACCGGCCATCAACCTTGAAGGCCTGTTTGGCGAACAGCGGCATATAGCGCATGCCCTTGCCCTGCAGCCATTTCAGGGTCGAAAAGGAGCGCGTGATCAGCAATTCCGTCAGGTCCGGATCGGTGCGGTAGTCCGTGACCGTGCCCATGTCGTCAAAGAACTGCTCCTCGGTATAGGAGCCGAAATCGGAATTACGTTCCTCGGGCGAGAGATCCGGCATCAAATCCAGGATGTCGTCATCACCGTTGTAGACCGTGCGGATGGCACCGGCGGTAAAGGCGGAGTTGCCGCCGGCCTCGTCCTGCGGCGCGCGTTCCAGGACCACGACGGAAGCGCCGTTTTCCCGCGCTGAAAGGGCCGCGCACAAGGCGGCATTACCGCCGCCAACCACGATGACGTCATATTCAGGCATCTTTTTTATCCAACCTCTGCTCGGATTTTACTACGGAGACTTAAACTGGGATCTATAAGTAACCGTGGAAGCGGGCCGGGTCAAAATTTCTGCCGTTCGGTCTGGAATAATTTGAATTTTCGTCCCAATTCCATGGGCAGGGGCACCGGCGTAAGCCAGGGCGGCGGCTGATCCGTTTCCAATCGCATGAACAGGGTCGGCGGGCCTTCACTCTTGCGGTAATTGTTGGCCTCCGGGTCGGAGGGACAGATCAGCACCAGATCAATTTCCCGTTCCTCGGTCAGGGCTTTTGGCTGATCCTCTTGGGTGGACCGTAGAAATTTTATGGTATCGACGATGCCGCCGGTGTTGCGGTGATACGGTGTGGCGATCACGAAATGGTGCGTCCGATACAGCAAATCCGGCCCGGAATAGATGAAATTCAACAGGGTATGTGGGCGTTCTTCGTAGTTTACCGCCAGAAACAGCGCCATCTCGGGCAATTCACACGGTGTCTCCTGTTTTGGCACGGGCAGCGCCTGGCGCAGCAAGCCGCCGCCGATCAACGGCCCGGTGGCCAGCACGATAACCGAAGCGATCCGCACCAGCGCGCGCCCCATGCCGGGGCCCGCGAAGCGTGCGAACAACACCTGCAGCAGGACGATACAGGGAGGCAGGCTCAGTATCTGGGGATAGCCCATCCAGCGCGCCTCGCGCAGGGCCAGGGCCGTCCCGGCAAACAGGAAAGCCGCCAAAATAACCCAATTCAGGCGGCGAGCGCCCTGCACACGCAGGAATATGACCAGCAGCATGGGCAGGGCGTAGAGGACCAGGCCAAGATGGGCCAGGGCCTTTGGTCCGGTGCGGCGCAGATTGTCCATTTTTAGCACCGGGCTGACTTCCGCGTTGTTGCGGAACCAGACTTCGTAGACCAGAGGGTCCATGGAGGCCATGGGGCCGGCATAGAAATCCGGCACCCACAGGCCCAGAACCGCGAGGACCAGGGCGCCGGCGGCAACCGTCAGGCCCAGGCGCCGGCGCATGTGCTCGCTCTGGCGCATGAACAGGGCCGTCAGGGCCAGCATTGCAAAGAGGCCAATGTGCACCACGGAGAGACGGTCGAACTCAACCGTCAACAGGTCGCTTGGCGGCCTTTCCACCACCAGCACCAACGCCAAACCAATGACGAGGGCAACAAGAAACAAGCGTATCCGCTGCAAATAGCCGCCGCCATGGATCACCCAGGCGGCGCTCATCGCGGTCAGGATCATGGCCGTGCCCAGGATTCCTTCGATACTGATCCAAAGCCCGGCCGTGGCCGCCAAGGCGGCCCAGAGCGCGAACTTCCGGGGGCATTCGGCAGCCGTAAGGCGGCAGGCGAAACCCATCTGCCAGATGAACAGCAGCATATTAAGACCGTGATGATCCGGCCGCCCAACGGCGAATTGAAAACTTATGAAAAACTGCACCGCGAACAGCAGGCCCACCAACAGCAGCCCGCGCTTGTTCAAAAGCGGGCGGCAGGCCCAGATCAGTACTACAAGGGTGCAGATATGCAGCACCGGGCCGAATACGGCGGCCCAGGCAAACAGGGCGGCATCAAAGTCAGCCAAAAACGAGCCTATAAAGGCGCCCACCAGCAGTATTAGATCCAGCGGCCGGGTCCAATGCAGGGCCTCGCCATAAGGGGCGTTGGAGCGCGCCGATACGGGTTCGAACCAACCTCCGCCATAGGCCAAATCCAGGACACGGAGCACCCGCATGTACGCGTCGGGGCCGATCAGGCGCCCCTCAAAAACGAACCAATCCGCCAGAATCTGCAACAGAACATGGGCGCCAACCAGCATCAGAGCGGGGATAAAGGCCAGCAAGAGCAGCCGCCGCAGTGTCATGGCCGCACCTTGTAGAGGCGCCATTCCGACAGGGCCCGTGGCAATTCAAGGGGGCGAAGCCAAACGGGCGGGGCGAAGGGAGCGCCATAGATCCGGCTCTCCCGGTCGCTTGGACAGGTCAAAACCAGATCAATCCGCCGGGATTTGGCGATTGCCAGCGCGGTCATGGGGTCTTCCGCACGAAAAAATGCCAGGGTGTCGCGTCCCCCCTGGGCATTGCGGAAATACGGCGTACCGACGACTTCATGTTCACTACGATACAGGATTGCTGGCGCGATTGTCATATAAGATAGAATACGTTGCGGGCTTTTGAAATGCATTGCCAGGTGCCGGGCCATGGCATCGGTTCGGCATTTGGCCTCGGTCCCGGCTGCCGAAGCGCCGGGTAGCTGCGCGGTCAACAACAGCGGGCTAAAGGCGAAAGCCAGGACAAGGCCGGTGCGGGCCAAGGAGTTCACTGCAATTGAAATAATATTTTGTCTATTTTTCAACGAATTAAAGAAAAAATCTAATATATAACAATAACCCGGCAGGGCGAGCAGAACCACGTAGGGCGCCCAGCGTATCTGCATCATCGCCAGGGGCAGATAGAGCGCTAAACCGGCGGTTTTCAGCAACCATGGCCAACGATTTTCGGCTACCTGCAGGCGCCAAAGGCCGTAGGGCAGGGCGATCAGGGCTGGACCTATGTGAAGTGCGATCTCAGATAGAGAACCTAAGCCTTTGGTTTCGCCCGCATATTGAAAAATCGCGGCGGCAAAATCAGGAGTCTGATCCGCCAACGGACCATGGAAAAATTCTGGAAAAGCCCAGAATTCCGCCAAAGGCACCAGGGCAAATGCAAGCAGACCCGGCCAGCGCGTTGGGATATGGGCGGCAATCGCGAAGGCGCTCGTAATTAAGAATAGAAAAAATACATAACTAATTGAAATTTTGTCGTAAATTGGATTTGTGATCTGTTCTATCGGATGCTCGAGAAAGACGGCGAGCAGACAAACAGCCGTTGCCGCGGTGCTCATGACAAGGCCCTGCCGGGCCCAGATGCGGCCCTCGACCAACCAGCGGACAGCGAACAATGCACAAGCCAGGGCCAGGGCCAGGAGGCCCTCGACGCTGACCCACAGCATCAGGCCCACGGCCAGGCCCGCGGCGGCGGCCCAGACAACGCCCTGGGCCATCATCGCGCGGATCAGAGCCCCCATGGTACAGACGAACAGGAACAGAATCAGGGCATGATGATCCGGGCGCCCTGGGGCGAACTGGTGATCGAGAAACAATTGCAGGGGAAACAGCAGGCCCAGCCACAACAATCCCGTACGCGGCAGCAGCGGACGTGCGGCCCAAAGCAGGGCCAACAGGGTCAGGAAATGTAATAGCGGCGAAATCCAGATCCCGGCCTGGTGTAAACCATCCTGCCAGCCAAGGGACGGCGCCAATAGGGCCGCGCCGGCCCACAACAGAACATCGAGGGGCCGGCTCCAATGCAGATCGTGGCCGTGGGGGCTGTTGGCCCGGGCGATACGGATGTCATACCAATCGTCGCCGGCAATCAGCTTTTGCACCCGAACCAGGCGCATGGCGCTGTCGCTGTCGAACAATTCGCCACTGAAAACAGCACCATCCTGTCGGCCGCTCATCCACCATTGGGCAAGCAGCAAGGCCAGGAACGACATAATCAGTATTAATGCACGCGGCATCTATCTCGCATCAACGAAGCCGAAGAATCAGTTATTTCTCCTCATGATATTCGGCTTCGGTGTTAACGGACCAGATATTCGATTTATCGCGCTCGCCGGCGACGATGTTATCCACCGCGACCATGGCGGTCAGCATGGAATGATCCATGTTGTTGTATCGGTGCATACCGTTGCGGCCGAGGAGGTAAAGGTTCTCCAAACCGTCGGTAAAGTCGCGGACTTCGCCGAATCGGTCATAGCTGCCGAAATAGGCCGGATAGGTTTTCGGCACCCGGATCACCGCGTGATCGAGCACCGCATCAGGCTCGATGACGTTGATTTTCTGCAATTCGGCAATGGCGAAGGCACCCAGGGCATCATCATCCATACGCCACAGATCGTCGCCCTCGTCGCAGAAATACTCGAGGCCGATCCAGACATGTTCGGGATTGGCGACCAGATAGGGGCTCCAGTTGTTGAAGAACTGCAACCGCCCCACCTTGACGCCGGTTTCCTGAACATAGATCCAGTTGTCGGACATTTTTTCGCCGATATCCCGCCCCGTGGCGTCACCGCCCAGCTTCAAACGCTCCAGCAACAGGCCAACGGTGATAAAATCCCGATAAATCAGGCCGTCCGAGACCTCCACGGCGGTACTTGGCGGGGCCGGCTCGATCGCCGTCATCAGTTGGCGCACATCGGTGGTGGAGAAGTAATAATCGCCCGCCACGGCCTTCGGCTCGCCGCTGCCGTTCATCATGGTGGCGCCGGTAATCTGGCCGTTTTCATGGCGCAAACCGGTGACCTTGCAGTTCATGTGAACCTCGCCGCCTCTCTCGCGGATCATCTCCGTTACCCGCTCCCACATCTGGCCGGGGCCGTGTTTGGGATAGAGAAACTTTTCGATCAACGAAGTTTCCACCTCCTTTTGCGCCAAATCGTTTTTTCGACGGAAAACCGAGCCCAAGGCATGTTTGACAATGCCCAGCAGAGACAGCCCCTTGACCCGTTGCGCACCCCATTCGGCGGATATCTGGCCGCATGGCACGCCCCAGACCTTTTCCGTATAGTCCTTGAAGAAGGTTTGATAGAGGCGGCGGCCAAAGCGGTTGATGAAAAAGTCTTCCAGGGACGTTTCGGGCCGGATCGGCGCGATTTGGCTGCGCAGAAAGCTGAAACCGACCAGCATGGTAGTGCCCAGGCCCATCTTGCGCAGGGTTTCCAGGTTCAACGACAGAGGATAATCGAACAGTTTGCCGTTCCACAGGATGCGCGATTTGCGCGCCCGCACCAGCATGACGTCATCCACCAGATCCGGGTCCGGACCATCGCTGGGCATCTCCAGCCAGCGGGAATTATTCTGGTAATTCAAGGAGATCGGCCCAGCCTCGTCATCCTCCGGGCCCTGCAGGGGGAGGATTTTCGACCACCAGTTCATGACCCGGTCGGATTTGGAAAAGAAACGATGCCCGCCGATATCTATGCGGTTGCCCGCGTGCTGATAGGTGCGCGCGATGCCGCCCACGTTGTCCGATCCCTCGTAGACAATGGGCTTGATATCCGTGCGCTCCAGCAATTCCAAGGCCGTGGTCAGGCCGGCTGGACCACCGCCGATTATGATCGCTGTTTGTTTATCAGTCATGCTGTCATTCGTCATGGCGGGGCTCAGGTCGAAAACAGAACCAGTTTACGGACGATGAAGTTGAAGGCGAAGGATGTCACGGCTGCCGCCGACTTGGCAAATAGCAACGACAGTGCCGCGAATTCGATACTCAACCACATCATGGCCTCGTTAACCGCCAGACCGCCAACGCCGATGGCCACGAAAATGGCCAACTCCAGTCCGCTATTGGACATTCTGCGGCTGCGAAACGCCCAATGAACGGAACCGACATAGGCGACCAGGGCGCCAAGGGTAAAGGCAATGGGGTTGGCGAGCAGATAATGGGCTCCGAAACCAACCGATAGGACATACAAGGTTGCCACATCCACCGCCAATGCCCCGGCGCTGACCACCAGGTAGCGGGACAACTCGCCTGAAATCGCTGGGTTGGCAATGTTATCGGCGATTATCCGTGATTGACTGCTCGAAGCCTCTTGTTCATAGGTCAGATGCGACATACGGTTCCCTCCAGCTCTGGGATAAATATCTGGTGGTCTTGCTGTTGTTCGCCAGTGACCGCTCTCACACTACCTGTAAATGGGGCGGCAACCGCCGCCGGGCCATAAACCGGGATACTAGAGCAGATAGGGTAAAGGCCGCGTGAACATGGGGATATTTGCATGACCGACGAACCGTTTCATCCGGTAAAGGCCTATCGGGACGAAGCCTTCCTGAACAGCCGCGCGGCCCGGCCTCTGCGGATAATGGCTGAATATATGGAGCCCGAGGAACGTTTCCGCCAGGCGCAAGTGCGCGATACCATCGTGATGTTCGGTTCGGCCCGTATTAAGTCCGCGGAGACGGCACTGGCCGCGCTGGAGGCTGCAAAAGCCGGCGGCGGCGACCTGGCCAAGGCGGAAAAAGATCTTAAGATGTCCCGTTATTACGAGGATGCCCGCGTCTTATCGGCGCGTCTGACCAATTGGTCGAAAAATTTAGGCCGCGACGACAAGCGTTTTGTCATTTGCACGGGCGGTGGCCCTGGCATCATGGAGGCCGCAAGCAGGGGCGCTTCCGAAGCCAAGGGTTTGAATATTGGCCTGAATATATCCCTGCCGTTCGAACAGTTTGCCAATCCCTTCGTGACCCGCAGCCTGGCCTTTGAATTCCACTACTTCTTTACCCGGAAATTCTGGTTCGCCTATCTCTCCAAGGCGATTATCGCCATGCCCGGCGGTGTCGGCACCCTGGACGAATTGTTCGAGACCATGACCCTGATGCAAACCGGCAAGATCCGCAAAAAGGTACCCATCGTGCTGTACGGCAAGGAGTTTTGGGACCGGGTGGTGGATTTTGATGCCCTGGTGGAATTCGGCACCATAAATCCAGAGGATTTGAAGCTGTTTCACCGCTCCGACAGTGTCGATGACGCCTTTGACTATTTGACGTCGGAGCTCACGGCCCATCATCTGGCCGATCCATCACCGTATATGTAAAACAATATGTTATGTCATAATTCTAATTTCGTATCTGAATGTGGAGTCTAACATGAACGGTATTTTGCGCGGCCTTCGCGTGATCGAGGGTTCGGCCTTTATCGCGGCCCCCAGCGCGGGCATGACCCTGGCGCAAATGGGCGCGGAAGTGATCCGCTTCGACCCTTTGGGCGGCGGTCTCGATTATCGCCGCTGGCCGGTGACTGAAAGTGGCGAAAGCCTCTATTGGGCCGGCCTGAACAAGGGCAAGAAATCCTTCGCCGTGGATATCCGCAATCCCAGGGGCCGGGAACTGCTGACCCAATTGATCTGCGCGCCAAGCGACAAAAGCGAAAACAACGGTTTCTTTCTGACCAATTTTCCCACTTCCGGCTGGATGTCCTACGACAATCTGAAAGCCCAGCGCGACGACCTGATCATGTTGAACATCAAGGGTAACCGCGACGGCACATCGGAAGTGGACTACACCGTCAATCCGGCGACCGGTTTCCCCAATCTGACCGGCCCGGCGGGGGCCAAGGCGCCGGTCAACCATGTCATGCCTGCCTGGGATATCGCCACCGGCCTGGCGGCGGTCAACGGCATCCTGGCCGCCGACCGCCATCGCCGCCTGACGGGGGAGGGGCAGTTTATTTCCCTGGCCCTGACCGATATGGCCTTTGCCACCATGGGAACCCTGGGCTTTATCGGCGAAACCCAGATCAACGGCAGCGAACGCCCTGCCACGGGCAATGAGCTTTATGGCGCTTTCGGGCGGGATTTCGTGACCAGGGATGGCCGCCGGGTGATGATTGTTGCGATTACGGGGCGGCAATGGCCGGCCCTGGTGGAAACGGCGGGGATCGCCGACGGCGTGGCCGAGATCGAGGCCCGGCGCGGCCTGGATCTGCGCCAGGAAGGCGACCGCTTTCTGGCCACGGCGGAGATCGCCGCGCTGTTGGAGCCGTGGTGCGCCGCG
This sequence comes from uncultured Rhodospirillaceae bacterium, assembly GCA_964590195.1. GTDB lineage: Bacteria > Pseudomonadota > Alphaproteobacteria. The sequence continues at coordinate 10,649 of CAZPWJ010000085.1, read as the reverse complement.
CAATATTTCGCGGAATTATCCGCCACGCTGACATCGGGCGGTGTTTCCTGGGGTCCGTATCAGAGCGTTGCCCAGGCCTTGGAAGAAGATTGGCGCTGCTCCACCGACAATCCGGTGTTCGAGAACGTGGAACAACCGGGCATCGGCAATTATCTGACCCCGGGTTCTCCTCTGGATTTCGGCGCCGCGCCCCGCGAAGCGGTTCAGCCTGCCCCGGCCCTGGGTCAGCATACGGACCAGATTTTGGCGGATGTCCTGGGCTTAAGCGATGGCGAGATCGGCGAATTGCACGACGAGGGCATTGTTGGCGGCGGTGGAGAGTAAATGAACATGAGCATGGATTTGCCCGCGCTGAATATCGTTAAGGTCGAGCCGGTCCTGCTGCATGCGCCGATCGAGACGCCCGTGATGACCTCGTTCGGCACCCTGACAAAACGGGCGGTGCTGCTGGTCCGGGTGGAGGACGCGGAGGGCGCGGTGGGCTGGGGTGAGGTTTTTGGCAATTTTCCCATGCATGGCGCTGAAAACCGGGCCCATCTGATCCGCGATTATCTGGCGCCCATCACCTTGTCGGAAAACTGGCCGAGCCCCGCCGCTGCCTTCGATGCCATGACCCGCCAGACCCATATCATGACCATCCAGTGCGGCGAGCCGGGCGCCTTCGCCCAGGCCATCGCCGGCGTTGATATCGCCCTGTGGGATCTGGCGGCGCGGCGCGCGGGCGAGCCGCTTTGGCGACTGCTGGAGGGCGGGGGCGATACGGTGCCGGTCTATGCCTCGGGCCTTAATCCGCGCGGATTTGAAGGCATTGTCGAAGGCAAGCTAGGGGAAGGCTATACCGCCTTCAAGGTCAAGATCGGTTTTGGCCGGGAGACGGACCTAGCCGCCTTGGCCGGCGTGCGGCAGCTGATCGGCGGGCACCGCTTGATGACGGATGTCAATCAAAGCTGGGATTTGGAAATGGCCCGGGCCAACTGGCCGGACTATTCCCAATTCGATCTGACCTGGATCGAGGAGCCCATCACGGCCGATCAGGGCCTGGACAGTTGGCGGCAATTGGCGGCATTGCCCGGCGCGCCCCTGGCGGCGGGCGAAAACCTGCTGGGTGATGAACAATTCGATGACTATATCGCGGCCAAGGTGTTGGCCGTGGTGCAGCCGGATATGTGTAAATGGGGCGGTTTCACAAAGACCCTTCCATTGGCCCGGCGCATTATCGAGGCGGGGCAGAGCTATTGCCCGCATTTCCTGGCCGGTGCCATCGGCTTGCTGGCCTCGGGCCATTGCCTGGCCGCCGCGGGCGGCGACGGCATGTTGGAGATCGATGCCAATCCAAATCCGTTACGTGAACAACTGACCGGCGGCCTGCCCGCCATTATCGACGGCAAAATGACCCTGCCCGAAGGCCCAGGACTGGGGGCGGCACCGGAGAGGGATTTGATAAGGGAATTCCGAACTGATTTTTGATCATGGTTGTATTATCCTGATGGAAAAACAATAAGGAAACTGCCAGGGAAGCCATCGCATGAAAATCGCCAACGTGATCTGCGCCGCCGGCGTCAGCGGCTATTTCAACAAGGATCTCGAGGCGGCCCGCCTTGGCGCGCGCCAGGACGGCTTCGGCTTTATCGACCCGCCGGTGACGCCGGGCTTTGACCAGGTACTCCAGCCTGGCCAGGCGCTGTCCGTGATGTTGTTGCTGGAAGATGGGCAGGTGGCGTTCGGCGATTGCATGGACGTGATTTTCACCGGTGCCGCCGGCCGCGACCCGTTGTTCAAGGCCGAGGCGCACCGCGCGGTGGTGGAAGGCCCCATCCGGGATTTGCTGATCGGCCAGGATTGCGCCGAATTTCGCCCTCTGGCGGGGAAAATCGAAGCCTTCGAACAGGACGGCGGGCAACTGCACACGGCCCTGCGCTTTGGCATCTCCCAGGCCCTGCTGCATGCCGCCGCCCTGGCTGGCCGCTGTACGGCGGCGGAAATCATCGCCACTGAATACGATTGCCGGATCGCCACGGCGCCGGTTCCATTGCTGGGCATGTGCCCGACGCCGCAGGAATTCATGGTGGAAAAGATGATCATGAAGCGGGTCGATATCCTACCGCACGGCTCTTTCGCCAATGTCGCCAACGATCTTGGCGCGGGCGGCCAGAAGCTGATCGATTATGCCGCCTGGGTTTCGGGGTTGATTACGAAAAAGGCCGGCGAGGGCTACAGACCGGCCATCCACCTGGACGTCTATGGCACCATTGGTGAGCTGTTCGGCGGCGATATCGACAAAATCGCGGACTATACGGGCCGGGTGGCGGCGGCGGCGGCGCCCTATCAGTTGTATCTGGAAACGCCGATGATCGCCGACAGCCGGGCGGCGCAAATTCAGGCCTTTAAGGATCTGCGCGCGGCCCTGAAACAACGTGGCCACGAGGTCATTCTGGTGGCTGACGAATGGTGCAATACCCTTGACGATATCCGGGCCTTCGCCGACGCGGGGGCGGCGGATTTCCTGCAAGTCAAGGCGCCGGACCTGGGCGGCCTGGGCAATTCCATTGAGGCTTTGCTGTATTGCCGCCGCCAGGGCGCCGGCGTCTATATGGGCGGCTCGGCCAACGAGACGGATCAGTCGGCCCGGCTATCGGCCCATGTGGCCCTGGCCTGCCAGGCTGATTTCCTCATGAACAAACCCGGCCAGGGCGTCGATGAGGGCATCTCGATCCTGACCAACGAAATGCACCGCACCCTGGCCCTGATCGCAGCCCGCCAAGGTTGAGATTTATCGACAGGGCCAGGTATCCGACAGAGCTCTGGCAATGAGACTTAAGGCTGATTTCCGCCGTTCTTCCGGGCGGTTTGCCAGCCAGGTCCTGACCGCATCGACGACCTCGCCCTTGGTCGCGCCTTTCGGTTGGCAGACCGCCAGTGGCCGGCCCTCCTGCTTGGCACTGTCCACGATGTCGATGACGTAACGGAAACAGTAGCTTTGGCTCCATTTATTGGCGCTGGTGCCACAGTTTTTGTACAAGATCTCGGCGTTGTCCTGGCCGGGTTTCGGCGCCGCCACGGTCTGGGCCGGCGGCAACAGCAGAATTAGGATAAGGGCGAGGTGCTTTATATGTGCCATCACCTCATGCCACACCGCGCGCGGTATGTTCCTGGCGAGCAACAATCGTGTCCCGGTTTCGGATCATTTTATCTGCACCCAAACGACATCATAATGAATGGCCTAATAGCACGACGATTGTGCCGGGATTAAGGCCCTCGTCAAGCTTCTCTGCCGCAGGCTTTGCTTTTCCGGCAGCGGGTATGGCATCCTGGAAGGGCGCCTGATTTGTAGAAAAAAGAGGAAAATCCATGCCCATCGTTGCCGAAATCGCCGCCATGGCGGAGGAACTTGTTGCCTGGCGCCGTGATATCCACGCCCATCCCGAACTTGGCCTGGAGGAAGAGCGCACGGCGGCCTTTGTTGCCGGCAAGCTGGAGGAATTTGGCATTCAGGTGACCCGCGGCATCGGCAAGACCGGGGTTGTCGGCGTCCTCAAGGTTGGCAACGAGACCCGGGCGGTGGGGCTGCGCGCGGATATGGATGCTCTGCCGATCATGGAACAGAACGGTTTTGAACACCGCTCCACCACGGACGGCGTCATGCATGCCTGCGGCCACGATGGCCATACGGTGATGCTGTTGGCGGCGGCCAAGTATCTCGCCGCCAGCCAGGATTTTCGCGGTCAGGTGAACTTCATATTTCAACCGGCGGAAGAGGGCATCGGCGGTGCCAAGGCGATGATCGCCGATGGTCTGTTCGAACAGTTCCCCTGCGATACCCTGTATTCCATGCACAACCGCCCCGGCATGGCGGTGGGCCATTATGGCGCCACGTCCGGCCTGCGGACGGCGGCCGGGGCCTTTTTCGATATTGATATCAAGGGCAGAGGGGCCCATGGCGCCCATCCCGATCACGGCATCGACCCGGTGACCATCGCGGGCGAGATGATCGGCGCGTTACAGACTGTCGTGGCGCGCAATCTGCCGCCATCGACCACTGCCGTGCTGTCCATTACCCAGGTCCATGCGGGCGATGCCTATAACGTGATTCCACAGACAGCGCGGCTGTCGGGCACGGTGCGGACCATGACCATGGACGTGATGGAGCGCATCCAGGAAAGGATGGAAACCTTGGTCAAGGGCATCGCGGAGGGCCATGAGGCCAGCGCCGAAACCGATTTCCGCGTTATTTTTCACCCCGTTTTCAATGCCGAGGAACCGACCGCGCTGGCGGCGGAAGTCTGCGGCGAACTGGTCGGCGCCGAGCAGGTCCAGCGCGATATGCCGCCCGGCACCGGCTCCGAGGATTTCGCCTTTATGTCCGAGCAGGTGCCCAGTTGCTATATTCACGTGGGCAACGGGGCTGATAGTACGCCGGTGCATAATCCGGGCTATGACTTCAACGACGAGGCCCTGGTTTATGGCGCCAGTTTCTTTGCCCGCATTGTGGAACGCAGCCTCCAGCCTGAATGATGCAGACCACTAGCCCCTTCACCTGTAGCCACCGGTCTGCCACTATGGTGGCCGTAGTAAGACGGCATGGTAGAGGAGGGGCTGAAAAGTGAGCGAATTAATCAGCGCGGAGGCAAGATCCTGGATCGGGCGCGAAGGCGAACCTGTTCATATCGAGGTCAACCGCAGCGACATCATCAAATATTCCATCTCGACGGAGCAGCAGCAGGAAAAATTCCTGAAAGGGGACGAAGCGCCCGCGATGTTCCTGTTCGGTGCCTTGCGGCCCATCGCTCCCTTGTCCGAGCTGGGCCCGGACGGCCTGCCCGAGGATTCATTCCTGCCCGACCTGCCGTTGAAGCGGGTCATGGCGGGCGGTACCGAGATGACTTTTCACCGTTCGATCTATCCCGGCGACAAACTGGTGGCGACCCGTTCCCTGGCCGACCTGATCGAAAAACAGGGCAGCACGGGGCCGTTGATTTTCGTGGTCTACAACCTGCGTGTTGAGACCGAGGCGGGCGAGTTGGTGATGGAAGAAAAGCAGACGAGGATCATGCGATGAGTGACATTGATATTTCCAACCTGTCCGTGGGCGAGGCCCTGCCCGAGCGTCAGCATACGGCGACCAATGTTTCCCTGTTCTGCTACAACGCGGCGATCTGGAATCCCCATCGTATCCATTATGACGAACCCTATACCAAGAATGTGGAGAAGCATCCCGGCGTGGTCATCGACGGCCCCCTACAGGGTGATTGGCTGAACCAGGTGGTGGTCAACTGGATGGGCGACGATGCCACCTTGGTGCAGTTCAACTATTCCAACCGGCGCGCTTCCTATATCGGCGAGACGTTGACGTCAGGCGGCAGCATTACGGCGATCGATCCCACAACGGGCATCGTGGAGATGGATGTCTTCATCAAGAACGAAAACGGCGATGTCATCACGCCGGGCACGGCGCGGGTCAGGTTCGGCTGAAGCCGGATGAGCGGCGGGCATCAAGGGGGAGAATTAAGGGCATAGGTTCAGGGTAAAAAACGACCGGCGAATGCCGGCGAAATCGAGGGAGCGTTTCGATGCATATGGAATTTCAGGACGTCCTGATTTTTGTTCACGTCTTGCTGTTCGGTTATTGGCTGGGTTCCGACCTGGGCGTGTTCTTTTGCGACAGCCAATTGACCCGCGACGATTTGAGCCTTGATGAACGCCTGCGGGTGCGCGAGATCCGGCGCAAGGTCGATATGGCGCCGCGCACCTGCGCACCGCTGATCCTGCCCATTGGCTTTACACTGGCCCTGCAACACGGCAGCCAGGTTACCGGCGGCTGGCTGGTCATGATCTGGGTCCTCAGCCTGGCCTGGCTGGCGATGTTATGGGTGGAGAAATTCACCATCGGCACGCCCAGGGAATGGACCCTGAACCGCATCAATCGTGTGCTTTGGTTCGTGGTCGCCGCCGCCATGACGGGCTTGGGCATCTATGCCCTGATTACCGGCGAACCGGTGTCCCAAGGCTGGCTGGCCCTGAAACTGGCCCTCTATGGTCTGATGGTGTTGAGCGCCACCTGGATCCTGCGTGCCGCCGATTTGTGGGAACCCATATTTGAGATGGTGCGTGCCGGCGGCGAACAGGCCATCGAAGGCGAAAAACGCATGAAGAAAAACCGCATCAACGCCGGCAGCGCCGCCGTGACCCTGTGGTGCGTGGTGCTGCTGATCGCCTTCGTGGGCTCGACCAAGCCATTCTAGGTCTGTTTAGGTGGACCCCCGTGTCATTGCTCAGTATTCCGGGGCCAGTTCCATCAGCTCGCGCTTGAACGGTATTGTCTCGGATGCCTCGGCGCCAAGATCGCGGGCGAACTTGTGGCCCGCATATACCGCATCGGCAATGATCGAAGGGGCATGGCAATCGCCGATCCGCGTTACCCTGTTGATGCCTGATTGCTTGATTGCGGCCTCGTCCCGCCGCAATGCGTGGTACAGCGCGTCATTGGGCTCCCTTGATGTCACCAGAACGATCGAGGCCGCTTCGATGTGACGCGCCTTGCCGGTGTAGACACAGCGCAAATCGAGACCATCGTCGCGGACCGCCGCCAATTCCTGTTGGGCAACGATCCGCACGCCGACTTCAAGAAGCCGGGTTTGGATTTTTTCCTGCTCCAAGGTATAGGTGCTGAATTCCGACACCACGGCGGCGGGCGTGATCAGGGTAACGTCCAGGCCCTTGCTGCGGAGCAATTCCGCGATCACGCTGCCCATGTAGTAGTGATCGTCGTCGTAGATGGCGACCGGGCCCTCGATATCGACGCCATCCATGATGTCGTCGGGGGTGTAAATATTCGCGCTTCCGGCCCCCGGCACGGCCTCATGGTGGGTTCTGCCGATGCCGTCCCTGGCCCAGCTTGACCCCGTTGCAATGGCAACCAGGGAACAATCGGCCTCGAGTACCTCCGCCATGCCCATCTGGCTGTCGAGATAGATCTCAACGTTGGCCATTTGCCTTAGCTGCGTGGCGCGGTAATCAAGGACACGGGACCAGGCGCTCAATCCCGGCAGGCGGCTCTCGCGCGGCACACGGCCGCCAAGTTCAGTCTTTGCTTCGGCCAGCAGCACCCGATAGCCCCTTTGCCCCAGGGCGCGGGCGGCTTCCAGCCCGGCTGGGCCGGCACCGACGATCAGGATGCGATCATCGGTGCTCTTGGCCGGTATCCGCTCCGGGTGCCAGCCCTTGCGCCATTCCTCGCCCTGGGTCGGGTTCTGCGTACAGCGCAGCGGTACGGACATATTGTTGTAGGCGGCGCAGATATTGCAGCCAATGCATTCGCGGATATCGTCCAGGCGTCCCTCTTCGATCTTATTGGGCAAAAAAGGGTCGGCGATGGATGGCCGCGCGGCGCCGATGAAGTCGAGAACGCCGCGTTTGATTTGCGAGACCATGCTGTCGGGGGAGGTAAACCGGCCAACGCCCACCACCGGCTTCGTGGTCAGGGACTTAACAAAATCGACATATTGTTCCTGAAACCCTTCAGGGGCGAAGCGGGAGGTCGCTGAATCATTCTCCCAGGCGCTGATATTCACATCCCACAGGTCCGGCAGTTCGGCCAGCATTTCAACCAGCTCCCGGCCCTCGGCGCCCGCCGTCATTCCGTGCTCGCCAAGCAGTTCATCGACCGCCAGCCGTACAGCCACCGCGCAGGTGTCGCCGACGGCCTCGTGCGCGTCCTCGATACATTCGCGAAACAGCCGGGCGCGGTTTTCCAGGCTGCCGCCGTATTCGTCGGTGCGCTGGTTGTACTGGCGCGAGAGGAAGAACATCAACAAGGTGATCGCGTGTCCTGCATAGACGTAGACAATATCGAAACCCGCCTGTTGGGAGAGCACGGCGGCGCGGCGGTGCCATTTGCGAAAGTCGGCGATGTCCTTGCGGTCCATGGCCCTGGCCTGGCCGGGAAAAGGCGCGCGCACGGGAATGGCGCTGGGTGCGATGGGTGTCTCGCGGGCGTAATAACTGGCCGAATAATGTCCAGGATGACACAGCTCCACCGCCGCCAGGCTGCCGTGGCGATGGACAAGATCGGTCATCCGGGCATGGGTGGGGACGTCCTTTTCGTCCCACAAACGGATTTGCGTGCGCACATCGCCGGTGGGATGAATATCGCATTGTTCGGTCGAGATAACGGCCCAGCCGCCTTCCGCCTTGATCCCGCGCATCACCGCCGACGAGTTGGGAAAATGCCGGCCCATGCCGGTGCAATGGGGCACCTGGTAGAAGCGGTTGCGGGCCGTCACCGGGCCGATCTTCACCGGCTCGAACAAGACATCGTAGCGGCTATCGCGGGCCATGGGGGTCTCCCTCGGAAAGGTTTGCGCTATCGCCCCAGCAGGCGGCCAAGGCCGGGCAGGGCGGGTTCCAGCCCGGCGGCTGACAGGGCGGCCCACAGGGTCGCCTGGCTGGATGTCACCACCGGTTTGCCCAAGGCCTGTTCCAATTCCTCGATAATGCCAAAGGTCGGCAGATCGGTGCAGCTGATCAACAGACCATCGGCGCCGGGATCATCGACCCTGTGCGCCAGTTCCAGGACCTCACGCTTGGGAACCTTGTGCATCAGGGCGTATTCGTGCGGCCCGTTGGCGCCAAAGCCCAGGCCCTCGATGGCCCGCACCGTGATGCCCTGGCCGTCAAGAAATTCCGCCTCGTGATCGTTCAGGCTTTTGTCGTAGGGCGTGGCGACGGAGACGGAGGTCACATCGAGCGCCAGCAGGGCATCAATGATCGCTGCCCCGGTGGTGACACAGGGCAGGCCGCAGACCTCGGTCATGAAGGCCGGCAGTTCATGGCGCGGTGACATCAGGGAACCGGCGGTGCAGCCATAGGCGATGGCATTCAGGCCGGCGGGGTAGAGGCTGTTGAGGGCCAGGCGAAGATCTTCCTTCGATGCCGCCTTGCCCGCCTGGGAAGTGACATCGGTGTGGAGTACGATACGGGCGCCGTGGATGGAAACGCCGTCGGGCGCGGCCATGTTCCATTCCGCCTCGTTGACCGTGTTGGTGGTTGGTACGATCAGGCCAAGCTTGGCGCGCCAGCCGTATATGGACCGCTGCTCCGTCATTGTCCGGCCATCACATGAAGATCGTGTCCACGTCGTGACCTAGCATATAGCGGCCCACGGTTTCATAATTGGTATGCCGGGCCTGCACCTGTTGCGAGACCGCGTGAATATCGCGGAAGCGCCTCTCGAACGGCTGGTTGTCGAAAATCGCGGTGGAGCCGGCCAGGTGATAGACCTGCTCGGATACCGCCGTGGCCTGGTTGATGGCATAGGTGGTGCACAGGCGAATGCGGGCCCGGTCATCCATGCTTAGCTCGCCGGTCGTATCCACCGTCCGCCAGATTTCGCTCAAAATCTCGTGCTTGTAGGCGCGTGCAGAACCGAGCTGGGCCTCAAGCTCCGCCAGTTTGGTCTGGAACACGGCACTATCACGCAGGGAACTGCGGGCGCCGCGCGGTGTCTTGTCCCGCGCCAAGGCCAGCAGATCATCGAACATGCTTTGCGCGATGCCCAGGGCGACGGAGGAAAACAACGAGGCATAGACGGCGGTGGTGGGAAAGATAAACAGGGTAGTGTTGACCCGGCGTTCGGCTTCCGTTTCCCGGTCGGATGTTAAACCTTCAGGGATGAACATGTTTTCCACCGTATAGGCCTCGGAGCGGGTGCCGCGCAGGCCCATGACGTGCCAATCATCCGCCATCTCCGCCTGGGCGCGGGGAAACAGGGCGGTGCGGTTGGCCTGTTTACCGTTTTCAGCCAGACGGGGAGAGCCGTCCGCCTCGAACACCTTGGAATGGCCGCCCAGCCAGGTGGCGTTGTGGCTGCCGGAGGCAAAGCGCCAGGTGCCAGTTACCAGATAGCCGCCGTCCGTGGCTGTTAATTTTCCCTGCACGCCGGCGCCCCAGGCCAGCACCGCGTCGGCGGGGTCGAAGACTTCGCGCGCGGGTTCCTCGTCCATGAAGGCGGCGGTCATGGCGCAGCCCAGGGCCTGGCCCAGGCACCAGGCGGATGAAGCATCGGCGCTGGCGATGATTTCGGCGGCCTGCGCCATGTGCGGCAGGGGTAGCTCGCCGCCGCCGTGGCGTCGGGGCAGGCTCAGGCGAAACAGCTGCCCCTCGTGCATTGCGGCCAGGGCCTTTGGCGTCAGGGCGCGTTCGGTTTCGATGCGTTCAGCCTCATCGCGCAGCACCGGCGCTACCGCGCGCGCGTTCTCCAAGGCCGTTTCGGCCAGCAGTTGGCCCGTCTCAGATCTCGATGCCATCGCCCCACTCGATTTGTTTCAATCCATTCCCACTTCGCCATAGCCTAGTTTCGAATAGCTGCTTCAGGCAAGCCGGCAATCTGATATGCTTCATTCGGATGAGGCAATGTAGGCGGAGGAGGGACGAGGCGATGGATCCGGAAATCAAGGCGGCGCTGGACAAACTGTTCGCAAATGACAGCGCGCTTTACCAGGAGCGCGGCTTCCAACGGCGCATCGGATGGGGCAAAAAACCGGCCCTGGTGGTAATCGACATGGCCAATGCCTGGACGCGCGAGGACAACGCCTTTACCTGCGAGGGCATGGAAACGGTGATCCCGGCCCTGAACGAAGTGCTGGCCGCCTTCC
>CAZPWJ010000084.1:0-21756 GCA_964590195.1 uncultured Rhodospirillaceae bacterium | reverse complement strand
GGATGAATTTTTATTTAGGTATAAAATATTCCGTGCCTATCCGGGTGTCTGCGTCAACCGGATAGGCACGCTTCAACCTATATCCGATGCGGCGGCAAAATCGGTTATACTGGTGCCATGGCACATACATCCATGAAACAGATCCGGGGCAGTTTCGAGCAGTCGTTGGCCGAGGCGGAGCAGGCCACCTGGGTGCCCGCGCCGATAGAGCGGCCCGAGAAGGGCGAGGGCGGGCGCGCCTTCGAGCTGGTCTCGGAGTACGATCCGGCGGGCGACCAACCCCAGGCCATCGCCGAACTGGTGGCCGGCGTCGAGGCGGGCGAGCAGAACCAGGTGCTGTTGGGCGTCACCGGCTCGGGCAAGACCTACACCGTGGCCCAGGTTATTCAGCGCACCCAGCGCCCGGCCCTGGTGCTGGCACCCAACAAAACCCTGGCCGCGCAGCTGTATGGCGAGATGAAGGGCTTTTTCCCCAACAACGCGGTGGAATATTTCGTCTCCTACTACGACTACTACCAGCCCGAGGCCTATGTGCCCCGCACCGATACCTATATCGAGAAGGAGGCGCATATAAATCAGCAGATCGACCGCATGCGCCATGCCGCCACCCGCGCCTTGCTGGAGCGCGACGACGTGATCATCGTGGCCTCGGTCTCGTGTATTTACGGCATCGGTTCGGTCGAAACCTATTCCAAGATGACCATGGATCTGAAGGTCGGTGCCACCGTTGACCGTAATGCGCTGCTCAAGGGCTTCGTGGATCTGCAATACCGGCGCAACGACAATTTCTTTGGCCGGGGCACCTTCCGTGTGCGCGGCGATGTGGTCGAGTTGTGGCCGGCCCATATGGAGGATCAGGCCTGGCGTTTTGTCCTGTTCGGCGATGAGCTGGAGGAGATTGTCGAGTTCGACCCCCTGACCGGGCAGCGCGCCACGACCTATGAAAAGGTCAAGGTATACGCCAACAGCCATTACGTAACGCCGCGCCCGACCTTGCAGCAGGCCATGAAGGGCATCAAGGCCGAGCTGTTGGAGCGGTTGGAATTTCTGCGCCAAACCGGCATGCTGTTGGAGGCTGAGCGCCTGGAACAACGCATCATGCTGGATCTGGAGATGATGGACGCCGCCGGTTTCTGCCCCGGCATCGAGAACTATTCCCGCTATCTGACCGGCCGCAATCCCGGCGATCCGCCGCCGACCCTGTTCGAGTATCTGCCCGACAACGCCCTGATCGTATTGGATGAAAGCCACGTTACCGTGCCCCAGCTGGGCGGCATGTTCCGGGGCGATTACCGGCGCAAATGGACCCTGTCGGAATTCGGCTTCCGTCTGCCGTCCTGCGTCGACAATCGGCCCTTGAAGTTTGCCGAATGGGAAGTCATGCGGCCGCAGAGCATGTTTATCTCCGCCACGCCCGGTAAGTGGGAATTGGAACGCACCGACGGCGTCTTCACGGAACAGGTGATCCGCCCCACCGGCCTGATCGATCCGGTTTGCATCATCCGTCCCGTGGAACATCAGGTGGACGACCTGATCGCCGAATGCCGGGATGTCACCGGTGCCGGCGGCCGGGTGCTGGTCACCACCCTGACCAAGCGCATGGCCGAGGATCTGACCGAATACATGCACGAAGCGGGCCTGAAGGTGCGCTATATGCATTCGGATATCGATACTCTGGAGCGGATCGAGATCATCCGCGATCTGCGTCTTGGCGTGTTCGATATTCTGGTCGGCATCAATCTCCTCCGCGAGGGCCTGGATATTCCTGAATGCGCCCTGGTGGCGATCCTGGACGCGGACAAGGAGGGCTTTTTACGCTCGACCACATCGTTGGTGCAGACCATCGGGCGGGCGGCGCGCAATGTGGATGGCCGGGTAATATTGTATGCCGACAAGCGCACGCAAAGTCTCGACCAGGCTTTGGAGGAGACCGAGCGGCGGCGCCAGAAGCAAATGGCCTATAACGAAGCCAACGGCATCACGCCGGAATCCGTGAAGAAGAATATTTCCGACATATTGGCCTCGGTCTACGAGGGCGATCATGTCACGGTGGATACGGGTGACGCGGAACACGGCCATCTGATCGGCCATAATTTGAAAAGCTACCTGGAAGATCTTGAAAAACGCATGCGCGCCGCCGCCGCCGATCTGGAGTTCGAGGAGGCCGCCCGCCTGCGCGACGAATTGCGCCGCCTGGAGGAGATGGAATTGAAAGGCCTGACCGGCGAGGGCGAGACGGCGCGGCGCGGCGATGGTGTCAGGAATGACGCCAAGAATGATTTTGGTGGCCGCTCCAAGGATGGGGCCGCCGGCGGGATTAAGGAAGCCCGGCGTAAACGCGGCGAAGGTTATGTCCCGAAAGAGATCGCGACGGAGATTACGCCCGAGATGCTGGAGGCGGCCCGTGGTCCCAAGGGCCGTTCCAGCGGCGGCCGGGCCGGTACGCGGGCCACCAAATTCCGCCGCAAACGCGGTTGAGATGTATTAACTGGCCTGCTTCAGCAGCAGGGATGCGGGGGGGCGATCCGCCAGGTTCGAATCCGTACCGGGGACACCGGCGCCAATGTCGACGAATTGGTAACCTTCCGGCAGGGGTAGTATGTTCGGCTCGGCGATTGGTCGATCCAGGGTTGTTTCCTCCAGTGCCGTGGCAATGCCAAAAACCTGCGGCGGCGCCGAGGGATCATCGGGCTGAACGGGGAAGGACAGAACTTCCGATCGCACGGTCCGTCCGGAGCTATAGGCGATGGGGAAGACAAAATGCGAACCACAAGGCTGCTCGACCACTTTAAGGGTGCGGGCAATGCGCGGGCCGCGTTCCTCGGGCGTGGCGAAATCAAAATAGTTGAGGCCTGTCAACTCGATGCCCATGGCATTGCACAGGGCGGTGCCGGCAAGGCGAAAGATGGCTGCTTCCGGCGATACCACCTCGACTACCGAGACCAGGTGCAACTGTCTGGCGATGTCCTCAATGCGCACGTCGGACCGTTTTGGCAGCAAATTGCCGCCGCGCCATGCCTGCCACGCATGGGCGAATGCACGGCATTCCTTGGTGTGTATATCGTCAAGCAATTGCAAGATTTGTCGTCCCATCGCACGCAGTCATGAAAGCAATTATAAGAAAGATATCTTAATAAACCATTGGTTGCCTAGAATTATTCTTACGTTGAAGGGAGATTAATAATGCGGATTGCACCGTTAGGTTTGGATCACGTGGTTCTGCGGATTGCCGATCTGGAGCGGTCATTGGCCTTTTATTGCGACATTCTGGGCTGTGTCATGGATCGGCGGCGGGATGATCTGGGGCTGTACCATTTGCGTGCGGGCAGGGCGCAGATCGACCTGGTAACCCTGGATGGCCAGTTGGGACAAAAGCACGGCGCGCCAAGTGCCGATGGCCCGAACATGGATCATTTCTGTCTGCGTATCGAGCCTTTCGAGGATCCCGGGCTGGCCGACTATTTGCGCGGCCATGGCCTGGAGCCAAGCGAGGTTGCGCAACGCTTCGGCGCCGAGGGCGAGGGGCCCTCGCTTTACGTTTCCGATCCAGATGGTAACATCGTTGAATTGAAAGGCGCTGCGGATCATTAACCGGCGCCTTTGTATTGTTTTTTTGGGGTAGGGGAAGAACATGAAAATCGGTACTGATCTGAGCGTATTGGCGGAGGCCGGACGTTCCGATGCCGCCGTCCTGGCCGAGCATCTGGCGCTGGGTGATCTGGCGGAGCCCTTGGGCTTTGACAGCCTGTTCGGCTTGGAGCATCACTTCACGGGCTACTCCATGTCGCCATCGCCCCTGCAACTTCTGACCTATTATGCCGGGCGAACCAAGCGCATTACGTTGGGCACCTGCGTCATCGTGCTGCCCTGGCAGGATCCGATCCGGGTGGCGGAACAGATCGCCTATCTCGACTTGCTGTGCGGCGGGCGCTGCATGTTCGGCTTTGGCCGGGGCGCGGCATCGGTGGAATACGCCGGCTTTCGCATCCCCATGGAGGAAGCCCGCCCGCGCTTCGCCGAATCCGCGCAGCTGATCACCAAGGCCTTGCGCGACGAGGTCTTTGATTGGGACGGTGAGTATTATCAGATCCCGGAAATGTCGATCCGTCCCCGGCCCATGTCCCATCCGGAACGGCGTTTCTATGCTTCATCGGTCAGCCCTGAATCGGCCGAGATCATGGCCAAGCTGGGTTTCGGCATGATGGTCATCATGCAGAACGAATGGGTCAAGGCGGCGACGGATATTCAAAGCTTCCGCGAGATCGCCATGTCCGTCGGCCATACCCCCAAGCCGCCCCTGATCCTGACCAATGTCTCGGTTGCGGAAAGCCGGGACGAGGCAAATGAACGGGCCATGCAATATCTGGGCGCGAAATGGGATTCCATCGATGCCCACTACAAATTCTCCGATGGCCATCTGGCCACGCAGAAAGGTTATGAATCCTACGGCAAGATGGCGAAGACCTATTCCAAGTTGAAGGAAGAGGAATCGCGGCGAAAAATGACCGAATTCTATGTCGGTATCCAGATCGTCGGTACGCCGGAGGATTGCAAGGAGCAAATCGCTGAATTGCAGCGATTGACTGGTACCGATCATATTGTCTGTGATTTTTCCTACGGCGGCATGCCCCACGAGCAGGGCGAGTTGAACATGCGCATGTTCGCCACCGAGGTGATGCCCACGTTGCAGCATGACAGTGCCTTCAAGGGGCCCATCGAACTGCCTGATCTGAAAGGCCCGCAGGAAGACGACGTCTTCGCGCCGGCATAGACATGGCTTGCGCTAAATAGGGTCGGCGGCTGCGGCGGCGAGGGAGCGGGCGCGCTTTTCCAGCCACCAGGCATCGCGCGGTTGCCAGAAACGTTCGTAGGCCCCGTCGCCCATCAGCGCCAGGCTGGCTTGCAGGGGCCATTGCGGATTGAACAAGGCCTCGCGGCCGATGGCGACCAGATCGGCCTGGCCCTGTTGCAGCACGCTCTCGGCAAACGCGGGCTCCATGATCAGGCCGACGGTCATGGTATGCAGCTCCGTATCCTGGCGGATACGCGCAGCGAAAGGCACCTGGAAGCCCTGCTCCCTGGGCACCACCACGGGGGTGCCGCGTTGGCCGAGGCCACGGGAAGAGCAGTCGATCACGTCGATGCCCAATCGGTGCAGTTCCTGGGCCAGGATCACGGAATCTTCCAGGCTCCAGCCGCCGGGTTCATCATCGATGCAGGAGAGGCGGTAAAACAGCGGTTTCCCATCGGGCCACTCGGCCCGGACCGCCGCCGCGACCTCCAATGCCAGGCGCATGCGGCCCCGCAGATCGCCGCCGTAGGTGTCATTGCGTTGATTGCTGATCGGCGAGAGGAAGGTGTGGATCAGATAGCCGTGGGCGGCATGGATGTCCAGAACCTCAAAGCCCGCTTCATGGCAACGCCGGGCCGCCGCACCATGTTCGGCCACGGCCTCCGCGATCTCCGCCTCGCTCATGGCGCGTGGCGCCGGCCAGCCGGGATTGGCCGGCAGCGGCGAGGGGCCCAGTGTTTGCCATGGTGTCTCGCCCCTGGTTTCGCGGTCGGTTTCGCTTAGCGGCATATAGCCCTGCCAGGGCCGTTGTACCGATGCCTTGCGTCCCGCGTGCAGAATTTGCGCCCCTGGCGTAGCACCCAGGTCGCGCATGGTTTTCGCCAGGCCTTTCAGAGGCGCGATGAAATCATCATGCCATATCCCGAGGTCGCTGTAGGTCAGGCGTCCTTCCGGGGCAATGCACAGGGCCTCGGTAAATACCAGCCCGGCCCCGCCCATGGCCAGTCGGCCATAATGCACCGTGTGATATTCGCCGGGCCTGCTGTCCGGACCGGCGGCATACTGTTGCATGGGCGAGATCACGACGCGGTTCTTCAGCGTGACATCGCGCAGGCTCAACGGTGTAAACAGCAGCGGGTCGGTCAACTCGGGTACATTAGGCATTTCAGCTAAGGGCCTCCTCTGCCGCCTTGGCCAGGCGCAGGACCCTGCCTTCGTTGTGCCCCGCCGCCATCAGGGACAGGCCGACCGGCAATTCACCGGGCCGCTGGCAAGGTAGTGTGACGCCGCAGGTTTCCATGATATTGCCCAGCCGTGTGTTGCGTGTCATGGCCATGTTGGCTTCATCATAGGCCGCCGGCTCATGCTCCAGATCGGCGATGGGCGGGGCTATGCGCGGGCAGGTGGGATGCACCACCGCCGTGAAGCCGGCCACCCTGGCGCGGAATTTGACGGCGATGGCCCGTAGTCCGATGTGGGCGGATTCCGCATCAATAGCCGTCAGGTTCTTTGCCAGGTCAAAGCGCGAGCGGATGCCCCAATACATCTCGTCGCCCCGGCTTTCCACCAGATCGTGCCACATGGCATAGACCTCCGCCGAGATGATGTTGCCGTGTTTCGCCACCAGCTCGAACGCCTCGGCGAATTCCGGCACCTCCGCCTCGACGATCTCGGCCCCGGCATTGCTCAGACGGTCCAAAGTAGCGGCCATGGCGCCGGCGACGGTACCGTCCAAATCGTCAAACATGACGTCCGTGGGTTTGAGCAGACACACGCCCCGAAGCGAGGCGCCGGACAGATCAAAGGCCCTGGTTTGGTTCAGCACCGCGAAGATGGCATTAGCGTCGGCCACGTCGCGGGTCAGGGGGCCAATGGTATCGAATGTCGGCGACAGCGCCAGAATGCCGTCCAGGGGCAGTACGCCGACGGTCGTCTTCAGCCCGACAATGCCGTTCAGGGCGGCGGGAATACGGACCGAGCCGCCGGTGTCGCTGCCGATGCCGGCGGGCGCGAGACCGTTGCAGACCGAGACGGCGGCGCCGGATGAGGAGCCGCCCGGCACCCGCTCCACCTCGGCATCGGCGCCATTCGCCGGCGTGCCAAAGATGGGGTTGATGCCCAGGCCCGAATAGGCGAATTCCGACAGGGTGGTCTTGCCCAGGCAGATCATGCCCGCCAGAGTGGCCCGGCGCAGCAGCAGGGCGTCGCGCTCCGGCACCCGGTTACGCAGTAGGGCGGAACCAAAGGTGGTTTCCGTGCCGGCGGTGTCGGTCAAATCCTTCCATGACAATGGTACGCCGTCGAGGGCGCTTTGCCGCAGGCCGGCCTTGGCCCGCTGCGAGGCGGCGGCGGCTTCCGCCCGCGCCCGCGCCGCCGTTGCCCGGATATAGACCCGGTGTTCGGGATCCTGCGCCTCGATGCGGGCGAGAAAATGCTCCGTCAAATCGATGGGATCAATTTGACCATTCTGAATGGCGGCGCCCAGTGCCAGGGCCGTCATTTCGTGCCATGCTGTATCATTCATGGTGTTAGATTATCTCGTGAATGGAGACTGGACAACTGGGACTGGACAGCGGGCCGGCTAGGCGCGATATGTGATGGGGATGGCAAGGAAGAACGAAATTCAGACGGATGTCTTGATCGTCGGCGGCGGCATGATCGGCTTGAGCCAGGCCCTGGCGCTTGCCAGCGCCGGTTTGCGCTCGGTAGTGGTGGAGCGGCAGAAGGCGAAGGCGCTGACGGCCTCGGAACATGATGGCCGGGTTTCCACACTGTCCTATGGCTCGGCTGCCTTGTTCGGACAAATCGGTGCCTGGGAGCATATGGCCGACTATGCCGAAGCGATCGCGGAAATCCGTGTAGCCGATAATGACGCGCCGCTGTTCCTGCATTTCGATCACCGTGAGGTCGGTGACCGGCCCTTTGGCTTTACGGTAGAGAACCGCTATATCCGCCTGGCCCTGCACAAGGCCCTGGCCCAGGCCAATGATGTCAATCTGATCGCTCCCGGCGATGTGCTCGATTTACAGCGGGATCAGGGCGCTGTGCGGGCCGAACTGGCCGATGGCCGGGTTATCCGGGCGGCCTTGGCGGTGGCGGCGGAGGGGCGCAATTCACCCTTGCGCGAGGCCGCCGGTATCCGTTGTTTAAGCTGGCAGTATGACCAGACGGCTATCGTTACGACGGTGCGCCATGAGATCGGCCATGGCGGTATCGCGGCGGAACTGTTCCTGCCCGCCGGGCCATTTGCGTTGTTGCCCATGCGGGGCAACCGCTCGGCTCTGATATGGACCGAAAAAGGACGCGATGTGCCGCCGCTATTGGCCCTGGACGATGCGGCCTTCAACGCCGAGATCATGGCAAGGGCGGGCGATCACTGGGGCCGGATCGAGTGCGATGCGCCGCGTTGGAGTTATCCGCTCGGTCTGCAGAATGCCGAACGTTATATCGATACCCGTCTGGCCCTGATCGGCGATGCGGCCCATGGCATGCACCCTGTTGCCGGCCAGGGCCTGAACCTTGGTCTGCGCGATGTTGCCGCCTTGGCCGAGGTGTTGATCGATGATGCGCGTCTGGGACTGGATTTGGGCGGTGGCGAGGCCTTGCGCCGATATCAGCAATGGCGCCGCTTTGATGCCCTGACCATGCTGATGATGACCGATGGCCTGGTGCGCCTGTTCTCTAACGACATAACACCGGTGCGCCTGGCGCGGGTTCTGGGCCTGGGGCTGGTCAATAAAATTGGTCCGGCCAAACGCTTTTTCGAGCGCCATGCCGCCGCCATGACCGGCGACCTGCCAAAGCTGATAAGGGGCGAGGCGCTCTAGTTATCTAGAATTAGGCGAACTCTTCGCGCCAGCGCAGTCTTGACGAACGGCTTTTGAATTAACTCGATGTCAGGATCAAGACGGCCATGATGGACGATGGCATCATCGGTGTAGCCGGACATATATAATATTTTAAGCTCGGGGCGGTGAATAAGAGCGGCGGCGGCAATGTCCGGACCCGCCATGCCCCCCGGCAGGATGACATCGCTCAACAGCAGATCAATTCGAGTCTCGGACTGCCATAGTTCCCGCGCCGACGGCCCATCGTGGGCCTCAAGCACGGCGTAACCCAGATCGTTCAGCAGTTTGACGACGAGCGAACGAACATCGTCATCATCTTCCACCACCAGCACGGTTTCGTCCGGCCTGGCCCTAGGCATGTCCATGGCGAGACCAGCTTCAGTCAGATCATTTTCGTTCTTCGCCCTAGGCAGCAGGATTTTGAACGTGGTGCCGATATCGATCTCGCTGGAGACGCTAATGTGTCCCGCTGATTGTTTGACCAGACCGAAAGCCATGCTTAGGCCCAGGCCCGTGCCCTGGCCGATATCCTTGGTGGTGAAGAACGGATCAAATATTCTCTCGGATATCTCCTCCGACATGCCGCTGCCGTTGTCGCTTACCAGCAGCATGATATAGTCGCCTTCTCCCACATCTAGATCTTGCGCGGTGTCTGCATCAAGGGTGGTGTTGGAAATTTCGAAAGTTATGTTTCCGCCTCCCGGCATGGCATCACGGGCGTTGAGGGCTAGGTTCAAAATGGCTTGTTCAAGCTGTGCCGGATCAACCGTGCAAGGCCATAGGCCCGGTTTGGAAATCAGCGATGTGGAGACGGTTTCGCCAAGACTGCTTTTCAGCATGCCATCCATGTTCTGGATCAATTCCGCCAAATCAACCGAGTCCAGTTTCAGCGGCTGGCGCCTGGCAAAGGCCAATAGACGATGGGTCAGATCGGCGCCGCGTTGGGTGGCGCGGGTGGCGGGTTCGAGGAATCTGAAGCCCTGGTCATCGGCTGAAATTACATCCGCAAGAAGATCGAGATTGCCTTGGATTACCGCCAGAATATTGTTGAAGTCATGTGCCACGCCGCCGGTTAGCTGGCCGATGGTTTCCATCTTCTGCGCCTCTCGCAGCAGTTCCTCTTGTTCATGCAATTTGGTTGCATCGACAAAGAGAAGCAGGGAGCCACCGTCAGACGTGGTGAAGTCGTATTGATCCTGCCAAACCTCTGTATCGCGCATGCGTTTTGTGCGTACCGGACCATGCTTCTCTCTATGCAGGGCCACACGTTCACGCACCCATTCGTCAATGCGCCCTTCGGCCTCCGGCGCTTTGCCTTTCAAGGCCATCTCCCGGACGATTTCTTCGAAGGTCGGGTTCTCGAGTTCGGACTCCAAAGGGGACCAGTGTTCCGCCCGATGGGTGGCATTCTGGAAGACCAGCCGATCATCCCTGTCAAACAGAACAACCGCCGCCGGCAGGTGATCCAGTGCATTCGCCAGCTGTTCATGAGCGGTGGCGGCCTCTACTTCCGCCGTTACATCGACGATCGTGGCTTGAACTGCCGGCGCGCCGTCCCAATCGACCACATGGACTACGCAATCAAGCCATATTGTTCGGCCATCGCGTTTGCGGCCCTCTGCACGGTAATTATTAGGCGCGGCTTTGCCTTTCAGTCGCTTCCGGCTGAAATCACCTAGGCGCGCGGCTTCATTTGGTGGCAGCAATTCTCTGGTGGATTCGAGGGCTAGAATGTCCTCCGGCGCCTCGTAGCCAAAAATATCCGCCAGTGCCTGGTTGGCGAAAAGTATATGATCCTCGCGCTCAATGCAGAGCCCTTGAATGGAATTCTCAACAACACTGCGGAATTTGGCCTCGCTGCGGCGAAGTTCGTCGTCAGCCTTTTTCTGCTCCGTTATCTCATTGGAGGCCGCGACGACGCCAATCATGGCGCCGCTTTGGTCCTCGACCGGAACCATGTTGTAATTGAACACGCGGCCCGGAATTCTTGGTGGCTGAATTTCACTGTTCAGCACGGGTTGTTTTGTTTCCAGCACTCTTTCAAACAATGTATCCACCGTTACGCCGCTGGTCTCGCCCAATACCTCTGTCAGGGTCTTGCCGATTATTTCTCCCGGCCGTTTGCCAAGGTTCCCGGCCGCATGTTTGTTCATGAACCGCAGGCGTCCATCAAGGTCTCGATACGATAAGCTGCCTGGAACAGCGTCGAAAATCGTTTGTAGAAGGGCGGCGTTCGACGCCAGTTTCTCCTCGGTCGCCTTGCGCCGCGTGATGTCGGCAAAGCTTGTGAGATAGGCCTTGCGGCCGTGGTAATCGACGACATTGGCGCTGAGGGAGGCCCAAAAAGTTCTGCCATCGCCACGCCGCAATTTTACCTCACGCTCGTTTATGAAACCCCGCGTTTCAAGTTCCGAGACGATGGCGTCCCGGTCACTGGGGTTCTGGTAGATTGAAGTGACACGCATGCCCACGATTTCATCCGCCGAAACACCAAGCACATCCTGGGCCAGTCTGTTGCCGTAAAGGTATTTGCCATCAAGGGTGACGGAAAGCGGCTGCGGGGCGGCATCAATCAAGGCGCGGAAACTCAGCTCCCGCGCCTGCAAGGCCTGCTGCAGTTGGATAGTCTCGGTGACGTCGGCGCTGCCCCCCCGATAACCTTTGAATTCGCCTGCTTCGTCTAGGATTGGTACGCCATTGGCGCGGACCCATTGTTCCTTTCCAGATGGCAGGGTGCGTACATTGATGATATCGCGAAAGGGTTGGCGCGCCGTCAACGCACGTTGAAAATCCGCCGCATGCGCCGGATCCTCAACTCGAATGCCAATTTCGGAAATGTGTCTACCGATGATGTCGCTGGGATTTTCGCCGGAAATCGCGAAAAACCGGTCGGAAAGATAGGTGAGGCGGTGTTTGCTGTCGGTTTCCCAAAACCAGTCGCTGGTTGAATCAGCAAAATCCTTGAACGCCGCTTCCGTTTCCCGGCGCTCATGGCTTTCCAGATTTCTGGAGACGAATTCCGCGAATACGCCGGCAAAAGCCTGCTCTTCCGCTTTCCAGTCATGGGGCCCGCCGAATTTGGAAAATACCATGGAGCCGATGAACTGCCCCTCGCGCCGGATGGATGTGTAGAGCAATGCGCCAATGCCCATCGCATCAAGCACTTTTTCGCGAATTTCCGCCATCCGTTCATCACGGCTGGTGTCGGCAACAGCTAATACGGGTGTGCGCCCAAGCTCCGCCAGATAAGGAAGGTGAGCCGGAAGCTCCACGACCTGTCCCTGTTCGTGCGAATTGCCGGCTTGATCGAAAGCTTCCAGACAGGTTGCGTTTTTGGCCTCCGCGTTGTGCCGCCAGATGCTGATACGGTCAAGTTCCATGGCCTGCGCCGCGAGCTCGGTGATTTCCCGCAGGGCAGCGCCAAGGCCCTGATCCACCAATACTGTGCTGGCTGCCAGCTGTCCAACGCATTGGATTTGGCGCTGTAAGGCACTCGCCGACTCCGTACCATTTCCATCGACATCGCTCATGGCATGAGCTTATCCGTAATCAGTTTAAAATTTTTATTCCAATATACCGGAATCTGATTAACAAAACGCGCTTTTGAAGAAGTTGCAACCGAATCGCGCGACCTTTCAAATCTCCAGTTCAACAATTACGGGGGCATGGTCCGAGGCAGGTTGGTAACCTCGCGCGGGTTTGAAAACCTCGGCGCCTCGAAGAGCCGGTGTCAGGGCCGGCGTGACCCAGACATGATCCAGCCGCCGTCCTTTGTCCGCGGTTTCCCAGGCTGGTGAACGATAGCTCCACCAGGAATAGATATGTTGATCCTCGGGCACGAAATGGCGCACCGCATCGACCCAGTCGTGGGAAGCATACCAATTGTCCATATGCTCGACCTCGATGGGTGTGTGGCTGACCACACGGAGGAGCTGTTTGTGGTTCCACACGTCCGTTTCCAAAGGCGCCACGTTTAGATCGCCAACCAGGACAAAGCGGTTTTTCTTCCGCTTTCGCCGTTTGAACCAGGCCGAGACCTCGGTCATGAAATCCAGCTTGTGGCGGAATTTGTCGTTCTTCTCCACATCCGGCTTATCGCCGCCGGCTGGGACATAGAAGTTATGCAACTCCACCCCGCCCGGCAGGGTGCAATAGACGTGCCGGGACTGCTCGATATCGCACCAGTGTTTGCGCGTTACTTTTTCAAGCGGCAGCGCCGCCTTGGAAAAAATAGCGACGCCATGATAGGCCTTTTGCCCGTGCAGGGCATGATGCACGTAACCATGGGCCTGGAACAGTTCCAGGGGGAACAGTTCGTTGGTGACCTTGATCTCCTGCAGGCACAACACGTCCGGCTGCCGTGCCGCCAGAAACTGCTCGATGGTGGCGATATGGGCCCGGACGGAATTGACGTTCCAGGTGGCGATTGAGATTTTCACTGCCACGCGGTCCTAGGATTTCGGATTGTAGGTGATGGCCAGGGTGGCGACGCCCTCGACCCCGCCTTCCAGGCGGTCGCCGGGGCCGACGGCGGCGACGCCGTCGGGCGTGCCGGTCATGATCAGGTCGCCGGGCTGCAATTCAAACAGACCGGACAGATAGGCGATGGTCTCGGGCACATTCCAGATCATCTGATTGACGTTGCCTTCCTGACGTTTTTCGCCATTCACGTTGACCCAGATGCGGGCGTCCGTGGGATGGCCCACGTCGGCCACCGTACGCAAGGTGCCCATGGGGGCGCCGTTGTCAAAACCCTTGCCCGTATCCCAGGGCCGGCCCTTTTCCTTAGCCTCGCCCTGCAGATCGCGCCGGGTCATGTCCAGGCCGACGGTATAGCCAAAGACATGATCGAGGGCCTGATCCTCCGGGATATTGGCGCCACCCTTGGAAAGCGCTACCACTAGTTCGATTTCATGGTGCAGATCCGAGGTTGCCGGCGGGTAGTCGATATTGCTGCCGTCCATGGTTACCGCATCCGCCGGCTTCATAAAGAAAAACGGCGGCTCCCGATCCGGGTCATGGCCCATTTCACGGGCATGGGCGGCGTAATTCCGGCCCACGCAATAGATCCGGCGTACGGGAAAGGGATCGCCGTCTTCGACGGGAATCGTGGCTTGTGGCGCGGGTGTAATGGCATAAGTCGTTTCCGAGGCCATGCTTGGCTCCTGTTCGTCGCTGCTATAGGTGATTAGAAAATGTGAAAACTGTTGCCGACCACGCCGATGGGCCAGCGGCCGGATTCGAAAAGCCGGTATTTCAGGGCAAAGACATGGTGTTCGTCGTCTTCATGCTCCGCCGCCAATAACAGCCCGGCCTGATAGATCGCCTGGGCCCCGGCGCCTACCGCGGCGCGGATCAATTCGGGGTCATCGACGCCGCCGGCCTCGGCCGCCAGTTCCGCCGGTTCCAATACCGCCTCGACCGATTGGTTCTGCAAATGGGTCAGAGCCACCATCACGGTTTCCTCGTCGGCGCGCTGGCAGGCCTCGGTCACCAGGGCGACGCGGACCTGCTCTTCCGCCTCCCACCATTCGGTATTCCAATCGGGATTGGCGGCAGCATCCGCTGCCTCTTCCCAATCCAAAATGGGCGCGATGCGGGCATCGGGAAAACCCAGCGCCAACAGATAATCTTCCGCCAGCAGCTCCTCGCGGCCATCCAATTCGGCGCCCAGACCGCCGAACCATGGCACCTCGCCCAGCATGCGGACGAATTGAGAGACCGCCATCAGGCCGGGAAAGTCGCTAAGTTCAGCCTCGTCGAGAAATTCGTACTCGTTCCCTGCCATACTACCCGGACCCTAATGATTGCCGCGGTCTTGCCGCCACAGTCCCAGCTTTTCCTGGATCGGACGGTCGGAAAAACTGAACAGCACCGCATCCCCATCCACCACATGGTGGTGCGCGCACCAGCTGGGAATTACAAATGTATCGCGCGGGCCCCAGGACAATTCCTGGCCATTGGCAAGGGTTTTACCCGTGCCTTCAACCACGCTGTATACCATGCCGTCGGTGGACTTATAGGGCGCTGTGTCCAGGCCGGCGGGGATCAATTGCATGAAGGTGGCCATGGTCGGCATGGCATAATCCCCGGTGACCGGATTGACGTAGCGCATTTTCAGGCCATGGCAGGGGTCCCATTCCTCGGCGCCGCGCATCTGCTCCAAAGCCTCGCGGGTGCGCTCGTAAGGATAGTTGAAGACCGGCGAGGTCGGCGAAACGCTTTCATAACCCATGGGTAGCAGACCTGCGCCATAGCGGGCCTGGCTGTCGCCGGCGGGCCGTGAAAGAGGTTGGCTGTCCTGATCCAGATCCTCGGCGAACGAGGTATCAAAGAAATTAACGATGGGAATATCCAGGCCATCCAGCCAGACCATGGGCTGGTCGCTGTCGTTGCCGTGATCGTGCCAGGCCCAGGACGGCGTGGTGACGAAGTCGCCGGGCCGCATGATGGTTTTCTCGCCCTCAACCGCCGTGTACGCACCCGTGCCCTCGACGATGAAACGCAGGGCGGACTGGCTGTGGCGATGGGCCGGGGCCACCTCGCCGGGCAGGATCAGCTGCAGGCCGGCATACAGCGTATTGGTGATCTTGGATTGGCCCCGCAGATTGGGATTCTCCAAAATCAGCACCCGGCGCACGGCTTCCTTGGCGGTGATTAGGCCGCCGGATTCCATAATGAACGAACGGATATCCTCATAATGCCAGATCGCCGCCCCGGCCTGAACCTTTGGCTCCGGCGTTACCAGATCGGCGAAGACTTCCCACAATGGCGTCAGATTGGACGGCGCGATGCGCTCGTAATAGGCCTGCCGGTCGTCTTTGATTTGGTCATTCTTGCTCATCAATTTTCTGCTTCATCCTGCTCCAGCCAGGCAACCTCGCAATCGGCCACGGGAATGGCGCTGCAAGCCAGGATCTGCCCCTGCGCCCGTTCGCCGTCACTGAGGGCAAGATCGGAATAATCCTCCATCTCGATCTCGCCAGCCAGCAGCTGGGACTTGCAAGTGCCGCAGGTGCCCGATTGACAACCAAATGGATAGTCGATACCGGCCTCCAACGCAGCTTCCAGAATGGTTTCGTCCTTGCCCACGGGGATGGTTTTCTCCGCACCCCTGATCTTGACCTGATAACTCACGGTATCCGCTATCCCCATTATTCTGCTTACTGGGCTAATCTAAAGCACAAATTCCCTTTCTCCAATCGACGAAGTGGCCTAGCTTCTGCCTAACATGAGTATTGCCAAGAATAGCCCTGATCAGGGCGCCGAAAATTTTGATTACGACCTGCTGCCCGGTCTGATCGGTTACAACCTGCGCAAGGCCCAGGCAGCGGCGTTTCAGAATTTTTCCGAAAGCCTGAAGGGCTGTGACATCACGCCTGGACAGTTCGGCGTTCTGGTTCTTATCGAGGCGAATTCGGGATTGAACCAGACCCGCCTGGGCAACGCCCTGGGGATCGACCGTTCGACCGTGGTCGCGGTGATCGACCGCCTGGAAGGGCGCGGCCTGGTGGACCGGCAGCCAGCACCCAGCGACCGCCGGTCCTATGCCCTGCATCTGTCCGAGCAGGGGCGCGCCCTGCTGCATCAGGCCCGTGAGCTGGTCGTGGCGCACGAGGCGCGCGTCGCAAAGGACTTGAACGAGGCGGAACAGGCGCAATTGATTGAATTGTTGTCCCGGCTTGGCGGCCCGTCATGATACCGGCCGGGTTACAAGACAAACGCGTTTTGGTAACCGCGGGTGGCAGTGGCATCGGCCGCGCCATGGCCCAGGCTTTCCAACGCCAGGGCGCCAAGGTCGTGGTCTGCGATATTGACGGGGCGGCACTTGATGACCTGGCCTCGGAGGCACCGGATATCATGACCATCGCCGCCGACGTGGCCGACGAAGCGGATGTCGAAGTGCTGTTTAAGACTGTGCGGGATAGCCTCGGTGGCCTGGATGTGCTGGTCAATAATGCGGGCATCGCGGGGCCGGCGGGCTTTCTGGAAGACCTGCCGGTGGAGGAGTGGCGCCGTTGCCTGAGCGTTAATGTGGACGGCGGCTTTCTATGCGCCCGTCAGGCCCTGCCCCTGATGAAGGCCCAGGGCGGGGGCTGTATCATCAACATGGCCTCCAATGCCGGCATTTTGGGCTTTCCCATGCGGTCACCCTACGCGGCCTCGAAATGGGCCGTGGTCGGCTTGACCAAGAGCCTGGCCATGGAGGCGGGATCGTTCGGTATCCGCGTCAATGCCATTGCGCCCGGTTCGGTCGAGGGTGAGCGTCTGGACCGGGTGATCAAGGCCGAGGCGGATGCCAGGGGGGTGTCCCCGGAAGAAATCCGCCAGGACTATTACCGCACCTCGTCGTTGCGTACATTTGTCTCGGCTGACGAGGTGGCCTCGATGGCGCTGTTTCTGGCCTCCGATGCCGGCGCCAAGATCAGCGGACAGGTGATACCCCTGGACGGCCATACCGAAACCCTGGGCGGGCCATACTGAAAGAGAGGATGAGCATGAACCGAAACGTCATTATTACCTGCGCCGTGACCGGGGCGGGGGATACGGTTGGCAAGCATCCCGCGATGCCCGTCACGCCGGAACAGATCGCGGCCTCGGCGATCGAGGCGGCCAAGGCGGGGGCGACGGTGGTGCATTTGCACGTGCGCGACCCCGAGACGGGCGAGGGCAGCCGCGACCCCGCCCTGTACCGCGAGTTGGTGGAGAGGATGCGCGACAGCGATACGGACGTGGTCTTGAACCTGACCACGGGCATGGGCGGCGATGTCTATTTCGGCCCGCCCGAGGATCCCATGCAGTTGGGCAACGCCACCGACATGGCAAGTGCGGAAACCCGGCTGGAGCATGTGGTCGAGCTGAAGCCGGAAATCTGTACCCTTGATTGCGGTTCGATGAATTTCGGCGAAGGCAATTACGTCATGACCAACACCGTGGATATGCTGCGCGTCATGGCTCAGGGCATCCAGGATGCCGGCGTTAAGCCCGAAGTGGAGATTTTCGACTTCGGCCATCTTTGGTTCGTCAAACAGATGATGAGCGAGGGCCTGCTCGACCCGCCGCCCCTGTATCAGCTCTGCCTGGGCGTGCCCTATGGGGCGGAGGCCAACACCCAGACCATGAAGGCCATGGTCGACAATCTGCCCGACGGCGCCATTTGGGCCGGCTTTGGCCTTGGGCCCATGCAGATGCCCATGGTGGCCCAGGCCATGTTGCTGGGCGGCCATGTGCGCGTGGGTCTGGAGGATAATCTGTATCTGGACCGAGGTGTCTTCGCCTCCAATGCCCAACTTGTGGAGCGCGCGGTAACCATCGTCGAAAGCCTGGGCGGCAGGGTGCAAAGCCCGGCCGAGGCGCGGGAGACTTTAGGGCTAAACTAAGCCTTATCTATCACCGATACTCTAACGGGGAAGGCGGTGGACGCTATTCCTGCTCCGGCGTCTTGTCGAGCGTAACGCCTTCACGTTCGGCTTTCGCCAACTCAGCTTTTTCGGCCTTGGCGGCTGCCTTGGCGGCTTTTTTCTCGGCCTTGCGGCGGTCCCGCTCCTGGCGTTCGAAATTATAGTTGGGTTTTCGCGCCATGATTTCCGCCTGTGTTTGGATGCCATGTCCGCACGCGTGAACGCATCCCATGACAATCCTGGTTCCAGGATAAAGGGCGCCGGACTGGCGGCGCCCAAATAGCAAGACGCGGCCGGAAAGTATATCTACTTTCCGGTCCGCCGATCCCTCGGTCCGTACTTCGACCGCGGCTACCTTAGGTCGCCGTGTCAGCAAGTACGCGTCTTAACTTATAACGGTCGAACTTAAACGCTCGAGCGTAAACGCTCGAGCTAAAACCGGTCGTGCCTAGTCGAGCGCGACCAGGTTTTCGGCGGCCGAACGGCCATCACGGCCCGCGACCAACTCGAACTCAACCTTTTGACCTTCACGCAGGCTCTGCATGCCGGCACGCTCAACGGCCGAGATGTGCACGAAGACATCCTTGGCGCCGTCCGTAGGCTCGATAAAACCAAAACCCTTTGTCGGGTTAAACCACTTCACTGTTCCGGTAGCCATCAGCTACTCCCTTCAACATAGTATTTACAGCAGCGGCGATCGGTTTTAGCCGAGCCGCACCTCTAAAAGATGCACGAGTCACAGACGCAACTTGATCCGGCGCGCTAGCGCCATAACAAGAAACGTCGAGGCGAGGTGCAACGAGTGACCCTTCATGGCATCGCCAGCCGGTCGTTGCAAGCATTGAATTGAAAAATTAAGGACGTTTTGTCCTGTTCGAACAGGGATTTGAAAGAAATTGCCGCACAGACAGCCGCTAAATGGCGTTATGATTCGGCCGGCGGCGCGCTGGCGGCGGTGCCCAAGGGGCGCTGCAGAATAACTGAATCAAGCCAGCGCCCGGCCTTCCAACCAATACTTTCAATCAGCCCGACCTGGCGGAAACCCATTTTTTCATGGAAGCGTATGGAGGGCTGATTACCGCTGTCGCCAACCACCGCGATCATCTGCCGGTACCCTTGCGAGGTGCAATCATCGATCACCCGCTGCAATAGCGGCTGGGCAATGCCTTGGCCGGGGCGGTCGGGATGCAGATAAATCGTGTTCTCGACCGTAAAGCGGTAAGCGGGCCGCGTCCGATAAGGCCCGGCGGAGGCATAGCCAACCAGTTCACCGTCCACCATCGCGACCACGAAGGGATATCCAGCCGCAAGCAAAGTATCGCGCCGGGCGGTTAATTCGGCGATGCCGGGCGGCTGCAATTCCCAGGATGCCAGGCCGTGCAGGACGTGGTGGGCATAGATCGTCTGGATCGCCGCCATGTCATCGTCGTTGACGGGACGGATTTCAGGCGTCATGGCGCTAAATCACCATCAGGCCACCCGGCCCATGCTGGTCCTATTGGCGCGCCCATCAGCGTGTTCGGCGACCGCCTCGCCAAAGGCGTTGAACAGGGCGCGGTAAAGGTGATGTTCCGAGGTGCGGTATTCCGCGTGCCATTGCACGCCGATGCTGAAGGTGGGCGAATCCGCGACACGCACCGCCTCGATCGTGCCGTCGTCGGCTACCGCCTCGACCACCAGGCTTTCGGCCAGGCGGTCGACGCCTTGGGCATGCAGGGTGTTGACCATGACTTGGCGGGCGCCATCGGCCAGGCCCTGCAAGGTGCCGCCCGGCGTCAAGGTGATGCGCTGGCGCGGGGCAAGCTGCACCTCCATGGGCTTTTCCCTTGGCCTGCGGTGATCAAAATGAGCCGGTACTTCGTGCATGTACTGATGCAGGCTGCCGCCCAGGGCGACGTTCATTTCCTGTATGCCGCGGCAAATGCCGAATAGGGGCACGTTGCGTTCCACACAGGCGCGGACCAACTCCAACGCCACGCCGTCGCGCCGGGCATCCAGGAGGCCCTGATCTCGCGCCTCGCCGCCGCCGTAATGGGCTGGGTTCACGTTCGAGGCACCGCCGGTCAGGATGACGCCATCGATATTGTCCAGCAGCGTTTCCAGATCCGCGCCAGCGCCCAGTGCCGGCAGCATCAAAGGCAGGGCGCCGCAAATTTCGCGTACGGCGATGACATAGCGGTCGCCGACCCGGTGGCTGGCATGGTTTGCCTCGTCGTTAAAGTTGGAGACGATGACGATAATGCCAGTGGCGCGTTTGTCGCCGGAATCGGCTGTATTGCGGTTCGCGGCGTCGGTTTGTTTTTTCTGCATGCCCTTTCGCTAGCACGGCGCCGCGACAACGGCAAGGGGAGCGGGTGGATAAGTCATTTCCGAAAAAAGTCTAGTTCAAGCGCGCCGCCTGGGCCATGACTTCGACCGCTTCATCCTGGCTGGCCCAGACCACCAGGCCGGTGGCGCCGGAATCCTCCCAGGCGCGATAACGCTGCTTGATCCGTTCGGGCGGGCCGACCAGGGATTTCTGGTCGACCCATTCGTCAGGCACCGCCGCCGTCGCCTCCGCCTTGCGCCCGGCCAGGAATAATTCCTGGATACGCTCCGCCGCATCGCCGAAACCGCGGCGGACCATCAGATCCTTGTGAAAATTCTTGTCCTTGTGCCCCATGCCGCCGACATACAGCGCCACATCGGGTTTCTGCCGGTCGAGGGCTGCCTGCACGTCCTGGTCCACTTCGACGTGGGTCAGGGCCATGATCTCGAAATTATCCAGGGATTTGCCGTTTCCGGCGCGGGCGAAACCCTGTTCCAGCCAGGGCAGGTATTCCGGCATGGAGCCGGGGATAAAGCCGTGCGGCAGCCAGCCATCGGCGATTTCAGCGGTCAGGCGCACGGTGGCCTCGTTGCCGGTGCCGAGAAAGATGGGGATGTTCGGGTTGCCGTGCAAAATCGACTTCAACGGCTTGCCCAGGCCGGCCGACCCTTCACCCGTAAAGGGCAGGGAGATTTCCTTGCCTTCATGGGCGACCGGCGCCTCGCGGGCCCAGATGGCCCGCATGATGGCGACATAATCCTTGATTCGGTAATAAGGCCGCCCCCAGGGCTGGCCGTACCAGCCTTCCACGATCTGTGGCCCCGATACGCCGATTCCGGCCAGAAAGCGGTCACCGCCCGCCAGGGCGTCCAGGGTCGCCGCCGTCATGGCACAATTGGCCGGCGTCCGCGCCGCAAGTTGCATGATCGCGGTGCCCAGTTTGATCTTTTTGGTCACGGCGGCCAGATAGGCCAGAGGTGTTATGGCATCGGAACCGTAGGCTTCCGCCGTCCAGACGGAATGAAAACCCAGCTCCTCGGCCCGTTGTACCCGCGCCACTGGAATATCCAACTGGGCGCCTGAATAGCCCAGCATCAGGGATAGTTTCATTTCCGCCTCCTGCCCATTCTTGTCATGACAACCATTGCCGCTATTGGATCATGTTTGTCACATCAGTGCCATGGTGCGGGAGGCGCAAATAGAAAAAGGGCCCGATGAGGTTAATCATCGGACCCCTTTTTTCTTTCGCCGATTAGAGCAACCTGCGTTCATCCGAACGCAGATAAGTTGCTCTAACTTATTGAATCAGATCAAACAGCATCAAATTGATTCCAATTTTATGCTGTTTGATCTAGCCGAATTTGATCTGGCCGAATTGTGCCCTTCGGCTCAATACAAGGTTTCTTT
>CAZPWJ010000083.1:0-22126 GCA_964590195.1 uncultured Rhodospirillaceae bacterium | reverse complement strand
GCGGCGGCGGCGGCGGCGGTGGCGGCGGTGGCGGCGGCGGCGGCGGCGGCGGCGGAGACGGAGACGGAGACGGAGACGGAGACGGAGACGGCGGAGACGGCGATGCTGGTGATGGCGACGCTGGTGACGGCGGCGATAGCGGCGACAGCGGCGATAGCGGCGATAGCGGCGATAGCGGCGATAGCGGCGAGACTGGTGACGCCGACGGAACCGCCGATAGTGGCGAGACTGGAAACGAAAGCGGCTAGCTAAAAAAATAACAAACGAGCAAAACAATTTGGGCCGCTGTCAGAATCTGACAGCGGCCCATTTTCAATTCCTTTCAAATCATCCCACCTTGGTATAACCAAGCCTTCTGACTAATGCGGCATGAGTACGAATGACCTTGCCGCGGCGTACCGGTATTTGTTTGACGTCTCCAGCGCCTGTATTCGCTGAAAGGAATAGCTTCATGGATCTGACACCATCGCCCGAGGCTTATGCAGTCCTCGATCAAGTCCGCCAGATGTTCGAACAGGACATCCTGCCGCGCAATCGTAAGATGATCCGCTCCACCAAACAGGATGGCGAGTTGGACCCACCCTTCCTTGATGAACTGCGCGCCAAGGCCAGGTCCCAAGGCCTGTGGAACATGGCGCACACGGATTTGACCGACCGTCAGGCCGGGTTATCCATGAGCAATCTGGACTATTCCATCGTCGCCGAATTGCTGGGGCGGGCCTTCTGGTCCTCGAAAGTCTTCAACTGCCAATGGCCCGACGTGCCCAACATGGTCGCCCTGCAGCGCTATGGATCGGAGAAGCAAAAAGAGCAATGGCTGAAACCCCTTCTGGACGGCGATTGCCAGTCCGCCTTTGCCATGACCGAGCCTGGCGCGGCATCGTCGGACGCCAAGAACATTGCCGCCACCATAACCCGTGACGGCGACGACTATATCGTTGACGGCCAGAAATGGTACATCACCGGCGGCGGCCATGAACGCTGCCGGTTTTATCTGTTCCTAGGCCTCAGCAATCCCGACGCGGCACAGAACCGGCAACACAGCGTGATCCTCGTTCCCCGCGAAACAGCCGGCGTCACGGTTGGTAGCGCCAATGCCTTTTTCGGCTATTCGGAACCCAATGGCCCGGCCTCGGAAATCAACTTTGATCAGGTTCGGGTGCCAAAGGAAAATCTGCTGGGCCAAGAAGGCGAAGGCTTCGCCGTATCGCAAGCCCGCCTGGCCCCTGCCCGCCTGCACCATTCCATGCGCGCCATCGGCCAGTGCGAGTTACTGATCGAACTGATGTATGCCCGGGCCCTGGAACGGCAGGCCTTTGGGCGCGCCCTGGAAGGCTACGACACGGTGCAATATGCCATCGCGCATTCGAGGGTCGAGACCGAACAGATGCGCCTGTTGCTGCGCAAGGTCGCGGCGCAAGTGGATGCGATGGGCGAAAAGTCCGCCTATCGTGATTTATCCATCCTGAAGGTCGCCATCGCCCAGGGCTACTACGGCATCGCCGACCGGGCCGTGCAGGTATTCGGCGCCATGGGCGGTTATGACGGCACGCCCGTGGCGGATGCCTTTGCCTGGAGCAGAGCCTTCAGGATTGGCGACGGCCCCGACGAAGTGCATCTGCGCAGTATCTTCCGCGCCGAACCCAAACCGGAGATCGCCTTGGCGGACTCGCCCTACGTCGTTCCGCCGGGCGAGTGGGCTTAAAGAAACTTCAAACAGACGGCCATTTCAATTCGCCGGGCGTCATTCGCCCGCTTTAGCCGGCGGCGGGGCACTGACGAGATTTTTGTATACTTCGCTGTAGACCTGTTGAAAAAGGCCCTGCTCGATAGGTTCATCCGCCGGCGCCGCCCGCCAATTGGCAATGCCGTTTTCCTCGGCGAATTGCGCAACCGCCTGGCCGGCGCCATGGCAGGAAAAGCGGCGGCAGGTATCATAACCTTCCTTTTCCAACACATCCCATTTGCCGCATCTGAAATTGTCATCCAGATTCTTGCAAGGCGTACCCGCGGGTTTCTTGTAATGAGGCCAATCGAACGCCAGGGCGACACAGCAAAGGCCATGACATTTCGAACAATCCGGCGTGAAATTAGTTACTTCAACAGTCGAATTCATCTCTCCAGGCTCGCTTAATTCGAACAGAGAGCGATGTCCTTGTTAAGCGTCCTAAATGCCCGGCCCATCCATGTCGCGGCATCTGCGCATCCCTCTCTGAACAGTGTTGTTTATGTCTTGCCGCACCCCAGGCACGGCGGTTCAGATTTCACGCCCGCAAATAAACAGCGTGAATTTCGGGAAATGAGATAAATCAGCAAACGAGAAATTTCAATATTCCAAAGTGCGTAATTCCCACCTTTTTGGGCGCGCATATTCAGCTTTGGCAATCGATATCTTGGCGGGCTCTCGCTTCACGCGCACACAAGAATGCGCATGGTAGGCGACATGGATAAACAGGGGAGCTATTCCCCTCGCAACGGCTGATCGCGTATTTCATCATCCGGCATATCACCCAGATCGGTGGCGGACCATTCGCCCTGGCGCAGGCGTTCGGCGGCGACTTCGGCGATTTCGGCCCGCAAAGCCGGCTCGGTCTCCATCAGGCCATGGAAATCGCTTTTCATCAGCTGCATCAGACGGCATTCGGTGACCGCGTAAGCGTGCGCCCGGCGCGTGGTGTCGTGTAACAGGGCGATTTCGCCGAAGAAATCGCCCTCCTCCAGGGAGACGCGGTGATCGTCGATATCGACCACGACTTCACCCGAGACAATGAAATACATACTATCGGCGGGCTGGCCGCGATGGACAATCTCATAGCCCGAGGGCACGGATTTGGAGCGTAATAAACCACCCACTTTCGACAGAGCCACCGGGTCCAGCTTGGCGAACAGGGGCACCCGGGCAACCATGCCCCAGGTAATGACGAAATCCCGCCGGCGGCTTTCATTGGTGAAGCCCGCCGCGATAATGGCGATTGGAAGCGCATACATGGCCACGCCCAACAGGGTGACAATACCGCCGAATATCCGCCCCGGCGCCGTCACCGGCACCACGTCGCCGTAACCCACCGTGGACAGGGTCGCCAGCGCCCACCACATGGCGGCGGGAATGGAGCCGAAGGCTTCGGGCTGCGCCACGCCCTCGATAATCGTCATCACCGAGGCCGACAGCATCAACAGGCCGAACATGATGATGACCACCGCGAATAAAGCCCGGCGTTCTTCATACAGCACCCGGCCCAGGGTAATGATGGTGGGGGAATAGCGGGCCAGTTTCAAAAGGCGCAACAGGCGGAAGATGCGCAGGAAACGCAAGTCCACGCCAATGATGCTGACGATCAGGCTGGGCAGAATTGCCAGCAGATCGATGATCATGAAGGGCGAAAGCGCATAACGCCGCCGCGCCTCCCCCGGCGCCAGTCGCTTCAGGGGCGGATGCTCGGTACAGACCCACAGGCGGATCACGTATTCAGCGGAGAACACGGCAAGGGAAAAATACTCAAAGGCCGCGAAGGCACCGCCGTACTGGTCATGGAAGCGGGATACGGATTCCAGCGCCACCGCAAGCACATTCGCGACGATCAACAGACCAAGCAGAAAATCCATGCCGCGCTGGCTAGCCGTGGCGCGGTTGCCACCCTCCAGCAGATCATAGAGCTGCTGCTTCGGCGCCATTGCCTAGCCGGATGCCGCGGCCGCGATGGCCTCTTCAATCGCCGTCAGGGCGGCATCCGCGGCATCGCCGTCCGGGCCGCCGGCCTGGGCCATGTCCGGGCGGCCGCCGCCACCCTTGCCGCCCACCGCAGCCGAGCCAGCACGCACCAGATCCACGGCGCTAAACCGATCCGTCAGGTCATCGGTGACGCCCACGGTCAGGGCCGCCTTGCCCTCGTTCACGGCAATAAACGCGACCACGCCGGAGCCTAGCTTTTGCTTGGCCGCATCGACCATGCCGCGCAGTTCCTTGGCCGGAACATCGTCCATACGGCGGCCGGAATAGGCGATCCCACCCACGTCCTTGCCGCCATCGTCATCGCCTTTGGCGCCGCCGCCACCGAGAGCGAGCGCCTGGCGGGCCTGGCTCAAATCCCGCTCCAGCTTCTTGCGCTCCTCCAACAGGGCGCCGATGCGATCCGGCAGGTCCGCCGGCGTGGTCTTCAGCAAATCCGCCGCCGCGCGCAATTGGCCATCCTGTTCGTGGAAATGCGCCAGGGCCGCCGCACCCGTCAGGGCCTCAATCCGGCGCACACCGGCGGCCACCGCGCTTTCGCTGATCACCGTGAAGGCACCGATATCGCCGGTGCTGCGCACATGGGTACCGCCGCAAAGTTCCGTGGAGTAAGACTCCTCACCGCCATCCCCCATGGAAACGACGCGCACCTCATCGCCGTATTTTTCACCGAACAGCGCCAGGGCACCCTGCTCCACCGCCTCGTCCGGGGTCATCTGCCCGGTACGCACGGCGGTGTTGACGCGGATCTGCTCGTTAACATCCCTCTCGATCAAGGCAAGTTCTTCCGCCGTTACGGCTTTGGGCTGGCTAATATCGAACCGCAGCCGGTCCGGCGCCACCAGGGAGCCTTTTTGCGTCACATGGGCGCCTAGGCGATTGCGCAGGGCGGCGTGCAATAAATGGGTGGCGGAATGGTTGGCCCGCAATTGCGCCCGCCGGGCATCGTCGACCACCATTTCCACGGCATCGCCGGCTTTCAGGCTGCCGGCCTGAACCGTGCCGCGATGAACATGCAGATCGGCCACGCGCTTTTGCGTATCGGTAATTTGAATGCTCAGGCCATCGGCGCCGTTCATCTGGCCGGCATCGCCCTGCTGGCCGCCGGACTCGCCATAGAACGGCGTCTGATTAACGAGAATTGAAACTTCCGTGCCGGCCTCCGCCGTCTCGACGCGCTCGCCATCGACGACCAGGGCCAGCACTTCGCCTTCGGCCTGGTCCTTGTCATAGCCCAGGAATTCCGTGGCGCCGCATTCCTCGCGCAGCTCGAACCAGATGGCATCCGTGCCGGTCTCGCCAGAGCCGGCCCAGGATGCCCTGGCCTCGGCCCGCTGGCGCTCCATGGCCACATCGAAACCATCGGTATCCACCGCCCTGTTCTGGCCGCGCAGCACGTCCTGGGTCAAATCCAGGGGAAAGCCGTAGGTGTCATAGAGGCGGAAGGCGACCTCACCCGGCAGCGCCTCCGCCTCGCCCAGCTTGTCCACCTCACCCATCAACAGATGCAGGCCCCGGTCCAGGGTCTGTTTGAAGCGGGTTTCCTCGCCCCGCAATGTCTCGGTGATCAGGGCCTCGGCGCGTACTAACTCAGGGAAGGCCTGGCCCATCTTACCCACCAAGGTCGGCACCAGACGCCACATCAGGGGATCATTGGCGCCCATCATATGAGCGTGGCGCATGGCCCGTCGCATGATCCGGCGCAGCACATAGCCGCGGCCTTCGTTGGACGGCAGCACGCCGTCGGCGATCAGGAATGACGAGGCGCGGAGATGATCGGCGATCACCTTGTGGCCGGATTTATGATCGCCATCGACGTCGACGTTGGTGAACTCAGCCGAAGCCTCCATGATCGTGCGCAGCAGATCGATGTCATAGTTGTCGTGGGTGCCCTGCAGCAGCGCGGTCAGGCGTTCCAGGCCCATGCCGGTATCGATGGAGGGTTTTGGCAGCTCCACGCGCTCATCGGCGCTCAACTGCTCGAACTGCATGAAGACCAGGTTCCAGATCTCGATAAAGCGGTCGCCGTCCTCGTCCGGGCTGCCGGGCGGTCCGCCGGGGATGGTGGGGCCATGATCGAAAAAGATCTCGGAGCACGGCCCGCAGGGACCGGTATCACCCATGGCCCAAAAATTGTCCGACGTGGCAATGCGGATAATGCGCTCCTCGGGCAGGCCGGCGATCTTGCGCCACAGATCGAACGCCTGATCGTCGTCGTGATAGACCGTGACCAGCAGGCGGCTTGCATCCAGGCCGTATTCCTTGGTGATCAGGTTCCAGGCCAGCTCGATCGCGCGTTCCTTGAAATAATCACCGAACGAGAAATTGCCCAGCATCTCGAAAAACGTATGGTGGCGCGCGGTGTAGCCGACGTTATCCAGATCGTTATGCTTGCCGCCCGCGCGGACACATTTCTGCGAGGTGACGGCGCGCTGATAGGGCCGCGCCTCGGCGCCGGTGAAGACGTTCTTGAACTGCACCATGCCCGCGTTAGTGAACATCAGGGTGGGATCGTTGTGCGGCACCAGGGGCGAGGATGAAACAACCTCGTGCCCCGCGTCCGCGAAATAGTCCAGGAACGCCTTGCGGATATCGTTCGCGCTTTGCATTTCGATCTACCCAATCACTCTAAAATCTAAATCGGCCACCTATCATCGCCACCACGACAGGGCGGGCGGAAAATAGCCGCCCGGCCCAGCACTGTCCAGAGCAGTGGCGCGGCCCTTAACGAGGGGCGACGCCTACTCGGCTTTTACTTTGCAGCGGCCAAAGTGCTGAAAGGTCCGGGGCGGCTCGGCGGCCATGTGCACCGAATGGCTGGCCAGGAATTCGCCGGGCTGGTCGGAAAACTGGCCATGCACCGAGGTCACGTTCAAATCACCCGACGCGGTGAAGCCGAGAAAATGGCGCACATTGGACAGCGCGATCATCTCCAGATGGCTGGCGCCCTGGCCGCTGACCGCCTTGGCGTTGCCCCGGCCCGTGTTGATGGCTTCGATGCTGAATTTAAAGCCCTTTTGCTGCTTGGTGTTGTAGCGCTCAACTTCCCAATTGGTCTCGATCGCGGTTTTGAAGGCGCAGCTCAAGCTCTTGGCCTCGGCCAACGCCTTGCGGGCCGCGGGCGGCGCCTCGGCAGCCGCGATAGAGGGCACGATGCCGGCCAATAGGGTAAGAAGAGGGATCGTCAGCATGCGCATGTGGGTACCTGTCATTATCTGGTGTCGCCGATGGTCAAGATGATGTTCAAGATTGAGTGTCTTTTAACGCTCTATCTTGGAATTGCCAACGGGGACGCTTAGTTTAGGTTCAGGACAATTGATACTGCTGATTTATCGCACTGCCCAAAGAGGACAATTCCATGGCCTATGATTTCGATTTGTTTGTGATTGGCGCCGGCTCGGGCGGGGTTCGGGCCTCGCGCATCGCCGCCTCTCATGGCGCCCGCGTGGCGGTGGCCGAGGAATACCGCTATGGCGGCACCTGCGTCATCCGGGGCTGCGTACCAAAAAAGCTGTTTGTCTACGCCTCGCACTTTTCCGAGGATTTCGAGGATGCGGAATCCTTTGGCTGGACCGTGGGCAAGGCCAGCTTTGACTGGGCCAAGCTGGTCGCCAACAAGGACAAGGAAATCGACCGCCTGAACGGCATTTACATCAACTTGTTGGAGGGCGCCGGCGTGCGCCGCTATGACGGACGGGCCCGCCTGACCGATGCGCACACGATTGAGGTTAGCAACGATTCTGGGGGCGAGACCGTCACGGCGGAACATATCCTGCTGGCCACCGGCGGCACCCCGACCATGCCCGATGTGCCCGGCATCGAACACGCCATCAGCTCCAACGAGGCCTTTCATCTGGAAACCCTGCCCGAACACATCACCATCGTCGGCGGCGGTTATATCGCGGTGGAATTCGCCGGCATCTTCAATGGCCTGGGCCGCCGGGTGACGCAACTGTACCGCGGCGAGCAGATCCTGCGCGGCTTCGATTGGGATGTGCGCCATCACCTGGCCGGCGAAATCCGCAAAAAAGGCATCGACCTGCGCACGGACACCAACGTCACGGCCATCGAGAAAACCGCCGGCGGCTACCGCCTGAGCCTGACCAACGGCGAAAGCCTGGATACGGGCCTGATCATGTACGCCACGGGCCGCCACCCAAACAGTGGCGACATGGGCCTGGAAGCAGTCGGCGTGGAGTTGGCCAAGAACGGCGCCGTGGCGGTTGATGACTGGTCAAGGACCAACGTTCCAAACATTTACGCAGTGGGCGACCTGAGCGACCGCATCGCCCTGACCCCCGTGGCCCTGATGGAAGGGCATGCCTTTGCCGATACCGTGTTCGGCAATAATCCCCGCCAACCGAACCATGTGGATGTCCCGGCGGCTGTCTTCAGCCAGCCCAGCGTCGGCACCGTGGGTCTGACCGAAGAACAGGCCCGCGCGGAGATCGGCGAAGTGGACATCTATAAATCCACCTTCACGCCCATGAAGCACACACTGACACCGTCGGAGGAAAAGACCCTGATGAAGCTGATCGTCGATGCCGAGACGGACCGGGTGGTCGGCTGTCACGTGGTCGGCCCGGACGCGGCCGAAATGGTCCAGGGCATCGGCATCGCGCTACGTTGCAACGCCACCAAGGCGCAGTTTGATGCCACCGTCGGCATCCACCCCTCGGCGGCGGAAGAATTGGTCACCATGCGAAGCAAATGGACGCCACCGGAAGCACAAGCGGCGGAGTAGATTACGATTCGCTTCTGAACCCTTGGAAAGCACTGCCGCTTACCGTATATAGAGCGCTTATTTTCCTGGGGAATGAAGTTATGCCTACGCAATGGAACCCTGACGGCTGGCGGCAACGCACGGCCCTGCAAATGCCGGAATACGCGGACCAGGCGGTCCTGGACGGCGTTTTGGATAAACTCGGCAGCTTCCCGCCGCTTGTTTTCGCCGGCGAAGTGAACGCCCTGCGTCGCAAGCTGGCCCAGGTGGCGGAGGGCGATGGTTTCCTGCTACAGGGTGGCGATTGCGCCGAAAGCTTCGCCGAATTCCATCCCAACAACATCCGCGATACCTTCAGAGTCCTGATGCAGATGGCCGTGGTCCTGACCTTTGGCGGCGCCGTGCCCGTGGTCAAGGTGGGCCGCATGGCGGGACAGTTCGCCAAGCCGCGCTCCAGCCCCACCGAAACCATTGATGGCGTGGAACTGCCGATCTATCGCGGCGATATCGTCAACGGCATCGATTTCGATGCGGCCGAGCGCCAGCCCGACCCCAACCGGCTGTTGACCGCCTATTCCCAGGCCGCCGCCACCCTGAACCTGCTGCGCGCCTTTGCCCAGGGCGGCTATGCGGATTTGTACAAGATCCACCGCTGGAACCTGGATTTCGTCGACGGCACCGACAGCGGCAACCGCTATGGCGAACTGTGCGGTCGTATTACCGAGGCCCTGGAATTCATGGAGGCCTGCGGCATCAACGGCGACAGCGTGCCGGAAATGCGGCAGACGGATTTCTATACCTCCCACGAAGCGCTGTTGCTGAATTACGAAGAAGCCATGACGCGGGAAGACACCATCACCCGCATGGGCGGCTGGTACGACACCTCGGCCCACATGGTCTGGATCGGCGACCGCACCCGCCAGGCCGACGGCGCCCACATCGAATATTGCCGGGGCATCAACAATCCCCTGGGCCTGAAGGCCGGCCCAAGCATGGAAGCGGACGACCTGATCCGTCTGATCGATACCCTGAACCCGGAGAACGAGGCCGGGCGCCTGACCCTGATTGCCCGCATGGGCGATGTGGAGGTGATGGAAAAACTGCCTCCCCTGGTGCGCCGGGTCAAGGCGGAGGGGCGCAAGGTGGTCTGGTCCTGCGATCCCATGCACGGCAACACCATCAAATCCTCCACCGGCTACAAGACCCGGCCCTTCGACCGGGTGCTGGCCGAGGTCAAGGGCTTCTTCGCCGTACACCAGGGCGAAGGCACCCATGCCGGCGGCGTGCACGTGGAGATGACCGGGCAGGACGTGACGGAATGCCTGGGCGGCGCGCAGTTGATCGATGAAGAGCAATTGGCCTCGCGCTATCATACCCACTGCGATCCGCGCCTGAATGCCTCGCAGAGTTTGGAATTGTCGTTCCTGATCGCCGAGATGCTGAAGCAGCAGCGCCCGGCACGGCAGATCCCGGACATGGTCGAAGCCGCACAGTAGAGATTGTCAGGTCATGACGGCCAACAGCCCAAACCAGAGTAAAGATCTGG
Source organism: uncultured Rhodospirillaceae bacterium (assembly GCA_964590195.1). Lineage (GTDB taxonomy): Bacteria > Pseudomonadota > Alphaproteobacteria. Next base: position 12,130 of record CAZPWJ010000083.1, on the reverse strand, counting down.
AAGGCGATATTGATCGCTGGACGGATCAGTATTTCAAGAAGACCCGCGCCATCGTGCAACGCAACGGCGATGCCCAGGTAACCTATGCGGTCTTCATGCGCCGGCCCGTTAGTTTCGCGCCCCGTTTGATGATCGATTGGCTGAACCAGGTCGCCGCCGAGCGCGGGGTGACGTTCAACATCCAGCAGTGCTTCGAGGAAGGCGACTGGGTCGGCGCCGGCGAGCCGTTGCTGTATTTGAGCGGCCCATTGTCCGAACTGGTCGATCTGGAAACGCTATATCTGCAAAAGCTGGGCGCCTGCTGTGTGGCTGCCTACAACGCCTATCTGATGTGTTCGTCCCTGCCCGACAGCCAGTTCCTGGCCATGGACGCGCGCCATTGCGCCGGGCACGAAATGGCCGAAATGATGGCCTACGCGGCATCGGTTGGCAGCGAAGGGGCCAGGCGCGACCGGGACGCGGTTGGTTTCATCGGCAATGCCACGGACGCCACGGCGCACTTTTTTGGCAACGAAAAGGGCCTGGGCACCATGCCGCATGCCCTGATCGGCTATGCCGGCAGCACCCTGAAGGCGGCCGAAATGTATGCCGAAGCCTTCCCGGGCGAGCCTTTGACGATCCTGGTCGACTATTTCGGGCAAGAGGTCACGGACGCCCTCGCCGTCTGCAACCGCTTTGCCGATCTGGCCGAGGAAGGCGCGCTTGCCGTGCGCCTGGACACCCATGGCGGCCGCTTTGTCGAGGGCCTGGATACGCAATCTTCATATGCCGTGCTGGAACGCCATGTGCCCCGCGCCGTGCGCCAGTACCGCAATGAAGAGGAACTGCGCTGGCTGGTCGGCACCGGGGTTTCGGCGGCGGCGATATTCCATATGCGCGACAAGCTGGACGAAGCCGGCTTCCCGAAGGCGCGGATCGTCGCCTCGTCAGGCTTCAACTTCTTCAAATGCCAGGTCATGGGCAGCGTCAACGCGCCCATCGATGTGGTCGGCACGGGATCGTATCTGCCGGACGACTGGCGCGAGACCTATGCCACCGCCGACATCGTCGCCTACGACGGCGAGCCGAAAGTCAAGGTTGGGCGCGAATTCCTGCTGCAAAGGCGCTGAACAACGCACATAATACAGCATGTTCAGTAATTTATCCGATGGTGCCAAGGGTGCCTTGTGCATGATCGTTGGTGGCCTGTTGCTGACCACCCAGGACGGCATCGCCAAATGGCTGACGGCGGATTTTCATCCCGGCGAGGTCATGTTCTATCGTGGCCTGTTCACCTTCGTGCCCATCATCGTTATCATCGCGGTGCGGTCCAGCGGTATCCGCACCCTGGCGACCCAAAATCTCAAGGGCACCTTGATACGCGCCGCCCTTGGCGCCGGCACCTCGGTCTTCGTGGTGGTATCCTTTATCTATCTGCCCTTGGCCGATGCCTTGGCGATCATCTTTCTCAGTCCGATCATGCTGACCGCGCTATCCGGGCCGATGTTGGGAGAACCGGTGGGCTGGCGGCGCTGGCTGGCCGTCCTTGTCGGCTTCGCCGGGGTGATGATGATGGTGAGACCCAGCGCCGAGGGCATCCCCTACTATTACTTCTTTCCTCTGTTCACGGCCCTGTTGTCGGCCTTGCGTGATGCGGTGACCCGCCGGATGCGCGGCGGTGACAGTCCCGTCTCTATCCTGTTCTATTCCATGGCGGCGGGTCTCCTGGTGGGCGCCATCAGCATGCCGGTGTTCGGCGCCCATTGGCCCAACCTGTCGCAATGGGGCCTGTTCGCCATCGCCGGCATTCTGAATTCGCTCTCGCATCTGTTGGCGATCCAGGCCTTTTTGCTGGCGCCGGGGGGCACCATGGCACCGTTCAGATACCTCTCCCTGGTCTGGGCCGCCGTCATGGGCTATTTGATATGGGGCGATGTACCGGATGGTTGGAAGCTGGCCGGTGCCGCCCTGGTGGTGGGCGCGGGCCTGTTCATCCTGTACCGCGAGATGCGCGGGCGGCACTAGCGCCTGCTTGGCGGCGATCCGGTTCGCCATCCGCGAAAATTGCACGCTAACGGCAGGCGGAAAAATTACGATTACCATGTAAAGACAAGCATCATCCGGCGCTTATATTCGACTAGGGTAATTTCGATGGCCTTTGCTCGACATCTTCTGCAAGTTATTTTCGCATTTTTTGCCATTTCCTTATCCGTTTCCCGTGCGGAGCCGGCGCCCGCAACGGGTAGCTGGACCGTTGTCGACGACGATTGGCAATTGCAATTCTCGATTTCCAATGGACGTGCCAAAGCCGTCATTATCCGCCTCGAAGACGGCAAGAAATTGCCCTGCCGGGAAGCAGATATGCAGCCTGATGGAAGAATTGAAATTTGGTGTGGCGGGCAGGATGGGATCAGAAAAAGGAAGCTTTCAGGGATATTTCCCCTCCTTGAGTTTTTGGCGCCCGGCAGTCATGGGGGCGCAAGGTTCGACCTGCGAGAGGACGAGAAATTTCAGGCGGCAAAACTTCGGCAAAAGCGAGCGATAGAAGAGAAGCGGCGGAAAATATTGGCCGCTCAAAAAGCAGCGGCTGTAATGAAGAAGCAAGCTGCGGCGGCTGCCGAAAAGCGAAAAATTCTGGCAAACGCCATCGCTTCCGGCAAGGCGGTCGAGGCGCGTCTGGATCCCGAGAGCAAGAAGCTCGTGCAATTTGGGCTGATTGAAAAGCGCCTGTTGCGGGGGATAGCCGACGGCACCTTCGGCCCTGCCACCCGGACGGCGATCGCCAACTATCAGAAGAGCAAGGGCCAGTTCGCCAGCGGTTATCTTGACGCAAAATCCGCCAAGGCCTTGAAGCAGCTTGGCCGCCATACAAAAGAGTCCATCGCAAAACGCAAGCGGGAGATTTTGGCCACCGAGGCGGAAATTAAGCGCAAGGCAGCGGCAAAAGCCCGCCGTGCCGCCGAGGCGCATGCCAGGCATCGAGCGAAAGAAAAGGCCCGTCTTGCCGCCGAGGCGGAAGCAAGGCGTAAGGCGGACGCAAAACCATGAGCAGCCATTTAATTCACTGCTTCTGGCAGCTCAAAGCCCTCAGCTAGGCGCCTCGCCGATCTGGACGACCTGTTTGCCGAAATTCTCGCCCTTGAGCATGCCGATGAAGGCGGCGGGGGCGTTTTCCAGGCCCTGGGTGATATCCTCGCGGTATTTGATCTTGCCCTCCGCCAGCCAGCCGGACATCTCGGCCATGAATTCGGGCTTCAGATCCATGTGGTCGGAAACGATGAAGCCCTGCATCTTGACCTTGTTGCCAACCATGGTGCCGAGGTTCTTCACGCCCTCGGGCTTTTCCAGATTGTACTGGCTGATCATGCCGCAGGCGACGATACGGGCATAGGGATTGACCTTGAGCAGGACCGCATCCAGCATCGCACCGCCGACATTCTCGAAATAAACGTCGATACCGTCGGGACAGGCCTGACTTAACGCATCGTCCAAGGAAGAGGCTTCCTTGTAATTAAAGGCCGCGTCGAAGCCCAATTCATCCATGATGTAGGCCGCTTTTTCGAACGAACCGGCACTGCCCGCCACGTGGCAGCCCTGCATTTTGGCGATCTGCCCGGCGATCTGGCCCACGGCGCCGGAGGCGGCAGAGACATAGACCGTCTCGCCTTCCTTGGGCTGGCCAATATTGCGCAGGCCGACCCAGGCGGTCATCGACGGCATGCCCAAAACACCCAGATAGTGAGACAGGGAGGCGACGTTGCCGTCAACCTTGTTCACCGTATCCGCGCGGGCCACGGAAAAGCTCTCCCAGCCGAGACGGCCTTCCACCAGATCACCAACCGCCAACGATGTATCGTTGGAAGCGACCACCTCGCCCACCATGCCAGCCTGCAGCACCTGGCCCAGCTCGAAACCGGGCGCATATGATTTGGTGTCGCGCATACGGCCGCGCATATAGGGGTCCAGGGACATGAAGATGTTGCGCACCAGCACCTCGCCCGCGCCCGGCTCCCCCACGGGACCCGTCGCAACCTCGAAATGGGAGGCATCAACCCAGCCGGTGGGGCGGGATTTGAACAGAATTTGGGTGTTTTCAGTCATTTTTATGCCTGCCTTGCGTTGAATACGGAGACCTTGAATAGGGTTACGGCTATATCGCATCGACCAGACGGGGACGCAATAGCCGGCCTTGCACCGGCAAATAGGTTAATGGACCTAGACGGCAATATTAACGCCAAGTTCATCAATTTAGGTTACGTCAAAAGGGTGTAGAAAGTGATTTTGATTGGGACTGCGATGTCGGAAGCAGCTGAAAAAGCGCCAGAGCCAGAAGAGGCGGAAGTTGAGCAACGCTCGGCGGCGAAAGCCCAGGCTATTGATCAAGCCTTGGACGAAGGCGACCGCGATTCTCTTCATACGTTGCCCTTGCAGTTGCTGCCGATGAACCTGCCATCCCTGTCACGGGCGAGAATGCTCAAAGACGCCCATATGAAAAGCATGGTTGAGATGTTCAATGCCGGTAACGCCGGCAGCGGTCGCATGGAAGTAGAGGCCCTGGTGAACGTTTTCGATGAAACCGATGAGCTCAAGGCCGACATGGCCATGCTGGAACATATGGAGCGTTTGCACAGCTACGACGTCTACAGCCTGCGTATCGAACTTCGCCGCCTTGGCATCCCGATCACGGATCAGGAAGGCTTGCAGCTATCGGAGCGTAAGGCCAGGGACCTGACGGCCTATATGACAGAGTTTACCCGGCCCTTGCTGCAACAGATCTATGGCGGCACGGACAGCGATATCGAAGACATGGATCAGTTGCTGGCCATGTTCAAAAGCCCCGACAAGGGCGAGGCCATCAAGAACCTGAAAATGATCGCCGATAAACTGGGTATCGGGCTGATCGAAGTGCCGACCTTCCTGGAAGAATATGGCGATGTCTTTCTGTCCCTGGCCTACTACAAAGGCGCATTGGACGGCATCATTCCCAGAGTTACCGGGTTTCTCGACGAGTTGGACGAAATTAGCGGCAATTATCAGGTTCGCCAGATGCCCCGCTTCGAGGAAACCTGCGATACCCTGCAAATGCGTTTCAATGACATCACCGCCTCGATTACCGGCCGTTTCGAAAGCTTCGACCGAAATTCGAAGACCTTGTGGGACAATATCAACGCCGCCACTTTCCAGGCCATGAAGGACATGATCGAGGCCCATTATGTCACCATCGGCGGCGTGCTCTGCGGCCTGATGGTGAAGATGGACGCCTGGGACGAGAAATTCGCCAAGGGCCGCGGTGGTCCAATCTCGAAGGCGGATTTCATCATGTCGGAAATGCGCATGGGCATGAACTACATCTACGAGATCGAGAAAAACGCCCCCGCCATCAATGACCTGAGTTAAGTCACGGGCCCTCTGTTTCAAGGCTCCCGCATTCTCAGGCTATAGATTGTTAGCGGTCGCCCCGCCCCAGATTTCATCCCAATCCTGGTTCAGCATATCGGTCGGGCCGCGATCGGCTTCAAAGAACTTATTCGGCAACTGAAAAACCGCCAGCATCAGGGCGCCATTCGGTGTGCCGGCTGCATGGCGGCTGCCGGCGGGACGCCAGACGAAATTACCCGCGCTGCACGTTCCCTCGCCACAAACCAAAGCGCCCTCGATGACGAAGGTCTGTTCAATCTGCACATGCTCATGATCGGGCAGCATGGCGCCTGGCGCCATTTTCAACAGGACCGTCAACAAGCCCGTCCGCCGGTCCACCAACAGGGTTTTCGCCTCGACGCCGTCGTAACGCGTCTTTTCCCAGGGCATGGAATGGGTTTCAACAAAACGCGTGTCCAGTGGGCCCAGGCCCTCGTGGTTCGGGGCGTTGGGGGTAATTGCCGTCGTCATGATCTCTCCATTAGTGGAATCGTCTAGTGGAATTGTCCAGATTATCGATACTGTTTAGCGGCCCTTGAACTCCGGCGCACGCTTTTCCTTGAACGAGGCGATGCCTTCGTTCCTATCGTCGCTGTCCAGGATGGCTTCCGTGCTGCGGCGCGCGATGCCGGCGCGCTCGGACGGTCCCTTGTTAATGACCTCGCCGACAAAGCGCTTCAAGGTGCTCAAGACCATGGGTGCGTGCTGCTTCAGGGTATTGGCGTAATCCATGGCCGCATCCATCAACTGATCGGCCGGTACCACTTTGTTGACCATGCCGACCTCGTAGGCCCGCTGCGCCGTCAGATCGGATGCATAGAGAACAAATTCCATGGCGATCTTGTGCGGAATGCGGGCGGCCAGCGAGGATATCAAACCGCCGGTAACGCCAACCTTGGCCTCCGGGTAGCTGAACACCGCCGTATCCGCCGCCACGCAGAGATCGGCGAACTGGATCAGCACCACGCCGCCGCCGACGCAATAGCCGTCCACCGCCGCGATGATCGGCTTATCAACCTCGACACCAACGCCGGGCGTAAAGCGCCAGATCTCCGGCGGGTGGGTCAGATCTGCGCCGACCGTGAAGGCCCGGGGCGTGGCCGATGCCAGAATGGCCACCCGGTCGCTGCCTGCCTGAAAGCGCTGCCAGGCGGCGCGCAGTTCCTCGCCAAGATCCACCGACAGCGCATTCAGCTTCTCCGGCCGGTTCAGGGTGATGATGGCGATATCGTCCTTGGATTCGTAGGTGACCAGTTCCGTACTCATGATGTTTCCTCTTCCTGTAACTCTGTATCTCCACTGGCCAGTGCCAGCCACTCGGCTTCATCAATGACTTTAACATCCAGCGCCTGGGCTTTCTTCAACTTTGATCCCGCCGCCGCCCCCGCGATCAACAGATCCGTCTTGGCCGAGACCGAGCCAGAAACCTTGGCGCCCAGGGCCTCGGCCCGCGCCTTGGCCTCGGCCCGCGAGGTCCGCTCAAGAGTGCCGGTAAAGACCAATGTCTTGCCCGCCAGCTCGGACGAGGTATCGGCCCGCTGCATGTCCTGGACGTCAAGCTCACCGACAAGTTCATCCCAGACAACTTTATTGTGGCTGTCATCGAAAAAGGCCAGCAATGCCTTGGCTACCTTTTCGCCGATACCGTCAATATCAAGCAACTCGTCCAGGCTATCGGGGATCATGGCGGCTTGGAATTTCGCCAATGTCTCGTAATAGCGTGCCAATAGCTTCGCGTTGCCCTGGCCAACATGGCGGATGCCCAACGCGAAAATCAAGCGGTCCAGGGAAATTTTGCGCCGCTCATCAATCGCGGCGAACAGATTATCGGCGGAGGTTTCACCCCAACCTTCCCATTCCTGCAATGGCTTTTGATCCGCCTCTTCGATCCGCTTTCGCAATTGAAAAATATGGCCCGGCTGCAGCACAACCCCGGCATCATGAAAGGCGCTGATCTGCTTTTCCCCCAGACCTTCGATATCAAATGCGTTGCGCGAGACGAAGTGGCGCAGCCGCTCCACCGACTGGGCCGCACAGCTCAAGCCGCCACCGCAACGCCAATCGACCTCGCCTTCATCCCGCACCGCGTTCGCGCCACAGGCCGGACAGACCGTAGGAAATTTAAACGCCTCCGGACCTGGCTCGACCACCTCCAGGACCTGTGGGATGACATCGCCGGCGCGCTGCACCAAAACCTCCGCCCCGACACGAATGTCCTTTTCCGCGATGTAATCCTCGTTATGCAGGGTCGCGTTGGAGACGACCACGCCGCCGACGGTTACGGGTTTCAGGCGCGCCACCGGCGTCAGCTTGCCGGTACGGCCGACCTGGATATCGATCTCCTCGACCAGAGTTCGCGCCTGCTCGGCCGCGAATTTGTGGGCAATGGCCCAGCGCGGCGAGCGCGAGGCAGCACCCAGTCGGTCCTGCCAGTCCAGGCGGTCCACCTTGTAGACAATGCCGTCGATGTCATAGGGCCGCGCGCTGCGCCCGGCCTCCGTGGCGCCGTGATAGGCCATCATCTCGGCTGCGTTCAGGCAGACTTCATGCTCCTGAACCTGAAAACCCCAGGCCTTCATGGCCGCCAGAACGCCGGCCTGGGTATCGCTTGGCAGGGCACTGACCTCGCCCCATGCGTAGGCTCTGAAACTCAATTGCCGCGATGCCGTTATCGCGGGGTCAAGCTGGCGCAGAGAGCCGGCGGCGGCGTTTCGGGGATTGGCATAAGCGGCCCGTTCGGCGGCCTCCTGCTTGCGGTTCAACTCGGCGAAGGCGTCGTGATTCATGAAGACCTCGCCGCGCACTTCGAATACCTCTGGCGCATCGCTCAGGAACTGTTTGGGAATGTCATCGATGGTGCGCAGATTAGCGGTGATATCCTCACCCTCCTCACCATCACCCCTGGTCGCGCCCTGTACAAAGACCCCGTTTTCATAACGCAGGGCGGCGGAAAGGCCGTCGATCTTCGGCTCCGCCACGATGGCCACGGCGGCGTCATCGTCCAGCTTCAAAAAGCGGCGAATGCCGGCCAGGAAATCAACCACATCCGCCTCGTTGAAGGCGTTGCCCAGGGACAGCATGGGCCGGCTGTGACGGACCTTGGAAAAGCCGTCGGCGCCGGCCATTGGGGGTGCGCCGATGCGGTCAGACGGGCTGTCAGGGCGTTTCAGTTCGGGGAATCGTGCCTCAATGGCGCTGTTGCGTTGTCGCAGGGCATCGTATTCGGCATCGGATATGGCCGGGGCATCGTTTTGATAATAGGCGGTATCGTGGAACCTGATTTCCAAGGCAAGGCGCGCCAGTTCGGCTTTTGCCCGCGCCTCGTCAAGATCGGCAACGTCCGTCATGACCCCGCCGCCTGCAGCAGGCTGTCGGCGGCGGCGCGGGCCTCGTCCGTGATACTGGCGCCGGCCAGCATGCGGGCGATCTCCTCGCGCCGGAGGTCCGCCGCCAGGTCCTCCACCGTGGTCCGGGCGCCGCCATTGCTCTCCTGTTTAACAATGCGCCAATGATGTCCGGCTCTGGCGGCCACTTGCGGCGAATGGGTGACCACGATGACCTGGGTTTCGTCGGCCAGACGGGCCAGACGCTCGCCAACCTTGTCCGCCACCGCGCCGCCGATACCGCTATCGACCTCGTCAAAGATCAACGAGGCCGGCTCGCGGTTTTGCGCCAGGGCGACTTTCAGGGCCAGCATCACGCGCGATAGCTCGCCGCCCGAGGCGACCTTGTTCAAGGGCCCCGGCGCGCTGCCTGGATTGGTGGCGATGTGAAAAGCAACGCCGTCCCAGCCTTCGCTGCTCCAGCCGTCCTCGTCCCGTTTGGCAATGACGGTTGTGAAAACCGCCTTGTCCAGGGCCAGGGGCGGCAGTTCGCCAGCCATGGCCCGGTCTAGTTTTTTCGCCGCCTTGGCACGCCCCTTGCTCAATCGCTCCGCTGCCTCCAGATAGGCCGTTCGGGCCGCCGCCGCCCCGGCCTCCAGGGCGGCCAGGCGTTGTCCGCCATTGTCGATGGTATCCAATCGTTGCGCGAAATCATCGCGCAGGGCGGCCAGACCATCGACGCTGACGCGATGCTTGCGGGCGGCTTCGCGCAAAGCGAACAGGCGCTCCTCGACCGATTCAAGGCGGGCCGGATCAAGATCCAACGAGCGCGCCGCATCGGCCACCGCCTCGATCCCCTCCATGGCCTCGACCGCCGCCCGTTCCAAACCATCTATGGCCCCATCCAGCGCCCCACCGGCACTTTCGGCTACCCGCTGCAGGGCCCGCTGGGCAATGCGCAGCCGCTGTTCCACGCCATTTCCCCCGCTATTTCCCCCGCCGACGCCTTCACCGCCGCCATATAGGGCGCCCTGGGCATCGCGCAATGCCTCGGCGATTTTCTCGCCCTGGCGCAACAGGGTTCTGGTCCGGTCCAAATCCTCCTCATCGCCCGGCTTTGGATCCAATTCGTCCAGTTCGGCGCAGACATGGCGCAAATAGTCCTCTTCCTCTCGCGCCGTCAGCAGCGCCGCCCGGGCATCCGCCAAGGCCTCGGCGCTCTGACGCATCCGCGCATGCGCCTTGGCACAGCCATGGACCTGCCCTTCCAGGCCGCCATAGACATCCAGCAGCGCCCGATGGCCGGCCGGATTCAGCAAGCCGCGCTCGTCATGCTGGCCATGCACCTCGACCAGGGTTTCCCCCAACCGGCGCAGTAACCCGGTAGAGATCGCCTGATCGTTGACGAAAGCCCTCCCCCGGCCATCGGCGCCGACCTGGCGGCGGAGGATAAGGCCATCGTCGCTGTCCAAATCCTGCTCTCGCAGGATATCCCAGGCCGGATGATTGTCCGGCGGATCAAAGGTGGCGACGACCGTGCCTTTTTCGGCCCCCTCGCGCACCAGGCCCGCCCCGCCGCGGCGGCCCAGGGCAAGGCCCAGGGCATCAAGCAAAATGGACTTGCCGGCCCCTGTCTCGCCCGTGAGCACGCACAAGCCGGTCCGCAGATCCAGATCCAGGCGATCGATCAAAACAATGTCGGTGATGGACAACGCGCTCAGCATGTTCGGATATTAGTGGCCAGCGGCGCGATAGGATAGTGGCCAATGTCCAGGTTCACGGCGTTTCTAAAATACCGAACTCCACATACGGCTGTACCAGGGCTCCTCGACCTCGCCGGCCCGCTGATCCTCGCCGGTCAGCAGGGCATAGCTGTCCAGATACCACTCACTGCCCGGATAGTTATAGCCCAGGATGGCGGCGGCATTCTTGGCTTCGTCCACGATGCCCAGTGACAAATAGGCCTCCGTCAGGCGATGCAGGGCCTCGGGGACATGCGACGTGGTTTGGTATTTCTCGACGACATAGCGAAATCGGTTGATCGCCGCACCTTTGTGACCCCGTGTCAGGTAATAGCGGCCAATTTCCATTTCCTTGCCCGCCAAATGGTCACGGGCCAAATCCATCTTCAGGCGGGCATCGCGGGCATATTCGCTGTCGGGATAGCGGTCAATGACCTCGCGCAGAGCATCCAGCGCCAGCCCGGTAATTTTCTGTTCCCGGCCGATATCGGCGATTTGTTCGTAATACGAGATGGCAATCAGATAATAGGCATAAGGCGCATCGCGGTTGCCCGGATGCAGCTGCAGGAAGCGCTGTGCGGTAAAAATCGCCTCGTCATAATTGTTGATTTCGTACTGCGAATAGGCCGCCATCAACTGCGATTTCCGGGCCCAGACCGAATAGGGATGCTGGCGTTCAACCTCGTCAAAGTCGATCGCGGCCAGTTCCGCGTTGCCAGAAAGCAATTTGTCCATGGCCTGGTTGTAAATTTCCTCCACCGGCCGCTCTTTATAGGCAACTTCATCGCTACTACAGGCGGTCAGCAAAAACACCAGGGCCAGACAAGCCAAGGTAGCGACGCGAAAATGCCGTGGCTGACTTGGTGAATTACCAGGCAGGGCGGTGTGCATCACTACATTTGGCATATGCGAACCAGTTTCCGAATTTACCATTCTCTCAATCTCGATTCCTTATACCACGTTCCAAAACCAGGGCAGACTGCCAATTTCCGCAAAAATCAAAAAAAAAATCTACTGGAAGGTGTCAATCATGACGAAAGGCACTATCTTTTTCATACGCCATAAGGCATCATTACTATGCAGCTGCCAAACTTGAAAACAGCCACACGTTGTGCTACTGAATCACTGGTGTATTTCGTAGCAGGGGACAGATAAGTCAACAACGCATAAGGCATGAATGTAATGTTACCAATTTGTTACAATGGCAAAAACGTAACAATTACGGGATTGGCGAAACATATTTCTCGCGGCTGGGGACTGCCATGAACCTCACCGCCAAACATTGAGGTGATTATGGGTATACTAGCAAAACGTGTCGATGCCCATGTTGGTGGCCGCATCCGTGATCGGCGTACCGGCTTGGGTCTGACCCAGGAACATTTGGCGAATGCCTTGAATATTTCCTATCAGCAGGTGCAGAAATACGAGACTGGAGCCAATCGGGTAAGTGCCGGCCGGCTCTATGAAGTATCGAAAATTCTGCAATCCGACGTCAGTTTCTTCTTCGAAGGACTGGATGAAACGGCCGAGACCGAGCCATTGGGACATGGTGGTAAGAATCGCTCCACCATCGAACTGGTGCGCAACTTCGGTGCGATCGACAATCCTTCTATCCGCTCCGCCGTTTCCGGCCTGGTGAAAAGCATCGCCAAGCCCGAAAAAGAAACC